>NZ_CAWVIN010000003.1:0-95000 GCF_963929405.1 Enteroscipio rubneri | reverse complement strand
TCTCAGCATCCGGCTTTCGGGGCTCCCGCCCCGCGCACCTTGACAGTTGCATAGCGTTATGACACGAAACGAAACGATGACGCTCGCCGAGGGGCTCGCGCCCCGAAGCGAGCGCGCATCTTTCACGATCGCGATAGCATCGATATGGATTACCCATCCAAAGCAAGAAGATTGATTGCGGAAGAAGATACCAAGGGCGCACGGCGGATGCCTTGGCACAGGAAGTCGACGAAGGACGCGGCAAGCTGCGATAAGCTTCGGGGAGGGGCAAACACCCTTTGATCCGAAGATTTCCGAATGGGGGAACCCGGCAGGGGTCATGCCCTGCCGCCCGCATCTGAATAAAATAGGATGCGCGGCGACAACCCGGGGAACTGAAACATCTAAGTACCCGGAGGAAGAGAAATCAACCGAGATTGCGCGAGTAGCGGCGAGCGAAAGCGCACCAGCCCAAACCCATGCACGTGTAAGCTTTAAGGGCGTTGCTGCATGCGGGGTTGTGGGACGGCTGCACCATGGGCCTTAAAACCATGGACGGAGTTACAAAGGGGTGCGGTAGCGGAACGGCCTGGGAAGGCCGGCGGAACAGGGTGAGAGCCCCGTACGCACAACCGCGCCCCCTCCGAAGCCTGATCCCGAGTAGCGCCGGGCACGTGAAACCCGGCGCGAAGCAGGGGGGACCACCCTCCAAGGCTGAACACTCTCCTGTGACCGATAGTGAACCAGTACCGTGAGGGAAAGGTGAAAAGCACCCCGAGAGGGGAGTGAAATAGCACCTGAAACCGTGCGCCTACAAGCAGTCGGAGCACTCATGCAGTGTGACGGCGTGCCTTTTGTAGAATGAGCCAGCGAGTTGCGGTATGCGGCGAGGTTAAGTTGTGAAACGAGCCGCAGTGAAAGCGAGCCTTTAAGATGGCGACATGAGTCGCATGCCGCAGACGCGAAGCCGGGTGAGCTATCCATGGGCAGGCTGAAGCGGGGGTAAGACCCCGTGGAGGGCCGAACCCACTTCGGTTGAAAACGGAGGGGATGACCCGTGGATAGGGGTGAAAGGCCAATCAAACCCGGAGATATCTCGTTCTCCCCGAAATAGCTTTAGGGCTAGCCTCGGACGTTCTCCGCCGGTGGTAGAGCACTGGATCCTCGAGGGGGCTTCACCGCCTACCGACAGGAACCAAACTCCGAATGCCGGTGGATCAGAGTCCGGGAGTCAGAGCATGTGGGCTAAGCTGTGTGCTCGAGAGGGAAACAGCCCAGACCGCCCGCTAAGGTCCCTAAATCCGTGCTGAGTGGCAAAGGATGTGCGTCTGCCCAGACAACCAGGATGTTGGCTTAGAAGCAGCCATGCATTTAAAGAGTGCGTAATAGCTCACTGGTCGAGTGGACATGCGCCGACAATACACGGGGCTAAGCACGGCACCGAAGCGGCGGACTGAATTTTCAGTGGTAGGGGAGCTTCCCGCGGGGGGCGAAGCGCAAGGGTGACCTTGCGTGGACCGCGCGGGAGTGAGAATGCTGGCATGAGTAACGAGAGCGGCGCGAGAAACGCCGCCGCCGCAAGCCTAAGGGTTCCTGGGCAAGGCTAATCCTCCCAGGGTCAGTCGGGAGCTAAGGCGAGGCCGAAAGGCGTAGCCGATGCACAACAGGCGGACATTCCTGTACCGCCGATGGACCGTCATACCGAAGGGGCGACGGAGAAGGGTAGCCGGGCGGGGTTCTGGACGTCCCCGTGAAAGCGTGTAGGGAGTCGCGCATGGAAATCAGCGCGGCATGCATCCTGAGACGCGAGACGAAGGCACTAGCTGAAGTCGGCGAGCCCATGCTTCCGAGAAAAACCTCTAGGAAGGGACATCGGCGCCCGTACCAAAACCGACACAGGTGGGCGGGTAGAGCATACCGAGGCGATCGGGAGAACCATGGTTAAGGAACTCGGCATACTGACTCCGTAACTTCGGGAGAAGGAGTGCCCCTGCGGGTGAAGGACTTCGCGTCTGGAGCGTGCGGGGGTCGCAGCGAAACGGCCCAAGCGACTGTTTATCAAAAACACAGGACTCTGCTAAGTCGCAAGACGACGTATAGGGTCTGACGCCTGCCCGGTGCTGGAAGGTTACGTGGATGGGTTAGCGCAAGCGAAGCTCTGAAACTAAGCCCCAGTAAACGGCGGCCGTAACTATAACGGTCCTAAGGTAGCGAAATTCCTTGTCGGGTAAGTTCCGACCTGCACGAATGGCGTAACGATTTGGGCGCTGTCTCAACCATGGACCCGGTGAAATTGTATTATTCGTGAAGATGCGAATTACCTGCGGAAGGACGGAAAGACCCCGTGAACCTTCACTGCAGCTTGGCATTGGTCGTTGGCTCGGCGCGTAGAGGATAGGCAGGAGGCTTTGAAGCGGGGACGCCAGTTCCCGTGGAGCCGACCTTGGAATACTGCCCTCGTCGTTCCGGCGACCTAACCCGAGGCCGCGATCCGGCTCGGGGACCGTGCCAGGCGGGTAGTTTGACTGGGGCGGTCGCCTCCTAAAATGTAACGGAGGCGCGCAAAGGTCCGCTCAGGACGGTCGGCAACCGTCCCGAGAGCGCAAGAGTGCAAGCGGGCTTGACTGCGAGGCAGACACGCCGAGCAGGTGCGAAAGCAGGTTCTAGTGATCCGGCGGCCCAATGTGGGATGGCCGTCGCTCAACGGATAAAAGGTACTCCGGGGATAACAGGCTGATCTTGCCCAAGAGTCCACATCGACGGCAAGGTTTGGCACCTCGATGTCGGCTCATCGCATCCTGGGGCTGAAGTCAGTCCCAAGGGTATGGCTGTTCGCCATTTAAAGCGGTACGCGAGCTGGGTTCAGAACGTCGTGAGACAGTTCGGTCCCTATCCTCCGCAGGCGTAAGAGAATTGAGGAGATCTGCCCCTAGTACGAGAGGACCGGGGTGGACGGACCTCTGGTGCAGCAGTTGTCGACCAACGGCACAGCTGCCTAGCTACGTTCGGCACGGATAACCGCTGAAAGCATCTAAGTGGGAAGCCGTCTCCAAGATGAGTTCTCTTTTCGGTAAGGGCCCTTATAGACTATGAGGTCGATAGGCCGCAGGTGTAAGGCGTGCGAGCGCCTCAGCCGAGCGGTACTAATAGCCCGAGCTCTTCTTCCAGTATGCATCATTCTTCGAGGCTGTATCGAGCTTCGCGATCGATCGTGTCGAGCGCTGTGCAACCGCCAGGGTGGCGCGGAGGCGCCGCACCGGGCGGCTCTTATACAGGAGCCGCGGGGGAGCGCCCCCCGCGAGCGCGACCATGGAGGCGGGGATCACCCGGTCCCATTCCGAACCCGGAAGTTAAGCCCGCCATCGCCGAGAGTACTGCAGCGTCAGGCTGCGGGAGGGTAGGGCGTCGCGCTCGCGGAGGGCGCTTTTCGCTATTCCGTGCCGCGCATCGTGCGCGGCCGACGAGCCGGAGGGTCCCGAGAGGGGCCCTTTTCTCGTTTTCGGGCACGGAGGCGCGCTGTCATCCGCATCGCCGAACGGCTATCTTCGGCGGCAGGGCGGCAGGGCGGCAGAGCTTCAGGCGGGAGCCCTGGGGGATCGGCGCCGCCCGTACCGCTCGGCGGCCCGGTGCTGCCCGCAGAAGGGGACGTATCGATTCCCGTCGAAGGAAAAAATGCTCCAACGAAAGGGTATAATAGAAACGTATATAATTTCGTACGAGCGTGGAGGAGCAGTCTGTGAGCGAAAAGACACAGGGAGCAAAAGAGGTTGCCGAGGAGGCGCTCGGTAACGAAGCGATGTTCGAGCGGTTGATAGAATCATTATCGGGTTCGTCCCGAAGGGATCGTCAAAATGCCGCGGCTGCGTTTGCGATGCTCGCGAAGGATCATGCCGATCGGCTTGTCGACCATGGCAGTGCATTTATAGACGCATTGAATCGCCCTGAAGCGCAAACGCGTTGGGAGTGCCTCGATGTTCTGACGCAGCTTGTCGATCGAGACTCACGCATGTGCGACAAAGCGGTTCCTGGAGCGGAAACGGCTCTATTCGATGAGGAAAGCGGCCCGGTGAGGCTTGCTGCCATGCGCTTTCTCTGCAAGCTCGGTGCGACAACCGAAAACCGTTCGGAGAAGCTGTGGCCGCTCATCGATGAAGGCATTCAATGCTATCATGGCGACTTTGAATTTCAGGATATGCTCGTAGCCGTGATAGATTTTGCCGCGGGCAAGCTTGCCCCGAAGGTGAAAGAGGAGCTGGCTGCTCGCATGGCGTTCGATGCTGCGAATGGGCGTGGGGCTTTGAAGCGGCGCGCGCAGCAGGTGCTCGACAACGTCCAGGCAAGCTAGGCATCATTTTCAGGGGAATTCTGCCCGCTATCCGGGCGCGACTGGAGGGCGGTCGCGCCATGGGCTTCGACCGCGGGTGCGCCATGCCGTCCAACGATAGCGGCGATGCATTCGCGATGGGCCCGGTTGGGTGACGCGATTGTGGAACGATCAAACTGACGCCAAGGAGATACGCTCATGATGCAGAAGAGCAACCGTTTTGCCGACACGCTCGAGGTGGGCGGCACGACCTACACCTACTACCCCGTGGCGGGCGTCCCGGGTTCGAAGACGCTGCCCTATGCGCTGACGGTGCTGCTGGAGAACGTTCTGCGCAACGTCGCGGACCCGGAGGCGGCCGAGAAGCTGGCCGGGCGCATCGTGGCGGCGGGCAATGCGGGCGAGGTGGGCAGCGAGGTGGAGTTCTCTCCGGCGCGCGTGCTGTTTCAGGACTTCACGGGCGTGCCCGTGTTCGTGGACTTCGCCGTCATGCGCGAGGCCTGCGCCCAGCTAGGTGGAGACCCGACGAAGATCAACCCGCAGATCCCGTGCGACCTCGTGATCGACCATTCGGTCATCGCCGACGTGGCTGGCTGCGCGGGCGCGCTCGAGCAGAACATGGAGCTGGAGTTCGCGCGCAACAAGGAACGCTACGACTTCCTGAAATGGTCGCAGCAAAGTTTTGACAACGTGCGCATTGTGCCGCCGGGGGCGGGCATCTGCCATCAGCTGAACATCGAGCAGTTCGCGCACGTAGTTATGACGTCGGATGACGCGGGGGTGGCGCATGCGGACGGCGAGCGTCCGGTGGCGTACTTCGACACGCTCGTGGGCACCGACAGCCATACGCCTACGGCCAACGGCATCGGTGTGTTGGGCTGGGGCGTGGGCGGCATCGAGGCCGAGGCGGCCGCGCTCGGCCAGCCCATCACGACGCTCGTGCCGAAGGTGGTGGGCGTCCGCCTGACCGGCGAGCTGGGCGAGGGCGTCACCGCCATGGACGTGGCTCTGACGTTCGCCCAGATGCTGCGCGCCAAGGGCGTGGTTGGCTGCTTCGTGGAGTGCTTCGGCCCCGGCCTGGCCCACCTGAGCGCCACGCAGCGCACGTGCATATCGAACATGACGCCCGAATACGGCAGCACGTGCACGCTGTTCCCCGTGGACGATCAAACGCTCGCGTATCTGCGCCTCACCGGACGTGCCGACGAGCAGGTGGCGCTCGTGGAGGCCTACGCGAAGGCGCAGGGCTTCTGGAACGACCCGGATGCTCCGGCGCGCACGTATGCCGAGGTCGTCGAGTTCGACTTGGGCGCGGTGGAGCGCTCGATCGCCGGGCCTTCGCGCCCGCACGACCGCATCCCGCTGGCCGAGGCCCGGGAGCGCTTCCGCGCCGTGTGCGACGAGCGCGGGCTCGACCTGGGGCGGCATGTGGCGGTCGACCTTGACGGCGCGACCTGCGAGCTGACCCACGGCGCGCTGGCCATCGCGGCGGTGACGAGCTGCACGACGGCGACCGACCCCTCCATGATGCTGGCCGCAGGCCTCGTCGCGAAGAAGGCGGCGGAGGCGGGCCTCAAGCCCCGTCCATGGGTGAAGTGCGTGCTCGCGCCGGGCAGCAAGGCCACCGAGCTTCTGCTCGAGCGCGCCGGGCTGCTGGAAGGCCTGCGGGCGCTCGGCTTCTATACCTGCGGCTTCGGATGCATGAGCTGCATCGGCAACTCGGGTCCCATCAGGGCCGAGTTGCACGAAGCGTCCGAGGACATCGAGCTGGCCAGCGTGCTGTCGGGCAACCGCAACTTCGAGGGGCGCATCTCGCCCGACGTGTCGCAGAACTACCTGGCCGCCCCGGCCACGGTCATCGCCTACGCGCTGGCGGGCACGATGGACGTCGACCTCGAGCACGACGTGCTGGGCACGCGCCCGGACGGCACCCCGGTGCGCCTCGCCGACATCTGGCCGAGTGACGAGGAGATCGCCGCGCTCGTGGAGAGCCACGTCGACCGCGATCTGTACGAGGAGGGCACGCGGGGCCTGTACGACGGCGACGCGGCGTGGGCTTCGCTGGGAAGCGAGCCGAGCGATACGTTCACCTGGGACGATACGTCCACCTACGTGCGCCGCGCCCCTTACTTCGACGGCATGCGGTGCGAACCCTCGGCTCCCGATCCCATCGTGGGCGCCCGCGCGCTGGCGCTGCTGGGCGACTTCATCACCACCGACCACATCTCGCCCGCGGGCTCCATCGCCCCCGACTCGCCCGCGGCGCGCTACCTGGAGGAGCGCGGCTCGGCCCCGATCGACTTCAACACGTATGGTGCCCGGCGCGGCAACCACGAGGTGATGATGCGCGGCACGTTCGCGAACGTGAAGCTGCAGAACAAGCTGGCCGAGGGAAAGAAGGGCGGCTGGACGCGCGACTTCCTGGCAGACGAGGTGCGCCCGCTGTTCGATGTGGCTAAGGATTACGAAGCTGCAGGCGTGCCGCTCGTGGTGGTGGCCGGCAAGATGTACGGCAGCGGGTCGTCGCGCGACTGGGCGGCGAAGGGACCGGCGCTGCTGGGCATCCGCGCGGCCTTCGCCGAGAGCTTCGAGCGCATCCACCGGTCGAACCTCATCGGCATGGGCATCCTGCCGCTGCAGTTCCAGGAGGGCGAGAGCGCCGAGAGCCTGGGCCTGGACGGCTCCGAGCGCTATACGGTGGCGCTGATCGACTTCTCGGCCGGGCTTCCCGAGCCGCGCGAGGTGGACGTGGAGGTCGAGCGGGCCGACGGCTCGACGACGACGTTCAAGGCGACCGTGCGTGTGGACACGCCCACGGAGGGGCGGTACTACGGCAACGGCGGCATTCTGCCGTACGTCTTGCGCCAGCTTATCGACTGAAACTCCGGGTAATGCGGTTCTGCTGTCTCAGCATGGACACTGCAAACCTTCTTCGCTTCCATTCCGGCGGCCTGCATCGGGACGGGTGACGTAATTTGTAAAGACCAGGTAACGAGGATGATCGGTCGCAGTAGGCGATCGGGCGTTTTGGTGTATAGTAGGTACTTTAATGTCAAGGAGAGACGAAAGGGATGCCGTGGCAAAGCAGACATCCGGCTTTGATGCGCTCATCGATGCGCTCAAGCAATCAGGTGTGAACATGGACGGTCGGTTTGATGCCGACCCGGGGGCTTCCGCCGGGGGATCGGCGAGTGGTGGTGGGGCGCAGCCGCCTCATGTGGATGTGCAGATGGAATTCGGCGATCGTTTGGCGGCATGGGGCAAGAAGGCGCTCATTATCTTGGCCATCGTCATCGTTCTCGTCGGTTTGGCGGCCTATTGGTGGTTTCATCCGCCGATCAACATTCACAGCACGGATACGTGGATGTTCGTCGGGATATTCATCCTGCTGCCGGCTTTCCTCGTTTTTGCGTCGAAATCCCGTGCGTACAAAACGGGCACGGATAAAGTCGAGCCGAACGCGGGCAAAGCGAAGGCGTTCAAGTGGGCTTCGTTCGTGCCGGTGGTTGTCGTGGCGTTTGTGCTGTTGGGCGCTGTCGCGTCGCTGTCGCTTTTTCCCGGCAATGCCGAGAAGTATGCGAGCATGCTGAAGACTACCGAGGACAACTTCGCGCAGGACATCAAAGAGGTCAACTACTCGGAGATCCCCGTTATCGACCGCGACTCGGCCGTGCTGCTGGGCAACCGCGAGATGGGCTCCATCCCCGAGTACGTGAGTCAGTTCGAGATTTCGCCGCTGTACAGCCAGATCAACTACCAGAGTTCCCCCGTGCGCGTGAGCCCGCTGGGGTATGCTGATCTGTTCAAGTGGTTCACGAACCGCGAGGCCGGCATCCCCGCCTACGCGCTCGTGAACATGACGACGCAGGATGCGGAGATCGTTCGGTTGGACGACAATCCCATCCACTACTCCGAGTCCGAGCCGCTTGTGCGCAACATCGACCGCCACGTGCAGCTGAGCTACCCGTTCTATATGTTCGACCAGAAGTCGTTCGAGATCGACGACGAGGGCCATCCGTGGTGGATCTGCCCGGTGCAGTCGCGCACTATCGGCCTGTTTGGCGGCACGACCATCGAGCGTGTGGTCATGGTGGATGCCACGACAGGCGAGACGCAGGACCTGGCCATCGGCGACGTGCCGCAGTGGGTCGACCATGCCTATCCTACCGAGCTGCTGCTTGAGCAGTACAACTGGTCAGGTAAGTACAAGGATGGCTGGCTGAACTCGTGGCTCGGACAGGCTGGCGTGGTGCAGACCACGCCGGGCACCGATGGCAACCTGGGCTACAACTACATTGCCAAGGACGACGACGTATGGGTGTACACGGGCGTGACATCTGCTACGGCGGACAACTCCATCGTGGGCTTCGTGTTGGTGAACCAGCGTACGGCCGAGTCGCATTTCTATCCGGTGGCGGGAGCAACGGAAGAGTCGGCCATGCAATCGGCCGAGGGCCAGGTACAGAACCTGCGATATCAGGCCACGTTCCCGCTGCTTATCAACGTAGCAGGGCAGCCGACGTACTTCATGGCTCTGAAGGATGATGCCGGCCTTGTGAAGCAGTTTGCGATGCTCGACATCCAGCGGTATCAGAACGTAGCGGTGGGCAACACTGTGGAGGAAACCCAGAAGTCCTACCTGGCGCTGCTTGCGACGAATGGCGTGGTGTCGGAGGATGCAGAGGCGCTCGATTCGCGCGATGCCAGCGGTGCGATCAGCCACATTGCAACGGCCGTTATCGAGGGCAACACTCACTTCTACGTGCAGTTGGAAGGCAATGACGCTGTGTACGATTTTGCTCTACCGGGTCTTCTTGAGATCGTAGGCTACCGGGAGGGCGACCCGATTGCGTTCAGCTATATAGAAGGCGATCCGGTCAACACAGTCGACGTTATCAAGTCGTCGGATGCCGAAAGCGGCGACAAGGTCGCCGATGAAGCCGATGCAACAGCGGATTCGCAGGGCAACGCCGCCTAGCCTGTTTTAGGCAGGGACGCAGGAACGAGGGGCCTCGCTTCGGCGAGGCCCCTCGCAGTCTGCGCATGATCCCGAAGGATTCTCGGTGTGCTTCCGGGTTTTATCGGCAAAACGGTTGACATGATTCGATACCGTGGCAAAATAGAGAAGCTGCTATGACAAGCGGCATGCACATACCGATTGTTCCGCTGCCCAAGACAGCTGGCACCGAAAGGTTTAATCGCACGCAGTGCGGCCCGCCGAGGTGGTCATGAGAAGCATATGCGCTTTGACGACCCCCGCTGTCTTCAGACGGCAGGGGTCGTTTCCTGTTCTCAAGGTGGCGATTCCACCCGCCGGGGCGGAACACGAGCTTGAGAAGAAGGAGGTGTACAATATGCCCAATGTGAAGAACCAAGAGACCCTGGTCAAGATCAAGGAGGATCTGAACGGCGCTTCCGCTGTTTGGGTCGTGGATTACTGCGGTCTGAGCGTGAAGGATATTCAGGCGCTGCGCAGGGAGATTCGCGAGGCTGGCGCCAGCATGAAGGTGTACAAGAACTCGCTCGTGCACATCGCCCTTGCCGAGTCCGAACTGCCTACGCTGGACGACATGCTGGCAGGTCCGAGCGCGTTCGTGTTTGCAGGCGAGGACGTGGCTGCGGCTGCAAAGGCCGTCAAGAATTTTGCAAAGACCAATCAGAATTTGGAGATCAAAGGCGGTTTGATGGAAGGCGCGGCTGTAACGGCCGCCGAGGTGGAAGCTATCGCTTCGCTTCCTTCCCGCGAGGAGCTCATCGCTCAGATTGCCGGCGCCATCTCCGGTGTTGCCCGCGGCCTGGCCGTGTCGATCAACGGCGTGCCGAGCGGCTTGGCCCAGGTTGCGAAGGCTGTGGCCAACCAGAAAGAAGCTGCATAGCCGCAGCGATGGTGGCGTGAAAAACGTCGCCTAACGATACAAGATACGAGGCCGGATGCGATTCGGCCCATGCGAAAGGAAACGAACATGGCTGTTACTCGTGAAGAGATCATCGAGGCCCTGAAGGAAATGTCTCTGCTTGAGGCTTCTGAGCTGGTCAAGGACATCGAGGAGACCTTCGGCGTCTCCGCTGCCGCCCCCGTGGCCGTGGCCGCCGCCGCTCCTGCCGAGGGTGGCGCCGCCGCCGAGGAGAAGACCGACTTCGATGTCGTGCTCGAGGGCTTTGGCGACAACAAGATCGCCGTCATCAAGGTTGTTCGTGAGATCACGGGCCTGGGCCTGAAGGAGGCCAAGGAGGCTGTCGAGGGTGCGCCGAAGGCTATCCAGGAGGGCGTTGCCAAGGACAAGGCCGAGGAGATCAAGGCCAAGCTCGAAGAAGCAGGCGCTGCCGTCACCTTGAAGTAGCTCAGGTTTGACGGCCTGACGGCCGTAGAACCTGTCGAGGTTGGAGGGGTCTCGAGGCGCCCGATCTCGTTCCGGTCATGCTCGCCCTTATGGGCGCTGCATGGCAGGACGATTTCGGGAATCTCGAGACCCCTCGCTTTTTTCTTGCATTGCTTCGGGGGATTCTTTGGATGCGCATACGGTTTCGTGCGCGCGGCACGACGAACGGATCGCTGACGGAATGGCAACGGTTTATGCGCGGTGAGCGATGTGTACGTATAGTTGAACGCGCGAACAGAAGGGCTGCGCGCTGACGCGGCCGAATGGGATTGGAGAGCCGCCATGCAGAGAGGGTATTTCAATGCCGCTTGGCATGATATCAAGAGTTCACCTGGTTGGCTTGGCAAGCTGGTCCTGTTGTCGCTTGTGGGCTTGATCCCCGTCTTTGGATGGATCGTAGTATACGGGTATGTATACGGCTGGGCGCGCGATATCGCCTGGGGCGTGCGCGCACCGCTTCCCGCTCGCATCTTCGGCAACGAGGACGGCAAGCTGTATAGCCGCGGGTTCTTCGCGCTCGTGATCGCGTTCGTTTGCGCGCTCGTGCCGGGCGTTGTGAGCGCGATCGGCGGCATTGTGACCGGTGCGGGGCTGTTCGGATTCGGTTGGACGCTTCACGAGGGCTCTGTCTGGCTTCCGTTCGGGCTAGCATCAGGACTTATCGGCTTGCTGCTCTCGGTAGTCTCAGTTGCATTGACCGTGCTGGTCACGATCTTCCAATGGGTTGGCACGATGCGCATGAGCGTGTACGGTCGGCTTTCCGCAGGGTTCCAGATCGGACGGCTATGGGCGATGATTCGCCATGATTTCGGGGGATTGATCCGCATTTTGGGCATGGCGATCGTGCTGTTTCTTGCAACGGGGGCGGTTGTCGGCCTGCTCTCTCTTGTGTTCATGCTCATCGTCTTTTTCACGGCTGCGCTTGCTGCGGTCGGTTTTCTTGCGTCTCCGTTCGAGGCCGCCGCTCTGAGCGCGACGGCGGGGACCGCGGTTGTGGTCGTAGGGTTAGCGCTCGTGGGCGTCGTGTCGCTCGCTCTGTCCGTCTTCATCAGCATGATGGTAGCCCGTGCGATGGGCTACTGGATGCGCCAGTTCGACGTCCCCGCTTGGCGCGGGCAGGATGATCCGATGCCGTTCGAGCTGGCGGGCGGAGCGTATACGACGGGTCCTCGCACGCCGTTCCGCTGATCTGGCTAGCCAGTTCGCTGGTGTCGAGCGGATACTCGTTTGGCAAGAAACCTTGCGCGTCATTGAGCGGATACCGCTTGCCAGCACGTGGAGCCGAAATTCGTCGGCTTAGATGCGGCAAGACGGATCGGACTCGCACGCTCCAGTCTTGACGTTTTAGATGAACAGCGCATCCTGCTTGCTGTGGAGCAAGAGGGAACGTTGGGGTCCGTCGGTAATCACGTCATCCGGTCCGATTGTGCTGTCAAGCAGGGGCGAATACGGATCATGTTGGCGGTAGTTTTCGAGCGATTTCGTTGCGCTTGTGTTCGCGTAACAGTAGAGACAGCTGCTTGGGCAGGTGTCGTACGCGCCGATATCGCGGCTTTCAAAGCAACGGCAGCCGGGTTTCAAACCCTTGTGTTTGAGTGTTCTGAATTGACAGTTATTAGCGCGTCCAAGGGTGGCGAGGGTCGCGCATCCTTTGCGTTCGATACCGAATGCTCGATAGTCGCCCGTTTCGCAGCACGCTTGGAGGGCGAGCCCATGCGACGCCGCGATCGATCCGAGGCTTTGCGCGAGTGCGGTCTTGCCGTTGCGGTCGAGTGGGACGAAGCCCGGCAAAGATTTTTTCAACCGTTCGTACTGTTCGACAAATCCGAAAATACAGCGATCGACATGTCCGGCCACTTGGGCGGCTATACGATCGAAGGTCTCTGCATGCACCTCGGCAGTGTAGGCGTCGGTGAGCAGTACGGGCTCGTAGCGCCATACAACACGCTCGGAGCCGACGATGCGAGAGAGTTCGAGAAGGGTTTGAATGCTGGTGTCGATGTCGGGTATATTCGGCTCGATGTCGGTTCCATATGCGGTAATTGAGTAGAAGCAGTACACGCCATACCGCTCGACAATGTCATGCATGTGAGGCAGGATAGGTCGGTAATCCTTCGAGCAGAAGACGATGCAGTCCACGACGGACGGATCGAGCTGGCAACGGGACACTTTGTGCGGGAACAGCGGATTGCGCACATAGGCTGATCCTTCTTCGAGCCTGTTTAAAAACCATTCTGTGTAGTGGTTGACAATATCGGTCCTTCCCCCCACGTTGACGATCATGGGGCACCTCCCCTTCGGATCATGCCGCCTATCGAGTAAACCCCTCCGAATGCAGCCAGATTTGCCGTCGATGCGTGACCAATAAACTTATAAAAAGAAACACCTGTTCGAAATGTCAAGTATAGTGGACAGACACCGGTGGCGTAAAGCATGAGTTGAAGACGCCGATTTTGCTTATGGCTTGGATCGCGAGGACGCCGGCATATGCGGGGAAGCAGCCCGGCGTCCTCGGCCGCGAAGAGGGATGGGTCCGGGGCGAATGCGGCCCGAAACGCGACGAGGGCCGCCGAAGGCGGCCCTCGAAGGGGAGGGGTCCGGCAGGATCAGGAGAACGTTCCGGCCGGGCAGTCGGTGCGCTTAGGCGAAATCAAGTTCGCCGATAGTCGTTCCCTTGGCGCAAGCTTCTCCAACGAGCTGGCCGAACGTCACGCAGCGTCCGTGGCTGACACCGGGGCAATGCACGGGGTAGTCCTTGCCGAAGAAGTCGCCCTGCACGTTGCCGATGGCGAACAAGCCGGCAATGGGCTCGTCCTCGGCGGTGAGAACCTGGGAATCGGCGTTCACGTGGAGGCCGAACGGGATGGTCAGCGTAGAGCACACGTTCTTCGTCGCGTAGAATGGCGCGGTCTTCACGGGCGCGAGCCACTGTGCGGGCACGTCGAAGTCGATATCCTCGCCTGCGTCGGCCATGCTGTTGTAGCGCTCGACGGTGGCTTTGAACGTGTCGGCCGGGATGTCGAGCTGCTTGGCCAGGTCCTCAAGCGTATCGGCCTTGATCAGCTTGCCGTTGCCTAGCCACTTCTCCATGACGGCATCGAGGCCGTCGGTGAAGCGGTCGAAGCGCTCGGGTTGCTGCTGCATGATGTACTTCTCATAATCCGAGTCGAAGATGGACCACGCGACGTTGCCCGGTGTGTTCATACGGGCGTTCGTCAGCATGGGCTCGAACGGCATCTCGGCACCGTAGCGCTCGCCGTTGGCGTTCACGGCCAGCCAGCTCATGATGAACGAAGTCAGGTTGCACTCGAGCGTATCGAGCGTGAACTGGTGGATCATCGGGGCTGCTTCGCTCTTGGACATGGCGGCGCCGGCCCACATGCCCATGGTTAGGCCGTCGCCGTTATTGAAACCGGCAGGTGCGTAGCAGTTTGAATCAGAACGATTCGAGATGGGGCAGAACGCATCCACCATCTCCTGGTTGCCTCCGATGTCGCCCGTGGCCAGGATGACGCCCTTCGCGGCGTTGTACTGCACGTGCTTGCCGTCCTTCGTGGTTGCGATCACGCCGGTGATGCCGCTGGCTGCATCACCCACGAGTTGTTCGGCGCGTGCCTCGAACACGAATTCGGCACCGTTGTCGACGGCGGAGTTGTACACGAGCTCGCCCAGCGTCACGTTGACTGGCTGGCCGTCGTCGCGGGAGTCGTACTTCTCGCCGCCGCGCACGAACGAAACGGCGTCGGGATAGACGCGCCACTGGTTGGACAGGGTCGACCAGTTGCCGTACTTCGCCGTGCCCGACAGCGCGGGCACCATACTGACGCCGTTCTTAGAGCCCAGCTCCTCGATGTAGTCGAATACTTCGCCGGAGCGGGACGCCCACACGTAGATGAGGTCGTAGTTCGTGGTCTGGTGCGACGCCTGGTGCAAGAAACGAGCGGCAACGCGCGGATCGAGGTCGAAGCCGTTCTGCTTGTGGAAGTTGCTGCCAATATGGCCCACGTCGACGCCGCGCACGGAGAACGAGGTATTACGCTCGATGACCACCGTCTTGGCGCCATTGCGGGCGGCTGCCTCGGCGGCGTTGATGCCCGCAAGGCCCGCGCCTACGATGACGATGTCGTAGTCCTGCGTTTCGGCGATATCGGAGATAGGCTCCGGCGCGACTTCCCACGTATGCTTCGAAGATGCTTCGCCCGACGCCGCACTCGACGAGGACGCCGACGAATCGGACGACTCCGCAGGGCTGCACGCCGGCAGCGCGACGGCTGCAGCCGCAGCTGCGCCCGTGGCGAGCGCGCCCTTCAAAAAGCTTCTGCGATTGATATCCATAGCCATAGGATATCCCCTTCCCGTATGCTTCCTTCCGCGCCCTGGGGCGCGGCTGCGCAGATTCCCCTCTGTGCATGTCGGTCATGGTGAAGGAGCGTCGACACGAGCGCAACGCGTGAAAGACCGTATATCCGAATATCAGCCGACTTCAGTGAGGCTGTCTTCGGGGTCACGCGTTTCGGGTGATATGTTGGAAGAGAGAGGAAACGCCAGGTCGATGAACTCCTGACGACCATGGACCCCGGCTTTTTGGTAGATATGGCGCACGTGCGTTCCCACGGTGTTCTCGGATATGCTCAGCCGCTCCGCTATCCAAGGCTGCGTGCGCCCGTTCGCCAAAAGCGCACCGATCTCCCGTTCGCGCGCGGTGAGGCCGATCTCGTCGAACCAGCCTCCCAGCCGCTCGTCTTGTCCAAAGGAGTCCTCGGCCGACGCCTCTGGAAATGCTGCAGGCCTTCCCGACAGTGCCCACATATCCTCGCTGCCCAGCGTAAGCACAGTCGCAATGACGACAAGGTATCCCACCACGGTCGTTTCCGCAGAGACGAATTCGCTCATCGGCTCCTCGTTGCCCACAAGCGCGATGCCGATGGCAAATCCAAGCACTGTGCACAGTACCGAGAGCATCCGCATCACGGCAATGGTTTTAAGAGGATCGCGTGATTGCGTATGCGCAATCTGCGAGAATGCCACCCAAACAAGGAGGTCGAATGCCGTATAACCGCCGATAATGACGGCTCCCGATACCCAGAACAGATTCGTGCCGAACAAAAACGGCATCATCATGAAACCTGCGATCATGGCCAGAAGGCCGACGCGGTAGACCGTGCTCACGCGTTGGGAAGAGCCGACCACGATGGCGAACATGAGCAGCGCAACCACGCCCCGTGCCACCTGGATGATAATGCCGTATCCAGAACCGCCTCCGACGATCGAGAACGAGACGAGGTGCTGCAGATACCCGAATCCCACCATCACGAGCATGACCGCACACAACAGCGTCATTGACATTCCCAGATGCGATTTCAAATGCGCGCGTACGCCGCGCTGCACAAACGCCGGGCTTTCCAGCCCTTGTCGGTAGACACGCTGATTGGGAGCAACGGAGACGTAGAGCAAACCCGTTGCGAGCGGCAGCAACGCAAAAAACACGGCTGCGGCCTCCGGTATCATGAATAGCAGTGGTGTGTCGATGACGACGGCGCAGGCGAAGCCTCCGGCTACGTAAGGGGCGGCGCTTCGCGCTCCGTCACGGCAGTATGCGCCGCCCCAGGCCAGCTCGAACACGGCCATAAACACGCCGCCGCACGCGCCTCCGACAAGCAGGCTGGGCCAACTCAGATTTACGCTTGCGAGCAGGAACAGCAGCGATCCCATTGTACCCAAGCACGCAGCTGACAGGGGAAACCGTCGTTCGCCGAGCAGCTTGTTGAACGGCGCAGCAGCGCGCAGAGCGAACGAGAACCCAATCGCGCTCACCGCGAAGACGGCCACAACGGCCGCTTCGGCCATGAGCCCGCGTGATCCGGGGCGAACGAAGAACATGCTCATGAACATCGCGTCGAGCCAGGCCCAGAAGAACGCCGATCCGACAATGATCTTGATGCCATCGGTGCCGCGCATTCGCTCCAGCAGCTTCATCGCGCCCCTTCCCCTTCGAAGAGATGATTATATCAGTAAATCGTTAAGCATTAGAACGCGGGATGCGGTTCCATGCCCCAGCCCGGCAGTCACCGCGTTTGCCGAGCGCGTTGCGACGTGCGGCAACGGACGTGTGACGGGGATGCTACGGCTCATCGCTAGTTGGGCTGCGCGCTGCGAACGTCTGGCGAGTGAATCATACACTGACCAGATAGCATATCGGTCAGTGTAAAGGAGTCGCATGGAACGGGTAATCGTGGTGGGCGCCGGAGTGGGCGGCCTGGCATCGGCCATACGTCTGCAGAACGACGGATACGACGTGACGCTGTTCGAGAAGGAGCCCCGAGCTGGCGGCAAGATGAACCGCATCGTCGAAGATGGGTTTACCTTCGATGTGGGCCCGACCATCGTGATGATGCCCGAATTGTACCGCGAGGTGTTCGAGCTTGCCGGTAGGGATCCGGACGACTATATACCCATGGTGGCCGTTGAGCCGCTCATGGACATCAGCTTTTCAGCAGACGAGCGAGTGCGGTTATCGAACAACCTTGCCGACATCACCGCGACTCTCGAGTCGGTGAGCGAACGGGATACTGAAGGCTACCTGCGCTATCTGGGAGTGCTGTACAAGCGCTTCCTCATTGCAAAGAACAACTTTCTGCAGCGCTCGTTTCGCGGCCCCCTCGACTTCTACAACCCAAAGAGCCTCGTAGCGGGTTTGCGCTTGCACACGCTCGGCGACGCCTACTCCTCGGTTTCGCGCTATGTGGCCGACGAGCGGCTACGAAAATCGCTGGCGTTCCAAACTCTCTACATCGGCATTTCGCCCTATGAAGGGCCGTCTCTGTACATGATCATCCCGATGATCGAGCTTCTGTACGGCGTATGGTACATGCCTGGAGGCATGTACACTATGGCGGAGGGCATGGCGCGCCTTTTTCAAGAGCTAGGGGGCGATCTGCGCACCTCGTCTCCGGTGGAGGAGATCGTCGTACGCAGAGGGCGGGCGAAGGGCGTGATCGTGGACGGAGCGTTTTACCCCGCTGACGCCGTGGTGTGCGCAGCCGATTTCCCCTACGCCATGAAGCACTTGGTGAAGGATGAGCGGGCGCGCGGCTCTTACACCGACGAGAAGATAGACTCCATGGACTACTCCTGTTCGTGTTTCATCCTGTACCTCGGACTCGACAAACAGTATCCCGCGGAATCGTTGCATGCCATACGGTTTGCCTCAGATTTCAAGAAAAACGTAACGGACATCTTCGACGAGGGGCGCTTCCCCGACGATCCGTCCTTCTACCTGTACGCGCCCTCTGTCATAGATCCGGCTCTCGCTCCTGAAGGCATGCAGGGTCTCTATGTGCTCGTACCGGTGGCTTGCCTGCCGGAAGAGGGGGCGGACTGGTCTGAGGAGGCAGTGGCGTCTTTTCGGGAGCGGGTGCTCGATCTCGTCGAGCAGGAAACGGCCTACGATGACGTTCGGGATCACATCGTGTACGAGAAGCTCTATACCCCCGCTGATTTCGCCGAACGGTTCAATGCGTACCGTGGAGCCACGTTCGGGTTACGCCCAACGCTGCTGCAGAGCAATTACTGGCGCCCGCACAACAAGGCCGAGCATTGCAAGGGCTTGTACTTCTGCGGCAGCAGCACGCATCCTGGCGCGGGCGTTCCCATCGTGCTTCTGAGCGCGCGGCTGGCCGCGGAGGAGCTGCGGCGCGACGACCGGTCGCGGCGCAAGCGGGCAGGCGCAGCGCGCAGGGCAGCCAAGGCATCGGAGGGCTGCATGTCCGGACGGAACAGCTCCGCCGCAGAGGGGCGCGCGTCCGAGGCGGCAGCTCTTGGCAAGGAGGGGTCGCGATGACGATGCTGCGCGATCGGTTCGAGGAGCGTGCCGAGGATTTCGCCTGGTGCGAGCGCGTCATCAAGCGCGGCTCCAACAGCTTTTACCGGGCATTCTCTCAGATGCCAGATAAGAAGCGGCAGAGCGTGTTCGCGATCTACGCCTTTTGCCGCTTCGCTGATGACTGCGTCGACCGTGAGGCAAGTCGGGCGCTTCTGGATGATCTGGCGGTCGAATTCGAACGGTTCTGTGCGGGCGACGCGCCCGATAAGCCGTTATGGCGGGCGCTCGAGGTCGTGTTCGAGACCTTCGACATGGACGAGCGGCCCTTCTTCGACATGCTGGAGGGCCAGAGACGCGATCTCGACTTTCGACAGCCGCAAACGATGGAGGAACTGGAGGACTACGCCTACTACGTGGCGGGTTCGGTTGGTCTCATGCTGCTGCCTTTGCTGCGTGCGGAATCGGCCTCGGATGCATCGCTGCGGGCGAGCGCGGTCGCGCTGGGCGTGGGCATGCAGCTGACGAACATCCTTCGCGATGTGGGAGAGGATTGGGACGCCGGGCGCGTGTATCTGCCCGTATCGGTGCTTGAGCAAGCGGCGTGTCCGCTTGAGCGGCTTGCCGAGCGCCGCCCGGACGCGACGTTCGTCAGGGCATGGGAGCTTGTGGCGCGCCGCTCGGAGGAACTCTACCTGCCCATGCAGGACGACGTGCTTCGGCTCGACGACGACAGCCGGCTGCCCACGCTCTCATCGCTGTTTCTGTACCGCGGGATCCTCGGCCGGGTTCGATCGGAGGGCTATTCCTGTCTTGAGCGTAGAGCAACCGTATCCAAGGAACAGGCTGCGCGCCTGATGCAGGAGGCTTCTGCGCTGCTCGCTGTGAAAAGCGCGGCCGCCTCTTGTGGTGTATCGAAGAGCGCTTTCGAGCGGGAAGAGTGTCCACGCGCTCTGGCGCAGGAAGGCAGATGATCGCCGTGGACAATGCCGTCGGCCTGGGCGTATCACTGTTGTACGTGCTCGGAGTGCTGGGCGCTTCGGCCCTGATCGCACGGCTGGGAGCGCCGGCCGAGGCCTCGCGCAAACTCGTGCACATCGCTCTCGGCGGTTGGTGGGTCGTGGCGTGGCTGTGGTTCGCGTCGCCGTGGTGGGCCGCCGCGCTCCCTGCTGTATTCATCGTTGTGAACGCATGGGCTTTTCGAACAGGGGCGCTGTCGTTCATGGCGCGCGACGAGGATGGGGCCACGCCGGGCACGGTGTATTACGCCGTTTCGCTTGCCGTGCTCGCCCTGTTTTCGTTCGGCATCGGCGCTCCGTATGTGGGCGCGCTCGGCGTGTTCTGCATGGCGTTCGGCGACGGTTTCGCGGCCGTGCTGGGCAAGCGCATCGGGCGGCAAGAACTGCCCATGACAGGCGGAAAGACGGTTGCGGGCAGCGTTGTCATGCTCGTTGCGAGCTTCGCTTCGTGCGCGGTTGTGCTGCTGGTTGCAGGCGCGACGGGCTGGGAGGGGCAGGTTCCGGCGTTTATGGCGAATGTGTCGTCCGCCGGGGAAAGGGGCCTTGTAACGATGGGCGGGGTGGGTTTGATCCTGCTCGCAGCGCTCGGACTGGCCGTTGCGGCTACGGTGCTGGAGGCTGTGTCGCCTGCGGGGCTCGATAACCTGAGCGTGCCGTTGGGCGTGACGGGGCTGTACGCAGTCCTGTTCCTACCGACGACGGGTTTCACACCGGCGATCGCGGGCATGCTGTTCTCGGGCGCGGTGGCGCTGTTCGCGCTGCGCGCGCAATTGCTCACCGTACCGGGCGCGCTCGGAGCCGTTGCGGTGGGCGCGCTTGCCTTCGCTTTCGGCGGTTGGCCGCTGTGGCTTTTGCTCATGTGGTTCTTCGGCAGCTCGAATGCGGCGTCGAAGCTCATGCGGTACTGGCGCGGCGCGCGGACGGTGGAGAAGCGCGGCGGCCCGCGCAAGCTGCGGCAAGTGCTGGCGAACAGCGTGCCGTTCCTCGCGTGCGCGCTGGTCTGGGCCGCGACCGGCGAGGCATGGTTCCTCATCGTGTCGGCTGGGGCGCTGGCCGCGAGCACGGCGGACACATGGGCGTCCGAGGTCGGCACGTACAGCAGGAAGCTGCCGGTGAACATCGTGACGCGCAAGCCGATGCAGCGCGGCCTGTCGGGCGGCGTGAGCCCGCTCGGGCTGGCGGCCACCGTCGTGGGTGCGACGACCTCGGCGTTTCTGGCCATGCTGCTGTTCCACGCGTTCGGGTTCGCGGTGCCTACGGGGCCGACGGCGTTCCTGTTCATCATCGCATGCGGCATCGTGGGCTCGCTGGTGGACAGTCTTCTCGGTGTGCTGCTGCAGGCGAAGTACCGCGCGCCAAGGAGCGCAGGGTGCTCGTCTGCTGCTGATGCGGCCTGCGCGCCAGCCGATGGAGATGTCGGTGCGTGCGCACGGGCCCATGCAAATTCGGAGTCGGATTCCGGTATACCCGCCGCGCTCGGCGCCGGCGGAACGGCGATGGCCGGCGAAGCCGTGCTTGCCGACGACTGCTGGCTCGTGGAGGCTGCGCCCTCCCGCGGTGCAGCGGGGTATACGCTCGTATCCGGTTTCGCCTGGATCACGAACGACGCCGTGAACCTGCTGAGCGGCTTTGCCGTGGTGGTTCTCGGGCTGCTGGTGGCACTGCCATAAGAAGGAGCGACGGATCCTTAGCGCGAAAGGGCGCTGGGCACGGTTCCGAATATCGAGCGTTCGGACGCTCTTGGCGCAGTGCGCATGCGGTAAGATGGACGGTGTCGTACGACGACTGCCGGAGGGGGGCGACGGACAACCATGGATGCTGCGAACGACGTCGAAAGCGCCGCTGCAGCGGGTGCGGACGATGGGGCCCGCCCGTCTCCGGACGCCCTCATGCGGTTCTCCGAAGCCGTGCGCGGGTGGTTCCTCGACGCGTTTCCGGCTGGCCCCACGCCCGTGCAGGAGCAGGCTTGGGAGGCGGTGGAGGGCGGCGAGAGCGCGCTCGTCATCGCGCCCACCGGGTCGGGCAAGACGCTGGCAGCGTTCCTGTTCGCGCTCGACGCGCTCATGCGAGAGAAGGCACGCCCCGCTGCCACGAAGCCGCCGCGGGGCGTGCGCGTGCTGTACGTGTCGCCGCTCAAGGCGCTCGGGGCGGATGTGGAGCGCAACCTGCAGGCGCCGCTCGCGGGCATCGCGCGGCGGCTCGCCGACGAAGGCGCCCCCGCGCCGGCCGTGCGCACGGGCATGCGCACCGGCGACACCACGCCCGACCAGCGCCGGGCCATCCAGCGCAACCCGCCGGACATCCTCATCACCACGCCCGAGTCGCTTTACCTCATGCTCACGTCCAAGGCGCGCGAGGTGCTGCGCGGCGTGGAGACCGTCATCGTGGACGAGGTGCACGCGCTCGCCGGCAACAAGCGCGGCGCGCACCTGGCGCTTAGCTTGGAGCGGTTGGACGACCTGCTGGAACGCCCGGCGCAGCGCATCGGGCTCTCGGCCACGGTTCGCCCACGCGAGGAGGTGGCGCGCTTCCTGGGCGGACCGCACCCCGTGCGCGTGATCGCTGCCGAGGGGCGGCCCGACCTGGACGTGCGCGTGGTGGTGCCCGTGCACGACATGACGGCCATCCCGGCCTTCCCCGGCGCCGACGCTGGCGGGCTGCGCGCCGGCCGGGGCGGCGGGCCGCGCCGCGCGCCGGCCGAGGAGGCGTGGAAGTCCGACCGGGCGCTGCGCTCGCTCATGGTCGGCGACAAGCCCCGGGGAGCCACGCCCGACAGCCGTGCGGGCACGTCGTCCATCTGGCCGCTCATCGAGGCGTCCATCCTTGACGAGGTGCTGGCGCACCGCACCACCATCGTGTTCGTGAACTCGCGCGGGCTGTGCGAGAAGCTCACCGCGCGGCTGAACGAGCTGTACGCGAAGCGCGAGGGTCTCATGGCGCCCGGTGGCCAGGCGGACGGCGGGCCGTCGTCGTCGCACCTGCGCTCGGACCTGGGGTCCACGAGCGAGCTCGCGCAGGGCGCGCCCGAGATCATCGCGAAGGCCCACCACGGCTCGGTGTCGAAGGAGAAGCGCCTGCAGGTGGAGCGCGAGCTGAAGGCCGGGGAGCTGCCCTGCGTGGTGGCCACGTCCTCGCTCGAGCTGGGCATTGACATGGGGTCGATCGACCTCGTGCTGCAGGTGGCCGCCCCGCCGTCGGTGGCGAGCGGCTTGCAGCGCATCGGGCGCGCGAACCACCAGGTGGGCGGTCGGTCGACGGGCTCCATCTATCCGCGCACGCGCACGGAGGTCATCGACGCGGCCGTGGTGGCCGAGGGCATGCGCGCCGGCGCCATCGAGGCCACCGCGCTCGTGCGCAACCCGCTGGACGTGCTGGCGCAGCAGACGGTGGCCGCCGTGGCCATGGGAGGCGCCACCGCCGACGGCTGGTACGCCACGGTGCGCCGGGCGGCGCCGTTCTCTGAGCTGCCGCGCCGCGCGTTCGACGGGGTGCTGGACATGCTGTCCGGGCGCTATGCCTCGGCCGACCTGGCCGAGTTCGCGCCGCGCATCGTGTGGGACCGCGAGAGCGGGGAGCTCTCGCCGCGCCCCGCCGCCCAGCGGCTGGCCGTGACGGCGGCGGGCACGATTCCCGACCGCGGCATGTTCTCGGTGGTGCTGCCCGAGGGCGACGGCAACGAGGGCCGTCGCCGCGTGGGCGAGCTGGACGAGGAGATGGTGTACGAGTCGCGCGTGGGCGACATCATCGCGCTGGGCACCAGCTCGTGGCGCATCAGCGAGATCACGCGCGACCGCGTCATTGTGGAACCCGCGCCGGGCCGCTCTGCGCGTTTGCCGTTCTGGCACGGTGAGGGCGTGGGCCGCCCCGCCGAGACCGGGCGTGCGCGCGGGGCGTTTTTGCGCGCCGTGGCCGCCGGCGTGGACGAGGGGGCCGGGGGCGGGGAACTTGGGGACGGAGCCGCCGGCGCGGACAAGGTGCTCGCAGGGGCGGCGGGTGCGGCTGCAGCCGGCGCGGACCTGCTCGCCGATGCGGCTTCGCGCCTCGACCCCGCCCTGCGCGAGCGGCTGGCGGCTGCAGGCCTCGACGAGGACGCGCAGAACAATCTGGCCGCGCTCGTGCGCGCGCAGCGCGAGGCCACCGGCGTCGTGCCGGACGATAAGACGCTCGTGGTGGAGCGTTGCGAGGACGAGACGGGCGACTGGCGCGTCATGCTGCATTCGCCCTACGGCCGGCAGGTGCACGAGCCGTGGGCCATGGCGGTGCAGGATCGCGTGGAGCGCACGCTCGGCTTCGACCCGCAGGCCATGGCCGCCGACGACGGCATCCTGCTGCGCGTGCCCATGACCGAGACGCGCCTGCCGGGGGCGGAGCTGTTCGCGTTCGACCCCGACGAGCTCGTGCGCATCGTGCGCGACCGGGTGGACAAGACGACGCTCTTCGCCGCGCGGTTCCGCGAGTGCGCGGCGCGCGCCCTGCTCATGTCGCCCACGCAGCCGGGCAAGCGCGCCCCCTTGTGGCAGCAGCGCCTCAAGGCGGGCCAGTTGCTGGAGGCGGCACGCGGCGAGCGCGACTTCCCGGTACTGCTGGAGACGGCGCGCGAGTGCCTGCAAGACGTGTACGACCTGGATGCGCTCCATGAGCTCATGGAGGGGCTTGCGGCGGGCGCCGTGCGCATGGTGGAGGCGCAGACGAGCATCCCGTCGCCCTTCGCCGGCCCGCTCCTGTTCGGCTATGTGGGCGAGCACCTGTACCAGGGCGACCTGCCGCACGCGGAGCGCCAGGCGTCGCTGCTGTCGTTGGACCCGGCGCTCTTGGGCGAGCTCTTGGGCTCGGCCGACCTGGGCGAGCTGCTGGACCCGCAGGTGGTGGCCCAGGTAGAGGCGCAGCTGCAGCGCCTGGCGCCCGACCGGCGCGCCCGCGGCGCGGAGGGCGCGGCCGACCTGCTGCGCGTGCTGGGCCCGCTCACGGCGGAAGAGGCAGCCGCGCGGCTGGAAGCGCCGGGGGCATCGCCCGAGCCCGGGCAAGAAGACGGGTGCGATGCCGATGCTTCCGGCTGCCTCGCCGGGCGGGAGCGCCCATGGGACGCCGCGGCCGAAGGCTCAAACGCCTCGCCAGCTGAAACCTGCGAAGGCGCGGCAGCCGCTCCCACGCCTTCGCGTTCTGCCACCCCTGCCGAGGCCCGCACCCTGCTGAAGGAGCTGCGCGACGTGAAGCGCGCCTTCCCGGCCATGATCGGCGGTGTGGAGCGCTGGGCGGCTGTGGAGGATGCAGGACGCCTGCACGAGGCGCTGGGGACGGAGGTGCCCGCGTGGGTTCCCACAGCGTTCCTCGAGGTGTCGGACGCGGGCGACGGCCCGGGCCCGCTCGATAGCCTCGTCGCGCGCATCGCCCGCACGCACGGCCCCTTCGGGGAGGCGGAGGTGGCGGCACGTCTCGGCATCGGGCCTTCGGTGGCGCGCGAGAGCCTGCGACGCCTAGTCGCGGCCGGCAAGGTCGTGCAGGGCCGGTTCGGCTGCGCGGAGGAGCCGGGGCCTGCGGGTGTCGGGGCCGTGGCTGCGATCACGGGGGCCGAGCGCACGTGGGTGTCGGCGGAGGTGTTCCGCCGCCTGCGGTCGCGCTCGCTCGCGAAGGCGCGCGCCGCCGTGCGCGCGGTGCCTGCGAGCGCCTATGCGCGCTACGTGCTGGATCTGCAGGGAGTGGGCACGGGCGGGGGAACGCTCGAGGGGACGGAAGGGGTAGCCCAGGTCATCTCCCAGTTCGAGGGCGTGTTCCTGCCGGCCGCAGCCTGGGAGGGCCACGTGTTCTCCAGCCGGGTGCGCGACTACCGGCCTTCGATGCTTGACGAGCTTGTCACCGCAGGCGAGGTGGTGTGGGCGGGGGGACGCCGCGAGGACGGCGCCCCGCCGGCGGACGGCGGTCCGCGGGCGCGCAAGGCGGGGAAGGCTGCCGCGGCGCCTGCGCTCGTGGCCTTCTACCCCACGGATTCGCCGCTCGCGCCCGTGCAGGCCGATGCGGCGTTGGCCGGAGCGGAGGACGTGGAGCCGGCCGTGCGCCCGTCGGTGGAGGAGGCCGTCGTGGAGGCGCTCGCCAGCGGCTACGGGCTGTTCTTCCGCCAGATAGCCGATGCGGTGCGGCGCCGGATGGAGCCCGAGCGCGTCGACGAGGCGTCCATCGCCGCGGCGCTGCAGGAGCTGGTGTGGAGCGGACGCGCCACGAACGACACGTTCGCCCCGGTACGCGCGGCCGAGGCGGCGGCCCCGGGCGCCCGGCCGCGTCCCGCGCCGAAGCGCCGCGCGAGCAGCCGGCGCTCGCGCTACCGCGGCGCCGCGTCGGGCGGGCTGCGGGCCGAGGCCGCGGAGCGCGTCTCCGTGGTGGGTGTCGGCTCCGCAGGTGCGACGCTCTCGGGCCGTTGGTCGCTGCTCGCGCCGTCGCCGGAGAACGATACCGTGCGCGCCGTGGCGCTGGTGGAGTCGATCCTCGACCGTTACGGCGTGCTCGCGCGCGACGTGGCCCTGCTCTCCGGCGTACCCGGCGGCCTGGGCGCCCTCATGCCGGTGCTGCGGTCGATGGAGGACGCCGGCGACCTTCTGCGCGGCATGTTCGTAAAGGGCCTCGGCCCGGCGCAGTTCGCCGCCCGTGAGACGGTGGACCTGCTGCGCACCTATGCGGCCGACGGCGATGCGCGCGACGGCCGCTCTGGTGCCGAAGGATGCGTGGTGCTGGCGGCCGACGACCCTGCGTGTCTGTTCGGGGCCGGCCTGCCGTGGCCGCCTCTCTCGGGCGGCGATGCACCCTCTGCGGCGCGCCCCGCGCGCCGGCCAGGGAGCCTCGTGGCCATGCGCGCCGGCGTGCCGGTGCTGTATGCGGCGGCGGGCCTGCGCTCCGTGCTGGCCTTTACCGCAGACGGGGAGGCGCTCGACGAGGCTGCCCGCGCACTCGTCGCCCACGCGGCGCGCGAGGCGCGCCGCGGCGGGGCGGAGGGCGCCCGCAAGAAGGTCGTGGTGGAGACGTTCAACGGCCGGCCCGTGCTGGACACGCCGTTCGCCGACGTCCTCCAGCGGGCGGGCCTCGTCCGCCTGCCCGACGGCATGCGGCTCTACGTGGATCCGTTCGCACGATAGGGTGATTTCGGATCCGTGTTCGCAGGCGCTTCCTAGTCCGATCACGCGGAGAGAGACCGCCATCCGCAATCGTCGCCGTCGTGGTTGCGTTTCCCCTCATGCGCCCGCACCCTATGAAACGCTCGCGCCGGTCGTTTCCGACGGAGCTTGCCATCAGGGCAACCCCTTGGCTTTTCACGTGCGTCCAGCTTGCCCGATATGCACCGTTCGAACGCGGCGGCGGGTCGAATGCGCATTCTGTGATGTGCCGTTAACGATTGAATGGAGTACGCAGAGGCTACATCTTCGTACGGTATGTTCTGAGCGGCTACGGCTTCGGATGCGGGGCGAACAGGAGGTACCGATATGGCGCGAAACGCACGCGGCGACAAGGCTGAAAAGGCCGGCAAGGGCAAAAGCAGGCTGTTCGACGACCTGTCGATCGCACAGGTTGCCGCCGGTGCGTTGGCGGCTGTCACCTCGATGCTGCTGGCCTCTCAAATTGGTATATACGGATCCGTGATTGGCGTGGGCGTGGGCTCCGTCGTGTCGGCGGTGGCCTCGCAGTTGTACAAGAAATTCCTGCAGGCCTCGGCCGAGAAAATTCAGGAGCTGAAACCGGGCGAGACCGGTCATCTGGGAGGATCGCGTTCAGGCGGCTCCGTTACGGGCGGTACTGCAAAAAGCGCATCCGACGAAGACGGGAAGTCTGCCGCCGACAACGGCTCGACGTCTTCCGCCAAGGAAGGCACAGTCGCATCCAGCCGCTCGTCGACGCAGAGATCCGAAGCCGCTGAGCTTGGCGTCGATGCCGAGGTTCGACGCGCTCGAGCGCGGAGAGCGCATAAGAAGAAGGTCCAGCGAGGCGTTGTCATCGTGGCTATCGTATCGGCGCTTCTGGCTGTGGGAGCTTCGGCGCTCATCGTGGACTTCGCCACGACGGGCCAAGGCGTCGGCGCAAAGCCAGCGCCGCTCGTTGGCGCGCAGTCGGACGATCGGGGGTCGTCAGGGCACGAGGCTTCTCAGGACGATTCGGCCGACGCGCGGGATTCCTCCGACAGCTCCAAGCAGGACGACTCGACTTCGGGCGATGCCGGATCGGGCGACTCCTCGTCGGGCACGTCGGGCGATTCGCAAAATTCGAGCGGTTCCCAAGACCAGGGATCGAACGGAGCTGACGGAGGATCCCAAGACGGCGGATCCGGCTCGGACTCGAGCGGACAGCCGAATGGGGGCTCGTCCGGGTCGGGTACGGACTCAAAGCCGGACTCCGGTTCCGATTCCGGTTCGGGATCCGACTCCGGTTCCTCATCGGGCGGCTCGTCCGGCTCGGGCTCCAAGCAGGAATCGCAAGCGGCCGTCGGATCCGACTTCGGCGGCAGCGCAGCTTCATAATGCCGAAGGTCCTCGGGTACGATGTTGCTCGAGAATAGGTCCCTATGGGCCTTCCGGATCTTAGGTAAGCCTCCTCGCTGCATCTTGACTTCGAGTGCGGTCCATGGAGTAGACTGGCATGCATGCCGTTATCCGCATTGGGCGGGCGACGGCCGTGCATCGCTAACGCCGGGGGATTTCCATGACAGACCTGTCAACCGCCATCGAGCAGATGGTCATGCTCTTTCTTGTCGCGTGCGTCGGGTTCGGTTCGGCGAAGCTCGGCTATCTCGACAACCATACCAAGGAGCGGCTCAATAAGCTGCTGATGAACGTGACGCTTCCCTGCATGGTGATCGCCTCGGCGGAGGGCGCGGGCGCCGACGCTTCGGGCACCTTGATAGGCGGTGCTTTCATACTGGGGGCGGTGCTGTTCTTTACGCTGCTCCTTGTTGGCTTCGTCTGCAACCTCCTGTTGCGCGTCCCGCGCAAGGACCGCAGGCTGTACCTGTTTATGAGCGTCTGCTCGAACATGGGCTTCCTCGGTATTCCCGTGATCGCATCCGTATTCGGCGATGCCAGCATCATCCTGTCGAGCATCTTCGTCATGATGCAGGGCGTGTTCCTCTACAGTCTTGGCTTCATGCTGCTTTCGTCGGAGGAGGGCGGGGGAGAGAAGGTGTCCTGGTCGGCCATCATGAATCCTGCAATGGTGGCATGCATCCTCGCCATCGCGCTGTTCCTGGGCGGCGTCAAGCTGCCTTCGGTGATCCAGGGTACGTTCGATCTGGTGGGCGGCCTCACGACGCCTCTGGCTCTCATGCTCGTCGGCGTCATCATCTCCCAGGTGAACGTGAAGGCGGTGATCTCCGAATGGCGCCTCTACCTCTACACGGCCGTCAAACAGCTAATCGTCCCCGCCGGGCTGTTCTTGGCGCTCAGGCTGGTTGTCGCATCCCCGTTGCTTGTTGGGGTGTTCGTGCTCATGATGGCTACGCCGGTGGGAACGCTTGTGCCCATGTGGGCAGAGCGGTTCGGTCGCGATCCGGTGCTTGCAGCGAAGGGTACCATCATCAGCACCGCGCTTTCGTTTGCGTTCATCCCCGCGCTCATCACCTTCATGGCGACGGTTTGACGACGAAGCGCGGAAACGTCGAAATCGCCACGATATGGCATGTGCATGCTTTGCCGGATGTCCTGCAGGTATAATGGCTTCCATGAACACGCGAGATGCCATTGGATTCGACGTCGCACCCGGCTTCGGGGGTGACAACTCGGTGTCCGACGACACCGAGACCGCCCTGTCGAAACTCGAGCTTATCATGGGATGCGAAGGGCTTGCGCGTCTCGCATCGTCTACCGTGATGGTGCTTGGTTTGGGCGGCGTGGGCTCGAACTGCGTCGAGGCGCTTGCACGCGGCGGGGTGGGGCGGCTGGTTGTCGTCGACCACGACGTGGTGCAGAAAAGCAATATCAATCGCCAGGCCATTGCCTTCCAGAGCACGATCGGGCGGAAGAAGACCGACGTGGTGCGTGCAATGGTGGCTGATATCAATCCGGACGCACAGGTCGAGGCGCTCGACGCATTCGTGCTCGCGGAAGATGTCCCCGCGCTCCTGGACGCATACGACGGTCGGGCGGATTACGTGATCGATGCCATCGATACGATCTCGACGAAGCTGGCAATCGCCGAATATGCGGATCGTGCGGGTATGCGGCTCATCAGCAGTATGGGAGCGGCGAACAAATTGCTTCCCGAATGCTTGAGAATCGCCGATGTCTACGATACGGTGAATTGCCCGCTGTGCCGCATCATGCGCAAGGAAGGCCGCAAGCGCGGCATCCGGCGGTTGCGCGTGCTGTATTCCTGCGAGCAGCCTGTTCGGGTGCCCGTCCGCGAGGGCGCGACGCGCAAGGAGCGCTCAAATTTAGGTACCGCCTCATACGTGCCGCCCATTATGGGGCAGATGATAGCCGGCGCGGTTCTCCGCGAACTGGCCGGGTTGGATCAGGCGTGATGGAGGCGACGGACCGAGCGTCGGCCTTGAACGCGCGAGAGGAGCCGGCGCCTCGTGCGGTGTTCGATATGCATTGCCATCTGGATTTCGCACCCGACGTGCATGAGGCGGGCGCTGATGCGCAGGAGCAGCTGGCGGGTGCGTTTTCGGTCACCGTGTCACCTGCCGGCTACGTGCGTGCCGCGCGCGAGCTCGACAGCTTCGAGCGCGTGCGCGTAGGCCTGGGGCTGCATCCCTGGTGGATTGCGGACGGGACGTGCGAGGACGAGGTGGCCCTGTTCGAACGCCTGGCGCCCTGCGAGCGCTTCATCGGCGAGGTGGGACTCGACTTCGGACGGGAGCATGCGGCGCGCCGCGAAGCGCAGCTCGCAACGTTCGATCGGGTGGTCTCGACATGCACGGATGGAGGGAAAGTTATCTCGATCCACGCCGTGCGGGCGGTGGGTGCGACGCTCGATGTGCTCGAGCGTCGAAGTGCGCTGGCAGGGAACGTCTGCATTTTCCATCGGTTCGCGGGCACGTCCGATGAGCTTCACCGTGCCGTGAGGTTGGGTTGTCGCTTCTCGATCAATCCGAAAATGCTGGCTTCGAAACGCGGGCGCGCCTACGCGCGCTCGATTCCCGAGGATCTGCTGCTGCTTGAAACCGATGAACCATCGGGAGAGGGCGCCGCCTACGACGCGCATGCGGCCCGGCTGCGGCTCGAGAGCATGATCGACGAGCTTGCCGCACTCAGACGGGCACCGCGCTTCGAGCTGGCTGCACGCATTGCGCATAAGAGCGCCGAGCTGCTTTCGTAGGATGTTCCGCCGCAGATAGCGAGTTCGCTTCAATCGGCAGGCGATCTTGTGAGTCGCATGTGGTTTCGCCGGGCGGTCGGCCGCGCCGGTACAATACGGCGCGAAGGGTCTTGCGGTCGTGGTCAAACGGGTTGAAAGAAGCGAAGCAAACGGAAGGGGCGACGCGTGGAACTGTTCGAACTCGTGCTTCTCCTTCTCGGCGCCGTGCTGGTTTCCGCTGTTCTCGATGAGATCATACCCCGCGTCTCGCTTCCCCTTGTGCAGATAGCCATCGGCGCGGCCGTCGCGGTGGCGTGGGCGGAACCGCTCGATGTGCAGGTCGATCCCGAATTGTTCCTGGTGCTGTTCATCGCGCCGCTGCTATTCGACGAATCGCGCCGCGCCGACAAGCGGGCGTTGTGGGACAACAGAGGGGCCATTGTCTCGCTGGCCGTGGGCCTCGTGCTGCTCACCGTGCTCGTGGTGGGCTTCGTCCTGCACTGGATTAAGCCTTCCATTCCCCTGGCAGCGGCTTTCGCGCTGGGAGCGGCTCTCGGACCGACCGACGCTGTGGCGGTCATGTCGCTTTCGAAGGATATCCGGCTGAGCAAGCGGCAAAAGACGCTGCTGTCGGGCGAGGCGCTCATCAATGACGCTTCGGGTGTCGTTTCGTTCCAGTTTGCGATAGCCGCTGCGGCAACGGGCGCGTTCTCGCTGGTGGAAGCTAGCGCGTCGTTTGCGTTCTCGTTCTTCGGCGGTATTATTCTGGGCTTGGTCCTCGGTCTGGCCGCTGAGATCGTGCTTCGCGCCCTGCGCAGTCGCGGTCTGGAAAGCACGACACTTCACGTCGTGTTCGAGGTTTGCATGCCGTTCTTCGTGTTCTTGACCGCCGAGCATCTCGGAGTGAGTGGGATCCTTGCGGTCGTTGCGGCCGGGTTGCTCATGGCCTTCTTCCCGCGCAAGACAACCTCGGACTCTTCGCGCATCAAGATCGTCTCCTCAAGCGTGTGGGACGTGCTCGTGTTCGTCATCAATGGCGTGGTGTTCGTGCTTCTGGGCATGGAGCTGGCCCTTCTCGTCTCGCCGACCTGGGACCGCAGCGGTATGAGCCGGTCGATGCTCGTCGGATGCGTCATGCTGGTCACGCTGCTCGTGGTGGGAGTGCGGTTTCTGTGGGTGCTCGGTATGGAGGCATGGCGCGCCAGAGCCAAGAGGGAGCGCACGGGCTTCGGCCTGACGAAGGCCGCCATGAAAAGCCTGCTGGTCACGACGCTTGCGGGTCCGAAAGGCGCCGTAACCCTCTCTATTGCGTTCACGATCCCCTACTATCTTTCGACAGGCGTCGCGTTTCCTCATCGCAATGACCTTATTTTTCTGGCGTCGGGCGTGATCGTGTGCACGCTTTTGCTGGCGAACTTCGTTGTGCCCCTGCTAGCTCCGAAGGAGGATTCCGCCGAAGAGGACGATGCGGCGGATCGTGCGGCGGAAGTCGCCATACTTCGCAACGTAATAGCGGAACTGACGAGGGAGCGCGATTCGAAGTCGGATGCGGCACTGCGCGTCGTTGCGAAAGGTTACGAGGAGCGCATCGCGCGCATCGTAGAGAGCGATGTGGCGCCGGAGCGTCTTCTTCAGCTGCGCCGTGAGGTGGTCGAGCGCCAGCGGGCCTACGTGCAGCAGGCCGGCGAACGTGGAGACTTCGCCCGGGAGGCTTGCGATTGCTACAGCGAGCGCCTTGATCGTATGGCCGAGATGCTCGGAGGGCGCCGGCCAGAGCGGCATGCGCAGAAGTACCTGAAGCGACGGGCTTTTTTGCGCGTTCGCGACGCGCTGAAAGGGGCGCTAGGATCCTCGGGGGAAGCCGTTGCTGCCGAAGCTGTCGAACGGTACCGCATCGCGGTCGGCGCGGAGCGCTGCGCGGTCGAGTATCTGGCATCTCTTGGGAACCAGGCCGATGCCGACGAAGCGATGGCTGTCAGGTACCTTTTGGGCGAACATCATGCGGCGCTTCGCACGCTTGAGACGCGCGATGCCGAGGAACTGGGCACGCTGGCGGCGTCGGTCGCCGACCTTCAGAGCATGGCCGGGTTGCGGAAGCCGTCTCAGGGGCAGAGGACGCGCATCGTTGAATTGGAGGCAGAGGCGCTCAGGCTCGAGCTTGAGCAGATCCAGAGCATGAAGGAGCAGGACCGTCTCTCCCGCGACCGCGCTCGCGCGCTGCGCGAAGAGGTTTACCTGCTGCAGATGGGCCTTGGAATCGAGTAGGGAGTGTGATCGCACATGGCGATCATTCGAATCGACAATCTTGACGATCCGCGCCTCGCGCCGTATTCAGGCGCTGCCGATGCGCAGCTACGCTTGAGCCCGAGCGCTCCGAACGGTCTGTTCATTGCGGAGTCACGCAAAGTTGCCGAGCGGGCTCTCGATGCGGGCGTTTCTCCTCGCTCGCTGTTCATGGAGGAGCGCTGGCTTGCTCAGAGCATGCCGCTCGTCGAGCGTCTGACGGCTGCTGATCCGTCATTTCCGGTACTCGTCGCCACGCGCGAGCAGTTCCACGCGCTCACGGGCTACGAGGTGACGCGCGGGGCCCTGGCTGCGTTCGAGCGGCCCGCGCTTCCCCGCGTCGAGAAGGTGCTTGCAGGAGCGCGACGGGTGGCAGTGCTCGAGGATATCGTAAACTATACCAATATCGGCGCCGTCTTCCGCTCGGCGGCGGCGCTCGGCATCGACGCGGTGCTCGTCACGCCATCCTGCCACGATCCGCTTTACCGTCGTGCTGCGCGGGTGTCGATGGGGACGGTATTCCAGGTGCCGTGGACGCGCATCGGCAGCGAGCGCGACTGGGCTGCCGAAGGTGTACCGCTGCTTCATGAGCTGGGATTCGAGACCGCCGCGCTCGCGCTTTCCGATGATGCGATACCGTTGCACGACAAACGCCTGCGCTCATGCGACAGGCTGGCCCTTGTTTTGGGAACGGAGGGCGACGGGCTGTCGGCGTCCACTATCATGCGATGCGATATGACCGTCAAGATCCCCATGGACCATGGGGTGGACTCCCTCAATGTAGCAGCCGCCAGCGCCGTGGCGTTCTGGGAGTTGAGGACCCAGAACCGCTGATCTTTTCCCGGATCGCGCGAATTGGCGTGTCCGGGTGTTCTTCTCCGGCGTGTTGTCCAAGCGGAAGAAACGGTGCTGCAACGATCGCGCTTCGACTCCTCGTCGTGCCAACGGATGGCCGTATAGTCCGAAGCGGCGTACCGTCGGGAGAAAGGAGGCGGGCATGGCTTCGGACGAGGCCTGCGAAGAACGCGAAAAGCCGGTGAGCACCGTGCACGGCGTGGCGCTTGTATTTGAAGGCGGCGGCATGCGCAACTCCTATTCGGCGGGGGCGGTGTCCGTCTTGCTGGAAAACAAGCTGTACTTCGATGATGTGTACGGTCTTTCGGCTGGGGCGACGAACGCGATCGACTACGTCTCGCGCGACGTCCGCCGCGCGGAGGCTTCATTCACAAGGTGTTTGGACGACCTCGCATTCCGCCGCTGGCTCGAACCGCTCGTGCACGCGGACGGACTCGATGCGGAGCTGCACGGGCATCGGCGCGCACGGGCGGCATGCTCGTTGCCGTTCGATTTCGCGACGTTTTCAGCCAACCCCGCGCACTTGACGCTGCAATCCATTGATCGCGACTCGGGCGCGACCACGTACTTCACGCGCCGCGATTTCCCGACCGAGCGAATGCTTATGGAGCGAGTGCGCGCTTCGGCCAGCTACCCCATCATCATGTCCCCGACTGTGATCGATGGGCGCGCGCAGTACGACGGCGGCATCGGCGCCGGCGGCGGCATCATGCTGCCACGCGCGATGGACGACGGCCTGCGCCGCTTCTTCGTGGTGTGCACGCGCCCGCGCGGGTTCCGCAAAAAGGAGCGGCCTCGGCGCCTCTACGATGCATTCTTCTGGCGCCGCCCGCGCATGAGGGCAGCGCTCGATTCGTGGAGCCAGCGCTATAATGCAGAGCTGGACTACCTGGCCAAGCTGGAAGCCGAGGGGCGCGCCTATGCATTCTACGCGAACGAGCAAGGCGTAGCGAACACCGAGCGCGACGAGGCGAAGTTGGCGGCCAATTACGAGCGGGGCCGCCGCCAGGCGCAGGCGGAACTCGGCGCATGGATGAGCTTTCTGAACCGATGAAGCTCGCTGTTTCTGCGGCGTCGCGCTCTGGGGCTGGCGGGAGGGCCGTCGGGGTGGTATGTTGAAATGAGGCCTGCGGCGTTGGAACGCGGCATTTTATCGCTGGGCGCGGGGCGTTTCAGCGAAAGAACGAAGGAGGCTTCAATGGAGTTGATGGATGCCATCAAGGGGAGAAGGAGCATAAGGAAGTTCACCGGCGAACCCGTTGCACGGGAAACGATCGAGCATCTGCTCGAGGCCGCAACCTGGGCTCCTTCGGGGCAGAACCTGCAACCGTGGTACTTCGTGGCGCTCACGCAAAAAGAGGATCTTGCGTTCGTGTTCTCTGAGCTTGGGACAACGGCGTTCTCTCATCGCAAAGAGCTTGAGGCGCGTTTCAAGAACAACCCTGAGATCGTCGAGGAGACGATGGAGTTCGTGAGCGCGATGGGCGGTGCTTCGACGATCGTTCTCGCGTTCCTTCATAAGCCCTACAGCGAGGATCTGCTGCCCAGCTGCATCGAAAGCGTGGCAGCTGCCATGGAGAACCTGTGCCTAGCAGCCTATGAGCAAGGCCTCGGTTCGTGCTGGGTCGAGGTGGTCTGCCGGGCGGGAGACGCCTTGCATGAGCGGTTCGCGCCGGACAAGGGCAAGCTCGTCGGCGGGATCGTGCTGGGATACCCGGCCATGGAGGCGCGTCCGATCAAGCGCAAGGAAGGCCGCTACGAGATCAGATAGGCGGCGGACGCCGCCGTTTGCGGCTGCAACGGACTGCGTGCCTTCAGATTGCCCCCCCCAAGCCGGTGCTTCGCGGATCGCATGGCGTCGGCTGCGTCGATCCGTTTTCCGACGAGGGCGACCGAGTGGCGGCAAACGGCGGATGCTGTGTGTGACGCCGCCGAAAAATGGACTATCCTATGCGCGCGATCGCGATGCTTACGCGAACGGCGGGTTTCTGCCTGCGGCTGCGTTGCAGGCGGGTTTTACACCTATCCGCATCCCGATCCCGATTGAACGAGCGGCCCCGTAGTCGGTGCGCGGCTCTACCAAGTTGCAGACGAAGGCCGGAGCCCGCGTTGACGCGGCCGGACGAAAGGAGCTTTGATGTATCTGACTTGCCTCGATCTGGAGGGCGTGCTCGTTCCCGAAATCTGGATCGCGTTCGCCGAGGCCACCGGCATCCCGGAGCTTGAGCGCACCACGCGCGACGAACCTGACTACGACAAGCTCATGGGCTTTCGTCTGAACGTTCTGAGCGAGCACGGCCTCGGGCTAAAGGAGATTCAGGAGACTATTGCGAAGATCGATCCGCTTCCTGGGGCGCGAGAGTTTCTCGATGAGCTGCGGGCATTCACCCAAGTGATCATCATCAGCGATACGTTCACCCAGTTCGCAAGTCCTCTTATGGAGAAGCTCGGCTGGCCGACCATCTTCTGCAACGAGCTGGCCATGACGCCGGAAGGCGAGATCGCCGGTTTCAGGATGCGCTGCAAGGACTCCAAACTTACCACCGTGCGAGCTCTGCAGTCGTGCGGGTTCGACACCATTGCGGCGGGCGACAGCTTCAATGATCTCGGCATGATACAAGCGAGCAAGGCGGGATTCCTGTTCAAGAGCACCGACGCTATCAAGGCCGACCATCCGGAGCTGCCTGCTTACGAGGAGTACGCCGAACTGCTCGATGCCATCAAGCGGGCGCACGCATAAGCGCCTGTCACCTCGCGTCAGCCTCTCGTCTTTCATCGGTTTCGTTTGACGGCGAAGGCGGGGTGCGGATGCGCTAAAATGAGACGCTTGAGGCAATGAAACGGCGTTTGTGGGACGGCCGGGAACGCCGTCCTGCATCGACATGGGGGAAACGTTGGCAAAACTATCGATTGCGTCCAAGGTCGAAGATGATGCACTGCTGGGCGCGTTCCTCGAACGGCATGGGCGCCGTATCGCGGCGATGCCGCCGGGCATCTGCCCGGTGGTGGCCCAGCTTTCACTTCTGCAAGCCGCCGCTGCCCAGACCTGCGGGAAGTGCGTGCCCTGCCGAGACGGGCTGCCGCGCCTCGTGGCAATGATCGAGCGGGTGGCGGCCTGTGAAGCAGGCGAGGACGAGCTTCGGGCGTGCCGGTCGCTCGCCGAGATGGTGCGCGACACCTCAGATTGCGCAATCGGCTACGAAGCTGCGCAGGCACTGCTCGAGGGCATGGATGCGTTTGCATCCGAGTACGAAAGCCACGTGCGGTCTCATGGTTGCCGCGAGGGCGTGAAGCAGTCGGTGCCGTGCGAGACGCTGTGTCCCGCACATGTCAACGTACCGGGCTATATCGCGCTTGTCGAAGCTGGCGACTATGCAGGTGCGGTCGGCATGGTGCGCAAGGACAATCCGTTCCCGACCGCCTGCGCTCTCGTGTGCGAGCATCCTTGCGAGGCGCACTGCCGCCGCACGCTCATTGATGCGCCACTCAATATCCGCGGTATCAAGAAGTACGCGGTGGACCATGCGCCGGCTGACACGGTGCCCATTCCTGTCCATAGCGCGGACACGGCACGCACGGTTGCGATCATTGGCGGGGGGCCGAGCGGCCTAACCTGCGCGTACTTCCTTGCGCTCATGGGGCATCGGGTGACGGTATTCGAAGCCCGCAAGCAGCTTGGCGGCATGCTTCGCTACGGCATCCCTGCATATCGCTTTCCGCGCGAACGGCTTGACGAGGACATTCGAGGGATTCTGTCTGCCGGATCCATTACGGCTCGGTGCGAGTGCCCCGTCGGCTTGCATGAAATGGGCGAGATCGCGGAAACCTACGATGCGGTGTATATCGCCATCGGCGCGCAAACGGGCAAGACGCTGCGCATGGATCATGCCGATGCCGCGGGCGTCATGTCGGCCGTCGACCTGCTTGGGCGGATCGGGGACGGCGATTACCCCGATTTCTCCGGAAAGCGCGTGGTTGTGGTTGGCGGCGGCAACGTGGCTATGGACTGCGCGCGCACATCGGTACGCGCGGGGGCCGCGGAGGTGACCGTCGTGTACCGGCGCCGCAAGGAGGACATGACGGCACTTCCGGCTGAGATCGAAAGCGCCATCGCAGAGGGCGTTGAGATGATTGTGCTCCAAGCTCCCGTCGGTATTGAGACTGATGAGGCTGGGCGCTGCGCTGCGCTTATCACCCAGCCGCAGATGATCGGTCCGGTGCGCGGAGGCCGACCTGCGCCGATTGCGGCCGACAAGCCGCAGGACAGGGTAGAGGCGGACGTCGTGCTGATCGCCGTCGGCCAGGATATCCAAGCCGCGCCGTTCGAAGAATACGGCCTGGAGACCAATCGGGGCTGCTTTGTGGTCGACGAGTATCTGGCGGTCACAGGGCGGGATAATGTATTCGCAGGCGGCGACTGTCAGACGGGCCCCGCAACGGCTATCAAGGCCATCGCCGCGGGAAGGGTCGTGGCGCGAAACATCGATGAATACCTAGGCTACCATCATACGCTTCGCTCGGATATCCCGGTACCGCAGGCGCACGAGAATGATCGTACGCCCAGGGGTCGTGTGGAGATTACGGAGAGGCCCGCGCGTGTTCGCAGGAACGATTTCGACCATGTGGAAAACGGCATGAGCCGCGAGGAGGTCGAGCAGGAGTGCGGGCGCTGCCTGCGGTGCGATCGGTTCGGCTTCGGCGTTTCGGAAGGGGGCAGGCAGCAATATGCCTAGCATCGAGATCGACGGGACCGTCTTCGAGGCGGCGGAGGGTGCTACGATTCTGGAGGCTGCGCAGCAAGCCGGCATCCGTATTCCCACGCTCTGCTACTTGAAGGATGCGAACGCTATCGCCTCCTGTCGCGTGTGCGTGGTCGAGGTGGAAGGGCAGGAGCATCCCGTTCCCGCGTGTGCGACCGCTGTGCGCGACGGCATGAGCGTGACAACCGATTCGCTGAAGATTCGAGCGTACCGGCAGGTTGCGCTGGATCTCATCATCTCCGATCATGGATTGGATTCGACGCGCTACTGCTTCTCGTGCGATAAGAACGGCGCGTGCGAGCTGCAGGCGCTCTGTCGCGAGTACGGCGTGCTCGAACCGACGTATCGGCAAGCCAAAGAGCACAAGCCGATTCTGGATGCCAATCCGTTCCTATCCTTCGACCCGAACCTGTGCATCGTCTGCCAGCGGTGCGTGGGCGCATGCAACGCGACCGCGCGCAATCACACGCTTGCTACTGGCAAGCGCGGTGTGCGAACCGTCATCGAGGCGCCATTCGGCGAAGACTGGTTGGCGACGGGCTGTGAATCGTGCGGCAATTGTGCTCAGGCGTGTCCGACGGGGGCTATCGCGGTCAAGCGTCGCGGCGGGTACCGCTCATGGGAGACCGAGCGCGTGCGCACCACGTGCCCCCACTGCGGCGTGGGCTGCCAGCTCGATCTCGTGGTGAAGGATGGCCGAGTCGTGGATGCCGAGGGTGCGCCCGGTCCGTCGAATCAGGGGCTTCTGTGCGTCAAGGGCCGTTCAGCTAGCTTCGACTTCGTGGATGCACCCGACCGCATTCGAACGCCGCTTGTGAAGAATTCCGCAACCGGGGAGTTTGAATCTGCGACCTGGGACGAAGCCCTTGATCTCGTAGCTGCGCGCTTTGCGGAGATACGAGATGCGCAGGGCGGCGGCGCGCTTGCGGCCTTCGCGTGCTCGCGCGCCACGAACGAGGACATCTACCTGTTCCAGAAGATGGCACGGACGGTGTTCAGAACGAACAACGTCGACTGCTGCGCGCGTGTTTGACACGCTCCCACGGTCGCCGGTCTGGCGACCATGCTTGGTTCGGGAGCGATGACGAACTCCATCGAGGACGTTACGCGCGAGGCGGACGTCATCATGCTCGTGGGATCGAACCCCGAGGAGGCACATCCAGTCGCGGGCATGCAGATCCGCGCCGCAGTCGAGCGCGGATGCCGTCTCATCGTCGCAGATCCGCGTAGCATCGGGCTTGCGGCGCATGCCGATATCCATCTCAAGCTGCGGCCGGGCACGAATGTGGCGTTCGCGAACGGCATCGTGAACGTGCTCATCCGCGAGGGACTGTACGACGAGCGTTTCGTGCACGAGCGCACCGAGGGCTTCGAGATTCTGTCTGCGACCGTGCGCGACTATACGCCCGCGCGCGTTGCCGAGATATGCGGCATCGATCAGCGCGATCTCGTGTCAGCCGCGAAGCTGTATGCGGCTGCCGATGCGGCTGCCATCGTCTATTGCCTGGGCGTGACCGAGCACTCAACGGGCACCGACGGCGTCATGGCGCTGTCGAATATCGCCATGGTTACGGGAAACCTGGGACGTCGGGGCGGCGGCGTGAATCCGCTGCGCGGGCAGAACAACGTGCAAGGCGCCTGCGACATGGGTGCCGGTCCGGATGATCTGCCTGGTTATCAGAAGGTGGCCGATCCTGAAGTAGTGCGGCGATTCGAGAAGGCGTGGGGCACCGAACTGTCGCGCGAAAAGGGCGTGAAGGCGACCGAATGCTTTCCGGCGATGATCGAAGGCGATATCAAAGGCCTGTTCCTGTTCGGCGAGGATCCTGTGCGCACCGATCCCGATACGACTCATGTGATCCGCGCGCTCGAGGCACTCGAGTTCTTCGTAGTGGACGATCTGTTTATGACCGAGACGGCGAAGTATGCCGACGTCATCTTGCCGGGGCGCAGCTATGCAGAGAAGGAAGGAACGTTCACGAACACCGAACGGCGCGTGCAGCGCGTGCGCAAGGCCGTGGACGTCGCAGGCGATACTCGCCTCGATACCGATATATTCATTGAAATCATGAACCGTATGGGCTACGATCAGCCGCGCTTGACCGCCTCCGAGGTTATGGATGAGATCGCGGCGGTCACCCCCACGTACGGCGGCATGAGCCACGCGCGTCTCGACGGGGAGGAAGTGGCCGGCCGTGGCCTGCAATGGCCGTGCCCGAGCGCAGACCATCCGGGGACGCCCATCTTGCATATGGGCGAGTTCGCCCAAGGCCTGGGCGCGTTCTCCACGCCCGATTACCAACCCTCAGCCGAACTCCCTGACGAGGAGTACCCCTTCGTTCTCATGACGGGCCGTGTACTGTACCAGTACAACGCCTGCGCGATGACGGGGAGAACCGAGGGTTTGAGCGAGCTTGCGGGAAGTTCGTTTATCGAGCTGAACGAGCGCGATGCTGCCGTTCTCAACGTGTCTGACGGCGATCGCGTGCGTGTCTCGTCGCGGCGCGGTGAGCTTGAGACCACGGCTCGGGTGTCGGACAAAACGAATCCTGGTGAGACGTGGATGCCGTTTCACTTCCAAGACGCCAACAGCAACTGGCTGACCAATGCCGCGCTTGACCGTGTGTCGAAAGCGCCGGAGTATAAGGTCTGCGCCGTACGTGTGGAGAAGGCATAAGAAGGGGCCGCACGATCGGCGACCCCTTCTTCTCCAACCGGTAGCCCCGCTTTCTTGTGTCGGAAGCGGGGCTGCTGACGTTTAATCACGCGTGAGCTTGCGATGGACGCGGTGCGGACGGGAAGCCTCCTCGCCAAGACGCTCCACACGATTCTTCTGGTACGCCTCGAAGTTGCCTTCGAACCACGTCCAGGTGCCGGGGTTCTCGTCGGTGCCCTCCCAGGCAAGGATGTGCGTGGCCACGCGGTCGAGGAACCAGCGGTCGTGGCTTGTGACCACGGCGCAGCCGGGGAAGGCCAGCAGCGCTTCCTCCAGGCTGGCCAGCGTCTCGGTGTCCAGGTCGTTCGTGGGCTCGTCGAGCAAGAGCAGGTTGCCGCCCTGCTTGAGCGTGAGCGCCAGGTTCAGGCGGTTGCGCTCGCCGCCTGAGAGCACGCCGGCCGGCTTCTGCTGGTCGGAGCCCTTGAAGCCGAAGCTGGCCACGTAGGCGCGGCTGGGGATTTCCGTGTCGCCCACAATCATGAAGTCGTTGCCGCCGGAGACGACCTCCCACAGCTTCGTGTTTGGATCGATGCCCTCGCGGTTCTGGTCGACGTAGCTAATCACCACGGACTCGCCAATGTCGAGCGTGCCGCCGTCGACCGGCTCCAGGCCCATGATCATCTTGAACAGGGTGGACTTGCCCACGCCGTTCGGGCCGATAACGCCCACGATGCCGTTCGGAGGCAGGTCGAACGACAGGTCGTCGATGAGCACGCGGTCGCCGAAGGCCTTGTGTAGGTGGCTCGCCTCGATGACCTTCGCGCCCAGGCGTGGCGGCACGGGGATCTGGATCTCGTTGTAGTCGAGTTTCTTGTTCGCCTGTGCCTCGGCGGCCATTTTTTCGTAGGCGGCAAGACGCGCTTTGCTCTTGGCTTGGCGGGCCTTCGGGCTCGAGCGCACCCATTCGAGCTCCTTCTTCAGCTTCTTGGCAAGCTTCTCCTGGCTTTGGCCCTGCGCTTCGATGCGGGCGGCCTTCGTTTCAAGGTAGGTGGAGTAGTTGCCCTTGTAGGGGAAGAGGCTGCCGCGGTCCACCTCGCAGATCCACTCGGCCACGTTGTCGAGGAAGTAGCGGTCGTGCGTGACGGCGAGGACGGCGCCTGGATAGCTGCGGAGGAACTGCTCGAGCCAGAGCACCGATTCGGCATCCAAGTGGTTCGTGGGCTCGTCGAGCAGCAGCAGGTCGGGCGCCTCGAGCAGCAGGCGGCAGAGCGCCACGCGGCGCCGCTCGCCGCCGGAGAGGTGCGTGACCGGCTCGTCGGGGTCGGGGCACTGCAGTGCGTCCATGGCCTGGGAGAGCTGGCTGTCAAGGTCCCAGCCGTTCGCGGCGTCGATCTCGGTCTGGAGCTGCCCCATCTCCTCCATGAGCGCGTCGAAGTCGGCGTCGGGCTCGGCCATCTCCATGCCGATGGCGTTGAAGCGCTCCACCTTTGCGAAGATGTCGCCGAAGGCCTGCTTGATGTTGCCGAGGACGGTCTTTTCCTCGTCTAGCGGCGGCTCCTGTAAGAGGATGCCCACCGAGTAGCCCGGCGTGAGGCGCGCCTCGCCGTTCGTGACCTCTTCGAGTCCGGCCATGATCTTGAGCAGGGTGGACTTGCCCATGCCGTTCGGCCCCACGACGCCGATCTTCGCGCCGGGGTAGAACGACAGCGTCACGTCGTCGAGGATGACCTTGTCGCCATGCGCCTTGCGGGCCTGGTGCATCTGGTAAATGAATTCTGGCATGTCGTGCTTTCTGGTTCGGGGTTGTTCGTGCGAGGGATATTGTCGCACGAGTTAGGACGTGTACTCTACGGTAATTTCCCTGATGCATACGATAATCGCACGCCTCATTGGAGTGCAACGGGGCTTCGCACGAGGTTGTGGCGCGCATAGCGTCTCAAAATGCGGTTCAGTTAGCGCAGGGGTTTGATTGGAATAATAGCAGAGGGCCCGAAAGGGCCCTCTGCAGTGAGTCAAAGTGCCGCCTCCGCGGCGCCCCGAAGGGCAGGTAAGGCTTAGCCTTTATTTTGACTCGCAGTGACATCTTGACTGGTATCAAGATGTGATCCATTCTATCAGGTATATCCTGAAAGGGGAACCTATGAATCTGCGCAACGTCGAATCATATCAAATTGGGTTGGATATCGGAACGGGATCGGTAGGATGGGCGGTGCTCGATGACAAAGGCGATCTTTGTCGCTTCAAGGGTAAGCCGACATGGGGGAGCCGCGTGTTCCCGTCGGCGCAGACCGCTGCCGACACGCGGGTGCATCGCGGTCAGCGCCGCCGCTACGACCGTCGGCGCCAGCGGCTCGATCTGCTGCAAGGGCTTTTCGCCGAGGAGATGGCGAAGGTCGACCCGGAGTTCTTCATCCGCCTGAACCAGGCGCGCCTCTTGCCTGAGGATCGCGACCCGGCCCACGCGGCGTATCGTTGGCCGCTTTTCAATGACGGCGACTTCACCGAGGCGGACTACTACCAGCGCTTTCCTACCATATACCACCTGCGCGCCCATCTGATGGAGTCTGATGAGAAGGCCGACATACGCCTTGTCTACCTGGCGTTTCACAACATCGTGAAGCATCGGGGGAATTTCCTGCACCAGGACAACCCTGCGCTCAGCGCGAAGAACGCCAATATGGGGGATGCGGTTGGGGAGCTGTGCCATGCGCTCGGGGAGTGGTGCGCGAAGTACGATGTCGAGTGCGCATGCAACCAGGATGCGCTCGCGAGGATCTTGAGCGACGCATCGTTGCAGGTTGCCGAAAAACGGGAACAGGTCGAAAATGCGCTCGGAATAGAAAAAGAGTACAAGAAGCTCGAGAAAGCCGTTTCTGCAGCCGTCGTCGGATATGCAGCTGAGTTCTCGCATATCTTTTTCGCCGATGCAGAAGGCAGCAAGTTCGCGCTATCCAACGACGAAAAGGTCGAAGCGTATGCTTGTCCAGATGAAGGCCGTGATCTCTTTGAAGCGATGCAAAAGGTCTATTCGTCCTACGTGTTGATGAGTATACTGAGCGAGGCGCAAGGCGAAATGCTTTCGTTATGCAAAGTGCGGGAATACGATCGCTACGGCTGCGATCTGGAAACGCTCAAAGACCTGGTGCGTGCCTATGGACCTGAACGGTACGACGAATTCTTCCGGGGATCGTTCTACGAGGGGACGCATGACTACGATCCCGGAAAAGCGAAGGGCTACACCAAGTACAACCTGGGTACGAGCAAGCTTTCGCATGAAGACTTTCTGAAAGAAGTTCAGAAGCTCCTGATGGACATCGGAGCGCAGGCGGACAAACGGTATGCGGCCATCGAGCGCGCCATCGAGGCGGGCACGTTTCTGCGCCGCTTGAAGACCAGCGATAACGGCACGATTCCCTATCAGCTGCATCGGGAAGAAATGCTGGCCATCATTGAGCGACAGGCACCGTACTACCCCTTTCTTGCGAGCGAGAAGGATGAGCTTGAATCGCTCGTGACGTTCCGTATCCCTTACTACATTGGGCCGCTCACGCGGAAGAACGCCGCAGTCGATGCCAGGGGTGAGACGCGTTTCGCGTGGTCGTCGCGCAAGCCGGGGATGGAGAACGAGCGCGTCTACCCGTGGAACTGGGAAAAGGTCATCGACAAGGACCAAAGCGCCGAAGACTTCATCCGCCGCATGACCGGCACGTGCACGTATTTGAAGGGCGAGCCGGTGCTTGCGCGCTGCTCGCTTGATTACGAGATGTTCTGCGTGCTGAACGAGCTCGCCGGGGCGCGCTGGACGCAGGATGGAGACAAGAGCTACCGGTTTGACACGGCCGACCGCCTGGGTATCGTGGAGGATCTCTTCAAGAAGCGCAAGCGCGTGACCTACGAGGCGGTGGAGAAGTGGCTGGCGAAGACGCACGGGCCGGAGGGTGGCAAGTCCGTCGGCGGCGCGTACCACGTGTCGGGGGGTCAGGGCGAGGACGCGTTCGAGTCGCAGCTCTCCTCGCACCGCGACTTCTGCAAGATTCTCGAGGTCGATGATCTTTCCGAAGCGGATGCCATCATGGCTGAGGACGTCATTTTGTGGAACACCGTGTTCGAGGATCGCTCCATCTTGAAGCGTAAAATCAAGCTCGCCTACGGCGACCGCTTGAGCGATGCGCAGATCCGCAAGCTCTGCAAGAAGCGCTACGCTGGTTGGGGGCGGCTGTCGGCCGAGCTTCTGCGCGGGCTGCGTAGCGCCACCGACAACGGCCCCAAAACCATCATGGATATATTGCTGGAGGGCGACCCGAACCATGCGCGCCGCATGGGGGCGGCCATGAACCTCATGGAGATACTCCATGACGACCTGCTGGAATTCCAGGCGAAGATCGACGAGCGCAACCGCGAGCGCGCGCTTGAGTCTGGCGGGATGACGGTCGACGAGGTGACGGGCTCGCCGGCTCTGCGGCGTGGCATCAACCAGGCACTTCGCGTCGTGGATGAGATCGCACAGATCGCCGGCAAGCCCCCTGCGCATATCTACATCGAGGTGACGCGTGACGAGGATCCTCGCAACAAGGGCAGACGAAGCACGAGCCGCTACAAGGCCTTGGAAGCGGCGCTCGCCAGTTTGAAGGGCCAATATGCTGACGTGTGCACCGAGCTCAAGGAGCGCGATCCGCGCGCTCTCGATGACGAGCGGCTGACGCTCTACTTCATGCAGTGCGGCAAGTGCATGTACTCGGGAAAACCGCTGGATATCAATAAGCTATCGACCTACCAGGTCGACCATATCTTGCCCCAGTCGTACACCAAAGACGACAGCTTCGAGAACAAGGTTCTGGTGTACGCGGACGAGAACCAGCGCAAGCTTGACTCGTTACTGCTGGACCAAAAGCTTATCGGGCGCATGCAGGGATTCTGGCGCACGTTGCGCGATGCAGGACTCATCGGCGACAAGAAGTTCAACAACTTGACGCGCACGAGTGTGGGCGACGAGATGATGAAGAAATTCATCAACCGCCAGCTGGTGGAGACGAGCCAGATCGTGAAGCAGGTGCAGCAGCTGCTTCAGACACGCTATCCTGAAAGCGACGTGCAGCCGGTGAAGGCAGGCGTTTCCCACCAGTTGCGCGAGCAGTGCAGGCTTGCGAAGAGCCGCGAGATCAACGACTTCCACCATGCGCACGACGCCTATCTTGCCTGCCAGGTAGGACGGTTCATACGGTATCGCCATAGCGCCGTGTACAGCGAGCCGGTGAAGATGGCCGCGGTGGTGAGGCAGTTCATCAAGAAGCAGGCTGACGATTATCGCCGTACCCGCGAGATGCCGGGCTCGGCTGGGTTCATCGTGTCGAGCTTCCTAACGCCTGGCTTCGACGTGGAGACGGGGGAAGTGTTCCGCGACGCCTGGAACGCCGAGTTCGAGATAGACCGCATCAAGCGCTGTTTCGACTACAAGGACTGCTTCATCTCGCGCATGCCTGAAGAGACGCATGGGGCGTTTTGGGATGCCACGATCTATTCGCCGAAGATGGCGGGCAAGACGCTCAATCTTCCTTTGAAGAAGGGGCTTGATCCGCAAAAGTACGGCAGCTATTCGCGCGAGCAGTTCGCGTACTTTTTCGTGTACGAGGCAACCAAGCCGAAGAAGAACCAGCGGGTGCTTGAGTTTGCGCCGGTGCCTGTACGTGTGGCATCCGCGCTCGCAAGCGATCCGCAAGCGTTGGACAACTACGCGCGCGAGCTTGCGGAGGGGGCAGGGCTCGTGTTCGAGCGCATCCGTCGGCGGAAGGTGTACAAGTATCAGCAGATTATCATCGGTGATTCGCGGCTGTACATCACGGGGAAGAAGGAGGTTCGTAATGCGCAGCAGTTCGCCTTCTCTCAGGACGAGACGGAGCTGATCTGGCGTATTGAAAAGAGCAAGGATTGCTCGCTGGATGAGTTGCTCGGATTGCTTCGCTCTCTGCAGGGCAAGTATGCTCACTACGCCTCTCGGTTGGGCCAGCAGATGAAGGTGGCTGAAATGGAGGATGCATTCGCGAAGGCAAGCGATGCCGATCAGCGTCGGGCGCTGCTCTCTTTAGTGTCGATTGCGGCTGCGCATACGAACATGATCGATTTGTCGTCGGTTGGCGGCTCGAAATACTCGGGATGTATGAACGCTTCGTTCTCTAAAGAGCTCTCTGCAGGTAAGATCTGCTTCGTAGATTCTTCGGTAACCGGCATGTTCGAGAGGCGTGAGACGGTTGGCCTTTAGAACCATCTTCATCGAGAGCCAGTGCCGATGCAGCTATCAAGGCGGCTACCTCGTGGTGCGGAAGACGGACGACACGAAGAAGATCCACCTGTCGGAGATATCGTCCATCATCTTGCAGAACACGCAGGTGTACTTGAGCGCGTACTTGCTGGCCGAGTTGGCGAAGTGCAAGATATCGCTGGTTGTTGCCGACGAGAAGTGTAACCCCATCGGACAATATCTCCCGTTGTACGGCGCGCATAACGCAAGCAAGCGCGTGACGGAGCAGCTCTCGTGGGGTGAGCCGATCAAGAAGCGCGTGTGGCAGCAGGTGGTCAAGGAAAAGATTCGCCAGCAAGCGCGCGTGCTCGAGGAAAGAGGGCTCGCGGAAGCTGCGAAGTCGCTCTATGCAAGTCGCGACGAGGTGCGGTCCGGCGACACTACCAACCGGGAGGCCCATGCGGCGCGCCTGTACTTCGCCGCGGTGTTCGGCCGCGGCTTCTCGCGCGATGATGATGTCCCGGTCAACGCGGCTCTGAACTACGGGTACGCCGTGCTACTCTCCATGGTGAATAGGGAAGTGGTTTCGCGCGGGTACTTGACGCAGTGCGGAATCTGCCATCGCAGCGAGTACAACCAGTTCAACTTCTCATGCGACTTGATGGAGCCCTTCCGGCCCATCGTCGACCGCTTGGCGTACGAGTACGCGCAAGAGCTTTTCGATCAGGACGTACGGCGTTTGCTGGGCGATTTGGGAAATCGCGTCGTGGTGTACAAGGGAGGCTCGTACCGCCTACATTCGGTGGTTTCCCTTTTCGTGCAAGACTGCCTCGCGGCGCTCAACAAGAACTTGGCGGTGTCTGAGATCGAGGGCTTCGAGCAGTGATGGGCGCTCAGGAGAGGATTCGGTACATGAGGGTGTTCGTGTTCTTCGATCTGCCGGTTGACACGGCGACGCAGCGGAAAGAGTATCGGCTGTTCCGTAAGTACCTTATCAAGGAAGGGTTCCTCATGTTGCAGGAGTCGGTGTACGCGAAGCTGGTGGTGAACGACGCGCAGGCGGGTGCTGCCATCAATCGCCTGCGACAGCATCGTCCTCCGGCTGGGTTGGTGCAAGCGCTTAAGGTGACGGAGAAGCAGTTCGCCATGATGGAATTCATCACAGGCGTGCGACAATCGTACGATGAGCTTGATACGCTGGAAGGATTCGTGGTGCTATGAACCTCGTGCTGTCGGGTTTCTCCGAAGCTCTGGCCTTGGGAAACGACAAGGTATCGGTGCTGGAGGTGCATAACCGCCGGTTGTTCGCGCGAATTTGTCAGTCACTGGCGTCCGAGCTTGATGACGAGGCGCTGGAGCCGTACGCTTTGTGGGATGGCGAGGATCGGCGAAGCTCCAGGAACCGCTTCTTGTTCGTGCTCGATCCTTTTGAGCTTCCTTGGTCGGAAAGGGCGCTGCTTGGCGAGGTGCACGAGCGCGTCGAGGAGATGTTTTTGGCCGAAGACGACGTGCGGCAAGAGATCGAGGCGGCGGGACGGGCCTTGTCGGAGCGAGTGGCATCGTTGGGACTTCGGCTTCAATCGGACTACGCCTTTGAAGTACAATGGGAAATGCGAAAGTATCTGAAGGCATTTGATTTCAGCGTCGAGGTTGATCCTTCCGACGCGCTCCTTGATAACCTGATAAAGTTTTTGAAGCTCGCGTCTGATGCGTCCTTCGATAAGCAGCTGGTGTTCGTGAATCTGAAGACCTTTTTAGAGCCGGATGAGGTGCAAGAGTTCTATCGGCAAGCGGTTTTTTCTAAGTTGAGCGTGCTGCTGCTTGAGAATATCCCGGATGAAGCGAGCTTTGAGTATGAACGAAAAATGGTTATTGACCTGGATTTTCTTCAATCATGAAGATGCCAGCCAGTCAGTTGTCCGTCCTCCTGCAGAGAGGATTTTGCCCTAACGGTTTTGGAGCAGTGACAAACTGACTGGTAGTCAAACACGTCCTCGTCCTCCGGCGCGTCCCAGGTGTTTTGGAGCAGTGACAAACTGACTGGTAGTCAAACGCGCCTGATGAAGTACTATGAGGACTCCATGTTTTGGAGCAGTGACAAACTGACTGGTAGTCAAACCGCCTGCCTGTACACTGTCAGGGACCATTTGTTTTGGAGCAGTGACAAACTGACTGGTAGTCAAACTTGACTGCCGTTTCCCATCCATGCCATGTCGTTTTGGAGCAGTGACAAACTGACTGGTAGTCAAACGCGTTCAAGTACCTATGGAGGTGGAGGCGGTTTTGGAGCAGTGACAAACTGACTGGTAGTCAAACCATCGACCTGTGCGTGCACGTGCGCGGCGAGTTTTGGAGCAGTGACAAACTGACTGGTAGTCAAACTATAAGGCTGTAGATTATCTTGCTTTAGAGTTTTGGAGCAGTGACAAACTGACTGGTAGTCAAACTTTTAATCTCTCATCACACTCATCGAAGAGTTTTGGAGCAGTGACAAACTGACTGGTAGTCAAACCGTATGCGGCCGCAGCCAAGACCTCGGGGGGTTTTGGAGCAGTGACAAACTGACTGGTAGTCAAACCATAGTGTCGAGCAAGCTGCCGGCGGCCCAGTTTTGGAGCAGTGACAAACTGACTGGTAGTCAAACCCGAGCGAAGCGCAGAAGAAGGCACGCGAGTTTTGGAGCAGTGACAAACTGACTGGTAGTCAAACTAAGGCGTGTCGCCGTCCGTGGACGAGTCGTTTTGGAGCAGTGACAAACTGACTGGTAGTCAAACGGTAGGAGAAGCGAATGAAGGAACCGATTGGTTTTGGAGCAGTGACAAACTGACTGGTAGTCAAACTTTCATACCCCTAGCACGCCCCTGAGGGCGTTTTGGAGCAGTGACAAACTGACTGGTAGTCAAACCCGATGGTATGCAATTCTTCGCCGCGACGGGTTTTGGAGTAGTGACAAACTGACTGGTAGTCAAACCGAACGTTCCGAGATTCCGGGTTTTGCCCTGTTTTGGAGTAGTGACAAACTGACTGGTAGTCAAACCACTTCGCAGCATCCATGTAGGCTTTGTTGTTTTGGAGTAGTGACAAACTGACTGGTAGTCAAACGCGCGAGTACGTGGGCTACACGCTCGACGGGTTTTGGAGTAGTGACAAACTGACTGGTAGTCAAACGCCGGAGGGAAAGCATGCAAGAAGATGCTGGTTTTGGAGTAGTGACAAACTGACTGGTAGTCAAACTTTTGCTTTATAGTAATCATAATGGTCTAGGTTTTGGAGTAGTGACAAACTGACTGGTAGTCAAACCTCTGACCATTCCTTATCAAACGAATGCTCGTTTTGGAGTAGTGACAAACTGACTGGTAGTCAAACTTCAAGTCCTTCTGCGCATGCGAAGTCGAAGTTTTGGAGTAGTGACAAACTGACTGGTAGTCAAACGCAGCTACCGGCTTTTCGCCAAGTACGCCGGTTTTGGAGTAGTGACAAACTGACTGGTAGTCAAACCAGGCTCAACGTCGCAGTCGTCAATACGTAGTTTTGGAGCAGTGACAAACTGACTGGTAGTCAAACGACCGTAGGCGAGCTGTCGCAGGCAATGGGGTTTTGGAGCAGTGACAAACTGACTGGTAGTCAAACACGAGTACACGAGAGGAGCATGACGATGACGTTTTGGAGCAGTGACAAACTGACTGGTAGTCAAACCAACCCCGAGGCAAACGCCTACGTGTTCCGGTTTTGGAGCAGTGACAAACTGACTGGTAGTCAAACGCAGGACGGCGGGTACTGGAAGAGCGGTGCGTTTTGGAGCAGTGACAAACTGACTGGTAGTCAAACCAAGTTGGTCGCCCATGCTACTTCACCTCGTTTTGGAGCAGTGACAAACTGACTGGTAGTCAAACATCTTCATTCGGGAGCTGAATAACTTCCAGTTTTGGAGCAGTGACAAACTGACTGGTAGTCAAACGGCGACCTCAGACGTGACCAAGGTGATAGTGTTTTGGAGCAGTGACAAACTGACTGGTAGTCAAACATCACAACCCGCGTCTGCCCTCGATGCGGGTTTTGGAGCAGTGACAAACTGACTGGTAGTCAAACATGTCGCTGGGCGAAGTGCTCGGCGCGTGGTTTTGGAGCAGTGACAAACTGACTGGTAGTCAAAAGCTGCGCGAGGTCGGCTTGCATAGTTGTCAGTTTTGAAGCAGTGGTGAACATTGCTACCTACAATCACCCGCAAGCGGTCATGCCCTTCGTCATCGACAGAATGACTTCCGGCTAGCGTGGGCGCAGAGGCTCGCATGACGATGACGAACAACGCGAGTGGCGGTCTTATAGCGGGCTAGAATTCCGACTAGAGCTGCTCGTCGAGTGCGTATCGATCGGCCTGAGTAGCGGGCTTGTGACTTTTGGGGTAGCGACATTGCCGATATGCTTCTAGAAAGTTTACGCCAGACAGTAGCATTTTCTCCCCTAGACAATATTAGCCGGCTTTAGCTATTCCAGCAGTAAATCATAAAACCAGATGAGATTGCTATAGGCGGATACTGTACAGATGGTCTATACTCCGCATCGGAGGAGTGGAGGGCGACTCGATCGCGAGGAGGACTCTCATGGCTGTCAACCGTCAGAAGCTCAAGCTGCTGTACCTTATGCGGATGCTCGAGGAGGAAACAGACTCCGAGCAGGGTCTCACGATGGCGCAGATTCTCGAAAAGCTCGAAGAGCAGGGCATCTCGGCCGAGCGGAAGTCCATCTATCGCGATATCGAGGCGCTGCGCGAGTTTGGTGTGGACGTCCGCACGTATCAGCGCGCTCCGGTCGAATACGCGGTAGAGCATCGCGACTTCGCGTTTCCCGAGTTGCTGCTTCTGGTGGACGCTGTTCAGAGTTCTCGGTTTCTTACGCAACGCAAAAGCGACGCGCTTGTTGAAGGTGTGAAAAGGCTTGCTTCGAAGCGTCAGCGCGCGCTGCTCGACAAGCGCGTGCATGTGGAGGGCCGCATCAAGATGCAGAACGAGTCGGTGTTCTACAGCGTCGACCGCATTCAGGAGGCCATTGCGCGCAAACGCATGATCTCGTTTTTGTACTTTAAGTACGATGCCGCCAAGCGCAAGAAGCCGCAGCATGATGGTGGGCGTTACCTTGAAACGCCCGTGCAGCTTGTGTATTCGGATGGGTACTACTACCTAGTCACCTTCAACGAGAAGCATGACGACTTCGCTACGTATCGTGTTGATCGCATGGACCGTATCATGATGATGAATGAGCCGGCGCTCAGAAACGAGCGCATTGCGACGTTCGATACGCGTGAATTGGAAAGCCGTGCGTTCGGCATGTACCGCGGCGATCCCGTCTCGGCGACGTTGCTCGTGAACGAGGCGGCGATGGGTGCTGTAATCGACCGTTTCGGCAAGGAGGTCGATTCCGTTCCGGCGGACGCAGGCGAGGCGCGTGTCCACGCCGTCGTCATGAAAAGTCCTGCGTTCTTCGGGTGGCTCGCCCAGTTCGGAAGTCGCGTCCGTGTCGAGAAGCCGACCTGGCTCGCGCACGAGTACCGCGACTACCTCGCAGATATCGTGACGGCGTACGAATGAGCGTTCCGGCTTTTTTTGGTGTCGACGAAGCCTCAGACGGCGTGCGGCAACGACCAGATGCGACACGACTCGCGCGAGTGTGCACCCGTGGGCAACGTGCCTCCGATGGTGATGCTCCCTCCATCATCGAGGGTTGTTTCGAGCTCTACAATAAGCTCGCTTTCGTCTGTGTGCAGCACGAAGTTTTCTGCCCGCCGGCCGATCGCGTACGAACAAGGGCGGAAGCTTCTCCATCGCAGGTTCGATGGCTTCTCGGGCTGCGATAGTCCTGTGCGGCATTCGAACGTCGCTAAAGGTTCGTCGGTCTCTATCCTGCCGATGAACAACGCAATATAGGGCCTTCGCATGACGAACGCGGCGATATCGCATTCTTCAAGTCGTATGAGGAACGGCGCGTCAGCAAGATAGTCGCATTCATTTTCATCCCAGAGCGTCAGCACGTCGACTACAAGCGATCCGGCGGCATCGCAGGCCTGGCGCCTGTTCGCATCCGTTACGCCTTGCGCGTCGTCGAACCAACGCCGGTGAAGATTCGCGAATGCCATAGCTGCGTCGAGGGGACGAGTCATCATCGGGCATCCTGTACGTACAGACCCACACGAACCTGGTGCCAGGGGGCTGCTTCAGGGTCGACCTGAAGGATGCGCAGTTCGAACGCCTCGGCGTGTCCATATGCGCACATAAGGGATATCGCTCCGTTTTGATCAGAGGGAATGTAGCCCAGCTTCACGTCTTCGCGATAAATGGCGACCGCTGCGGGATCATGCGGATTTTCAGGCTCGGGCGCAATACGGAGCGTCGCTCCGGGTTTGAGTTCGTTTAGGACGAGCGCACCGTCCCAATGCTGGTATCCTGCGATGTAGTACGTTGCCAGATGGCGCGACGGTTCGTACATGACTGCCTCCTTCGTCCCTTCGTTTCCTCGCGATGCCAATAGTACGCGTTTGCGTCGATGCGCCTGTCCTGCGCATGGGACAGGTAGAGTTCTTTTCCCGAATATGCGGCGATGGGGCTTTCTTGAAATCCGCTGAGTCACGTTGACGCTTACGCGGCCGTTCCTCCATCATGGAAAGGAAAGCATCCGCAGCAAAAGCGATGAGGAGAGCATATGGCGAAAACGCGCATCGGCATTTTGGGATACGGCAACCTGGGTAGAGGCGTGGAGCTTGCCTGTCGCCAGAACGACGACATGGAATTCGCGGCGCTGTTCACGCGGCGCGGTCCGGCGTCGGTAAGGCCGCTGACGGCCGGCGTGCCCGTGTACGCGGCCGATGATCTGGCTGCTCATCGGGACGACGTGGATGTGCTCGTGCTGTGCGGAGGAAGCGCGCGCGACCTGCCCGAGCAGACGCCGGCATGCGCGAGCCTGTTCAACGTGGTGGACTCGTTCGACACGCACGCAAACATACCCGTGCATTTTGCGAACGTGGACGTGGAGGCAAAGGCGGCCGGCACAGTTGCCGTCGTGTCGGGAGGATGGGATCCGGGCACGTTCTCGCTTGCGCGCTTGTATGCCGAGAGCGTCCTGCCCGAAGGCAAGGACTATACGTTCTGGGGTCGCGGCGTGTCCCAAGGGCACAGCGATGCCATCCGTCGCGTCGAAGGCGTGGCCGACGCTCGCCAGTACACGGTGCCCGTGCGCTCTGCGCTCGAGGCGGTGCGCGCAGGCGAGGATCCCGAACTCACCACCCGTCAGAAACACACGCGCGAATGCTACGTGGTTGCTGAGGAGGGCGCCGATAAAGCCGCTATCGAGCGTGCGATTGCGGAAATGCCGAATTACTTCGCCGACTACGACACCACCGTGACATTCGTGACGCAGGAAGAGCTTGATCGCGACCACGCTGGCATTCCGCACGGCGGCTCGGTCATCCGTTCGGGAGCGACTGGCGAGCGTGGTGAGAGCCGTCACGTGATCGAATATGCGCTCAAGCTTGATTCCAACCCTGAGTTCACCGGAAGCGTTCTTGTAGCTTGCGCCCGAGCGGCGCATCGTCTCGCCCGTGAGGGCCAGACAGGCTGTAAGACACTATTCGACATACCACCGGCGTATTTGTCGCCGAAAAGCGCCGAAGAGCTGCGTGCGAGCATGCTGTAGTTCCTTATTCGGTATTCAGAGCACTGCCGCAGCAAGCGAGATAGCAGCGAAAATCGTCCCGGCGCATGCGGCTTTCAAGCGTTCGCGCTCCGAGAGGTCGAATGACACGCCCGCCAGGCTTCGATACGGCGTGGTCGGGCTCTCGCCGGTGCTTGCTTGCCGGGCTTCGAGCATTGCTCGGGTATGCGCAGGATGACGGACTTTCGAACCGCCCGGACATGCGATCACATGGATGCTCGGGCGACCGTCTTTTTTCGGACGCTCGTGTAGTCCGCGGGGCGCTGTCGATTGGAAGATGGGGAGAGCCGTCTCTCGGTGCACGTGCAGTGCTGCAGGGGTTCCCATATCGTGCTCCTCTCGTCGTGTCGATCGCTTGTGAAGAGCAGTGTACGACGGATGGGATGTATCAAGAGTACCTAAAAGGGTACACCGAGTGCGTGCGCATGTCGCAGTCCGAAAAGATCGCGAGCGCTCATGCGTGCTCGCGTTTCCTGCGCCGGGAGTCCCACAACGTGAAGCGGCTTGTATACGGCTCCCTCACGTTCAAGCATGCCCTTGATATGAACGACCGACAAGGCGATGCTGTCGTGCGGAAAGGCAAGCGACGGCAGGTCACGCTTCGGAATACGAGTACGTCGGGCGAGGGTGATGCGAGGCCTGAAAGGCTTGTTGCCGAAAGGCGCGGCCCCGCGCCCAGCTTGCCGCGTAGCCCTGCACAGCGTGCGAGGAGGGCCTTCGAAAGGCTCTGCTGCAGGATCCTACTCGCGCCCCGTCCAGCAATAGGTACACACTTTGTCGCGATCGATGCCGATGGCATCGAGCATGCCGTCGAGCGACTGGTAGCCGAGCGAATCGAAGCCCATCTGCTCGCAGATGGCGTGCAACATGCAGCGCCCGCGTTCGGTAGTGCCGTCGGCGTACTCGTCAAGATGTCGCTGCCCCTCGTCGCCTTCGAGTTCCTGCACGACGCGGCGCGCCAGAAGCTCCATCTCGGATTTGGTGCTCGAGAAGCTCAGATACTTGCAGCTAAACATGATAGGCGGGCAGGCCGACCGCATGTGCACCTCGTCGGCTCCGCACTCGTACAGGAAATCTACGGTTTCGCGCAACTGGGTGCCTCGCACAATGGAGTCGTCCACGAACAGCAGCTTCTTGTCTCGAATGAGCTCGGGTATATGTATCTGCTTCATCTTGGCTACGCGGTTGCGCACATCCTGATTGCTCGGCATGAAGGAGCGCGCCCACGTGGGGGTGTATTTGATGAAGGGGCGTGCGAAAGGGATCTTACATTCCGTCGCGTACCCGATGGCATGGGGAACACCTGAGTCCGGTACGCCCGCCACGTAGTCAAGCTCGGGCAAGGTGCCGTCCCGTTCTTCGGTCTGCGCCATGATTGCGCCATTGCGGTAGCGCATGACTTCGACGTTTACGCCTTCGTAGTTCGAATTCGGATAGCCGTAGTACGTCCATAGGAAAGCGCATATCTTCATCTCGTCGCCAGCCGGGGAGATGGTCTCGAATCCGTCGGCATCGACGAGCACGATCTCGCCCGGGCCTAGCTCGTAAGCGTCGTCGTAGCCCAGCTTATGGTAGGCAAACGATTCGAAGGAGATGCAGAAACCCTCGTCGTTCTTTCCTATGAGCACCGGCAGACGGCCCATCTTGTCGCGCGCTGCGATGATCTTGCCATTTTCGGTCATGATAAGCAGCGTAAGGGAACCTTCGATTGAATCCTGGGCGAACTTGATACCCGAGACGAAATCGTCCTTCTGATTGATGAGCGCCCCAACGAGCTCCGTGGTGTTCACCGCTCCTGAGCTCATTGCCATGAACTGCCTGCCGCAGTTTGCAAAGTAGGATTCCACGAGCTCTTCGGCGTTGTTGATGGCGCCGACGGTCGTGATGCCGAACACTCCCAAGTGCGAGCGCACGAGCAGCGGCTGAGGATCGGTGTCGCTGATACAGCCGATGCCGCTCATGCCGTGGAATCCGGGCAGGTCGTCCTCGAATCGGGTGCGAAACGGCGTGTTCTCAATAGAGTGAATCTCGCGCTGGAATCCCTCGTCCTCGTCGTAAAAGATCATGCCTGCGCGCCGCGTTCCGAGATGCGAATGATAGTCGACGCCGAAAAACACGTCCAACACCACGTCGCGTTGAGATGCCGCCCCGAAGAATCCGCCCATTGCGCACCTTCCGTCCTGCTTGCCTGTCTTGCCAACGAAGCTTTCAGTATAAAGGTTGAAGCGACCTGCCGCGCCGAGGTTGGCGCTCGGTTCGCGTATTCTGCACGGATTCCGCCATTCGGAAGCGAGCTGTTCGGCATTCGAAACCCCGTACGGCGAACGGTTGGCGGGTGGTCGTTTGACGCCGCCGTGTCGGGCGGGCGACGGCGTGGACACGATCTGCGTTCGGAAACCGCAGCTGCGGTCAAGCGCGCGTACAGTGGACGGGATCAGGAGCCGTCGCGCGACGGCTCCTTCCCGATATGCGCCGTTGGAAGGATTGTCACCATGAAGGGAAACCAGGAACTCATCGATACGCTGAACTCGCTTTTAGCAGGCGAGCTGACCGCTATCAACCAGTACATGGTCCATGCGGAGATGTCCGAGGATTGGGGCTATACCCGCCTGAGCGAGAATTTCAAAAAGCGCTCGATCACCGAGATGAAGCATGCCGAGCGCCTCATCGAGAGGATCCTGTTCTTGGAGGGCACGCCCATCGTGTCCCGCCTGGAAGAGATCTGCATCGGCGCCGAGATACCCCAGCAGGTGGACAACGATCACGCTAAGGAGCTCGACACGGTCAAGGACTACAACGAGGCTATCGTGTTGGCGGGCAACGTGCTGGATTACGCTACGCGCGACATGCTCATGGAGATACTACAGGATGAGGATCGTCACGTTGACGAGCTCGAAGAGCTTCAGGACCAGATCGAGCAAATGTCGCTGCCGACCTTCTTGTCCACGCAGAATTAACGGACGAGGCTCATCGAGTTTCGCCAAGCTTTGCACAAAGGCCGCAGTCCGGAAGGGTTGCGGCCTTTGTTCGTGCCCGGATGCGCGGGGGGACGGGCCGGCTTCGGTTCTTGGATGCGCCGATGGATCTGTTCGCATATGGTTCGTGTTTGTTGCCGTACGCCCTCGCAGGAGGGCTCCGTTTATAGGATTACCTGGTCGCACTGGTATAATCTAAACGATGTTCATACGGCGGCTGCGTCTGCTGCGGGAATGGGGAAGCAAGTGGGCAAAAAGCGGGGAGTATCACGGAAGAAGCTCGTGCGATATTTCCGCACGGCGGCCGAGTTGTCGGGCAGGGCGGGCGAAGGCGCCGTTCCCGGCCGCGACTGCTACGAGGACGGTCAGGCGTTCTACTCGCTGCTCTGGTACTTCCGCTCGTGCATCGACGACGATCTCGACAGGGCCGATCTCCGGCGCTACGCCCCGCTCTTGGACGCCTACCTCGGCGCCGACGTCGACGAGGTGCTGCATCCTCCAGCGATCGACCCGGCGCTCGCAGCGGAGGAGGAACGCCTGCTGGCCGAGCTGTTCCCCCAGAGTCCGCACCCGCTCAACGCGAACCAGCGGCTCGCCGTGCACAAGGCGCTCCATTACCCCCTGTCCATCATAAAAGGCCCGCCCGGCACGGGTAAGACCGAGACCATCCTGCGCATCGTGGCCCTGGCCGTCGCGCGCGGCGAGCAGGTGGCGGTGGTGTCCACGAACGCGGCCGCCGTCGAGAACGTCGAGCGGAAGGTGGCCGCAGCGCTCGCCTTCCACGGCGAGAAGACGCTCGCGCAGGCGCGGGAGCTGTTCGACGGCGACTTGGCGTACCGGGCGGCCTGCGCGCACGCGGCCTTGGGCAGTAAAGCGCTTCGCCAGAAGGCGTGCGATCCTCTGACCGGAGCGAACCTCGCGTTCGAGGCGGGCGAGCACGAGTTTCCCGACGGCGAGCGCATCGGCGGGTGGGAGCAGAACAAGCGGCTGGGGGAGTTCGCTGCCAAGTTCCCGTTCGTGACGAGCACGGTGCATTCGCTCAAGAAGTGCTTCGTCGACGGCGACGTGGAGAAGTACGACCTTTTGGTCATGGACGAGGCGTCACAGACGAACCTCATCGTGGGCGTCGTGGCGATGAGCTGCGCTCGGCGGATGGTGCTCGTGGGCGACGAGGAGCAGCTGCCTCCGGTGATCACCGACGAGCACTGCGCGCAGATGCGGCGCGTCTCCGACGAATCGGGTCTGTTCAAGAAGCTCAAGCGCGGCGAGCGCTCGCCCTACGACATAAGCCGCGAGGGGCTGAGCTTCCTCTCGTCATGCTACGAGGTGTTCAGCGACCGCAATCCCGAGCTTCGTACGATGCTGACCGAGCACTACCGCTGCCATCCGGCCATCATCGGCTTCTGCAACGAGGCGGTCTACGGCAACGAGCTGACGGTGAAAACGCCGGTGCGAGACGGTGACGCGCCGTGCCCCATCCGGATCTGCTGGTACGAGGGCGACTACCGCGAGGGGACGTGGCCCCCGGGTGCGCCGCCCGAGGAGGATCCGAACAAGAAGACGCGCTCGACCTGCGTGAACCGCAAGCAGCTGGCCATTCTGCGCGAGGAGGAGGCGGCGCATTTGCGCAGTCTGGCCGAGCGCGGGAAGTCCATCTGCATCCTGTCGCCGTTCAAGGGGCAGATATACCTGCTGAAGTCCCTCGTGCAGCGGCTGCTCGAGGACGTCGTGCCTGAAGGCGCAGTGGAGCTCGAGGTGGGCGAGGGTGAGGAGTTCGAGACGAGCGACCTCGAGCAGGTGTACACGCTGACCGTCCATCGGTCCCAGGGCCAGGAGTTCGACGCGGTGTATTTGCTGCCCGTGGAGGACGGTAACTGGGAGTGGCCCTGGTCGCAGGGGCGCCGGCTCGTTAACGTGGCCGCTTCCCGCGCCAAGGAGGAACTGTGCGTCATCCTGTCGACGAAGCTTCTGGATGGCGAGGTGCAGGAGCGGCTCGCCGGGCGGCAGGCCTACGTCAAGAAGCCGGCGAAGGCCGAGGACGATCCCTGCAACCAGGAGATGTTCGTCCGCAAGCTTGTGGAGTACGCGCATCGCACGATCGAGGGACTCTCCTCTGAAGAGGCAGAGCTGCAGCGCTCCCACCCATGGTTCGGGTTTCACCGTTCGGTCGTCACGTCCATCTTCGACGACATCCCCTTCCTGCAGAACCCGCGGAAGCGCGGCGGCGACCATGCGCCCGAGCAGTGCATCGAGAGAGTCCTGATGGAGATGGACCTGTGTGGGCTGACCTGCACGAAGCACGTGACGTTCGACTTGCTGAAGCTGGGGAAGGAGGGGCCGCGGTTGAGCGAATGCTGCGAGGAGGAGTACCGGAGCTCCTCCGACGCGCATTTCGACTTCGTAGTGTTCGATCCGGCGACGGGCCGTGTGGCGATGGCAATCGAGGCCGACGGCGCCCAGCATCGGTTCGATCGCAAAGCGGGCCCGCGCGACTGTTCGCGGAAACTCGCCGACGACCGGAAGAACGCGGTGGTGCGAGACGTCTGCCACGCGACGCTCGCCTGGCTGGGGCTCGTCCGCGATGGATCGCTCCACCCGGGCAGCAGCGCGCAGGTGCGAACGGACGAGGCTGAGTACCGCACGGGCTGGGACGATTGGGTGCACTTCCCGAAGGAGGTGGGGCCCGACTCGTCGTTCGTGTTCCTGCGCATCCCCTCGGACGGCAGCACGTTTTGGGAGACAGAGGCGTTGAAGCGCGCTGCCGTGCGGGTCGGGGCGGACAAGCTCATTGACGGCTATCCGCCGCCCACCATCGAGGCGTACCTGAAGGCGCAGCTACGCGCGTTCGAGGCGGGCGAGGTAGCGGGCCTGTACGTGGCGGCGGGGAAGGCCGAGAAGAAGCCGCGACGGCGGCTCGAGCGCGCGGCTATGCAGGAGGACCGTCCGATGACGATCACAGGGTGCTTGGAGGAATGGCGGCGCGACCCGCGCCTCGCCGCGCTGCTCGAGGGGATGGAGGCGAAGGACCTGAACGCCTGCCTCCTGCGTGCCGGCTATCACTACCTCGAGAACGGGGACTGGAGTCAGCGCAAGCCCACCAAGCTCGGCGAGGGGGCAGGCATGTCGACGCACAGCGGGGAGCGGGCGGGCAGGTCCTTCTCGTGCCCCCAGTACTCGCAGGCCGCACGCGACTTCCTTGCCGAGCGCATGGAGGATATTCTGAAGGCGTGACGCGCTAGGACGCGGCACCTTCCAGTAGCGGCGTGAGCGCGCCCCTCGCGAGGACGGCAATGCCGCGCGTGGCGCGCGAGAGCGTGGTGTAGAGGCGGCGGCGGGCCAGGTCGTCGTCGGCGGGGAAGACGCGCGGCGAGGCGTCCGGGACGATGACGTGGTCGAACTCGAGGCCCTTCGCCAACTTGAGCGTGATGAGTACGATGCCGCTTTCGGGCAGCTCGCCGCGCTCGTCCAAGAGCGGCGGCGCGTCGTCGCCGAGCAGCTGCTGGAGCCGTTTGGCCTCGTGCTTCCACGGCACGATGACGGCGGCGAGCCCCTCGGCCGCGCGTGCCCCGGCCACGGCAGCGTGCAGGGCGTCCGCGTAGGCGTCGTCTCCGAAGGCGCGGACGGTCGGCGGCTCGTCGGCGCGCTGGATGGAGGAGACCTGGAGCTGCTCCTCGGGTGGCAGCAGGCTCGCGAACAGGGCGGTGATCTCGGGCGTCGAGCGGTAGCTCGTCATGAGGCGGCATTCCTCCACCGCGCCGCGCGCGGCCTGGAACACCTCGCGCACCTCGTCGAACGTAGCCGTGTCGGGCACGATGGCCTGGTTCGGGTCGCCCAGCAGTAGAAAGTGTGCGCGACGGAAGTAGCGCGCGAGCACGGCCAGCTGGGCGGCGGTGTAGTCCTGCACCTCGTCCACCATCACGTACTTGGCGTCCGGGTTGCCGAGGCCCGTGAGCGCCATCTTCAGGTAGAGCCACTCGAGCGGCGCGAGGCCGTCGGTTTCGAGGAGTCGCATGCCGATTCGGTCGATGCGCAGCCAGGCGTCGTTCTCCACGGCGGCGAAGGCGTCGGCGTAGCGGTCGGTCAGGTAGCGCAGGGCGAGCGCGCGCTCCTCCTGCTCGTCGGTTGGCGCGATGAGCTCGCCGAAGATGCGCAGCTGCTCGTCGGCCTCGAGGGCCTCCAGCTCGTCGAGCGCCTCGTCGGTGCCGGCCATCTGCTTCAGGCGGCTCTCCAGGCGCGCGTACAGCTCCTCGCGCATGAGCGTGATGCGATGCGGGCCGGCGGGGATGCGGCCGAGCTTCTCTGCCAGCTTGCGGATCTGGTCGGCGGCGATGAGGCGCTTCTCGCCGACGCGGACGTCCTTGAAGTCGTTCGCGTCGAACTCGAACGATTCGACAGCCCGGTCGATGCGCGCGAGTGCGGCGAGCGACACGTCGACGTCGCCGCTGCCGCGGTTGGGCGGCAGCAGGCGGCGCGCGAACTCGTTCCAGGTGAGGCTTTCAGGGTTGTGTTCGCCCAGGTCGGGGAGCACGCTTGCGATGTAGTGGCTGAACACCGGGTTCGGCGAGACGAGGAACACCTCGCTCGCATCGAGGCTGCCGCGCTGCTGGTAGAAGAGGTAGGCGATGCGTTGTAGCAGCACCGAGGTCTTGCCGCTGCCCGCGATGCCGCTCACCAGCAGCACCGGCACGTCCTCGTGGCGCACGACGGTGTTCTGCTCCTTCTGGATGGTGGCCGTGATGGCCTTCATCTGCGCGGTGCGCTGCTTCGAGAGCGACGCGAGCAAGAGCGAGTCCTGGATGGCGACGGTGGTGTTGAAGTAGGCGTTCAGGCGGTCTTCCTCGATGTCGAACTGGCGGCGCAGCTTGAGATCGGCCGTGATGGTGCGGCCGTCGGCCACGTAGGAGGTGCGGCCGTTGTCCTGGTTGTAGTAGGTCTCGGCCACCGGCGAGCGCCAGTCCACCACGAGGCGGCGGTAGTTCTCGTCCGAGATGCCGGCCGTGCCGATGTAGAGCTCCTTGGGTTCCTGCCCGGGCTTGAACTGCAAGGCGACCTTGGCGAAGTAAGGCTGCTTGAGCAGGAGCTCCACCTTGGCGAGCTCGGCGGCGTCCGCGTCCTGCGCCAAGTTGTACCCATCGATCACGCGGTTCATGGCCGCGAAGTCCGCGTAGGTCTCCATCGCGTCGGCGTAGGTGGCGAAGTTGGGCGCGAGCTCCTCGGCCATCGCCTTCTTGTCGGCCGCCGCCTCGCGCTGCGCACGCTCCATCTTGCGCACGAGGGCGCGCCCGATCTGCTGGAGCTTCGCGTAAGTTTCGGCGAGGTTACTTTGCTCCTGGCCGAAGACGGGGTCGTGCGCGTCGACGGCGGCGATGGGGCCGCTCGGCTCGTCGGTCGATGTCGGCTTTGGGTCGCTTCCTTCCCCGACATCTTCGCCCTGAGTCGCATCGATTCTGTTCGAGAGCCACGAGCGCATATGGGCGAGCATATCGGAGAAGATCTCCGCGGTGTCGTTTCTTGAGAACGAGAATCCGAAGGGCTGTTCGAGCAGCTTGAAGAGGAATCCTTGGTCCTGCATGGCGAGGCTGCTCGCCGGATGGACGAGCTCGAAGGCGAAGCAGGCGAATCCGACGACGTAGTCGGCCGGGAAGACGCGTTCGCTTCGCAAAAGGCAGCGGTGGGAGAAGAACCCCGCGAGCGCCTCGGGGGAGACGGGGCTTTCACGGAACTCGTCATCCGAGGCTCCGAACAGGTCGAACGGCGTGCTCGTGCTCGTGGTGTGCACGATGTCCACCTTGTCGGCGTCGCGCACGATGTCGCAGAATGTGCGCGTTCGATCGTCGAGCCCGGCAGGCAGTCTGAAATCGCTATGCAGTTCTATTGCCGTTCGGATAAGGGCGTCCTGCGACGCATCCGCTGCGAAGCTGCGCATGAGGATGGGGACGTCCGCACCCGCCGGGCGGTCTGCGGGGCGTGCGGATGCGGCAGCCTTCCGGCCTTCGGGTTCGAAGAGGATTCGAGCGCTCAGCGCTGCATGGCTCGTCGATTTCGCATCTGAGAACGTGTTCCAGCGGCGGATCTGCTCGAAGCGTCCGATGTCGTGCAGAAGGCCGCACAGCCACGCCAGATCGACATCGGCTTCCGGCAGGGGAAGGCTCGCCGCGATGCGCTCGCACAGCTCGGCGACGCGCAGGGAGTGCTCCGCCTTGAGCGCGATCTTGGGATCCGCCGTATCGTATGAGGCGAGGTAGTCATGAAACGCCGCGAGCGCGTGCGCGCGATCGATGTGCATCGATTCCTCCTGAGTGCGATCCGTCCTGGCGCGATTGTGCGCGACAGAATATGGTACCGGTTGTTCGTGGAGGCTTCATGCTCGAGCGCGAAATTCTTCGCGAGTTGTTGCCATGGGCAAGACGCTCACGCCGTGTCGCTGCTGGCGAAGCAAGGCGAGCGATAGAAACGTCGGTATGATGTAGCGCAGCGCGCCATCGCGCGCTGCGGTAAAAGCAGGTTGTTTGCCGAGGATGCGCAGGAAAGAGGTTGCGGACGATTCAAAACATCAGACCGCATCGTCCTTGCGCTTGAATTTGCCGGCGATGCGGGAGGCCTTGTCGACGGCGGCGCGGCCGAGTCTGGGGGCGTCGTCATGGACGCGGGTAGCGGCGGCTTTGGCTCCGTCGGATACCGTTTGCCCCAGCTTCGGGGCCGTTTCTCGCACCTGGTCGGCGACCACCTTCGCGCCCGATGCTGCAACTTTCGCGCCGGCTTGGGCTCCTGAGACGACTGTCTTCGCTCCCGTCTTCGCCGCCCTGGCGACTTCGGGCGCCACGTCTTTGGCCTTCTCGGCCGCTTTGCGTACGTAGGGCTCGGCGGCCGGCGCCACTATGGGCGCTGCGTTCGCCATTTTCTTCACCGTGGGCATGGCGCGTGTCGCCACGCGCTTCACGGTCGGCGGAAGGGGAGCGAACCGCACCACCTGTTCAGTAACGCTGACGGCTCTATTGAACGTCTCGGCGTAGTCGGCTGCCGTTCGTTTCGGAGCGTCCGCATCATGTGCGGGTTCGCGCGCTGCAGCATCCTGCGCCGGATCGCTAGCGGTGGCTGAAGCGGTGTTGTGCTGTTCGGAGGATGATGTATCGTCGGTCGAGCGGTTTTCTGGAGGCCAGGGGTGCGGCTCTGCGGCCTCAGATGATCTTTCGTCCATGGAGGCTCTCCTTTCGCACGGCGTAGGGTTGAAGACATTCTGCGTTCATTCTGCCATAGATCGTTTCGGGCACGTTCGAGGTATTATCTGATCTTCGCCATCTGGTGCCTCGATTCGACGAGGCTGATCCGTGGTACTGCAATGCGCTGTCGCTTGGCAAATCATTTTAGATTTGTAGGAGGAGGGTGATGCTGGACGAGCTGCTCCTGCGTGCAGCTGGATCCCGAAACGTGGGAAGAGGCGTACGAGTGGCTGGTTCGAAGAGCTTGGGAGCTGCGTATGGCTTTTGCGTGACGGAGATGCAATCGGGCAAGCCGATCGTCTTCGGCATCAACGCATCTCCTCCTTGTCAAAAGCCTTGATGCAAAACGAGAGGTTTCCCAGGCCTTTCATGGTCACGTTTGGCACCTGCGACTCTCTGAGCAGGGTGACTCTCGGCTGTCGGACGTGGTTGCGAAGTGCACTTTCCCCGGGAGGCTTCCTCGGTTGATGCTTGAAGTGCTGCTATGAGTTTATCAAGTACGAGAAGATGATGCGCGTGGCTAAAAAGACTCCGATCACGATGACGCCCGAGCCGATGCCGAATAGTGCGCCGCTGGTGAAGTCGGTCAGGTCCGATCCGCTGAACAGAGGCGAGAGAGTCAAAAGGCCGATGCCCGTCACAATGAGCGCGATGGCGATGATGGTGATGCGCTGGCTTTCGAGGCGCTGGATGCGGGCGAGCATCTCGATCATCTGGTCGTTGTCGTACATGCGCAGGTTCTCGCGCTCGTTCTCTTCGCCGTCAAGCAGCTCGCTCACGGTGATGCCGAGGACGTCGCACAGCTCGTTCACGATAGCGTAGTCGGGCATGCACTGGCCGCGCTCCCACTTCGAGACGGACTTGTTCGAGATGCCGAGGCGCTCCGCCAGCTGCGCCTGCGTGAGGTTGAGCTCCTTGCGCTTGCGGGCGATGAACGTGCCGGTTGCTATCTGGTTCACGATGGGCCTCCTCGGGCGGTGCTGGTTGGTTGGTGGGGCCATTGTCGCGTGTAGGGCGCGGTGAGTCCACCGCCCGGAGGGCGAATGTGGGGGCAACTGAGGGGTCGGATCGGTTGCCTTTGGTGCAATGAGCTAGATTTAGGAGGCGATACCGCATGTCGAAAGGACTCATCGGCCTGGTGCTTGATCAGATCTTTGACGCCGATTGGGTCGGTCGTCGCGGTGAGAAGCTGACCGAACACGAACTCAAGCTGGTCAAGCTGTTCGGCCGCGACGGCAGGGTGCTGCGCAACGTGTACGTGCCTAAGGACAATGGCGAGACGTCCGAGATTGATGTGCTGTTCATCACCCAGAAGGGCGTCTTCGTCATTGAGAGCAAGAACTACTCCGGGTGGGTGTTCGGCAATGAAGCCGATCGAAACTGGACGGTCAGCCTGCCGAACGGCCAAAAGAACCGCTTCTACAACCCCATCAAGCAGAATCGTGGCCACATCAAGTGGTTGTCTCGGTATCTTGCCGACAACACCCCGCTGTTCTCGATCGTCGTCTTTTCGGAGCGTTGCGAGCTGAAGAAGGTGATGTTGGAGAGTGACGACGTGAGCGTGATCAAGTGGGATCGCCTTTATGCCACTGTGCGACGGATCTGGGAAGGCGCGGAGGATGCTTTCGAAGCCGAGGAGGTTAAAGACCTCTACGAGCGCCTACGAGCTTTGACCGACGTCGACGAGGCGGTGAAAAGGGCGCATGTGCAGGATATCCAAGCGCGCTATACGAATAAGAAACCTGCAGCGTCTGCGAAGTCGGTTTGCCCCCGATGCGGCGGCGTTCTCGTTCTACGGACAGCAAAGAAAGGCCCCCAATGTCGGCAAGCAGTTCTACGGCTGTAGCAACTATCCTAAGTGCCGGTATATGAAAGAGGCATAAAGCGAGCGAGTCGCGTCATGATATGTTGACGTTGTCCGCGAGGAGGAGTCCGGGTGACGAGGGTGACGTGTGCGGCGAGTTCATGACAACGGAGCCGTATCTGAAACAGTTCGAGCTGGATGTATCGTAGGCGTCGAAGATCCTCGAGGTGTCCAGCTCGGAAGTTCACAAGCGCCGCGTGGAGCTGCTGAGGCCCTGCGTAAAGATGGTGGTGGCGCGCGGTGTGGCTGTTCAGACAATCTTGCCCGACCTTGAGGATGCGATGCCGAGGAAAGCGCAGATCATCGCTGATACCGCCGGCTTGCTTAAGCAAGCCGGCTTCCAAGTGTCGTTATGCAATGTCTGCTCAAACCTCGTAGTAGCCGACAGCGCCACATTCTGGTACGGCAGCATAACCTCCTTCGCCTACACCTGCTTCGACAACCAAGTCCTGCGCTTCACCAGCGGGGATGTAGCTCGGAAGTTAGAGGGGCTGGTGCAGGAGGATCGATGCGTTTTTCGGAAAAGCGCTAGAATGGGAGCCGAGAAGCTGACAATATGGTTTAACGGTCCGACGGATGCGAGAAAGTGCGTGGGCTTATGAGATCTATTCCGACCAACATTGTTCCGGAAGCTCCAAAAGGCGCTCCATTCTTCATCGGCAGGTGCGCTTTCCATTACGGTGAACGAATCGATGTCTCCATTTCTGACTTGGCTGAAGACAAGATCATCAATTGGCCGATGGTGTACATCCTCGCAAACGATGAAGCTGCGTATGTGGGGCAGACGACGAGCGTCGCCACTCGAATTAATCAGCATGGCGCATGCGAGGAAAAGAAAGACTTCACGAGCGTCAACATCATTTTCAATGAAGAGTTCAATGCTTCGGCTGTAACTGATTACGAGCATCGCCTCATTGGTCTTATGCACGCAGACGGAAGATATCGGCTAACTAATAAAAACGAGGGCATGACCGACACTAACTACTTCTCGAAAAAGCAGTACGCAGAAATGTTCGAAGATTTATGGGAAGAGTTGCGTCGGCTTGAGCTGGCGGATCACACCATCGACGATATTGAGGAATCCGAGGTCTTCAGATATTCCCCGTACAAAGGCTTAACTCCCGATCAAAGGGTTGCTCTTGATCGCATTTTGGAAGCTATCGACAACGGGTTCGAAGAAGCGGAACCTATCGTTGTCGAGGGCATGCCCGGTACGGGGAAGACGATACTTGCGGTATACCTCCTTAAGGCCCTAAAAGACGATCCTCGGTACGCAGGCTTGAACATTCGGATAATCGAACCGGTTACTTCACTAAAAAACACGCTTCGTAAATCTCTTTCGGGAGTAAGCGGCCTGAGTCCAAGCGATGTTATAGGGGCTGCCGATCTTGTTAAGCCCGAGTACGGTTTTGTTGAGGGCGACGAGGAAAGCTTCGACATCGTTCTGGTCGATGAGGCTCATCGGCTCAAGCAGAGGGTGAACCTCGGCACGCAGTTCGGCAATTACGATAAAGTGAACAGGAAGCTCGGATTGTGCAAAGAGGCGACCCAATTAGACTGGATCCTCAACCAAGCGAAACTTCCCATCTTCTTTTACGACCCCTTGCAGGCTGTTGGCCCCTCGTGCGTCGGGGAAGATAGCATCCGCAGTGCGTTCGGGGCTGCTCACGACTATCCGATCAGGCTTGACAGCCAAATGAGGGTTAAAGGGGGCAAAGAGTACTTGGACTATGTGGCCGATGTCTTGGCAGGCAGGTGCCCTCGGCCTCGTTCATTCGAAGGCTATGAGTTTGTGTTGCATGAAGGGTTCACGTGCTTTGTCGATGCGTTCGAGAAGGTCTATAGCGAGCACAATTTGAGCAGGATGATCTCCGGCTACGCATGGGAATGGAAGACTCGTAAAAAGAAAGCTTCGAGTTCGTTCGACATTGAAATCGACGGGATACAGAAACGCTGGAATCATACTTACGATAATTGGGTGGGCAAGGGTATGGAGAACCCGGCCGTTGCTCGCGAGATCGGATGCATTCACTCGATTCAAGGCTATGATCTCAGCTATGCGTTCGTGATCATCGGCGAGGATCTTAAGCTCAATCCGGAAACCGGGCAGCTCGAGGCGAACAGGTCAAGCTATTACGACAGGAACGGTTTCGCCACTGCGTCACCAGAAGAGTTGACGCAGTACATAAGAAACATTTACTACGTCTTACTCACAAGAGGTATTAACGGCACACACGTTTATGTGCACAATGCTGAGTTGCGGGAGTATTTGAGAGGGTATTTCACAATGCAGCCAAAAACCGAATAAGGGGCGCGGAGCTTGTTGGTTGAAGGGGTCAACCCCATGCATTTCAAGAGCCGCACAGCGTCTTCATTCGGAATGCTTTATAACATAAGGCGCATTGCGAAAAGAAGGTTATTTAGCAGTTTATACTCCTCGCGGTTGGCGCCGAGGTTGTAATGAAACTTGTTTCCATGGGCGACGTCATTGTGCATGGTTGTAATCTTTCTGCCTAGTTGGGTGTTTTTGCGGTTGGTGCCGGTATTTTCAAAAGCGGCACTAGCTATTGCATTGGGCGATGTTCACGTAGGCATCCTTCATTAGGTCATAATCGAATAGGTTTGCTTCGCACCCAAGACAGGATTCGAAGTTTATTTGCCGACGGTAATCGTATACCCAGTAAGCTTCAGCCGAGCATCATAGCTCCCTATCGCCAACGGTAGCTGAATCCAAGTCGACAACGTTTTCCAAGCTGGTTGTAGATGTGATTGAGCAGGAATCATCTTCGCATTCGATTTAAATGTTTGTCATAGGACAAAAGGAATCTATGTATGGTCCGGAAAAGCGAAGCCTGCCGATATCTTTCAGCTTAAGATCATCGTAGATTGCCCGATATGCAACTACACCTAAACTGACACCATGATCTCGCAATCCGGAACGATCCGCAACGTGAAAGGCTACGTATTCACCCGATGGTCTAATCGAACCTTCAATGATCGCCTCTACCGCCGTCGATTTGATGACATAACTCGAAAAGAAGATTTCCATCGATTGCGAAGCCGCTGAGCGGTTCGTCAGATGCTTTTGTTAATGTTTTTCCGTCGAAGTAGAAATGCATCCCGGGCTCCACGAGCGCGAGTGGTTCGCAAACATGGTTTATCACGCCATTGATTGGTATGTTTTTCTTGGAATGTGTTACGTACGATCAGATATTCCTAGTGTCATTTTTCCCATGTGTAAGAATGGTCACCCTACTCCCACTCTAGGATGCCAAGTGTGTCGCAGGTATTTTTGCGTGACTTCTGATCATTCGGCGACTTAGCGATATCTACTCGTTGAACATATTTTATACCCATACGATACCCAGAGTATAGCAGCGCTGACTTTGCCTTCGCTTAAAGCGCTTGCGGTCATTGCGGAAAGCTGCTTCTGGTTTGCTGATGCCTTTTCCTGTTGTACGACTGACAAAGCGCAAGCTGTATGGCGACTCTTCTTTCGCATCGCCGAGTTCTTCCAAAATACCCATAAATACTTCACACCGATAGCGCTTGCTATCGGTGTGAAGTATTGCATGCTAAAATCAATGTAAATTCATAAGCGCAGATAAAGTCTTTAACAGGTTTGGTGCCGATCGAGCAATTTGATGGGGATGGCGGCATTAACGTCTGGGAAATGCCAACAACGACTGCGAGGCGGCTATGGGCTATAAGTTTATTTCGGTTGAGAAAGGAACACCTGCGGGGAACGATGCAGAGGCTAGGGCCTTGCTGCATCTTCTCTGCTTTTCGAATGAGCGCGATTCCATCGAACAATTCGCTATTGATTGCTTCAATGATGTGACGGGTATGGACAAGCCCTGTATGGTTCTTCACGACGTCCAATCTAAGGCGGGGAAGAATATAACGCCAGCCAAACTGGGTGAGTATTTGGTAACGTTGTTTGAGAACGATGCTAGCGAGTTTGTTTGTTATTTTAAAACATTGACTCTTTTCATTGGCGGAGTTTCGCCGAGTGTTCTGGACGACCCCGGTCTATCGGAGTTCGGATTTTATGATATGCGATTAAAGGCTCAGGATAGCGTGCGGCAACATCTTATTGATGAGTGTCGCAGAAGAGACAATGGGCTTTCAGACGAGCAAATTAGTAATGCTAAAATCGATAGTTTTTTAAAGCGCGTTAGGTTCGTTACTGCGAAGACTGAATCAGTCGAATACATCCAGCCCCTTGTGCGAACATCTTCTGCCATCATGCCTGACAAACGAAAAATGGAGCGTATCTTTACTGAGATACGGGATAAACAATCTGCCCTAAAGAACTGTGCGGGCATTGCTGGTAAGAGCATTAATAGGCCAGATGAGGTTATGGATTACGGAAGAATCCTGAAACGGAGGGTAATAGAGCTGCTCGTAATCGAGCGTTTGCTTAATCGCGACTTTCTCAAGGATGACACTCCCGATAGCTTTCGCTCCTATCTTCAATCCTTTCCGCCTGATGTCAACGACGAAGAGTTGGTCGAAGATTGTAGAAACAGTCTATACCTCCAGTATTTCGATAAGAACGATAGGGACGCGTTTTGGCATCTCCTTGATGAGATCGTGGCTGCCCTCGACGCTAGTCCCGATGCTAGCATCGAAATGATTCACGAATGCATTGATATCGAGTCTCTTAAATCTTGTGTTCATCTTGATAAACGGGCGCATTTATACTTTATCGCGACGGTAAAGGACGGGCTATTTAGATGATTGAAGTTAAAGCGATTTATATTGGCAACGATGACGAGTCTTATATTCAAAAAGGATTGACCAAGGGTGTCAATATCATCACAAGCGACGAGAACCATGTTGGCAAAACCATTGTTATGCAATCGATAATGTATGCGATGGGTTCCGATGCGTTATTTCCACCGTCTTTTAAGGATAAACACTATGTCTTTATTGTCGATCTCAATGTCGATGGACGTGAAATCTCCATTCTGCGCAGCCGAGATTACTTTGTCGTAAATGATGGCAGATTGATAGTACCGCTTGAGGGAAAAGGGGCCTTTGATGAATATTGGAACCAGAATATTTCTCCGCTGCCCACAATCGTCAAAGATGGAGTTCCAAAGCTTGTTGGATTGACCTTGTTTCTACAGATGGCATTTGTGACTCAAGCAAGCAGGAATACATCGCGTGTTGTGGGAAGCTACTTTGACAAAAAGGATTTTATCGAAATGGTTTTCGCCGTCGTAGGGCTAGACGCGCGTCAAATGGATTCGAGTACAGAAGCGGACCTAAAACGCAGAAAAGCCGTTCTTGATACCAGAAAGCGAGAACTATTAAAACAATCTTCGTCCTTGAGGCAAGCCGGAACCTCACTTGCTGCAATAAGTCCTACCGCCGACAGAGAAGAAACCGCCCGGTTTGTTGCAGAGCTTGATAGGCTGAGAAATCAAATCGCTGAGCAAAAAAAGCAACGTAACCATGCGTACACCCGTATGAAGAAGAACGAAGCGGTTCTGGCGGAACTACGATCTCTCAATCGTGAGATAAAGGTTGGTTCTGTTGTTTGTCTCGAGTGTGGTTCGGAAGCGATAGGATACAAAATGCCTTCTTCGGACTTTGCTTTTGACATAACAACCGACACTATGCGCAAGCAAATTCTCCTTGCTGTACAAGAAAAAATAGACGCGTATTCATCTGAGATCGATTTTCTTGAAAAAGGGATCCGTGAATTGCAGTCAAAATTTAATGCCTTGACCAAAGAAAGAGAGATTACGCTCGAAGATATCTATGCGGTGCGAGAAGACTACGGTGATGTAGAAAAGGTCGATCATGAACTAACGTCTGTCTGCGAAGAGATTGATGAAATCAAGGAACGCTTGAGAGATGCTAAACGGGTAGATGAGGAGTTGCGCGAGGAGCGGGTCGATTTCAAGACAATGATTTTGGATACGATGAACTCCGTAAGAAGGACGGTGAACGATGATCCAAATGCTGAAGAGTATACCGACCTCTTTACTACGGCCGTGAGTCAATATATGGGCAGCGAAGCCACCGAATTTTATATTGCACGAGTCTATTCGCTTGCAAAACATGTCCAACATGGATTGCCGGTGCTGATTGACTCGTTTCGTGCGGAAGAGCTTTCTTCGGCAAGGGAAGAGAGGGCGCTGCCTTTCTTCGAAAGTCTACCGAACCAGATAATTCTCACTGCTACGCTCAAGGGTGAAGAAGCCGGCAAGTATCGAAATGCGGACAAGATTAACAATATTGACTTTGCTGGTTACACCGAGAATAAATTGCTCTCTGAAGCATGTAATGAAGCATTTAAAGTAAAAGTCGGAACTTTTGGAGTGGAGTTGAATGTCTAATTAGGCAGAATCGCGATTCGCTTAAAAAAGCTGAACGCCATTCTTGCTTAAAAGGGGGAGTCGTTATGCGGCTCCATAGTTAGTGTGGTTAAGCCTTGCGCGGATGTGATCGCGCTTCTTGACGCTTGGCTGGTAGGGGCGACGCCATTTTCTCTAAGCAAATCAATAATGTATTTAGATAGCAAAACGACTCTTTTTAGGTTGACCCAAGCAGGCTTGCTAATGGAGAGTTCGCCATCGGGCTTACCATCCGAAGCGTATCTAAAGCGTGTCCCCCTTGGGTCAACCTCATCAAGAAATGAAACAAACTCACCGATTCCTTGCGTCTTCTCTTTTCCAATTGCGTTTTCGATACGTGTGCGAGTTATGCCCCATATCTTTGCGAGATTATGCACTCTTTCCACCGAGCCGCCTTCTGAAACTATGGCTGACTTAAGGGTTAGTTCAATTGCATGGCGGCAGAGGTGTAGTGCTGGAACGGAAAGTGGAGGATAGGCTAGTGCGCGAAACCATGCGGTATAGTCTGTAGCTTTGTGATAAGCATGCTCAGATAATATAAGCGCCGATTCAATATACGCGTCAATATACTCGGCCCAAGAAGCGGCATCGCGGCGGTTTTCGATGTAGAAAAGGCTTGTCGATAGAGGCAAGACTTCCATCGTCCTTGGATCATTCGGCGAATCAAGGTGCATAAAGAGAACCTGGTTTATATTGAATGATTCGATTTCAGTATTTTCTATCTCGGACATTTTGTTCTCCCGATAGCGTCTATGCTCTTAAAAATCCTTCTTTATACCCGAAATCAAACCTATCGTAGTCGCTCTCCATGCCGCACATTCGGCGATTGCTGTCCCATGCAGGGCGGTAGCGGGATTCGTGACCACACCTCGAGGCTTCGGGATCGTATGCGTCTTTCCATGCTCGATACGCGAGCGCATCTTGATCGTATTCGGCTAGGGCTTGATGCCATTGGTCGATGATCTGCTCTATGCCCGGCTGAACCGTCCTCAGTACGGGCAGGCCTTCGACCATGTCGGGCACGAGGCCGTAGACGTTCGCAAGCTGGAACAAAGCATGAACAGCCTGGACGGGGCTGCCGAAGTCGAAAAACGTTAGCGCGCCCTCTGTGACATCCAGCGCCGCGGCGATCCTTTGGAGCGGTGTGTACTTGGGCAACCTCTTTTTCTGCTCGTAGCTGCGGATGGCCGATTCAGTCGTTCCCGTCAAAGATGCCAAATCAGCTTGGGTGAAGGCCGGGTCGTGCGTCTTTCTCAGCCTTTGAAGGGTTTCCGAGAAGCGTATGTTCGCCCAAGGCTCGATGGGCGCATAGTCGCCGTTCGCGGTTCTCTCGTAGCGAAAAGGGAAGTCCTCGCGAGAGAAGTCGGCGCAGAACCCGTCTTTCCAGCGTTCGTACTGCACGCGGTCGATCAGTCCGTCTTTGAGGGCGTCGTACTGCCTCGCCCATTCGGCGAATGCGCTTTCCATGAACTCGTTGGCAGGGGAGAGGAGCGCGAACCTTTTGTCCGAGCCAGGCTTCAAGCCGTATGTCTCTCCGAGTTGGAAAAGCGCATTGGCTTGGATGCTGCCAGCCTCGAAGTCGTAGAGCCTCAGAGCCTCCGGTCTGACCCCGAACGCCTTTGCAAGGGATTCAAGGTGGCCCTGCTTAGGGTTCGATTTCTGCTGCTCGTAGTTTCTTACCGCCGACTCGCTGATGCCTGCCCGGGTCGCGACTTCCTTTTGCGTCCAACCTTCGCGCAGCCTCAGATCTCTGAGCTTGGCTGCGAAAAGATAGGACTGCCAGCGCTTGCCCGCCAGCTCGCGTGAATAGTCCTTCGCCAATTCGGCGGCGGCGTCAAACAGGCTCATGCGCTCCTCCATCGTGTCGTGATGCGTGGCGAAACATTATACAGGAGAGCGGAAAATAACTCAAATATGTATTAGTTATGTCTGGGTCGATCCGAGTGATACGAGACTTAAAAGTGTGTTAGTATCGGCTTGCAGAACAACTTAAAACTGTATCACTAAGAGGCTGTACGAAGGAGCGACTGAGAGAAAGGGAGAAGCATGAACGAAGAGAACAGGCTGGTGGGAGTTCGTGAGGTGATGGACGTGCTCGGTGTGTCGAAGGCGACGGCCTACAAGATCATTCGCGAACTGAATGAGGAGCTCAAAGCCAGCGGCGTGAGAACGATAGCGGGCCGGGTCAACCTCCGTTATTTCGAGGTGAAGTTCTTCTCCGTTCCCAGCGGCAAGGGAGGCGAGTAGCGTGTCGGTTTCCAAGGAGGCTTCTGGAACCTATGAGGTGCAATGCTGGTACCGCGACTGGCAGGGTGCACGGAAGAAGAAGCACCGGCGCGGGTTTAAGACAAAGGCTGCTGCCCGTAAGTGGGAGAGGGACTTCCTCCTAAAGGCGGAAGGGTCGCCCTCGATGACGTTTGCCAGTTTCGTCGAGGTGTACGAGGCGGATATGAAGCCTCGCCTGAAACTCAACACATGGCTCACCAAGTGCCATATCATCGACACGAAGATCATGCCCTACTTCGGCGACAAGCAACTCGATCAGATAACGGCTGCTGATGTGATGGCCTGGCAAAACGAGCTAAGGGCTACTGTAAACAAACGAACGAGAAAACCTCTTTCGCAGACGTATCTGCGCACCATTAACAACCAACTCTCGGCAATCGTGAATCATGCCGTCAAATACTACGGACTCAACGACAACCCGCTTCGCAAAGTCGGTAAGGTGGGTTCCGAGAATGCGGGAGAAATGCTGTTCTGGACGAAGGGCGAATACTTGAAGTTCTCCGATGCCGTCATGGACAAGCCCCTGTCCTTCACGGCGTTCGAGGTGCTGTATTGGATGGGCATCCGCGAGGGGGAGCTTCTCGCTTTGGTGCCGGAGGACTTCGATTTCGAGAGGCTTTTGCTTCGGATAAACAAAAGCTACCAGAGGCTTCAGAAGCGCGACGTGATCACGCCGCCGAAAACGCCGAAGTCGAATCGCGTCCTGGCGATGCCGGACTTTCTTGCAGAGGAAGTTGCGGACTACATCCGCTTGTTCGGCATCCAAGACGGGGAGAGGGTGTTCCCGGTTGGAAAGAGCTATCTCTATCGGGAAATGGAACGCGGTTGCCGAGCGTCGGGCGTGCGGCGCATTCGCGTGCACGACTTGCGACACAGTCATGTCAGCCTGCTCATAGATCTAGGGTTCGGCGTGCTGGCGATAGCCGACAGGGAGGGGCACGAGGCGATTGACATCACCTATCGCTACGCACATCTCTTCCCGAACGCTCAGGCGAATATGGCGAGCGCATTGAGCAAGGAGGGGAGGAGTGCGAATGAGTGAGAAAGCGCGTGACGGCCATAGACGTTGGAGAAATGTCACAGTCGCTTTTCGCATGTCCCCAGAGGAGGCTGCGCTGCTTGATACTCAGGTGCGCCTTAGCGGCCTGACGAAGCAGGAATACATCGTCAACAGGCTTATGAATAGGGATGTCGTGGTTGTCCCAAGTAGTCGCGTCCATCGGGCTTTGCGCGATAGCATGGGCGCGGTCTATCGCGAGCTGCGGCGTCTGCGAAACGAGGCAGAGGTCGGCCCTGAGCTTGAAGCTGTCATCGGAATCCTCGCAAGGGAATTCGCGGGACTGAGCGAAGGGAGCGCGCCGTCGGACATCGAGGCGGAGGATAGGGTGATCAATGCTATACGTCGCCAGGAATAGCGCAGTGCTCGCTGCGCTCGTAGCTCGGGGCTTCGCTCGACGGCTCCCGAAGGTCGCCGTTGCTCCGCTCCTCGCCCCGCTGCGCGGCAGGGAGCCGGTTGAGGCTGCTCCTCCGGCTCCCTGCCGCTGCGCTCTCGTTGGGACGGGCATGCCCGTCCCAACTCACCTGCAAGATCATGGCGTCATGACGCCATGATCTTGCCCTCCCGGACTTCCGCGCCGCATGCGCGGCGTGGCTTCCGGGAGGGGCCTCCGGCGACGCCTGGCTGCGGGCGGCGTCGGAGGCCGGAGGCCCCCGGAGCGTCCGGCGCGCAAGCGCTCGCCGACCGCTCCGGCCCACGATGAACGGAGGCATCCATGGACTACAGAGAGGATGGGCTCGCGGCTGCGCAAGCCGAAAGAGGGAGGACGCCCGACGCCCGCACGGTCGTGCAGGTGCGGCTCACCGAGCGCGAGAAGTCGCGTCTAGCCCGCAACGCCGGCGAGGCGGGCTGCTCGATGTCGGGCTACGTCCGCGCCCGGGCCGTCTACGCCGACGAGAACGGGGCGCGCGCCGACGCCACGCTCCTGCGCGAGGCGCTTTGGGAGGCGCGGCGCGAGGGCACGAACCTGAACGCGCTGCTGCGCCTCGCCCACACGCACGGCGTAGAGGGCCTGGACGCCGGGGCCGCCAACGAGGCCCTGGTGCGGCTCGCGCGGACGGCCTCGCTCCTCCAGGAAGCGCTCGCTGTGGCCGAGCGGCCGAACAGGAGATCGAGATGACCATCGTCAAGACAGCGGGCGTGTGCAGCGCCAGGCACGCCCGCAACCTGCGCGCCTACATCGAGGGCAAGGACGCGCTCGTCCGCGAGACCGTGAACGTCATCGAGGAGGATCGCGCCTTCGAGGAGATGGCCGAGACGCGGAGGCTCGCGGGCCACGACAGGCCGTCGCGCAAGGGCGCGCAGAACACGATCATGCTCCACTTCGTGCTCGCGTTCCTCCCCGAGGAGGCCGACGTCAACGGCGGCCCCATGGCGCCCGGGGCGTGCATGGCCTACGCGCGCGAGTTCATGGCGAGGAGGGGATACAACGAGCACCAGGCCGTGCTCGTCCTGCACCGCGAGCATTGCGATGCCGACTGCACCGACCGCTACGCGGTGCACATCGCGGTGAACCGGACGAACCTGCGCACTGGCAAGCGCCTCCACGAGGGAAGGAGCGCCCAGGCCAAGCGAGACCGCGCCGCGACTGTGCGCGCCCTTGACGCGGAGTGGGGGCTGCATCAGGTGGCCGAGGGCGTCCCGAACTCGACCGTCCACGCGCTCCAGCCCGACCGGCAGGGCGCGGAAAAGCGCATCGCGGAGCGAGCCGCGTCGCGAGGGGCCGATCCGCTGGACGCCAGCTGCAAGCGAGACCTCCGAGAGCTGTGCCGCCTGCTCGGAAAGCATGCGGCGAGCCTTGACGAGTACCGCGGACTGCTGGCGAGGTACGGCGTCGAGACCGAGGTCAAAGGTGGCAGGGTCTACGCGACCGACGCCGACGACCGCAGGTACACGTTCAGCCTCGCGAAGCTCGACCGCTCGCTCTCCCTGAACGCCCTGGAGGAGGCGTTCGAGCGAAACGCGCACGACAGGCGCATGGCCGCGCTCGAAGCGGAGCTTCGCGAGAAGCGGCGGCAGATCGAGGGCCGCCGCGCCATAAGGGAAGGCTACCTCTCCGCCATGGAGAACCATTACCGGGAGTACCGGAAGCTCGCCCGCTCCATGGAGGGGACGCGTTTCGAGGACTTCCCGAAGTTCAAGATTCCCAGGCTCCCGGAGGCGCTTGCCGAGGACATGGAGCTGAAGAGGGAGGCCCTGTCGTTCGTCTACAAGGGCAACGAGCTGTGCGCGAGGCTCGCCACGGGCGTTCCGGGAGCGCGCAGGAGCGCGGGCGTCGGCGGCGAGAGGCGGCAGCAAGGCCAGAACGCCCCGAACGCCGTCCGCGAGGAGCCGCAGCGATCCGAGCGGCGTGGCAGGGACGCGCGCTAGGGCGCTGTGGGGCCTCGCCCCGGAGGGCGCGGCTACCCCGCCGCGCCCGAAGCCCGCGCAGTGAAGAGGGGGAGGCTCGCATGCGGTCGCGGCACCGCCTCGCGAACCTTGGAGCGGTTCGCGCCCTCGCGGGACGGCTCCAGGCTCGGCTGGCCGGATGCGGCGATCCGGCCACCGCGTGGGTCTTACTCGGCCTGGCGTCGCAGGTTGTCTCCAGGACGCTTGCGGGCCTCGACGCGCACGACCTCGCCCATGCCCGCCGACGCCGCTATGCGCGCGGCATCCTCCGCGCTCGCTGCGTTCAGGACGTCCCGGCGCTCGCGTCCGTCCCCCATGCGTGAGACGACGATCCAGCTTCGGCGCTGGTCCTCCCGCTCTCCGTTCCGCTCGGGGTCGCTGTCGCTCATGGCATGTCCTTTCTTGCGGTTTCTTTAACGATTATAGCGCGGCCCCGCTCGCGCGTCCGAATTAGAGGCGGCGATCTATGCAGACAACGCTTTGCTGACGAGCATGGTGGTCGAACCCTTCACCGCGACCCGGCAGGAGCTTTTCGCGGAGGTGTTCGAGGCATACGTCCAACGGGCCGGAGCCTTGCGAACCATAGCGCCGAACCTATACGCCTATATGGATCGCATTGTAGCGCAGAAGTGACGGCTTAGCGCAGAAAACGAGGGAGGCTTTACAGCCTCTCTCGTTTTTGTATGCAAGCTAGTTGCACAATTACTACTTCGTCGCCCCGCAGGAGCACGAGTAACCGGTTGTGACGGTCTCGTAGTGCCCTCGATCCTCGTAGTGGCCGGTAGCTTCGTGATGGATAGTGGAATACGAAGGGATAACAGAATACGAGCACGAATGACCCCGGCCCATTTCTATTTTGTGAGCATTCCACTCTTCTGCTGAATTAAACGACAAACCGCAACTTGCCTGCACAATCTCTCCAGTTACAACCTGCTCGTCCCACGCGGCGCTGTCCTCAACCCAGACTTCGTTCGGAACCCACTGCTGGGCGGTCACAGGCGACCAGCTATGTTCGTGCGGAGCCGGGGTGGGGTCGGGCGTAGGGGCTGGCGTGGGATCGGAAGAGGAGCCGCCGCCCGAGTTCGAGTTCCCGGAACCGCCGTTGCCGCCGTCAGGAGCAGGCGCAGGCGTGGGATCGCGCTTGACCACGCTGTCGCTGCCCGGTTCGGACACGGCGCTCCCGGACTTCTCCCTCGCGCTTTGGGCGGCAGAGGGCTTCCCAGCTTCCTCCAGCGCGGCGGCGGACGCCTCCAACTGCTCCTTGGTCATGTCCTCGGCGGGGATCTTCTCCAGCTTCACGTCCAGCTTCACGTCCGCGCCCTTGCCGTCCACGCTGAACTTGACCGGCTTCTCGGGGAGCTTGTAGCTGGAACCGTCCTCGCACACCGGCGCGGCGGTGACGTGCAGCTCGTACTCTCCCTCGGGGAGCCTGCCGATCTCGGTCGCCTCGTTGGCCTCGATCTCCTTCTCGGCGACGACGACCTCGCCGCTCTCGCCGGTCGCCACGACCTTGGCCTCGGTGGCCCCGACCTCCGCGCCCTCGGCCTTCACCGTGAGCATGACCGCGCTCTTCTCGGCCTTCTGCTCCGGCGAGGGGGACGGGGCCTTCGAGGAGGTCGCAGGGGCGTCGGTCTGCACCGGGGCGGGCTGGCCCGCGGCAAAGGCGATGCCCGTTCCCACGGCGGCCACGAGAACCACCGCTGCGATGCCCGCGGCAGTCCTCTTTCAGCTCCGGCTCCTCTGCTCGGTCGCGCCCTCTTCTGCTGTCCTGGCTTCCTTCGATTTCATGACAAACCTCGCTTCCCGGCTTCGGCTCGCCTCATGGCCCTCAGCCGGACGAGGCAGTACGCAAAGTAGACAAGGCCCACGGCGCTGCCGAGCGCGAGGACGGCGGCGACGTAGGCGAGCTGGATCCCGAGCATGGCGAGGCAGCCGACCAGCCAGCCCGAGAGCAGCGATCCCTCGCGCGCTTGATGACGGAGCGCCCGAGGGGGAGGAACAGCCCGAACCCGAACGGCACCGTGCACATGAGCGCGAGCGAGGCGGCGAAGAGGGCGTTGGCCGCCCAGAGGGGAAGCCCGTCCCGGGCCGCCGATTGGAAGAACTCGGCGTTGTTTTCGGGAGCGATGGCGTGGCAGGCGAAAAGCCCCGCGAGCAGCGTCCCGAGGACGGCCCCGGCAAAGAGGTTGCCGGTCAGCATGTCTTTGATCTCGCTTGCGTTCCTCATCGCCCTATCTCCCTTCCGTCTCGCACGTCGGCTTCTGCGGCAGCCTCTTCAACTCGCCAAGCGCTTCCTCGGCGTCGCCGATCATGCGAACGCTCTCGTCGAGGCTGCGGCGGACGACGAACACGATTCCCGCCATCTCGGTCGATTCGGCCTCGTACGCCTCTTGCAGGCGCAAATACAGCATGTCGAGTATCGTTGACGATCCAGCCACGGCCTCATACGCCGTGTTCAGCAGCTCGGATGCTCCTTGGAGGTCGAACGCAGCCTCTGCCTCTTCTTCTTCGCGTCCTGCCATTGCGAACCCCTTCCGTCAAAGTTGGCACGAAGTGGCATCCCTATGCTGGGTCGATGCCAATAATCGTTTTGCCTATACCGGGTTCGCTTGCCCTGCTCGCTCGAATAACACCCGTTCAATAGGTGGATTGTTATCCTAGTGGGTGATACTAGTCACCCACTAGGAACATTGTATCGCATACGCTGGCTTTATGGATACCAGAAAGGACAGATTGAGGTTCGGTCAGCGCGTGAGAGAGTGCAGGGAAGAGCAGAGTCTTTCCCAAAGGAAGCTCGCGCTCATGATCGGCATGGACAACACCTATCTCGGCCGCATCGAGGCCGGGCGCTGCAATCTGTCCATCGACACCATGTCCCGGATCGCCTCGGCGCTCGACGTCGAGATTCGCGAACTTTTCTAAAACTCATTTCTAAGCTTAATTAACGTGTATCCCATTTCGTGAGGGACGCATTCCAGAATACTCAAAAGGCCTTATGAACGTGTCTTTTGGGTATCAGCTGGCTTGGGTGGGTAAGAAATGGGTATCAATTCGTAGGTCGGCTTCGTCAGTCGCATGAGGTGATAGTGACGCTCTCTATTTCATTAAAGTGCGATTGGTTGTAAGAAAAGCTTGAATATTTAAAAGGCCTCGTTTTGCGAATCAGGCGCTTCATTAGGTGATTCTTGCATCGTGGTATTCGGTTTTTTAAAGGCTTGTAGCTTTTTCGATTGTGCTGCGTATAACGAAAGTGCTCCAGAGCGAACTCCGGAGCACTTGCTAGAAGTAAGACACTTTTATGTGGAATTATTCCCACTCGATTGTTGCACCTGTGCATGTCGTGGTACCTCGTGCTATATCGTCCACGTCGTGCTATCTGGTGTTAAATCGTCCGAATCAAATCCGAATCAAGGGTTGATTCGGAAGGCGGGGGATAGTTGCACGATCGCCTGTTTTCGGGCATTTTGCGCGCTACGATTCCCCGATTTGCACTTGGGAATCGTTGCGGGCGGCTTGGAAAGCGACTGATTTTCTTGAATCAACCTGTTTCCACGCGGCTCTTTTATTGTTCCTAGGGGAATGGCAGCAGGTGGTTTGCAAGTGACTCTATGCGTCATCCTGTGTTGAGGACGAGATTCTCGTTACGAGGGCATTCGCCCACGCCACCGCCTCGTCTGCCGTCCCTAGCACGCCGAGCCCTTCTGCCTGCGCAGCGTAGAGAGCGTCCCAGTCCTCTCCCTTATCTATAGTCGGCGGCCACGCCTGTTCTTTTCTGTAGGCGAACAGCCTCTCGCATGTCCTGCATGCTAGCCCGTAGTCGACGTCGCCGTTGTTGACGATGATCTGCAGGTCGATGAGGTCGTGGGCGCGTTCGCTGCCCGCACCGCTCACAGCGTGCAGCTTCTGGGCGATCTGGTGTTCGAGCTTCATGCAGGGCACGGGGCATGGTTCGGGGAAGCCGAGCTCCGTCAGGACCATTGCCGCCTCGGCGGACACGACCATGTCGGGGTCGTCGGCATCACCGATTTCGTTGTGCCCGACCTCGAGGGGCAGCGTCATCCACGACTTGCCGTTGTAGGACAGCTTCAGCTCGAAGGGGCGCATGATGTAGGCGGGAGGGACGCTCTTTGGCGCGTGGGGTTTCTTGGGCACCACGACGCCGGTAAAGCCCGCCCACCCTGCGGCGAGCGAATCCTCGAGCCTTCCAATGTAATCCTCCAGCGATGAGGATCGCGCGGTGTCGAGGTCGCGGGAGAACCGCGTCGCGTCCTTGCCGAAACGGATCTTGAGCGCGTTACCGCCCTTGGCCGCTCCATCGGGGAGCATCTGTCCGACGATGACCGAAGCGATGAGGCGCTTGATTCGGTTGGGGTCATCGCCCATGCGGGCGCATAGCCTGTCTATGGCGATGTCGAGGTTACGCCTGCTGTTGGGCACCTTTGTCTTCGGTTCGGTCAAGCCAGTTCCTCCTTCAGAGCTCTGTGCTCCTTTTCAGTGACGAGGCCTTTGCTCCTCGCCTCGTCTGTCGCTTCGAGCAGGCGTTCGGGCATGACGGAGCCATTGCATGCGCGCAGGGCGTCCGCCACGCTCTGGGAGGGAATCCCTTCATAAAACGTGGGAGAGCAGCCTTTCGGCGCAGGAACCAGTCGAACCCATGCGGGCAGCCTCCTGCGCACGCGCCTCGGCGTAGCGACAGTCACGGCAGCGGGATCTACCAGCGCCAGGCCGTGCATGGAGAGTACGGCGTCGCCCCACAGGTACGCCCCATCGCCCGCAAGGGCGACGGCTTCGGCGAACGAGTCGTAGGGGGTCGGCACCCAGCGTGAGAGCTTGTAGACGCCGTGTCCTCGGCGGATGAGTCTGCCGTCGTTGCACCAGCGAGTCATCTCTCCGGTCGTCACGCCCGACTCTCGCGCCTGCGCGGCGGTTATGATACCGTGCCCGTCGGCTGCGATCTCGTATATGTCGTCGAAATGAGCCATGCCAAAATACTAACATTTCTGTATGCCTTTTGACAATATTATGCAGAGGGGCCCGAAGGCGCGTTTTCCACGTCTCTGCATTTCCGCATTTGAGGCACTGTCTGCAGCTCCTCATACAATCAGCGTGATTTCGAGTACGCGCTGGCTCCAAGCGCATCAGAATAGATGTCCGGATAATTCGGCTCGTGCCCGAGGGCGTCGCTGCGTTACGCTGAGGTCATACAAGCCATCTTGAGAGAATCTCAAATTGGATGATGGCATGGGCAAGCACCGACAGGCCGAAGCAGACCATAAGAGCGCAGAGACTGACTGCCAGCCATTTTGGAAACCCGTCCTCCGTCTTCCTTGCGGCCATTCTTTTCGGTAGATAGGGCGAATAGGTGTCAGCATACTCATCGGTGCCCGCAGACTCTTCGCCAAGGAGTTCAATGAACTCATCGAACTCCCGACACAGCCTCTCGCCGTCGATACCGATCTCGAACAGGTGCGTCTCGTCGTGTTTCGCCAGCGCTACCGCATCCCCATGCAGGTAAAATCGCGCGCCGTTGACGCCGTTGGCCAGAGCGGTGCGCTCGGAGACGAACTGATGCATCATCTCGCGCAGACTACCAAGCTTCCTTCCGTCGTCGGCTCCATGCTTCGATGCCAGGTCCTCTAAGTGCATTATGAGGTCGTAGGCTCCGGCATTACTTTGGAAGGAAGGGGTGTAGACGCGAGAGAGCATGTATCCCTCAAGCTCGCGGTAGACCTTGAAAGCGTTAGCGTAGGTAAGTACAGTGCCCGGCTTGGGAAAGGTCCTTTGAGTTGTTTCGTTCATGCCGCTTCCTCTCGTGGCTGTGGCTGCTGCTATAGATTGAGCGTGGGGATGGAGATCTGAACTGGAAACGCCTTGCCAAGTCCTACGACCTGCTCGGGCGTCCATCCTGCTTTAATTGCGGTCCGTCCCATGGAGCCGAAAATTCCAAGCGCCACGGTAATAACGGGGACAGCAGGGTGCTTTTCTATGAAGTCGAGCATCCTGTTGCCGAGTTGGATGGCTTTGTCGCCTAGCGCTGGCTTGGCGCTGGATGTAGCGTTTGTCGTCAGGCTGCTGTTGCTCATTGTTTTGCTCCTATCTTAATTTGGCTAAACGAGTTTTGCGAATGCGTAACCGCTTGCTGCTCCCAAAGCAAGTGAGAGTAGTGCGGTTATAGAGATTGCGACGGTATTATTGTGCTGGGATTGCCCATTCGTTTTTGATACGTCGTGTTCCACTTCATGCGACTCGAAAAAGCTCTCAGTTTCTGCCTCCCTTTTCTTTGCGGCTTGTTCAATTAGGGAAATAGCCCTATGAAGCGTTGTTGCGACGTAATCAAAATCAATCGATGGAGCTGCTTGCGAAGGGTGGCCTAGCGTATTGATTGCTGAATACACGGCAGATACCTCTTCCGACGAGAGGCAAGTGTCGTCATTCATTAGTTCTCGAATTCGTCTCTCGAGATTCCCGAGGCATAGGGTTTCTAGCAAATCGAACTTATTGCTCATTCGGGTTGTGTCATTTGCATTCACTACGATGCAACGGATTTCGTTATCGAGGAGACTTCTCCCTATTGCTTGAGAGGCTATCTGGCGGAGCACGTAGCTCTTTGAACCCATACGTTCGCCGATGTTGTAGGTAATGAAAGGGTCGTCTTGGGTCTTAAGGATTCCATTTGGTTCAATGATGGAATCGCAGGAGTAGTTTTTGACTTCAATAATGATGAGCCCATGACGCGTGAGCAGGATTTGGTCGTACTCGTTGCGCTCGCCCTCATAGCTGAGTTCGACGTTCGTAAGTTGAATGCCGGCGTTTAGTGCATGCTTGACCGCATAGAAGGCTTTCCTTTCTCCGGCAAACCCTTTTATGAGCCCAGCATGATAGCGACTGAACTTTTGCAGCTCCTTTATAGCTGTTCGATAGGAAGCGTTATCCATAAGGTCGAGCTCTTCGCCTCGTGCCTTAAGGTGTTTTACGACATGGTACGTTTTGACGCTGGAGCTGTACTTGTCCTGGAACACGGTTTTGCAAATTGCTGGTTCGAATGCGTTGCACAGCGCAAGAACGCCTGACGGCTCGAAGCTCATGCAGGGTGATTCCGATATCATCGTCTTCCTCCTTCCTGTCTTTTGCAATAACATTCTCTCAATTTGATATACTCGTATAAAGTAGTATTTCATGAGTTATTGTTATGACATTGGAAGGTAGAAACTACATGAGACGAGTATTAAGCGACAAGGAAATGAAGGATGCATGGAAGGAGCGCTTCAAAAAAGAACGAAAAAAGAAGTATGCGAGGCAGGAAGACTTTGCTGAAGCAATGCAGCATGAGGGCCATGCAACCATGAAAAGCACGGTGGGCAGATGGGAGAATATCGGGGGCTCGTACGGCAAGGAGATCCCCGGCTTCCCATCGTTTCCTACGATGCAGTCTATTTCCAAGTTGTTAGATGTTCAAATTGGTTATCTTATAGGAGAGACCGACGCGAGATCTTTCGACGTCGAAGAGGTAATGGGCTTTTTCGGCCTGAGCGAAGAAGCTGTCAACTGCCTGTCCGACCTGGCTCATCGACAGGGAGCAAATCATGATCGTTTCAGTGAAAAGTACGGAGACGAAACGACAAGTTATGCAGATACGCTCAATAAGGTTCTCACTAGCAAGAGCTTCTTGAAGCTTATCAGCCATCTCAATGAGCTGGATTGCTTGATAAGGGAATTTGAGGACGCGAACTCGCATAGCCAGCGTAATCAAAGAGAGGCTATTAAGGAAAAGGCCCACTGCTTAAAGCATGGCCTCTCTCCTGAATCAACTCCTGAAAGGTTTGATGAGGGAGGTCATCTTATAGACGAAAGCGGCTTTCGATTATTCGATCCAGATAATCCTGAGCGTCTTGCCGATGAAGTATTAAGGGTGCGGGATCAAGTTCGCATAAACAAATGCCTGCTCATTGACGACCAGATGGCTTTGGTTAGAGAGATATGGCCACAGACAATCGGATATGAGGATAGCATTGCCAATCTTGACGATGTGATAGTTAAGGCAGCCGACGGAGGCTGTCGCTGCCTTTCCTCCGACAGTCTAGGAAATGATGGATCTGAGAATGGATTAAAGCACGAGCATCATTAATCGCTTGCTAAAGAGCCATGCTGAGACAAATTGTCTCAGCATGCATGTCGTTAGTCGGTAAGCAGGAAGCCACCGCGCAGCGCTTCATCGCCATGTCCAAATCTAATGATGTTCACGCTCCCATAGTCCACATTTTCCGGTATGTCGTTCTCGGCGATTATTACTTGACAAGAGCCGCAATTACCGATCATGTAGTCGAAGAGCGCGCTTTTCATGCTATCGGATGCAGGCAGATCAACGTCTTCCTTCAGGGTAAGGATTGGTGAGTCCAGGATAAGCATCCGGGGCGCATGCACTCCTCTCTTATCGATGAATCTCATGAGTACGAATGCGAAAAGAGAATTGAGAAATGCCTTGTATCCTTTTCCCTCATGTCTCTTTTCTTTGTCATTGACGACAACGTCGAAGGTTTTCAAAGACAAGCCGGCGACTTTGAAGTCGGGGAACTTGCATTGTTTTATCGCTTTGCAGACTGCGGAGCTCAGCTCATTGAAGACAGAGCTTTTGAACTGAGCCTTCGCATCGTACTTTCTAGCGGAATCATCCTCAAAGGCTTGCTCCGAGATGTCGAAATTGAAATCTCCCTCTATTTCCTCGAGGAGCTCAAGCTCTTTTTGTAACTGAGCTATGCGACTGTAGGTGTCCAGTTCTTTTCGCAGAGAGGCTGCTTTCGGCTTGAGCTCTGTATTAACGAGACGCCTCACATCGTCGTCCATGCTATGGAGATTGTCGAGCCGCGCAGTCAGAGACGAGACCCTGCTATCGGTCTCATCTTCAAGCGCTTTCAGGTCGGCAATCTGAAGCCTGACCTTTTCCAGCTCTGCCCGAGAGGCGGCTGCATAGGACTCAATATCCTCGGGGTTGGTTATCTCCGCATCGCAGAATGGGCAGTGCTCGGCTCCACCAGATGGCTTTTTCTCTTCTCCGTCGATGATGAAGCAAAGCCTGCTGATATCTGAATCGTACTGCGTGTGGAGCGCCCTGTATCTTTCTTGGAGCTGTTTCTCGACTGCTAGCTCTTCGGATACCTCATAGATTTCACCGAGCATCCTCTGACTTTCCTGCTGAGCTCGAGTAATATCCTCGTCGATCGTTGTAATCTCGTCAACTATTTCCGAAATAAGCGCTTCGACATCTGCGGTTCCGGCTTCCTCGATTCTCTCCTCGAGCTCCTTGCGCTTTTTGCCTAATGTTGAAAGCTTCCCTGAGATATAAGCGGTTAATGCCGATTTTTTAGCCTTCTTGATTGCGGGATCTTCATATTCCTCCTCCTGCACCCCGCCTTCGTAAAGAAGATAGGCAAGAGAGTTGACACAGGGCGTGATAGCGCTTCGATTGGGGTTGTCGATGATGGTTCCACCCCGAAAGATATCATCTTCCCTGATGCAGAATTGGTGAAAGAATGTCCTAAGCGTAAGCCTTTGGGGTTTGCCATCTTGGGTGGCGATAATTTTTACGGGCTCCTGGATGTCCAACATTTGAAGGAGGATATCCGAATACACAGTCTCATCGGGCCTATTGCTGCTGCGTTTTACCTTATATTCGCGGCTCTCAATGCCGTCGGCGTCCGAAACGACAGTCACTTTGGATGAGGGCTTAGCCTGGCCGTCTTTGTTTTCGATTGCCCTACGAACAGTAACGACCTCTCCGTTTTCGCTCACAAGCTGCATGGACACGCCGTTGTAGTCCTCATGAGTGGGGTCGAATGGCTCCCTATCGCCACCAAAAAGATAATCTATACAGCCAATCACCATTGATTTGCCGGTATTAGATGGGCCACAAATTATGTTCATGCCGGGCTCGAAATCTATTTCGGAGACTTTTCCGGAGGAACTATGTGCCGAAACTCGCTTGATGAAGTAGTTGTTCATGGCTTTACCCTATGCTTGTAGTTCTTTGTGCATTCTTCCTGATGGCAGATATCACAGACTCTATGCCCCTTTCTTGAATTAGCGAAAGGGCAGATGCTGCAGCTTTTCGATACTCTTCTGCGTAGCCAGTATCCAACGAAAGAGCATATCGATGGCCGGCAAACGTCGTCCTATAGAGAAAGCCTCTGCCGGTTGCGACTGGCAAAACATAGCCTTTTACAACGAGGTTCCTCAACGCTCTTTTCGTCAGCGTTTCGCGTGCCCCTAGCTCGCAATACATATAGGGATTATCTCCGTTTGGCGAGTTCGCTGAAATGTCAAACGCCTTACCGTATGTCGCGATGAAATCAACGGCATGAATCGTCTGTCCATCCAGTCCGCTGTCGGCTTGGTCAAGTAAAAGAATCACACGCAAAGATATCTCAAAAGTGGTGTTGAACACCCTAGCGGTCTTCATCGAGCCACCCCCTAATTCTTCTGTCGTTTACAAGAAAGTGGCAAACACCCTTTTTGACGTTGTTTCTAATCCAATCCGTCTCGTGATTAACCCAGATGCCATCCATGGGAAGGCTTGCGGCGTGGGCGAGGACCTCGTTGAGGCGATCCTTTCCTGTGGGAAAAGATCGTTCGTGGACATCTATGATTCCATCGAAGACCTCATCTTCAAGGGCGTCAAATTGATCTATTCCGTCAGCATCGTAGACGTCTCTCATGCACCTTCTGATGAATTCTGCCGAATAGTAGTCCCTGCGCTGACGGAGGAGGTGGCTCTTATGCCGCGGGTAGCGTTCTATATCAGCGGTTGAAGAGAAGGTCGTCCGCTCCTCTTCACTATAGACTCGGACGAGCGCGTCAACATATGGCAGCTCGTGCTCTGCTATATCTTCAGGAACGTCCGGTTGGATCTTTCCTTTGAATTTAGGGAACGGCGGGTCGACATCCTTCGCGGCTCCCGGGCGAGTCGATGTAGGGATTTTATTTTCCCAGGAAAGTGATACCTGGAAGGATCGCGCAAGAAACGGTGCGGGGTTCTCTTCGCCAGCCAAAGCCACAAGGCCTTCTTTTGTCGACTGAGAGCATTCAGATTCAAGGATGAGATCGGTCAAGGTGCGTCGCAATATGTCGAACTTGCTTTCATTGAGCCTGGGAAGAACCGCCTTCTCGAAACTATCAACGATTGTGCTTTCGATGGCTGCATCCCTGCAGTGCTCTCTTATTTTGCCGTGCGCTTCTCTCTTTCGATTCATGATGCCACTGGCATCTTTTTTCTGACATCGAATAGGCTCACCTGTTTGACCTTTGAGGTTGAGAGGATTCGCAATCAAGCCATACAGCAGCTCGATCAAATCGGCATCTCCGATATCACCAGTCCAGGCGTCCTTTAGCGCACGGACGTAATCCGAGAAGATGAGGCCGTTAGAAGTATGTCCTTTGTTTCCGACTACTTCGCTCACCGTCTTAGCTTCGTTTGGACGCAGGTCGCTTCCGTGCGTTCTCATTGCAGGGGAACCAGGGGGTAACCGTCGGGTAACGACATCCTTTTGCTGCGCCGATATGCTCTGAATTGCAACGCGAGCAGTCGACATGCATCCAGATGCCTCCCGCTGCAAATTATACCAATCGTCGAATACTTCTATCAAACCCCAGCTCAGAGATGCTCCTTCTCTTGCTGGCGGAACGAGGGGGCATTCCTCGATAACGAAACAGAGAAGGCCTTGAGCGTGGATCTGGCGGGTTGCGCGAATTCTCCGACCAGCCAAGGTGATGCGATCCGATGTTGAGTATTCGCGCTGCTCAAATCATCGGTCGAGAAAGGTTCGACCTATGACAGACAAGAAGCAGCCTACTATCACCATGCCCGATCTCAAGCATGAGGGCGAGAACGAGGGCAATGCCCTATACGTTATGCGCCTCGTTCAGCAGCCCGTGTTGCCACAGGATGCATATTCTCCAAACGAGATCGCGCATCTTCTAGGCATCAGCAAGAAGCGCGTCTACGCGTACGCGAGCTCTCCGAGACACCCGTTGCCCTTGCGCAAGTGGCCAAACGGTGCACGTGGATCGTTTGCCCTGCGAGATGAGCTGGTCGAGTGGCTTCGCGATTTCACAACCCTTCCCGAGCCCTATTATCCCGGCCCCGGCAATACGGATTGCGACTAGCTGACACCCTGGGGCACCTGAAACGGGCGGCCTCAACCTTGCATAGCGCGTCAGGCTGCTTCAATCCGGCCTGACGCGCGTCAAATCCAGTCAACCACGGTCACGGCAGCGCACGGCGGTGCAGCTGCGGAAAGCGAGCGAATATGCAAACCATGGAGCAGGCGGAGGCCCTTCAAGCCTCTTGCGACGACGAATCGAGCAAGGCGGCATGCATGCCCCCTCTGTTCACCATCTCGGAACTCGCTGACTACCTCAAGGTCAGCACGGCAACCGTCTATCGCCTCATGCGCGACGGCGTCCTCGTGGGCGTGCGCATCGGGTCGTCCCTGCGCTTCACTCAGAAGAACATCGAGGATCTCCTCGCGAACTGCGCGGTCGACGCCGACGTATAGGTGGCTCATGCGCAGGGCAGAAGAGAAGCCAGGGAGAACGGAGTCCTTCGACCTTTCGGGGCACGGCTTCGTAGTCGTCTGGGACTTCATGGGCCAAGAGCTCGGCCTCAAGAACGCCGATCTGGTGGTATACGCCCGCATCTTCGGTTTCGAGAACTCGGGCAAGCCGTTCTTCGAGTCGAAAAACGGCACCGCCAAGTTCTTCGGTCTGAGCGAACGCGCGGTGTTCGATGCGGTCAAGCGCCTCAAGGCAAGAGGGCTCATCGAAGAAACCGGGCCATGCCCTGAGGCGAAGCGCATCGGCAGCAAGTGCTACAAGGTGGCGGCGGAGCCCCTTGTCGAGGCAGGCATCGTGCGCCTGCACCATGAAGAGGCCTCATATGAAGAACGTTCACCCCATGAAGACGCTGCAGAGCCGGGAGATCCCTGTCATGAAGACGCTGCACTCCTGGGCTCCGTCAGCCATGAAGGCTCTTCACCCGTGCCCATGCAGGAGGTTCAGCCAATACCAAAGCAGGAAAACAAACACTTCAGAAAGATATAGGAGACTCGATATGAAACACGATTTCCAGCTCTACACGCTAGAAGAGGCGAAGGCGAAGGGGCTTCCTTGCGAGCAGCAAAAGGAGCGGCTCTGCAAGCACTGCGGCAAGCAGCTTGTATGGGTCGGCTCAATAGCCAAGGACGGCTTCGTCCGCTGGCTGTTCACCAAGGATTGCGATTGCGAGGGAAGGCGGGAGGAGATCAAGCGCCAAGAAGAGGAGGAGGAGCGCCTTCGGGAGGAGAAGGCCAAGCAGGCCGCCCTTGCGAAGTGCCGTAAGGCGGGCATCGGGAAACTCTACCTCGGGGCAACCCCCTCGGTGCCCGAGTGCATCGAGTACGTCAACTCCTTCGCGGACGCTGGCGGAAAGGGGCTCTACATCCTGGGCAACGTCGGCGCGGGAAAGACCTACGAGGCCTGCGCCCTGGCGAAGGCGTTCGTGTTCGCGGGCTATTCGGTGAAGGTCGCCACCACGCTATCGATGCTCAACTCCATCCACGGGAGCTACGACGACAGCGAGCGCGAGGGTGTGCTCAAGTTCTGCGAGGCGGACATCCTTTTCCTCGACGACTTCGGCAAGGAGAACGCGAACAGCTGGGCGCTCACGACGCTCTTCGAGGTGATCAACTACCGCTACGAGAACATGCTGCCCACGATATTCACCTCCCAGTACAGCCTCGACGCGCTCGAGCGCCGTCTGGCAAGGAACAACGAGGTCGAAAGCGCCAAGGCGATCGTCTCCCGCATCCACGAGATGAGCAGGGTGGTGGTGCTTAGGCGCGGGGACCGCCGTCGTGGCATGAATTAATTCCGACGTGGCGACCCCCTAGGGAACCTGAAAAGACCCCTTCCAAAGCCCGAACAGGAGGAATGGGGTTAACTGAAGGAGGGCGGCAACGGGCCCTCGCGGCGAACCGTCGCGAGCGCCGAGGCCGCCCGCAACCGGCCGAGCCCGCTTCAGGGAGTCAGACCGAACGGCACGAAACCAAAGCGTCCGCCGGACACGACGGCGGACCTTTCGAAAGGAACATCCATGACAGATTCCGCCAGATTGCAGAGCGCCGACAAGGCGACGGCAGACGAGCTCACGGCGAAGTGCCAGGAGAACGGCTGGCTCAGGCGAGGCGGCTACGCCTGGCAGGACGACCCCTATCTCGAAGAGCACCCCTACGAATTCGCGCAGGCCGAGAGCACCGACGAGCTGCGCGGCTTTTTCGCGCACGGTAACTGGGCGCTGCGCCAGGGGATCGTCTACAAGGACCTCGCCTTCATCCAGCAGGTCGATGGCGGCGATGAATGGTGGACTCTCAAGCGCACGGGCTCCGGCTGGCTCGACTTCGAGAGCTGGTCTTTCGAGCGCATCGCGCAGGAGCCCGAGCGCTTCGCGCACGCGATCGACTGCATGCACTACGCGACCCCGGAGCAGTGCAAGCGCCTCGACTACATGAGCGCCGCGCTTCCCCTCGAGGCTGCCGCGAGACGCGCGCGCGACTCCATCGAACAATTGAACAAGACGGCGAACGCCCCCGTCCGCAACGCGCGGGCGGAGGCTCGCTGAACCGAATCCGAAGGCGGGCGCTGTCCCGCCTTCGCTGTTTCTTAAGGCCAACTGGGACAGTCTGTCCCACCTACTAGAAGGGATCAGGAAAGATGCCAAACGACTTCGGAGACGATACCGGCGAGAAGCTCGTCGACTGGATGATCCGCATCGGCCAGGATGCCGGCGAGGCGGCGATGATGGCAAGCGGGGAAAGGCTCGCCGCTGCCTTCAGGCGCGCTCGCGGCGACTGCGATGGTGTCGATTCGGGCAGGCAGCCCTCCGCGAACGAGATCAGGCAGTGGGCGATGCTCGACCTGCGCGAGTTCACGGGCCTGCCGGAATACGAGACCATCCGCCAGATCATCGACGATCGTCTCTCGCATGAGGGGATCCGACATGAGTTCGCATCCCTGCCGGAAGGCGAGCACCTCGTCTTCCTGGTGGAGGACGCACCGGATGTGAACGAGGTTTTCAAGAAACTCGAGGAGACTGCGCGAGATGCGACCGAGCGTGCGGGAAGCGAGCTTTCGCGGATGCGCGAGCGCGTCAGGGAAGAGCCCATCGCGGAGAAGGCCAAGGCGGCGAAAGAGGCGGCGGCTCGCATCGAAGCCGCCAAGGGCAAGTCTCGCGACATCTCGCGCGGCGTAGAGATGAGGGCGAAATGAGGCCGGGCGCGCAGGCTGCCGTCGCGGCGGCAGCGAGCATCGGCTGCTTCGCTGCGGGAAACGCGCTTGCCGGCGCATCTTCCTTATCCGGGTTCCCAGCATGCGGCGCGAGCGACCTCATCGCCGCGGTACCTGCCGCCGGGCTTTCCGCAGAGCCCATGCCCCTTGCCGTGGGGCTTCTCTGCGCATGCGCCCCCTGGGCGGTCTGGGCGCATAGCCTCATGCGCGCGGGAACCTACCGCCAGGGCGAGGAGCACGGCTCC
>NZ_CAWVIN010000002.1:305000-863635 GCF_963929405.1 Enteroscipio rubneri | reverse complement strand
GACGGAAAGGGCTATTTCGATGGACCGAAACCGACGAAACTACTTCAGCGCCTGATAACCCTTGCGAATTTGCTTATGTGTGATAAAGAAGCAATAGAAGTGCAAAAAATTTTGCCGTTCCTATCCGACACTTGGCCATTGTGTCGGATAGGTCGGGCGGTTATTCGGGCAAGTCAATCTTGCCGACAAAGCTGTAATAAATCTCAATGTCCTGCCTGCGGGTGCCGTTCTCATCATAGCTGCACTCATGCACCACAATTTTCTCGATCATTTCCCGCAAGAGAGTGGGGGTCAGTTCTTCAAAGGCAAGGTGCTTGCGGACAATGCCCATAAATTTCTCGGCGTTGACGGTAGCTGCCTGTGACTTGTCCAGTTCGGCTTGCAGGGCGGCGGCTCTCTTTTTCAGCTCCGCTTGCTCGGCTTCGTAGTCAGCCGACAGTTCCATGAAACGCTCATCGCTGATTTTGCCGTTTACATTGTCCTCATACAGCCGCTTGATAATGCGGCTGATTTCAGAAATGCGTTCCTGCGCCTGTTCAAGCTGCTTGATGGCTGCGGCGGTCTTTCGCTTGCCGCCGATCTCGTTCTGCTGGACAAGTAGTTTCACAAACCGGCTCTCATGCTTGGCTGCGTATTCGGTCACTTGCCGGAGATTTGCCAGGACACCAGCGGTCAACAGATCGGTGCGGATAAAGTGCGCCGTACAGTTGCGGGTGCGCTTCTTGTAGCTGCCGCAGATGTAGCAGTCCTGTTTGCGGTCTTTGTTCTGATACCGCTGCTGATACAGCACATGGCCGCAGTCGGCGCAGAACAAAATCCCGGAGAACAGCCCCACTTCATCGTAGCGGTTCGGGCGTTTGCGCTGTTTGCGTAACTCCTGCACCCGTTCCCATGTTTCCTTGTCGATGATCGGCTCATGGTGGTTCTCGAAAATGGCCTGCTTCTCGACGGGGTTCTCTATGCTGTGCTTGACCTTATAAGAAGGCTTTTCCGTTTTGAAGTTCACCAGACATCCGGTGTACTCTCGGTTTTCGAGGTTGTGCGTTCTCCTCCCAGATTTTTTTACTTTCCTCTGTTCCCATGTTCTCTCCCACTCCCCAAATTTGCTTTTTTGCTTCCATTAAATCTTCCTTACTATATTCCATTGTTACCCTCCATAACTTCTGATTGTTGCCGTCTTGACGATTATGTATCTTTACATTACCTTCTGAAACATATGGCGCACCTTGTCCAGGCGGCTGTTTGGACGGCGGGGCTGGATGACCGGCTGACCGACAGCGGCCTGATATCCTTTCAGCTCTGTAAGGCATACGCTCCGCCCGTTGGTGTAAAAGGCCAGATCAGTACGGTATGCCTGTATACAGCGGGCGGGAATCTCGCCAGTAAAGACAACTTCATCCTTTTTTACCTGGGCCGTTTCGATGGTGGCACAGTATTTCGGTGCATCATGATAAGCCCTGGAAAGGTATTCCTGGGGCGCATAGAGGATGAAGGAGAGATAAGGTTCCAGCAGCTGCGTCCCCGATTCCTTCAATGCCTGTTCCAATACAATCGGGGCCAATGAGCGGAAGTCCGCCGGCGTGCTGACCGGACTGTAATAAAGCCCGTATTCAAAGCAAATCTTACAGTCCGTTACGTTCCAGCCGAACAAGCCCTGCTCCAGCCCGTAACGGATACCATCCCTGACAGCGTTTTGAAAACTCTGGTTCAAGTATCCCAGCGAAACCCGGCTCTCGTATTGTACACCGGAGCCAAGCGAGAGTGGTGTAACAGACAGTCCTATGGATGCCCAAAACGGGTTGGGCGGCACCTCGATATGGATGGTGTGGCTGGCTGCTTTGAGCGGCCGCTCCATATAAATGAGGGAGGGTTCCTTTACCACTGTTTCAAGCTTGTATTTTTCCGACAGCAAAGCGGAAACAACCTCCAACTGCACCCGGCCCAAAAAAGAAAGAATGATCTCATGGGTGATGGAATCCACTTCGCAACGCAAAAGCGGGTCAGTATCCGCAAGTTGCGTAAGAGCGTCCAGCAGCCGTTCTCTTTGCGCTGCCGTTTTCGGCGCAATCGTCGTCCGCAGCATGGGGAGGGGGTCCTCGCGCCACCTTTTACGAGGGAGCCGGGTTTGGTCCCCTAATACATCGTTTAACCTCACGCTGTCGCTGGGAAGGATAACAATTTCACCCTGATAAGCGGTGTCTGTCCGAACAATTTCCCCTTTGGATGGAATACGCATCTCTGTGATTTTCAGCTTTTCTCTCCCGGCCAGGGCCACCGTATCCCGCAGGCGCAGCGTTCCGCTGTATAACCGTAGATAGACACGCCGCTGGCCGCAATCGGTGTACTCAACCTTGAAAACGCTGCCGCATAGGGCGGCGCCCCCCTGTTCCCCAATCGGTTGGAACAGCCCTGTCACCGCATCCATCAACGGTTGAATGCCAAGGCCATTTTTGGCGCTGCCATGATAGACTGGGAACAGGGAGGCGTCTTGAACCCGCTGCTGTTCCTCCCGCGCAAGTTTTTCCCGGCTGATTGGTTCTCCTGCGATATACTTTTCCAATAATTCATCGTTATTTTCGATGACCGCATCCCATGCTTCTATGTCGGTATTTTCCTCCAGGACTATTTCCGGGGACAGCGACACCGTCTGCTTGATGATAATATCGGCGGAGAGCTTATCCCGAACAGACTGAACCACGCTCTGCAAATCAACGCCAGCCTGGTCGATCTTGTTGATAAAGATAACGGTGGGAATGTTCATTTTCCGCAGGGCATGGAACAGAATACGGGTCTGGGCCTGCACGCCATCTTTAGCGGAGATCACCAAGATGGCCCCATCTAAAACAGCCAAAGAGCGGTACACCTCCGCCAAAAAATCCATGTGGCCGGGCGTATCCACAATGTTAACTTTACATCTGTGCCACTGGAAGGAAGTGACTGCCGCTTGAATGGTAATCCCACGCTGCCGCTCCAAAAACATGGTGTCCGTCCTCGTTGTCCCTTTTTCGACGCTCCCCGGTTCTGAAATGGCTCCGCTGGCATATAGCAGGCTCTCCGTCAAGGTCGTCTTTCCAGCGTCTACATGGGCAAGAATTCCAATATTGATTATTTTCATGTGATTGTCCTCCCTTTACAGCCCCAAAGGGCATAAAAATCCCCAGCAGTAAAATACTTTTACCACTGGGGATTATAAGTTGCGGACATACACATATACAGCATACACCTGTTTGTGATTGCTGTTTTTGGGGATATGTCAAAATTGATAAGGCAAAAGTATTCTTAAATTGGGTACAAAAAACTAAGCACCTACAAAAGGAGCTATCATAATCCTTTGTTCCCACTATTTGATTATAGTTTTATTTAAGAATACCTTGCCGCATATTTTTTACTCCTTTTCTGGTTTAAATCATTGTATCACATCAGTTTTAGGAAAGCAAGTACCTAAAAGAAATTTTTCTTCCCCTTATATGTAACAATCATACCGGCTTCCTAGCGTTCAGAATGTTTTCTGCTGTCTGCTGTGGTGTTTGGTTGGAATTGTCCAACCAAAAGCCGATCCGTGGTGTTGTCTGCATTTTACTAAATACAAATTCAATGTATACAGAAAGATATAAGGAGTGGGAGGGATTCCGCCGTAGTTGGCATTGTAGGAAAATCCAAAAGTTTAGATTTTCCCACAATGCTTATCTTTTGGTCTTTGGTTCGGAATAGTGTAGTGCTGGCGGTCTATCTCTTGTTTTCGGTTGCTTGCTTCCTTACCGTACATGAGCATCTAAGCACGGGTGATATTGTGCTTGATTTTTTCTCAGGCTCAGCATCGACCGCCCATGCCATGTTCCTGCAGGAGCTCGGAAAAGATGATCGCTATCAGTTTATCCTTGTCCAGCTTCCAGAGCCTTGTGACCCGAAACGCGACGCCTACAAGGACGGGTATGAGACTCTCTGCGACATAGGCGAAGGACGCATTCGCCGCGCAGGCGACAAAATCAAAACCGAGCTCGAGGAATCCAACCGTCAACTCAAGCTTGGCGAGGGACCCAAGCAGCTTCCCGACATCGGCTTCCGTGTGTTCGAGCTCGATGAGTCCGGCATTGAGAAGCCCGAGCCCGGTCAGCTCCTCTTCGACGTGGTCAAGCCCGATCGCTCCGATATGGATATCGTCTTCGAGATGATGCTCAAATGGGGCCTCGAGCTCACGCTGCCCGTCGAGAAGTCTGAAGCCGCGGGCTATCCCATCTGGTCCGTCGCTTGCGACGAGCTCGTCTGCTGCATGTCCCGAGGCCTCACCATTGAGGCGCTCGAGGCCATCGCCGACATGGAGCCCAGGCGCGTTCTCATCCTCGATTCCGTCCTCGACGACACCCTCAAGCTCAACGCCGTGCAGATCTTCAAGCACGCCGGCGAGCGCATGGGCTGTGAGATCGAATTGAGGACGGTCTAGCATGGCGGCGCTCGAGTTCAAGTTCTCATCCGACCAGCAGCACCAGCTGGAGGCCATCGAAGCAACCTGCGACCTGTTCCGCGGACAACAATTTATTGGCAGCGTATTCTCCGCCGATTCCGGCCGCAAAGGCCAGACGGCAATCGGCGAGCTCATGGTCGGCCACGGCAACGAGCTTCGCGTGGCGCCGGGCCAGCTCCTCGACAACCTGCACGCCGTGCAGGAGGAGGGCTGCCTCCCGGCAACCGACGTCCTCACCGATGGGCGCCTGCGAGACTTCACCGTCGAGATGGAGACCGGCACCGGCAAGACCTACGTCTACATCCGCTCCATCTACGAGCTAAACCGCCGCTACGGCATCACCAAGTTCGTTATCGTCGTGCCGAGCGTGGCCATCCGCGAGGGCGTCCTCAAGAGCCTCCAGACCACCCGCAGGCACTTCGAGACGCTCTACGACCGCACGCCGCTCGACTACTTCGTGTACGACTCGAAGGACATGGGGCCGGTGGGTAACTTCGCCACGTCGAGCTCCATCCAGGTCATGGTCATCAACATCGACGCGTTCAACAAGGGCCTCGAGAAGGATGGCACCGCGAAGGAGGGCAACCTCTTCCACCGTCCCAGCGAGAAGCTCACCGGCGGCTTCAGCCCTCGCGAGCTCGTGAGCGCCTGCAAGCCCGTCGTCATCATCGACGAGCCCCAGAGCGTCGACAACACCAAGCAGGCCAAGGCCGCCATCAAGAGCCTGAACCCGCTGTTCGTGCTGCGCTACTCGGCCACGCACAAGCAGGCCTACAACATGATCTACCGCCTCACGCCGGTCGACGCCTTCGAGCGCCACCTGGTGAAGGGCATCTGCGTGGACTCGATCAAGGCCGAGGCGAACCTCAACGGCGCGTACGTGAGGCTCGAGTCCGTCAAGTCCGACCCGTTCTCCGCCAAGGTGTCCATCGACGTGCGCCAGGCCGACGGCACGCAGAAGCGCAAGGCCGTCACGGTGAAGACCGGCAACGACCTCTACCAGAAGAGCGGCGAGAACAGCGACTACGAGAGCGGCTGGGTGGTCAACAACATCGGCGCCGCAGTGGGCGACGAGTTCATAGAGTTCCAGAACGGCGAGGTGCTCGAGCTCGGCGAGGCGCTGGGCGACGTCAACGAGGAGGTCGTCAAGCGCGCGCAGATCCGCCGCACCATCGAGGACCACCTGGCCCGCCAGTTCGAGCTGTGGCCGCGCGGCGTGAAGGTGCTCTCGCTCTTCTTCATCGACCGCGTCGACCGATACCGCGTCTACGAGCCCGAAGTCCACGACGGCCTGTACGCCCTGATGTTTGAGGAGGAGTACGCAGGTGCCCTGAACTCGAAGGCGCCTCGTCGCATCGCAAAGGCGGCGGGGATCGGCAAGGGCACGTGGCTCGAGTGCTACGAAGCCGTCGGCGCCCCGCTGGTGCGCGACCCCCACGCCGTGCACCAGGGATACTTCGCCAAGGACAAGAAGGGCAAGTTCAAGGACTCCAAGGGAGCCGCCGGCACCGCCGACGACGCCGGGGCCTTCGAGCTCATCATGCAGAAGAAGGAGACGCTCATCTCCTTCCCGGACGGCAAGGACGCGGACAAGGACGTCTCTTTCGTCTTCAGCCACTCCGCGCTCAAGGAGGGCTGGGACAACCCCAACGTGTTCCAGATCTGCACGCTCGTCGAGACAAAGGACAACCTGACCAAGCGCCAGAAGATCGGCCGCGGTCTGCGCCTGTGCGTGAACCAGGATGGCGAGCGCCTGTACGACCCAGAGGCGAACGTGCTCACCGTCATCGCGAACGAGAGCTACGACGACTTCGCCAACGGCCTGCAGAAGGAGCTTGAGGCTGAGGACTTCAAGTTCGGCGTCATCACTCCGGAGAGCTTCACGAAGGTCACGGTCAAGGGCGATGATGGCGTCGAGGAGCGCCTGGGCTACGAGAAGTCCAAGCAGGTCTACGACCACCTCGTCGCGACCGGCATGGTCGACGGCAAGGGCGCGGTGACGCCCGAGCTGAAGGCGGCCGCCGAGGAGGGCAAGGTCGAGCTCCCCGCCGAGCTCGAGCCTGCCAAGGAGCAGGTCGAGGCGATCATCATCCACAAGTCCCAGAGGGTCCAGATCCGTGACAAGGCCAAGGAGGTCTCGGTCGAGCTGCAGAAGGACGTCACGCTCGACCCTGCGTTCCAGGCCCTGTGGGACCGCATCCGCCAGCGCACGCGCTTCCAGGTCGAGGTCGACTCCGGCAAGCTCATCGAGCATGCCATCGAAGCTGTCGACGGCATGCTCGCCGTGCGCCCGCCCCAGGTGACGAGCGAGCGTGCCTCGCTGGGCATCGACGACGCGGGCGTGAGCGCCGAGGGCACGGGCACCTCCGTGGTGTCCGTTTCGGGAAAGGTGAAATACGACCTTCCCGACCCGATCGCAGAGCTGCAGGACGCCGTCGGGCTCACCCGCGGCACCATCAAGGCGATCCTCGAGGGCTGCAGCCGCCTCGACGAGTTCGAGATCGACCCCGCGACCTTCCTCGCGCAGGTCGGCGACAAGATCAACCGCGTGAAGAACGACCTCATCGCCCAGGGCATCAAGTACGTGCGCCTTCCCGAGGACGAGTGGTACACCATGCGCGACCTCGAGCTTGACGACTACACGGCCTACCTTGGGCAGAACGCGTGGAAGCCGGACATGACGAGCAAGAGCCTGTACAACTACGTGGTCTACGACTCGGCGGGGGTCGAGCGCTCCTTTGCCGAGGCTCTAGACAAGCAGGAGGAGGTTCTCGTGTTCGCGAAATTGCCCTCGGCGTTCAAGATCGACACGCCGCTCGGCAGTTACAACCCCGACTGGGCGTACGTCGAGGAGGCCGACGGCGAGCGCCGCGTGTACTTCGTGACCGAGACCAAGGGCGGCAAGAACGGCGAGCCCGCCCTGCGCGACGCGGAGAAGATCAAGATCGGCTGCGCCAAGAAGCACTTCGAGGCGCTGGACCTCGGAAACGACTTCCATTACAACGTGCGCACGACCTACCAATACGAGGCGGTGAAGGCTTAGGATGTCGAAGCTGCCCGGAAAGATGACGCGAAAGCAGCACTGGGTGCCGCGGTTCTACCTGCGCCATTTCGCGGATTCCTCCGGGCAGCTTCATGCCTACAGCAGACAGAAGGGCTCCTTCTTCCGCACGAATTGCGAGAACCTTTGCAGCATGCGCGATCTTTATGAGGTCGAGCATGCCGATGCGACAGGCGATGCGACAGACAGATTCTATGCGCAGAACCTCATCGAGGTTAAGCTATCTGAGCTCGAGAGCCGCATCGCGCCGCTTTACGATCGCTTTTTGGAACGCCAGAAAGAAGACCAGTGCGAAGACGAAGGGTATTCTGATGGGAAAGCCGCCGTTTGCGAGCTGGCAGCAAATATCATCGTCCGGCACCCTATCAGTATGCGCGTCGACAAGAAATGGTCACGCGAGACTGCCGAAGAGCTGCTCAGAAACGTTCATCTGACACCCTATGAGCTCGGCTTGCTCGATTGGTCGGATTGGCGCGGGGATTCCCAAGCGGTGGTCGAGCTTGCCGCCGCCGCAACCATGCTCTTCTCCAACGATGATATTGTGCCAGTTAACCGTATTCGAAAGGCTTTTTTTGAGAAGAGCTTCTCCATCCTTAGGGCACCCGTCGGCTCAGGGTTCGTTACGACGTCGATGCCTATGTTCATCATCGGGCCCGAGGACGACTCGTACGATTTTCATCTCGCGTATATGCCGTTGAGCAGTGAGTATGCTGCGGTCTTTTCAGATGACCCTCTATTTCCGCCGTTTGCGAGACTCGGTTTTTCGGGCGTCGAGTTCATGAACCGACTTCTTCTGCTTAACTGCGAGCATTGGGATGTCGCCATATCGAGGGGAAGCGGCCCGCTCGAGCACGCGGTACGCGATTGGAGTCAAGCGAACAGTGCCGAATTCATGCACGAGATGTTCACGCGCGACGGCAGGGAGCTATCCCTCGACACAGTGATCTACGACCGCTCGAAGAAGAAGGGGCAGACGATGATCGATACCATCGACCGTGGCTGCCTCGAGGGCGGCTGCCTTGATGACGAGGACCTGCGCATCATCTTCGAGCACCTTCTGGGGAGAAGACGGCAAGGACCGGGAACATTAAAGGGTCAAGCAGCGTATTGATAAAATTGACCCCGCCAGCAATAACCGCAAAGGATAGATAGGGCTTTAAGGATGGATGCAGGAAAAGCAACGATAAGCGGCGTGTTCAACGGATCGCGCCTGCTCGAAATACCTTTTTACCAAAGGGCGTACGTCTGGGGAGAAGAGCAATGGGAGCGTTTCCTCGGCGACATGGAGTTCGTCACGGCCTCGAAGCGGCCCTATTTCCTGGGCTCCATCATCCTGAAGCAGGCCTCCTCCGGCAACACCTGGTCCGAGGTCTCCGAGGTTCGCACCGTCATCGACGGCCAGCAGCGACTCACGACCATGGTCATCTTCTTCAAGGCACTCTGTGCAAAAAACGGCACCAACAATTTGTTTGAGCGAGATTTCGTCCTGGAGACCGGCGATGTCGCCTTGCGGCACGGCAAGTACGACCGGCAGGATTTCGAAAAGGTCGTCAGCGCCACGGGCTGCGAACCCCTCGAGGGCTCCTCGGCCATCGTCCTTGCCTACAACTACTTCCTCAAGAATATCGACCCGGAGAAGGTCGACAGGAACACGATCAAGTCGAACGTCCAGTTCGTCTGCATCGATCTTACCGAGGGCGAGGACGAGCAGCAGATATTCGACACCATCAACTCGCTCGGGGTGCGCCTGACGACGGCGGAGCTCCTTAAGAACTACTTCTTCAACCGCGAGAACGAGCAGGCGTTCAAGGAGTGCTGGGAAGACGTCTTCGAGCCCACGGCTGAGAAGAGGGAGTATTGGGAGCAGGAGATCGTTACCGGGCGCATCAAGCGCACGCTCGTCGACCTCTTCTTCGACGCGTTCCTCCAGATCCTGGTTCAGGACAAGAGGCGTGGCGTCACGACCGAGGACAAGCTCTTCTATTCGCGTACTTCGAACCTCTTCCAGTCCTACAAGGACTTCATCGGCAGGTACTGCAACGGAGACAAGGACGAGATCCTCAGCAGCATGAAGGCGTATGCCAAGGTGTTCGAGTCCACGTTTGACCCAAGCTACTGCGACGCGGACATCCCCTCCGCCCCCGGCATCGAGCGCCTGAACGTGCTCATATTCGGCCTCAAGAACTCGACGCTCATCCCGTACGTGCTCTACGTTCGCAAGAACGCGGAGTCTTCGGGCGAGGAATCCGAGGTCTTCGCCCTGCTTGAGACCTACATCGTCCGCCGAACGCTGGTTCAGGCGACCACGAAGAACTACAACAGGCTGTTCACCTCGCTGATCCTGAACGGGGTGAAGGACGCGGAGGCGCTGAGGAAGGCTCTCGAAGCCAATGACGAGGCGACGACGTACATGCCCGGCGACGCCGAGGTTCGAGCGGCATTCGAGGAATCGTGTCTGTACAACCTCCAGTCCAAGGGCGTCCTCTATCTGCTGGAAAGCGCCATTCGCCCAGGCATGAGCAGCACGGCCCTGCTCGGGTTCAACCAGTACACCCTCGAGCACATGATGCCCAAGAAGTGGCGAAACAAATGGGGAGCCCTCGACGATGAGGCTGCCACGCGAAGGGACCGGAAGCTCCTCACGCTCGGCAACCTCGCCATCATCACGCATTCGCTCAACGCCTCCATCCGCGATGCCGATTGGACCACCAAGAAGCAGGGAAAGGGATACAAGGACGGCTTGGCCCTCTGCGCCGCCGGCCTTGCGACCATGGCCGATGCCCTAGAGAAGGAGTCTTGGAACGAGGGCGATATCGCCGATCGCGCCGAATGGCTTGCGGACAAGGCGTTGGAGGTCTGGCGCTAGGCCCTACCTGCGTCCCATCTCGAAGATGCTTGCGGTGTCGGAACCCGCATCGATGACGGATGGAACCGGCTCTTCCAAAAACGTAGTTCGTGGCGATGTCTCTTCCGTCGGCGCGTCAACAGGCTCGCCGAGCGCTAGGAAGAACCTCATCACGTGCTCAATTCTCTGTTGCAGGGACTCGCTCAGCTCGCCGTAGGAGGCCGCCAGCCGCACCTCCTTGGCCAATTCCGCCATCGAGTCCCTCAGTGCCTTCTGCACGCTCACGGAGGGCCTCACCTCGACCTGGGTATCGGTGAGCTTGGCGATGATGTAGTCCTGCCTGTTCATGCCGCTCCAGGCTGCCATCTCGCATATGAGCTTGCGCTCCTCGGGCGTGCAGCGGAACGCCATCGTCTTGCTGCGCTTGCGGGCGCTGTTCTCGCACGGCATCCTTCTTACCCCCTCGCCCCGTCGAGCGCGGCGGCCATCTCGTCCTGCTTCGTGGGGAACAGGTGCGCGTAGCGGTAGGTGATGTCCACCGCCTCGTGGCCCATGCGCTCGGCGATGGCCAGCGCGGAGAAGCCCATCTCTATCAGCAGGCTCACATGGCTGTGGCGTATGTCGTGTATGCGGATGCGCTTCACGCCCGACGCCTTGCACCCGCGCTCCATCTCGTGGGCCAGGAAGTGCTTGGTCACGGCGAACAGGCGCTCGTCGGGGGCGACGTCGTCGCGCATCTCGATGAAGTCCGCCATCTCGTCGCGCAGGAAGGCGGGCATGACGATCGTGCGCACGGACTTGGGCGTCTTGGGGTCGGTCACGGTGTCAACGCCGTTGAGGCTCTGGTACGACTTGTTGATGCGCAGCCGCGAGCTCTCCAGCATGAAGTCGGACGGCGTGAGCGCCAGGAGCTCGCCGCAGCGTATGCCCGTCCAGTAAAGCAGCTCGAAGGCGTGGAATGAGAGAGGCTTGTCCATGACGGCCTCGCTGAACCTCAGGTACTCGTCCTTGGTCCAGAACTGCATCTCGCCGCCCTTCTTCGAGCCTATCTTGTCGACCCTGCGCACCGGGTTGTCGCTGAGGCCGTAGTAGCGCTCGGCGTGGTTGAAGATGGCGTTGAGCTGGTTGTTCACTGTGCGCAGGTACGTCGGTGCCCAGGGCTTCCCGTCGGCGTCCCGGTGCTCGGTGAGCTCGTTTTGCCACCTGATGACGTCGATCGGCCTCACGTCGCACATGCGCATGTCCCCGAAGAACGGCACGAGCTTGTCGTTGATGATGTACTCCTTGGTGATCCACGTGTGCTCGCGTATGCGCGGCTTCACCTCGGAGGCGTACACCTCGACGAACTCGGAGAACGTCATGTCCATGGCCCCGCCGTTAAGGCTCTTGAACTGGCTCTCCCACACTGCGGCCTCCACCTCGGAGGAGAAGCCGCGCTTCGTCTTGTGGCGCTTCGAGCCGCGGGCGTCGCGGTAGTAGCACTGCACGTAGAACGTGCCGTTGCCGTCGTCCTTGTACACGGGCATGTCAGTCCACCTCCGGGAAGTACAGGGCGTCGAAGACGTCGCTTCGAACGCGCCCGCGGATGACCACGCGCCCGCGCGCCTCCTGCTCGGCGTTTATCTTCCTGATCACCTCGTAGGCGCTGCCTTTCTTGATCCTCAGCAGCTCCGCGACCTCGTCGGCGTCCAGCATGTGCGGCCTCGGCGTCTTCGCCACCTTCTCGTCCATGGCTCCTCCAATCAATGGCGTACGGATACGTACGGTTCACAGATTCAGAGTAAACGTACATATCTGTACTGTCAATAGAATTGCGTACATTTGCGTACGCTGATAAGATGTGCTGGTACGTAATTCCAGGAGGAGGGCTCATGTCCGTAGGCGAGAACATAAGGCGGTACCGCAAGTCGCGCGGCATGACGCAGGCGCAGCTCGCCGAGGCGGTCGGCCTGACCGAGGGGGCCGTGCGCCACTACGAGAGCGGCATCCGCGCCGTGAAGCCCGAGCTGCTCGAGTCCATCTCCGCGGCGCTCGGCGTGTCCGTCAACGCCCTCAAGGATTACGGCGTCGAGACTGCGGGCGACCTCATGTCGCTGCTCGTGCGGCTCGAGGACTCCTTCGGCATCGTGCCCGCAGCCGACGGCACGGGCCTCTCCCTGAACCCCAAGGCGCCGCACGCGCCCAAAGCCGCGATGGCGATCGAACTGTGGGCAGAGAAGCGCGCGCAGCTCGAAAACGGCAAGATCGACGCCGACGAATACGAGGACTGGAAAGCCTCGCTGTAGCGGCTCTCCGCATTTCGCGATCAACGCAACCGAATCAGGACGGTGGACCAGGCGGCGAGCGCCGCTCGGGCCTGCGTAAGCTGAGTTTTTACTCCCCATTGCATGCCAAGGCATTTCCGGCGCACCTGGGGAGTAAATGACGCGGTGGCTTACACGGCGGCACGCGGCAGTACGCCGCGGCATTTCCCCTGGTTACTCCCGTTTTCATTGAGGCGGCGAGATTCTTTACTCCCCATTAACCACCTGGGAAAACGCTGTGAGAAGACCGCCGAAAAGCCTATTGAGTTCGATTTGAGTTTCACAGGCCCCGAAACGGCCCCGTTTGGCTCTCGGAGACAAAAATCGCGCGTCTACTCACTTGGGATGAATCCTTACTCCCGTTCCTCCGAATGCCGCACCGTGCCTTGCCGTCTTGAAACACGGGGGAGTAAATTGCGAAATCGCAGGTGAAAGGGAGTAAAACGACAAAGAAAAAGCCTCCGTCCCAACGCGGGAACGGAGGCTCGGTTATCGTATTTACTCACCAACATCGCTGGCGGCTTTGCCATGACTCTCGTACGAAACGAAACTCAGCGGCACAGTGCGGCACTCAAAAATGCAGGTCAGAACCCTATCAGCCTACTCCCACTCTACAAAAGAAAAGTGGTCTGTTTTTGCAATTCTGCTCTTGGTCTATCCGTGGTTACTTCCTGTTATCGATCGTATCCCGACGGCTCACTCCTTCTGCCGCGAAGAAGGAGTCTTGCGGATTGGCGGATCCTCTTCTCCTGTATGGTATTTCGACCAGAAGAAGGACGCTAGCCGGCTGATGCCGCTTTCTTCGAGCGGGTAAGTCTCCGTGATTCTCCCCCTGTCCATTACGGCGACGTGCGTGCAGCACGATAGCGCGAACTCCGGATCGTGCGTGATGACGACCTGCGTGATGCCCCGTTCACGCACGCGGCGGATGCCTTCGGCGACCTGTCGCATGTGGAAGAGGTCGAGACCGCTCGTCGGCTCGTCGTAGACGACGAGCGCCCGGTTGGTGGCAAGCGCTTGGGCGATTGCGACGCGCTGGCGTTGCCCGCCCGAAAGCGACAGTGGGTGATCTTCGGCGAACGGATCGAGGTCGAGGTCGCGCAGGATGTCGAGGCCGCGTTGTTGCCGGTCGGGTCCTTCCATGCCGAGCGTCACCTCGTCGAGCACGCTTTCCGAGAAGAGCTGGTGGCTCGCATCCTGCATGACCATGAAGCACGTGCGCCTGCGAGCGCGCTTTCCCAGACGAGTTCCGTCCAAAGTTACGGTTCCGTCGCATCGGTTGAGGCCGCATACGGCTTCGGCGAACGTCGACTTTCCAGCGCCGCATGCGCCGACAAGCGCCGTGATGCTTCCGGCGGGAAGCTCGAGGCTGGCGATCTCGAGGGTTTTCTCGAGGACTCCGTTTTTCCGGAAGCGTGCTGTCAGGTTCTCGAAGCGCACCACGTTTTTTCCGAGCGTTGCCTTTTGCGCATTGGACATCGCTGGGGTGCCACAGCAACCGCTGTTTCGGAAGATGTCGTCGATGCTTCGTGCGCGCAGACCGAGCTGTATGCGCTCGGCGTCGTCGAGCCGCGCGAACTCCTCAGCCGTCCATCGGTGCGCGAGGCGGCCGTTTTCGAGGTAAAGCACGTGATCCACAATTCCTTCGAGGTAGTGGAGCCGGTGCTCCGCCACGAGCACGGCGACCCCTTCGGTCTTCCAGCGCGCGATGGCCGATCGAAGCTGTACGATCGCCTCGAAGTCGAGGTTGGACGACGGTTCGTCCAGCACGATGAGCGCGGGAGACGTAGCCGCGGCGCTTGAACACGCCACGCGCTGCTTCTGACCGCCCGAGAGAGAAAAGAGGCTTTCGTCGATCAGGGGTGTTAGATTGAACTCCTTTGCCGCGGCGTCCACCCGCCGTTCGATGTCGGCAGGCTCGAATCCCAAGTTCTCGCACCCGAAGGCTATTTCTCCTCGGACACCCACGCTGTAGAACTGGGTTTTGGGATTCTGAAAGACGCTGCCGACGAATCGCGCGGTTTCCCAGAGCTGCGCGTGTGCGACATCGAGGCCGCACACGCGCACGGTGCCGGTTTCCGACCCTTCGTAGAAATGCGGGGCGAGGCCGTTCGCGAGCCGCGTGACGGTGGTCTTGCCGCAGCCGGAGCGTCCGCACAGCAGAGCCACCTCGCCCTTCCCGAGCGACAGGGAAATTCCCTCGACGCCCGATCCGGAGCGCCCTCCTGCATAGGAGAACGAAACGTCGTCCATGAAAAGAACGGGAGCCTCGGTCTTCGTTTCTTTTTTCATGCGATCGCCCCCGGGAAAGCAAGGCCCAAAGCGAGGATTGCCGTTGCGGCAAGCGACGCGGCGATAACCGCCGCATCGACCGGCGTGAACCCGATGCTAGCGATGTTCGTCCTCGGCCAGGGCGCGCCGAGACCCCTGGCCAGCGCGGCCGCGGATAAGTCTTCGCCGATGGAGACGGCGCAGCTCATGAGCGGAACCAGACAGTTCTCCGCATAGGCGAACCCGCGGGAGGTCGGGGTGATGTTTCGCATCCGCATGGCGGAGTTGATCGCCCGCGCTTCTTGGCCGAGCGTGGGGAAGAACCTGAACAGCACCGACAGCGGGATGGTAATCCAGTCGGGCATGCGCATGCGCGCCATGGCCGCCATGAACTCGGATACCGTCGTCGTGGCGAACACGAAGTACGCGAGCGCGAGCGTGGGCACGAAGCGGGAGACCACCGTCGCCGTTGCCACGATGACCGTGCTCGCCATGCCTTCAAGCGCGGGCGCGGCGAACGCAGCGAGCGCGTAGGTCCCAAGATACGCCGCGAGCATGAGCCCCGCTGCGCGTGTGCGCCCCGATATCGCGAGCAAACCGAAGGGGAACAGCAGCATCGCCGTGCGCACGGCGAACATCGCGCCCCCGTTTCCTCCGAGCAGGAGCACCGTCGAGACTGCGAACAGCATCACCATCTTCGTGCGCGGGTCGAGCCGCACTGTCCGCTCTCCCGCATTTGACCGAAGCAGCTCCATCGTCCAAGACCCTCTCGTGACGTTTCTACGCGATGCCTGCGCGCTTGAAGTGCTTCTTTAGGACGGCGCGTCCTATGAAGCCGCCGATGATTCCTGCGACGAAGCATGCTACGAGCAGGATCGGATAGAGCTCCGGTTGCAGGTAGGTCATGAGTTCGTTCACGTAGGCGTCGCCGTATTGAGCGCGCACGGTGGGCAGGTACGTGTCGGCGGTGAGGAGGAAGGGGAGGAAGTTGCCGATGATCCAGCAACTGAATATGCCGTGAGACAGGATGGCGCGCGATGCCGACGCATAGCCGCCTGATTTCCAGACGAGGTCGGCGATAAGCCCGAAAACGAGACCCGTCGCGATGGAGAAGTATCCCATACCGGTGATGAACATGATGATGCCGATGAGCAGGCCGAGTATCGTGATCATTCCGAACTTGCGGGCGCGCGTGAGGAAAAGCATGTACGGGATGCCCGCGACGAGCGGAACGATTCCGCAAATCGCCGCCATGAGGATGGGGATGAACCCCAGGCACGCCACGGCAAACACGACGACGAAGTAGATCGCCGTGAAGATGCCTATGTTGATGAGATCTTTTCCTACGAGTCTCCCTCCCGTTTTCGACGTGGAAGCGGATGCGTTCCCAGTGATTTTCATGTGCGAATCCTTTCCCGTGCGGCTCTTCGGCCGCCGCATCTTCTATGAAGTTAGCCATATGCAACAACAATCCATTTTGGCGAATACGCACAGAGCTGCAACTCCGAATAGCCGCGCGTGCTCTAAAAGGCCGCACGTCCTGTAGGGCGGGAGGGTTCGATTCGCGGGCGTTCGGGACGGCGCCGCCACTGCGTGGGGGAACAGCCGAACGTTCGGCGAAATGCCTCGTCGAACGCCGAGGTGCGCGCGTATCCCACCGCGCGCGCTATGCGCGCCACGTCCGCCTCCCCGGAGCCGAGCAGGCTGCAGGCGGCTCCCATACGCTCCGCCCGAAGGCGCTCTGCCACGCCCATCCCTCGCACGTTCCTGAAAGCGTCGTAGAGACGCGAGCGGCTCACGAAAAGCTCGTCTGCGATCGCCTTTACGGTGAGCCCCTCGGAAAACCGCGCCGAGATGATCTCCTCTGCCCGCTCCACGATCGCGCGGTCCGTCCGCCCCGCTTCGTCTTCGACCCAAGTGCGGGAACGGGCCAAGAGGGCGGTTGCCGTTTCGAGCGCTTTCGCGTGAAAATACGGCGCCGCTCCGGGCCGCGACGCCCGTTCGGGGGTGAACGACCTGAGAATGGAGAGCATCTCGGCGGGAGGGCCCGCAGGATCAAGTGCGCGCATCGTGTCCTCCGTGTTTCCGAAATCGTCGGGGAATCTCTTTTTCAAACCCTCAAAGTAACCGGGCGTGTAGGTGAGGCTCGTCGACTCGTAAAGGGCTCCCGCCTGCATCAGGCAGCGCGTGGTTCCTCCCGCCTGGGAGAACGAGACGACGTTCTCGCGCTCCGCGACCGCTTGGGCGGGCGCATTCGGCAGCGAGCGAAGCGTCGCCGACGATCCCGAGAAGACGCAGAAGAAGTCCGTCGGGCGCTCCTCGAGGATGAGCGGTTTCTTCAGGCGAATCGAATGCATACTGACGAGGCACTCCTCGCCGAGCGCCGCCGTCCAGAGAAACCCTTCGCCGAGCGATTCCGGAAGCGTTGCGTACAGACCGCAGCGAACGGATTCCATCCTGAGGGACAGTTGCTCTATCTGCGGTTCCACGAACGTCCGCAAATGCTGCGGGATAGCTGCTCGTAGTGCGCTCATACTCGATCTCCTGCGGTTTCGCGATTGTCCGAATTCGTTTCGAGAACGTCTCCGTTTCCAGGACGTGAAAACGGAGAACCCATGCGTGATGATATGTTAACTGCAACTAACTATCAAGTGCGTCGAAGACGACGGTTTCATCGGGGAGGCGCACGGGATCAAGATCGGAGGTTTCGTATGGACAAAAAGGAGGAGCCATCCCGCAGACGCAGCGCCGTGTCGCGGCTGCTCGATTTCGCCGGGCCGCGCAAAGCACTCACCTACCTGGGTTGCACGCTTTCCGCGATCTCCATGGTCGTGGGGTTCGGGCCCTACGTGTGCATCTGGCTGGTGGCGCGCGACCTTATCGCCGTGGCTCCCAACTGGAGCACGGCTACGAGTATCGCGGTGTACGGATGGTGGGCGCTCGGGCTTTCCGTCGCGTCTATCCTGCTGTACTTCGCAGGACTCATGTGCACGCATCTGGCGGCGTTTCGCTGCGCGGCGAACATGCGCAAGAGGGCGACCGAGCATCTGATGCACACGAGCCTGGGGTATTTCGACACGCATGCGAGTGGTGCGCTGCGGCGCGTGGTTGATGGCTGCGCGGCGGAGACAGAGGGAATGCTTGCCCACAAGCTGCCCGATACCGCTGGTTCGGTGGCGATGATCGTGGGCATGCTGGTACTGTTTTTCGTGTTCGACTGGCGGCTGGGTCTTGCATGCCTGGTGCCGGTGATCCTTTCGCTCATTTGCATGTTCTACATGATGGGCGGGCGCGGTATGGAATTCATGACGAAGTACATGGAATCTCTCGTCAAGATGAACAAGACGGGCACCGAGTACGTACGCGGCATCCCCGTGGTGAAGGTGTTCCAGCAGACGGTGCACTCATTCAAGGCGTTCCATGATGCCATTGAGGAGTTCACCCGTCTTGCGCAGGACTATGCGGTGAGATGGTGTCGCACGCCGCAGTCATTATCGCTGACCATCATCAACGGTGTGGCGCTGTTCTTGGTGCCGGTGGCCATTCTTCTGGCGCCGGGTGAAGGCGATTTTGGCGCGTTTCTGGCCAACTTCGCGTTCTACGCCATCTTTTCGGCGGTCATCCCCACTGCCATGACGCGCGTGATGTTCATGTCGGATGCGCTGCAGTCGGCCACCGATGCGGTGAACCGCGTGGAAGAGGTGCTGGCGGCTCCGATGATAAAGGCACCCGCCGCGCCGAAGGAGCCGGTCGATAACTCCATCGTGTTCGACGACGTTAGCTTCACTTACGAAGGAGTCAACGAGCGCGCGCTGTCCCATGTGAGCTTCAGCGTGCCGGCGGGGTCGACCGTGGCGCTGGTGGGGCCGTCCGGCGGAGGCAAAACCACGGCGACCAGCCTGGTGCCTCGTTTTTGGGACGTATGCGCGGGGCGCGTGCTGGTGGGCGGCGTGGATGTGCGGAGCATGGACCCGCACAGACTGATGGAGCACGTTGCGTTCGTGTTCCAGGCAAACCACCTGTTCAAGCAGAGCGTGCTTGAGAACGTGCGCGCGGCGCGGCCCGATGCTACGCGCGAAGAGGTCGCCCGCGCGCTTTCCGCCGCCCAATGCGACGACATTATAGAGAAGCTGCCTGACGGCGTAGATACCGTATACGGCGCGGCGGGCGCTCATTTCTCCGGCGGCGAGGTGCAGCGGCTCATGCTGGCGCGAGCCATTATGAAAGATGCGCCCATTGTGGTGCTGGACGAGGCCACGGCCTTCGCCGATCCGGAAAACGAGGCCAAGATACAAAAGGCTTTCTCCGAGCTGGCGAGTGGGCGCAGTGGCGAGAAGCGCACCGTGTTGATGGTGGCGCACCGACTTTCCACCGTACGCAAGGCCGACAAGATCGTGGTGCTGGATGCCGGACGTGTGGCGGAACAGGGGACCCACGACGAGCTGCTGGCGGCGGGTGGCCTGTACGCACGTATGTGGGCGGACTACGAGCGCGCTGTCAGCTGGAAAATCACGTCCGAGGAGGTGGCGTAGATGTCTATCAAAGAGAAATACGGCCTCACCGACGAGGGCGTGCGCAATGTCAAGCTGGGTGCCGCGTGGACGGCGATATCGAACATCGCGGTGTTTGCGGGCGTGGGAATCCTATTCCTCGCGATGGGGGCGTTTGTCGACCATGTGATAGGAGGCGCGCCGCTGCCCGATCTTCTGCCGTATCTGGCGGGGCTTGTCGTGTTCATAGTGGTGCTGTTCGTCACCGAGTACTTCGCCTACTACTACCAGTACGGCGTCATCTACAACGAGAGCGGCCGGCAGCGCATCGGGCTGGCTGAGCGTCTACGGAAGCTCCCGCTGTCGTTTTTCGGGCGGCGCGATCTGGCCGACCTCACCGAGACCATCATGGGTGACGTGAAAACCATCGAGCATGCCTACAGCCATGTGCTGCCCGAGCTGTACGGCGCCTACATCATGCTGGGCGTGGCGGCGGCGGGGTTGCTGGTGTTCGACTGGCGACTGGCCATCGCGGCGCTGTGGAGCGCGCCGGTAGCGCTGGGGCTGCTGTTCGGCGCGCGGGGCATCCTGGCGCCGCTCGTGCGCGAGACGCGTATGAGGAACATTGTCGTGTCCGACGACATCCAGGAAGCACTTGAATGCGTGCGCGAAGTGCGCGCCACCAACCAGGAGGAACGCTATCTTGAACATATCCGCGCCGACGTGGACGCTGCCGAAAAGCAGACCATCAAAGGCGAGCTTATGATGGGCGTCTTTGTAAACGGCGCGCAGATCGTGCTGCGCCTGGGGCTTGCCACCACAATCTTGGCGGGCGCTGCGTTCGTGCTCGACGGCACCTGCAGCTTCATGACGCTGTTCTGCTTCTTGCTGGTGGTGTCTCGCATCTACGCGCCGTTCGACCAGTGTCTCATGCTCATCGCCGAGCTGTTCGCGGCCAAAACAGCGAGCGCTCGTATGAAGAGTTTCTTCGAGGAACCCCTGGCTCAAGGAGGCAACGATTACGCACCGCAGGGTCACGACGTCGTGTTCGACGACGTGTCGTTTTCCTATGACGGCGGCGATCGGGTTCTCTCGCACGTGCAATTCACGGCGCGCGAGGGCGAGGTCACTGCTCTCGTAGGACCTAGCGGAAGCGGCAAGTCGACGTGCGCGAAGCTCGTGTGCCGCTTCTGGGACGCAACGTCCGGCCGCGTGACCGTAGGCGGCGTAGACGTGGCGACGGTCGACCCCGAGGTACTGCTGGGGGACTTTTCCATGGTGTTCCAGGACGTCGTGCTGTTCGACGACACCGTAATGGGCAATATTCGCCTGGGCAGACGCGGCGCATCCGACGAGGAAGTGCTCGCCGCGGCGCGGGCTGCCAACTGCGATGAGTTCGTCTCCCGCATGCCACAGGGCTACGCCACGATGATCGGCGAGAACGGGGCGCGCCTTTCCGGCGGCGAGCGCCAGCGGATCTCAATTGCGCGGGCGTTGCTCAAGGGCGCGCCTATCGTATTGCTCGACGAGGCGACCGCGTCGCTTGACGTGGAGAACGAGACGGAGGTGCAGCAGGCACTCTCGAGGCTGCTCGCCGGTAAGACTGTCATCGTGATCGCCCATCGCATGCGCACGGTGGCGAACGCCGACAAGGTGGTGGTGCTCGACTCCGGACGTGTTGTCGAGCAGGGCACCCCGATCGGGCTTATGGAGCGGGACGGCCTGTTCGCCCGCATGGTCCGTCTTCAGCAGGAAAGCGCCCAATGGGCCCTATAGGGAATCGTCGTGGTTCTGACGAGGGTTCTGCCCGTCTCCGCATCCGTGATTCCTCCGAGGACTACCTCGAGGCTATCCTCATCATCCACGCCGAGCGCGGGCACTGCCGAAACGTCGACATCGCGGAGCATATGGGCGTCACCAAGCCGAGCGTGACCAAGGCGCTCGTCAACCTGGCGCAAAAGGGCCTTGTTGACGTCGTCGACCGCGACGCGAGGCTCACTTCCGAAGGGCGCCGCCTCGCCGAGGAGACGCTCGCCAAGCACCGTTTCTTCAAGCGGCTGCTCTGCGACGCCGGGGTGGATGCGGAAGTCGCGTCAGAGGAGGCGTGCCGCATGGAGCACTGCATATCCGACCCTTCCTTCCGTCGCCTTGCGGACCATCTTGCGGACCTGCGGGAGCAGGGCAAGAACGGGTGACCGGTCGGGCGTCCGCGAGCCCAGGCAAAACTTATTGAATTCGGCGGCGCACGCAGCCAGTACGGCTGGCGGCATGCGCCGCTTTCGCCCGCCCGGCGGCCCTCGTGCGGGCGACGACACGATACCGAGCGGCGACGATGGCAACGGGCATCGCGCCATCGCCGCCGGACCCCGCGACTCTGAGATGCAGCGTCTGCCGCTCCGAAAGGAGCAGACGCATGACAGCCGAATCAGCGGGATACCCGTTCGCTAAGGTCCCCGTGCCGATCCAGGACACCTACTCGGTGGCGGAGATTGCGATACTACTGCGCGTGAGCAGGAACGCGGTCTACGAATGGAGCCTCCTCGAGGACGACCCCCTGCCGCTCAGGAGGATGATGGGAAGGAGAAGAGGGCGCTTCGCGTTCAGGGACGAGCTTTTCGAGTGGAGCAAGCGGCACGCGGAGTGAGCTTCGATGTCACAAATCTCCAATCGGAGCTGAAAGCGCTCTTCTCGTTTCGTGGTCGGGCTCTAACGTTGATTCCTGGACTGCGACAGCATGCAATCTTGTTCCTCCGAAACGTCTCCGTAGTTGCGCCTAGTTTAGTTTGGCTTAGCCTGCTTTTCCTCCGATTCTGACCGTTGCGGAATCGATCTCGATGAGAAGCCCTGAGTCGAGTTAGATTCACTCACGGTTGTTGAGCGCATACCGTCTGCATTGCCCTAGTGCAAGCACGCATCGAAAGCGAACCAAGCCCTCTGATACTGGTCTGCGCTATCTAACTTCGGAAGAACGGTAGCATCGGACGCGGTCTTGCCCGGGGTATGTCAGAAAGTGGTTAAAGTCTCCGTTGATGCCAAATGAGGGGAGCCGCCCGGGGCTGCGAACTCAAAGCTTGGTGTGGCCGCCATGGGCCTACCATTCTTTCTTGCTCCATCGAAATCCATCGGCGCCGAGATTGTGCTTAGCTCGTCAGTGCATTGTCTGTCCGAGAACCGAACGGGAGTCGAATCCGCCGCGAACATAGGACTTTCGGCTTTGCTCCTCGCTGTGGTGGATACTAACAGCTGACCTCATCACTGCTTTTATCGCTGCTGTCCATCTCTTCTGATTTCTGCTCTTCCAGGAGCTTGTTTATGCCATCCCTGACTCCCTCTAGCAAGGATACGAATTCGTCAAAAACCTTTTGCTTTACCTTGCCAGCATCCTGGACATCAATTTCGTATTTGCTTCCAGGTTCGAAATCGAAAAGTTCGAACAGCGTCTTTGCGTTGGTTGAATTGTCCTTAATGACAACCTGCTTTCCCTCGCTATTGCTGAGAACGATTTCTTCCTGCTGGTTGCCTTCTATAGTGATTTTAATTTCGCGTGCCATACGCTTTCAACCTCCTTGCCAGAGCCTGCCGTCCGCCGTCCATGTTTTCCGCGATCCATTCAAGAGCTTCGCAGCCTTCGTCCTCAAGGCATCCGGACTTAAGCGAAAGCGAAAAGCGTCTTTTGTCGTCGCGCGAACCGGATGCGATGATCACGTTGTCTGCGTCTAGGTTGACGACGAGTAGAGGATTGTGGGTGACGAGTATAACTTGCGCCTTGTCCCTCAGCCCCTGGATTGCTGCAGATAGCTCTTTGGAAATCTTTAGGTTAGAGATGTTGTCTTCGGGCTGGTCGATAAGTAACACATCTGCCTGGGTCACGTTTTGATCGAGCAAGACTTCGTAATATATCAGCGCCTTTTCGCCGAACGTGTTGCCGATAACTCGTTCTGAGGTGCTCTGACGTTTAACCTCCTGCTCCGTTTTGCAAAGAGAATCCAGAAAAGACTCGAGGTTCTTCTTGACCGTTTCGTCGACCTTGTCGACCTGCCTAGTTCCCCTGACAGCGTTGCACAAGGATTCCTCCGCATCGATCTTTTCGATAGCGGTTTTGTCGAATCCGTCATTGAACAGGGACTTGTAGAATTCCTCTTCGACCTCTTCGACTGTTTTGGTCACGTATGGAGCGTAAGACCGGAACACATATCCGCCAGCACGTTTATCCACGTAGCCGATACCCTGGTCGTAGTATTTCGACAGTGAAGGGAAGGAAGGGTACTCTTCTTTGATGTCCAGAAACGCCTGCGCTTGCTGAATGACTTTCGAGATGACCGCTTGCTTCAGTGCGTTATAACTTTCGGCTTGTCGATCGAGATTCGTGGAGGTCCTATTCGTGCTAGCCTTGTACTGCGTAATGGAGGTGAGGATGACGTTCTCGACAGAGCTGAATAGTCTTTCGGAGGTCAGTCTTTTCTCGACAGAAGACAAGGCATCGTTTAACGAAGCCAGTGCCTCATTCAGGCTCTTCAATTCGTCGGGGGTGTATATGAGTTCGTTGTCTTCGATCTCGGATTTTAGTTGTGCGATGATTGACCTCAATGCCGCAAAGCGATTTTCGAGTTGCGAGTAGTCTCTTGCCGCGAAGCCTTCGGTTGATACGGATACAAAGAACGTCTTGCGTAGGTATTCCTCCTTCACGGTCAAGGCGCTGCTCGCGGCTTCGTCAAGCGTTTGCTTTGCTCCTATGCGCCTGCGCACCCATTCCATTACCCGATTTGCGAACGTTGTGATTTGCGACCTGAAATCTTGGCAGTTGATTTCGGAAAAAAGAGAGCGTCCGTCAGGGTACAGGTCTTTATTGTTGTTGTAGTCGTTAAATAGCTCGCCTTGGAATACCGTCTTGCTCCTATTTGGCAGGGCGGGTATCTCGATTCGGTTATTCCTTTTTGCTGCTTTAACATGGCTCTCTAAATCATTTCCTGAAATCAGTTTAAGAAGTGTTGATTTGCCTGACCCGTTTTCACCAATGATGACGTTCACCCCAGGGCTAAGTTGCGTATCAACGCCATTTACGCTTACTTTTTCCAAGAATGGATAAGAGACGCTGTCGATTCTTCCAAATCTGGTTTCGGGGGAAGTGATTGCGAGCAGCAAACCCCTAAACGAGGGAAGGGCCCTGATGGTTGTGAAGACCGGAGCGCCCTGTTTGACGTTCTTGGAGTCATGGTTGGGGTATACGGCCCATTCGTGACAGTCAATGCCGATAAGCAAGCCGATGGAGTTGCAGAACTCACTCATGTCGACCAGGTTGTTTTTTACGATGCCTTCTACATTGGGGCTCTGAATCTCAATTGCGCTAATATACCCAATTTCCAAATAGTCCAAAAAATCCGAGCAGGCATCGCTGAAGGAATTGGCACCGCCCTTTTGCTCGGGGTCAAGACTCTTCCTTTGATAAGCAACCAAAATGACAGGAAGTTTAATTTCCTTAAGAATGGATTCAAAGCCATCTTTCGAATACTTGTGGTCTTTATTCTTGGGAGCATGCCTGCTCATGACAAGCTCGATGGTCTCGTAGTCTTCTTTTGTCTTGCAGTCAAAATAGGCGAGGATGTGACATGGCTTTTCCGTATCAAGCAAAACATCAAATTCGATTCCGGCAATGATGCCTTTAACTGACGGGTATGATCCTAGCCGAATAAGGCTCTCGGCTTCTATGTAAAGCTTGGAATCGAACGTATTGTGGTCGGTGAAGGAAATAAGATTGATTTTCTCCGTCTCCAATTTCTTGAAGAGCACGGGCAGGTTCTCAACGGTCGATTGGTCAACCACTCCGACACTTTCTTTATATTTACTGGCAATCGAGTGGATGTGCAAATCAATTTTTATGTTCTCATTCAACATCGTGCAGCTCCAAACAAACCAAGTCGAAGCGATAATTGGGCGAGTTGCTTGACGATGCCTTTAGCTTTTCTCTCAAAGCGCTCTTGCCGATTATCGGTATATGTCAAGCATAACCGATTCGTGGGAAACGATTCGGGCACCGTGGCAATCATCCAGCAATTTGGATAAAATATCTTTCTTGAAAAGCTGACGACGTGAGACGCTTTCCTTCTTGTTGCGGAACATAGATCATGGCATCAACAGTGAATAAGCGCGGATTTCATTGGCGTCTTATGGGAGTGCTCGAAGCCGCTGCCTCTGATGGGGGTTTGGGCTCGTTCCGTTTCGAAAGTACTGTTCCAAGAGTCTGCGTCCTTGTGCATTCTCCTCTCGAATTGGGGAGTACCCGCCACTCCCTGCGTTGACGGCAAGGAAGAAGAAAATGAACGTCCTTCGTGGATGTGGATTCGATCTCCATCTAGGCGAGATACCCGTACGTCAAGGTCCCTGTGCCGATCCAGGACACCTACTCGGTGGCGGAGATAGCGATACTCCTGCGAGTGAGCAGGAACGCGGTCTACGAGTGGAGCCTCCTGGAGGACGACCCCTGCCGCTCAGGAGGATGATGAGCAGGAAGAGGGGCCGCTTCGCGCTCAGGGACGAGTTGCTCGAGTGGAGCAAGCGCCACGCGACGTGAGGCTTGCCGCTAAAATCCTTATCGGGACAGGTGTTCTTCTCCTTTGCAAAAGGATTCTTGACACGTCTTTCGCAACGCTCCGTCATCCCCACAGCTGGCGATACCTTGGTAACGACTTATAAGCGGGTTATTCTGCGATTTGCTTATTGTTGATATAGGCTCCTCTATTTGCGATGGCATCCAGCATCTTCGATTCCGGGTCGTCGTCGAAGGCGACCTTCGCGATCGACCTCCACTCGCGCGGAGACATGCCAACCGATTTCGAAAAAAGAGCGGAAAAGCTCGTCGCCCTTTCGTATCCGCAGCGATGGGCTATCTCTTCTATGCTCATGTCCTGGCTGGCGAGCAGCCTTTTCGCCAGCTCGATTCTCTCTGCCGAAACGAACCCGGTCACCGTCGATCCCGTTACCTGTTTGAACAAACGCTTGAATTTGGTCGACCCCATGTTCGCAATCTCAAGCAGGTCCTTCTGCCTTATTGCCTCGCCTAGATTGTTTTCGATATGCGATATGACCTCCATAATCGAAAGACGGTCCAGTTCGGGCACGCCTCCGCACAGTGCTTCCTCCATTTTGAGGAGCCTTGCCATCACCAGGTTCGCAATGCCTGGATACAGGAGACCCGCTTCCGGCCCCCGAACCTCTCTCGGGGATATCTCACCGAGCATCTTTGCGATTTCCGGATCCCAGGAAGCCCGATCTCTAAGGCCTCTCAGGCTGGTCGCCAACGGCTTCAGCGCCTTGTCGATCCTCTCCCCGAAGACGCTTTGGCAGTACCCGTCGTAGTACTCGATCTCCGTATACGAAAACCTCGCCCCTTGGGGTAAGAGAATCGAGCTGGTCTTCGGCGTCGTCTCCAGAAAAACCGAGACGCTTGCTTGCGGCATGAGGCCGTGCCGTTCGCAGCGAACCGCGAAATACCTGTCGAAGTCGAAACGGAATGGCAGGCGTTCTTTCAACGTGAAATCGCAGCAGACGACGGAGAAGGATCGCCGCGCTTGCCACGCCCAATACCATCCCTCGCATCTGAGCCCGTCGCCTTCGAAGAGCGCCCCCTCTCCGTTCCACCCGTCCGACAAGACGAGACCGATCGCCTCGAGCGAGGCGGCGAAGGTTTCCGCCGCGTCTTGAGCTGGGTGGGAGAACGTCGTTTCCTTGCCGCGCATCTTCCGATCCTTTGTTTGCGTTCGGACGCAATTCCTGTGCGCTCGGACCTTTTCCTCCGTGCGCATCCTTATTTGAATTAGTCATGGCTAACATTTCTTACGTCGATTATAGCAGCGAAGGGAAGGTTGTTCGATTTTGCGAAGCAGAGTGCAAAAAACGCTCGCAGAGGGCATCGACGTCAGAACCAAGATGGCGATGCTCGCCGTGCTCATTGCGACCGGTGCCATCGTGAAGGATTACGTTCTGGGCTCGGCCCTCTTCGCCGTCGTCGTGCTCCTTTCCTTCGCGATCGGGCGCGGAAAGACGGCGATATCCTTCTCCTTCGCCTACCTCTTCTTTATGGCTCTTTTCTGGGTCACGACGATGCTCCCGCCGAGCGCCGCCGGCGCCCTCGGCTCGTTCGCCCTGGCTTGCCGTACGTGCATGCCCATCTGCCTGTTCGCTGCGATCTTCGCGACGAGCACCAAGATAGGAGACCTCACCGCCGCCCTCTACGGGCTGAGACTCCCGAAGGCTGCCGTCGTTCCGCTGGTGATAGCGGTGCGGTTCTTCCCGACGCTCAGGGAAGAATGCTCGGCGGTTGCTGACGCGATGAAGGTGAGGGGGCTTGCCCCATCGCTCAGGAATCTCGTTTCGAAACCGGTCCTGATGTTCGAATCGGCGGTCGTGCCCGTGATGCTGCGCTGCGCGAAGATCGCTGACGAGCTTGCCGCCGCGGCGGTCGCGCGCGGCATCGACCGGCCCGGGAGGAAGACCTCCTACAACGCTCCCCGGTTCGGGTGGGCCGATTTCCTATCGCTCGCATTCCTTGCCGTTTGCTGCTCGCTTCTCGTAGCTGCGAAGGTCAATCAGGGGATCGGAGGGCTGCTGTGACGAAAAGCTCCGTCGAGCTCAGAAACGTCTCTTTCACCTATGCGGGGTTCGACGCCCCGGCGATCAAAGACGTGAGCTTCGCCGTCGCGCCGGGCGAATGCGTCGTCCTGTGTGGGGAGTCCGGCTGCGGGAAGACCACCGCGACCCGGATCGTCAACGGGCTGGCGGGAGGGTTCTACGAGGGCAGCCGGACGGGGAAGGTCCTTGTAGCAAGCAGGGACATCGACGACCTGGAGGATTGGGAGCTCTCGTCCTTGACGGGCAGCGTTTTCCAGAATCCCCGCACCCAGTTCTTCAACCTCGACACGACCGGCGAGATCGCGTTCGGCATGGAGAACCTCGGCGTTCCCAGGGAGGAGATGCACGGGCGGGTGCGCGATGTCGCGCGCGAGCTCGGCATGGAGAGGCTGATGGGCAGGGGCATCTTCGAGCTCTCCGGGGGCCAGATGCAATCGGTGGCCTTCGCGAGCGCATGGGCCTGCAGGCCGAGCGTCTACGTCCTCGACGAGCCGTCGAGCAATCTGGATCCTCCCTCCATGGAGAAGCTCGCCTCCTTCATCTCGAAAGCCAAGTCGAGCGGGTCTGCCGTGATCATCGCCGAGCACAGGCTCTCCTACCTCGCAGGCGTCGCCGACCGGTACCTGCTCTTCGAAGGCGGTTCCGTCGTCGCCGAATGGGACGCGCAGCGATTCCTGGGGCTGCCCGACTCCGAGCGAGAGTCTTGCGGGCTCAGATCCTCCGAGCCGCCGAAGCTCGCCGACCTGATGCAGCGCCTTTCCCGTCCCGTCTCCGCCTTTCCCGCCGTCGAGGCGAGGGGAATCTATGCGGGGTACGAGAAGGGTGTGCCGGTCCTCGAGGGGATTACCGTCTCGTTCGACCCCGGGAGGGTCGTCGGCGTGGTCGGGCGAAACGGGGCAGGCAAGTCAACCCTGCTCAAGTGCCTGGCGGGGATCAAGAAAGAAGAGCTCGGGCATGTCCGGTTCCAAGGCTCGGTGATCCCTCCCAAGAGAAGACCCAATCATGCGTTTCTGGTCATGCAAGACCCCGACTACCAGCTCTTTCGCCCGAGCGTGCGCGACGAGTTGGCATCCGCGGCCCCGTCTTCCTCTGATCCCGACGAGCCTCGCCTCGAAGCGGTCCTGGAGGCGTTCGGCCTCGGCGACGTCGCCGACCGCCATCCGGCGTCGCTCTCAGGCGGTCAGAAGCAACGGTGCGTCTGCGCTATCGCGTCGGAATCGGGGGCGCAGGCGCTTCTCTTCGACGAGCCCACGAGCGGCCTGGACTTCCGGAACATGGAGCGCCTCGCGCTCATCTTGCGCGAAGAGGCGTCTCGCGGGAAGACGGTGGCGGTCGTCAGCCATGACACGGAGTTCCTGTCGAAGGCCTGCGACCAGATTGTGCTCATCGAGTGAGCCGGCCTGCAAAGACTGAAAAGGATTCCTATGAAAGAAAGGATTTGGAAATGACAGCAAAAGTAAAACAGAAGGAAAGCGGCAGCCTCAGCTCCAGGGACCTCATAGCCCTCGGCGTCTTCTCCCTGCTGTTCATGGTGGTGAGCATGCTCGTCGTGGGAATCACCTCCATGAGCGTCGTGGCGTACTGCGGCTGCTGCGCCATCGCGGCGATACCCGCCGGGATCGTCTGGGTCTACATGCATGCGCGCGTGCCGCGCGCCGGGACGTCTCTTATCATGGCGCTCGTCTTCGCCGTGGTCATCTTCGTCATCGGGTCGGGATGGCCCGTGGCGCTCGGCCTCGCCGTCGGCGGCGCCGTCTCCGAGCTGGCGCGGAAAGCGCTCGGGTACGGTAGGTTCGCAGGCGTCGCCGTGGGGTACGCGCTTTTCGAGACCTGCTGGGCGGCGGGCCTTTTCGTTCCCATGTTCGCCTCCCAGGACTACTACCGCGAGCTGATGGGGTCCAACAGCATCGACCCGGCCTACATGGAAGCCCTTCTGTCCACGGTGACTCCCGAGACGTTCGCGATTATCGCGGTCGTGACCTTCGCGGGCGGCATCATCGGCTCGCTGGTCGGACGGGCGGTGTTCAAGAAGCACCTCGAGCGCGCGGGAATCGCCTAGCGCCCTTTTTCAAAGCAACATGAGAGAAGAGGTATTCGATGAGCAAGGAAAGCAAAGGAAGGAAGCCGGGGGCCCTTTCCCGCTGCCTGCGGTTCGCGGGGAGAAGAAAGCCCCTCGTGTTCGCCTCCATGGCGCTGGCGGTCCTATCCGCGGCGGCGTCCTTCGTCCCATACGTGGCGATCTACTTCATGATCAGGGATGCGGTCGGGGTCTATCCGAACCTGGCCGCCGTCGACGTTTCGGCGATGACGGGCTACGCGGGCTTGGCGGTGGCAGGCATAGTCGTTGACGTGGGGTGCTATCTTGCCGCGCTTCTGTGCTCCCACGCCGCGGCATTCGACGCGCAGTACCGCACGAAGCTCGACATCGCCGCCCACCTCGGGAGGATTCCCCTCGGGCACGTCGCCAGGCTCGGGACGGGCAGGATCTCGAAGGTCATGGACGAAAGCGTCGGCGGGATCGAGCAGTTCATCGGGCACTCCATCCCGGACCTGGCGGCTACCGCCGCCGCGCCCGTCGTCTTGGTGGCGCTGCTCTTCGTCTTCGACTGGCGCTTCGGCGTCGCTACGTTGGCGGCGGTCGCCGTCGCATGCGTCGTGCAGTTCTCCGGCTACGCCGACAAGCGCGTCATGGCGAGCATGGGGCGCTACCAGGAAGTGAAAGAGCAGATGGGCAACGCCGCCGTTGAGTACGTTCGCGGCATGCGCGTCGTGAAGGCCTTCGGCCAGACGGCGAGATCGTTCAAGCGGCTCACAGACGCGATCAAGGACTACACGGGGCTTTCCCTCGACGTCACGCTCTTCTTCCGGAACTCCATGCCAGGCTTCACGGCGATCATCAACAACGCGTACCTGTTCGTCCTGCCCGTCGGCATACTCCTCGCCCCGGGCGCGCAAGACTGGCCGACGTTCGTGCTCTCGCTCGTCTTCTACCTCCTGTTCGTGCATTCGATATCGAGCGTGTTCGCGAAGATCCTCTACGTGAGCGAGGACGGGATGCTCGCCCAGGCGAACATCGACCGCATCGACTCGGTGCTCGGCATCGAGGAGCTCTCTTGTCCCGAGGCGCCGAAAACCCCGAAGGACGCCTCGGTGTCCCTTCGGGACGTGACTTTCTCCTACGAGGACGACGCGGAGCCGGCGTTGCGCGACGTCTCGCTGGAAATCCCTGCCGGCACGGTATGCGCGGTCGTGGGGCCGAGCGGCTCGGGCAAATCGACGCTGGCGAACCTCGTCGCCCGTTTCTGGGACGTCGATTCGGGGCAGGTGCTCGTCGGCGGCGTCGACGTCCGCGAGATGAGCCAGGACGAATTGATGGGCAGCCTCAGCCTGGTGTTCCAGGATTCCCACCTGTTCCGCGAGAGCATCGCGGACAACATCAGGCGCGGCAGGCCGGGGGCGACCGACGACGAGGTGGTCGAGGCCGCGAAGGCCGCCCAGGCGGACGGATTCATCAGCAGCCTTCCCCACGGCTACGCCACGGTAATAGGCTCCGAGGGCGTGCACCTGTCCGGCGGCGAGCAGCAGCGGATAGCCATCGCCAGGTCGATCATCTCGGACGCGCCCATCGTGGTGCTGGACGAGGCGACCGCGTTCTCCGACCCCGAGAACGAGCACTTGATCCAGAAGGCCTTCGAGAGGCTCATGGCGGGCAAGACCGTGATCATGATCGCCCACAGGCTCTCCACCGTCGTCGGCGCCGACAAGATCGTCGTGCTCGACGGCGGCCGCAAGGTCGAGGAGGGCACCCATGAAGAGCTCCTCGCCGCATCGGGGACGTATGCGAAGATGTGGAGCCAGTACACGGAGGCGGTCGAATGGGGCATCGAATCGGCTCCAGGCGGCGACGAAGCCCGATCCTCCGAAGCGGTCGCCCCGCATGCGGCGCAGGATGCTTCCGCCGGCGAGCACGACCCTGCGGAGAAGCCCGGCAAGCCGTCGAACGGCAGGGCGCCATGGCTTCAGAGGGCGTTCAACCTTTCCGGCGAGGGCTATGCCGGACTCAAGCGTTCGGCCCTCGCGTGCACCTTGAGCGATCTGGCGCTCATGATCCCCTTCGTCTGCACGGTCGCCGCGTTCGCGGCTCTCGTGGGGACCCTTGCGGGCGAGCCGTTCGACGCCGCCGCGCTCTGGGCGATCTTCGCCGTGGGGCTTGCGGGGATGGCGGTGGTCTTCGTCACCTCGAGGAACGACTACAAGAAAACCTACGTGGCCGCGTACACCGAGTCCGAAAGCATCCGCCTGCGCCTCGCCGACCATCTGAGGAAACTGCCCATGAGCTTCTTCAACCGCCGGGACACGACCGACGTGGCCGACCGCATCATGGGGGACGTGACGGCGCAGGAGTCCATGCTGTCTTCGACGCTCCCGCAGCTCATCGCCGGAATCGTGTCGACCATGGTCATCTGCGTGATGCTCGCCTTCTTCGATTGGCGGCTCGCTTGCTGCGTGATAATCACGCTGCCGCTTTCGGCGGGGGTCATCGCCTTGAGCCGACGCCATCAGTCGCGCCTTTTCGAAAGGCAGAACCGCGTCCGCCTGGATGCGCTGGCGCGCGTGCAGGACTACCTCGAAGGCATCAAGGACATAAGGGCCTGCAGGGCGGTGGGCAAGGACTCCGCCGCCATGGAGCAGGCGATGCTCGAGCTCAAGAGGGTGACGATGCGGGTCGAGCTCGCTGTCGACGTCTCCGTCTCCCTTGCGAGCGCCATCCTTCGCTCGGGGGTGGGCCTGACCGTCTGCATCGGCGCGATGCTTCTCACCTCCGGCGGCGTTGACTTCATGGTTCTGCTCATGTTCCTGCTCATCGTTTCGCGTGTGTACAGCCCCATTCTCGCCCTCGTGTCTCAGCTGCCCAACCTTCTCAACCTGTCGACTAAGACGGCCCGGATCAAGGCGGTCATGGACGAGCCTGAAGCGAAGGGCTCTGCTCCGGCGGATGTCTCCGGCCATAGCCTATCTTTCCAAAACGTCCGGTTCGGGTACGGCGACGAGGAGGTCCTCCACGGCATCAGCTTCGACGCGCAGGAAGGAAAAGTCACCGCCCTCGTCGGGCCGAGCGGCTCGGGCAAGTCGACCTGCGCCCAGCTGGCGGCGAAATTCTGGGAGCCGGACAGCGGCAGGATCCTCTGCTCGGGCAAGGACATCGCCGGGTTCTCCGAGGAATCGTGGCTCGCGCACGTCTCCATAGTCTTTCAGGACGTGATCCTTTTCGACGACACGGTCGCGAACAACATCCGAATCGGCCGCGAGGGAGCAACTGATCAAGAAGTGGCGGAAGCGGCGAGGGCGGCGCACTGCATGGAGTTCATCGAGAGGCTTCCCCAGGGGTTCGGCACGATGCTGGGCGAGAACGGCGCCGCTCTTTCCGGAGGGGAGCGCCAGCGCCTCTCCATCGCGCGGGCCCTTCTGAAAGACGCCCCCGTGGTGCTTCTTGACGAAGCCACGGCCTCGCTCGACCCGGAGAACGAAACGCTCATCCAGAGAGCGGTCGGAACCCTCTGCGCGGGCAAGACGGTGATCGTCATCGCACATCGTCTGAGGACCATCGCCAACGCGGACAAGATCGTCGTTCTCGACGGCGGGAACATCGTCGAAGAGGGGAACCACGACGACCTCGTTTCGAGCAACGGCCTCTACCGACATCTTTGGGATCTCCAGCTGCAGAGCAGCAGCTGGGGAGCGAATGGGCGTATGTCAGCTGAGGGAGCGCAGTGATGTCCTTCGAATCAATATTCGGGAAGAATCGTGCGTTTATGCTGGGCGGAGAAGGGTTGCCAATCCCAAGGTTGACGCGGTTACACGCTGCGAAGCCCCATCCCACTGGCGTGCTTCCACTCCCTCGGCGGCACCCCATAGGCTTTCTTGAACGCAGCGGCGAACTTGCTCGGGTTTGCGTAGCCCACATACGTTGCTGCTTCCGTCACCTTCGCGCCTTGTGCGAGCTGCGTTGCCGCCTCTTCCATTCGGCGTCGTCGGAGGTAGGTCGCGATCGTGCTGCCATATGCGCGGGTGAAGTACTCGTTGAGTGACGTTGCGCTCACGCCGAAGGCGGCGGCCATCGTCCGGGCGTCGTGACGCGCGCTGAGGGCGCGCTCCATCTCGTCGCGGGCTGCGGCAGCCATCCCCATCTGCGCACGCGTGAGCAGGAAGCGGGGTTTCGTCGTTGAAAGGTCGCGCCGTTGGAGGCCGAGCAGCAGTCCGAGAACCTCGTATTCCGCCATCGCGTCGTCGTTCGCGTCGAGAAGCGCTGCCAGGCGCTCCATGCGTCCGTTGAGCTCCGCGTCTCCCGCGAGGACGGCCGCCGGCCCCGCTTTGCGGGCGATGCGCCGGATGGCGTTGTCCCCTGTGCCGAGCAGGGAGAACGCCGGTTCCTCGGCAACTCGATCGTTCACGAACAGCTCGACGCCGCGGTAGCGCCCCGATGGGTATCTGAACTCGGCCGGCCGCTTCCGGGAGTAGCTTACGCACAGATCCCCGGCGGCAACTACTCCCAGTCCGCCGTCGGGGATGTCGACTTCGCACCGACCCTCCCAGCACAGGTTCACCGTCAGCCACATCCCGCTGGAGAACGAGGGCAGCTGGAGGGGCGTGTCGGAAGGGATGTTTGGGCACCTCGTGCAGGTAAAGTCAACGAGGGCGATGAACAAACCGCGCGACAGGGCGCGACCGCGCATGGAGCCGCTTCCGACCGGTTTCGAGATCTGCAGTTCGAAGAGGCCCTTGGGATCCTCAACCAGCTCGACTCCCGGGGCGACCCTCGCTTTCAGGAGTTGTCCGTCGGTCTTTCTATCGGAGCATGCGCGGCCCACGGCACCATCCCCTTTCGACACGTGCCGCTGCTTTCCGGCAGCGGCGATTGCATTTCTGATAGTTAATTATAGCTAACATCACTGAGATATGGAGCTGACTGCATAGCATGGAGTTGAGGAGGTTTCCTCTTCAACCTTAAGCTTTCTCCAGGTTGCGGGCACGACGCCCGCCCTGGAAAGGAGTTGATTAATGAAACTGCACGATATGAAAGAGGGGTCGGCTGCGCGCGTTTTGGCCGTGTCGGGTGATGCGCGGTTCGTCTCGCGGGTCACCGCAGTCGGACTCACCGAAGGGTGCCGTATAGAAGTCCTCCAGAACGTCCGAAAGCGCCCCGTGCTGGTATACGTCCGCGACAGCGCCGTTGCAATCGACAGAGGGGATTGCGAACTGATTGATGTGGAGGTGGCCTTGTGAGTTGCGAGACGTGCGCGGCCGCTTGCCCTGCGGCCAAGGGGGCAAGAACGTCGGGAGGGCAGGGCGCCGGTGTTGCGGTCGCTCTTCTTGGCCAGCCAAATTCCGGGAAGTCTACCCTGTTCAACGGCCTTACGGGCGCGAGGCAGCATGTGGGCAACTGGCCGGGCAAGACTGTCGAGAGGAAAGAGGGGTCGTTCGGGATTGGCGATACGCAGTGCCGCGTGGTCGACCTCCCCGGAGCCTACGGCCTTTCCGCCAACTCGCCCGAGGAGGAGGTGACGCGTGACTACCTCGAGTCCGGCGATGCGGACGTTGTGGTCGTGATGGCCGACGCCTCCCAGCTCGAGCGCAGCCTCTACATGCTCGCCGAGTTCGCTGCCGCGCACCCGGAGCAGCCCTCTCTCCTTGCTTTGAATCTCATGGATGTTGCGGAGGGTCAAGGCAAGCGCATCGATTCGGCGCTTATCGAGCAGCGGCTCGGGATTCCTGTCGTGCCGCTCGTGGCGTCACGTCCGGAAGGGTACGGGAATCTGCTTTGCGCCATCGAGCGGACGGCGCGCGAGCGCCCGTCCATTGACGACGACCGCTTGCGTCGGGAGATGGCTTCCGCCCCGGCGACGGCGCAGGGGGCGGGGAAGGCGCGGTTCGCCTGGATCGAATGGCTCCTCGACGGGGCGGTGTCCGCTCCCGAGAAAGCGCACGCGCTGTCGCGCTTCGACCGGCTCGCCACGGGCTCTCGCTGGTCAAAACCCATCACCGTCGCCATGATTCTCGTAGGGTTCCTTCTCGCGTTCGTTCCCGCCATACCCATCATGATGCTCGGCGGTGCCATCTCTTCGCTCGGGCAGGTCGCTGCCGGGGCGCTCGCGCAGGCGGGCGCGCCTGACGTTGTGGGCAGTTTCCTCGCGGGCGTGGTGTTCAACAGCTTGTGCTTCGGCACGATGATGGTGGGCTACGTATTCGGCATCAACCTTGTGTTCGGCCTCTACGAGGAGGCGGGCTACATGGCGCGCATCGGCTACGTGTTCGACCACACCATGGCGCGCTTCGGGCTGCAGGGGAAGTCGCTCATGCCGTTTCTTATGTGCCTGGGGTGCACGATGGGCGGCGTGTCGGGCTCGCGCGTCATCGACTCGTGGGGACAGCGCATGCTCACCGTCATGATGGCTTGGGCCATCCCGTGCGGCTCCACGTGGGGCGTGGTGCCGGTGCTGGCCGTCGCGTTCTTCGGCGTATTTGGCGCGCCGCTCGTGATCGTGGGGATATTCGCCATGATGCTTGTCATCATGGGCATCGTCGGCAAGGTGTTCGGGCCGCGCCTGGTGGCGGATGGAGAGCGCGCGGGCTTGGTTATGGAGCTTCCGCCCTACCACCGCCCCCATCTGAAGGGCGTCGTGCGCGGTGCCTTGCTCAAGAGCCGCCAGATGTTCGTGCGTGCCATTCGCGTGGTCGCAATCTTCGCGTTCGTCATCTGGGCGCTCACCTACACTTCAACCGGCGGCGTTGAAGGGTCGGCGCTCTACGCGCTGGGCACCGCTATCGAGCCGGTGACGAGGCTGTTCGGCATGGGGTGGCAGACTTTCACGGCGTGGCTCTGCGCGCTCGTCCTCAAGGAATCCGCCCTCGGCGTGCTCTCGGGTCTTTTTACGGGCGCGGCGACGCCGAACGCCGTCCTCGTGGGGATCATGACCGGTGGCGGGGCGGCTGCGGCGAACGTCGGAGAGGTCATGTCTCAGGTGATTTCAGCCCCCGAGGCGCTCGCCTTCATCTTCGCGTTCACGTTCAATATGCCGTGCGCGGCAAGCGTCTCTGCTACCTGGGCCGAAGTCCACTCGACGAAGTGGACCGTCATAACGGCGGCGTTCTACATAGCCTCCTCGCTTCTGCTCGGATGTGTGGTCTACCACGTGAGTTTACTGTTTTTCTAGCAAATTCTTTTTCGGGGAAAGAACGGGGTTGAAGAGATGAGGTACGAAAACACCGGTGCGACCGAATCCTCCGAGGACTACCTCGAGGCGATCCTCGTCATCCGCGCCGAGCGGGGGTTCTGCCGCAACGCCGACATCGCGGAGCGGCTGGGCGTCGCGAGGCCGAGCGTCACAAAGGCCCTGGCGGGCCTGTCGTCCCGGTCGCTCGTCGAGGTGGCAGGCCGCGACGTGCGGCTCACCCCCGAGGGGCGCCGCCTCGCCGGCGCCACGCTCGAGAAGCACGAGTTCTTCAGGCGGCTGCTCTGCGACGCCGGGGTGGACGGGAGGACGGCTTCCGAGGAGGCGTGCCGCCTGGAGCACTGCATCTCCGGCCCCTCCTTCCGCCGCCTGGCGGACCACCTCGTGAGCCTACAGGGGCAGGACGGAGACGGGCGAATAGCCGGGCGCACATAAGCCCAGGCGAAGCGCATTGAGCCCGGCGGCGCACGCGACCCGCGCAGCGGGCGGCGCGCGCCGCTTCCGCCCGCCTGGAATCACACGTGTGGGAGACGATACGATACCGAGCGGCGACGATGGCAACGGGCCTCGCGCCATCGCCGCCGGATCCCGCGACGTCAGGATGCAGTGTCTGCCGCTCCGAAAGGAGCAGACGCATGGCAGTCGAAACAGCGGGATGCCCGTACGTCAAGGTCCCCGTGCCGATCCAGGACACCTACTCGGTGGCGGAGATAGCGATACTCCTGCGCGTGAGCAGGAACGCGGTCTACGAGTGGAGCCTCCTCGAGGACGACCCCCTGCCGCTCAGGAGGATGATGGGCAGGAAGAGGGGGCGCTTCGCGTTCAGGGACGAGCTGCTCGAGTGGAGCAAGCGGCACGTGGAGTGAACGTCGCAGCCTAAGCTGCGATAGGGGCCGGGCCTTCCCTCGTTTTCGGGAGTAAGGCGGATTACCGCCTGCCGGAAAAGGTCGGCTCTTGCGACGCCATCACCCCTTTGCCGGGGCGATCCCCGCGTTCGCTTTCACGTGCACCATCTTCACCATGCAGAACCAGTCGGATACGCCCATGCTGAGCTTCGTCGAGAGTCTCAGCCCGGTCTTGTCGATATGGCGGTAGAAGGGCTCCTCAAAGGCGCAGGCATCGCTGCTGATTTTCCGGGAGAGTTCTGCCGCGGAATCCACGTAGAAAAACATCCCTGCGTCAGCATGCCCCATCTGCTTCATGTACTTCTTGCGCGTCATCTCCATTCCCATCTTGCTCACGCTGTCGAACGCCACCTCCGCATTCCCAAGACTTTGCAGCGTCCGCAGAAAGGCAAGCACCTTCTCCTCTTCGAAGTAGTGGAGCAGGCCTCCGGCGATAACCAGCATCGGCGCATCCGGCGCGTCGGCGCGGATCCGCTTGATCCAGGTGTCCGAGAAGGCGTCGCCGGCAAAATATGCCTGCCGCTCCGGTTCCGGCAGCAGCGTCTTTCGGTACTCCATCACGTCCGGCAGATCGACGGCGTACCAACAGGTGTGCCCGTTGTCGTTTCTATAGTAGGTGGTCTCCAGTCCGCATCCCAGCTCCGCGATAACGCCGTCTGGCTTGCGGCGGAGAAAGTCCTGGATGAAGCGATCCATGTTGGCGGAGCGGGAGGCGGAAGCCAGCAGGGTGTACTGGCTTTGCGAACCCTTTTCTGCCATGTCTTTCGGCAACGCGCCTTTCAGCGCCAGGGCCTTTTCATCGTGCAGGATGTTCTGGAAATGCTCGCTGGCGTAGATTCTTCCCAGCATCGGGATGAACAGCGTGCTCTTCACGGCATCGAGTTCCGGCATGTGATTCTCCTTCCGCATGGCGCATGCGGCCATCTTGCTATCGCGATCCTCTGAACTGCTTGGGCGTGCAGCCTCTGTCCCTTCGGAAGGCTTCCGTGAATGCGCCTGGCTTGGCGTAACCTACTTTTCCGCCGATCTCGGCTATCGCCAAGTCGGTTTCGACAAGCAGGCGCGATGCCTCCTCCATACGCTCGCGCGCGACGTAGCGGGATGGCGACAGTCCCGTTGCAGTTTTGAAGAGTTTTTTCAACTTCGTCTTCCCTATGTAGAGCTGGTCTGCCAGGTGGGAGCAGGATAGATCCCCTCCGAGGTTCGAGGCGATGTACCCGCAGATGAAGTCGATGGCCTTGCGATCTTCTCGGGTCAGATGCATGTTTTGGCGATATTCGGGGTAGAGGGAAGAATGCTGCATGACGGAAGCGACGGCTTCCGATATCACCCCTTCATAGAAAAGCTCCGCCGCGATTCCCGCGCCCTTGTAGTTCCGAGCCTTTCTGAGCAGGTTGACGAGCTCTGGCATATCATGCCTTCCGTCGGCTTCCAGGAAGGCCCTTCTCATATCCTCGACACTTCCGAACCTGCTTTGCAGGTACGTGCGGTAGTAGTCAGGGGAAAAGGTGATCGACGTTCCCTTTGTCGACGCGCCCTCGGAAACGCGCGCTTCGTATTCTTCGCCCTCTCCTCCGAGATATACCGAAATCCCCCCAACACTGAGCGGCGCACCCTGTTTCTGCGTCACTCCCTCGATTTCGTCGTAGAACGAAACGCAGAGATGCTCGGTGCACCGATACCTCAGAACCCAGTTTTTCTTGAATTTCATCCTGAAGGAATTGATAGCGTAGAGATTCCCGCGAAAGTAAGACCAGTATTCGCCCTCACCGAATTCGTTCTCGAAGGTCCGCAGGATGCCGCAAGGCCCGTATCCGTGCTTTTTAGAGGAGGGCGAGATCTTCCATTTTCGAAACGCTGCGCTGTAAAGGTCTTCTTCTAAACTCTCCATCCGCCAACTCCTAGACGCTTCCTTCCTTGTTTGGGCACCGACTTTCCTTATTGGGCCGCATTTGCATCGGTCTCGGACCTCTGAAGTCCTTCTGCGCTCATTATAGACCAAAGTTGCAATTGGCTAACAATCATGCTAAGGAGGATTCTCTATGCAAGCAGAAAGCTCTCGACCGGCAAGTGGCAGATGGACCACGCGAGACATCCTGACGTTCGTCGTGTTCAACCTCGTCATCGTGTTCCTCACGATGGCGGCGAAGATGATCGAGGACATGCTGCTCGCCCCTCAGAACACGTTCTTTGTGGGATCGTGGCTGTTCCCCCTTCTCTCGACGCCGTTCTACGTCGTGATGGCGGACCGCATCGGAAAGCGAGGGGTACTTGCCGCGTCGATCCTGGTGTTCGGCGTCCTCTACACGTTCATGGGAGGGCTCTACTGCGCCCCGGTCGCCGTCATCGGAGCCGTCGTCGGGGAGCTCGTCATGTGGGGTAAGGGCTCCTACCATGACATCAAGCGCATCGTCGGCGGCTACGTCGTCTACTGGGTGACGTTCGGCTTCTACGGCATCATGCCCTACCTGCTCTTCCGCGAGGCCTACATGGAGCAGCTCGGAACGTACTACGACGCCGCGGACGTCGCGGCGATGGTGGCCCAGTACACGGAGCTTCCCTGGATCCTGCTCATGATGGCGATGTTCGTCGCGGGGACGGTCGTCGGCGGCCTTGTCGGCTCCAAGTTCCTGAAGAAGCACGTCCGCAAGGCGAAGATCGCATGAGCCGGGCGGAAGAGGCGGACATAAGGACGGGGGTCCTCGGACTCGACCCCAGGACGCACCTTGCGTCCTTCCTGGCCGTGGGGGTTGCCGCCATGCTGGTCACCGGGCTGCTCGAGACGGCACTTCTGCAGGCGATCGCGGCGGCCTACCTCGCGGCGAACGGCAGGCCGAAGCTCGCCGCCAAGGCGTGCGCGAGCTTCGCTGCGGTCTGTGGCTTGAGCTTTTTGCCCCTGTCGGGCCTCTACGGCGTCCTCTTCGTGAGCGTCCTCCATATGGTGCCGCCCTTCACGGTCGGCTGCGCGCTCTTCACGCTCTCTCCGTCCGCAATCATGTGCGCGCTCGACCGCTGGCGCGTTTCCCAGGGGGTGCTCGTCGGGGTCTGCATGGTGTTCCGATTCGCGTCGATCCTCTCCTTCGAGGTCCGCTCGATAGTCCGCGGCATCAGGATGAGGGGAATCTTCCCCCGCGCCATCGATGTCGTGAGGCATCCCGCCTTGGCGTACGAGTGCATCTACACGCCGCTCGTCATGCGATCCCTTCGGCTGTCGAGCGAGCTCGCCGCCTCGGCGGAGCTGAGGGGCATCGAGATCGGCGAAGGCCGCACGTCGGTGTATCACGTCGGCCTCTCCGCTCGGGACGCGGCATGCGCCTTCCTCGTAGTCGTCTCCGCCGCCGCGGTCTACGCGCTGGGGGTGGCCTTATGAACGGGCCGAGAGCGGTCTTTCTGGGCCGCGTCTCCTTCCGCTACCTCGACGAGTCGGAGCTGGCGGGGCAGGGGCGGGAGCCGTCCGGAACGGGCAGCCGCGTCTGCGAGGTGTCCCTCGACGTGGCGCACGGCTCGTGTACGGTCCTCTGCGGCAGGTCGGGCGACGGCAAGTCGACCGTCCTGCGGCTTATCGACGGGCTGGCGGGAACCTTCTTCCCGGGCGAACGCGAAGGCGCAGTCCTCATCGGCGGGACGGACGCCTACGACCTGTCGCCCCGGCAGCGGACCGAAGGGATGGGCGTGGTGATGCAGGACCCGAGGAGCCAGTTCTTCATGGGGACCGTCGCCGACGAGATCGCCTTCTCGCTCGAGAACCTGGGCACCGACCCGGAGGCCACGGTCGCGCGGGTCCGTCAGGCCGCGCAGCTCTGCGGCGTAGAGCGGCTTCTGGGCGAGAAGCTCACCGAGCTGTCGAGCGGGCAGAAGCAGCGGGTGGCGCTCGCCGCCGCCATCGCATGCCGTCCGAAGGTCCTCGTCCTCGACGAGCCGACGTCGAACCTCGACGCCGCGGGCTCGGAGGCGCTTGTCGGGATCCTGGCTCGATTGAAGGACGAAGGGACGGCGGTCGTCGTCTCGGAGCACAGGCTGCACCGGCTCCTCCCCGTCGCCGACGAGTTCGTGTGCATGAGGTCGGGGCGCGTTGCGGCCCGTTGGGACGCCGGCGAGTTCGCACGCCTCTCCCTGGACGAAGCCGCCCGGTTCGGTCTGCGCCATCCAGACATGGCGGTCGCGCGCGAAAGCGAGGCCAGGCCCAGCCTCCCGGTTTGGCGGCTCGAAGGGGTCACCTTCGTCTACCCGTCGACGAAGCGGGGGATCCGCAAGGTCGACGCCGAGTTCCCCTTGGGGTCCGTCACGGTCGTGTGCGGTGGGAACGGAACCGGGAAGACGACGCTCGCGAAAGTGCTGGTCGGAGCGGCACGCGAACAGCAGGGGCGCGTGACGAGGGGCGGCGTGGCGCTCTCCCCGCGGAAGCGGAGGCGCTTGAGCTACTTCGTGATGCAGGACGCCGACTACCAGCTCTACGCGGGCAGCGTCGCCGACGAGGTAGTGCTCGGGCGCAAGGCGGACGATGCGCTGAAGGCGCGGGCGTGGGAGGCGCTCGCCGCGTTCGACCTCGCCGACCTGGCCGACCGGCATCCGGCGAGCTTGTCGGGCGGCCAGAAGCAGCGCGTGACCCTGGCTGCGGCGTACTGCTCGGACGCGGAGCTCGTCGTGCTCGACGAGCCCACAAGCGGCCTCGACGGCCGCGGCATGCGGGAAGTGGCGCAGTGGTGCCGAAAGCTCGCCGAAAACGGCAAGGCGGTGGTAGTCATCACCCACGACGAGATGCTCGCGCGACTGGCGGGGGACCGCGTGGTTGATCTGTCCGCGGAACCCGAGGAGGGGTGATACACATGGCCAAGGCAACCCCCGAAGAGCAGAACGCGCGTCCGAGCGCGTTCGCGAAGCTTTTCTGCTTCATGCGCCCCGACAAGGGGAAGATGGCGCTGTCCCTCGCGATGGCCTGCGTCGGCGAGGCATTCGGCATGGTGCCCTACATCGCGGTCGCCGCGCTCGCGGCGGGCCTTCTGGAGGGTTCTCTGACTCTCGAGGCTGCAGCATGGCTTGCCGCCGCGGCGGCTCTCGGGCAGACGGCGAAGTTCCTCTTCACCTGGCGTTCTTCCATGACGAGCCACCGGATCGCCTTCAGGGCCCTGCAGTCGATGCGCGACGCGATGGCGGAGAAGATGGCCCGCGTGCCCATGGGGACCATCGTCGACACGCCGACGGGGACATTCAAGAACCGCTTCGTCGACAACGTGAACCAGCTCGAGGACGCCATTGCCCACTTCATGCCCGAGCTTCCCAGCAACGTGTTCGCGCCAGTGCTCGCGATGGCGATCGTATTCGCCGTCGACTGGCGCATGGGGCTGGCGGGCATCGCCACGATCCCGCTCGGCGTGCTGTTCTACCTCGGCATGATGCGTGGTTACAAGGCCAAGATGGCGCGCTACATCGAAAGCGAGCAAAAGATGAACTCGACCCTCGTCGAGTACGTCAACGGCATCCAGGTCATCAAGGCGTTCGGCCGAAGCGCCTCCTCGTACGGGTCGTTCTCCGAGGCCGTCGCGGCCTACCACGACTCCACGCTCGCCTGGTTCCGCCAAAGTTGGGTGTGGCTGGCGCTCGTGAGGGCCGTCGTGCCCTGCACACTCCTGTTTTCGCTGCCTCTGGGAGTCTGGCTGATGTCGGCGGGCGAGCTGGGCCTTCCGGACTTCATGGTGTGCATCACGATACCCCTCGGCTTCATCGGCGGCGTGCTCAAGTTCGCCCAGGCCGCCGGCCAGATATCCCGAATGGATGCGTGCCTGAACGTGATCTGGGACTTCCTGGCGCTTCCCGAGCTCTCCCGTCCGACGGAGCGGGTGGAACTGACCGGCGAACCTTTCTCCTTCGAGGACGTGTCGTTCTCCTACCACGAGGGCGTCGAGGTGCTCCACGGCGTGACCTTGCGCACGAAGCCCGGCACCATGACCGCCATCGTCGGCCCGTCCGGCTCGGGGAAGTCCACCGTGGCGAAGCTCATGGCCGGGTTCTGGGACGCGAGCGGTGGCACGGTGCGCTACGGAGGGCGCGACGTGCGCGAGATCCCCTTCGAGCAGCTCATGGAGCACGTCTCCTACGTGGCGCAGGACACGTTCCTGTTCGACGCCACGATTGCGGACAACATCCGGCTGGGAAGGCCCGACGCGACGGACGCTGAGGTGGAGCGGGCCGCGCGCGCGGCGGGCGCGCACGGGTTCATAGAGCGCCTGCCGCTGGGCTACGACGCGCCGGCGGGAGAGGCCGGGGCGCAGCTCTCCGGCGGGGAGAGACAGCGCATCACGATCGCGCGGGCGATCCTGAAGGACGCCGACGTGGTGATCCTCGACGAGGCGACGGCGTACGCCGACCCCGAGAGCGAGGCCGCGGTGGAAAGAGCCATCGAAAAGCTCGTCGAGGGCAAGACGCTCGTGACGATAGCCCACCGACTCTCGACGGTCGCTGGCGCTGACCAGATAGTCGTGATGGAGACGGGGCGCGTGGCGGCATGCGGAAGGCACGAGGAGCTCCTCGCGTCGTGCCCCCTGTACGCGCGCATGTGGGCGGAGCACACGGGCCCCTTGTCCGGCGACAGAGAGGAGGACTAGATGCTGGCGATAATGAAAAGGATACTCGACCTAGCGGGAAGCTTCTCCGCCTCCTCCCGGCGCAGCCTCGTCGTCGGGATGGCGTGCAACGTCCTCAAGGCCCTCTTCATGGCGGGCATGCTCGCCGCGGTGTGGTGGGCGCTCGAGAACCGCGCCCGTCTCGACGCGGGGGTGGCGCTGCAGTGCTTCGGCATCCTCGCCTTAAGCGTCGCCGGGCAGTTCGCGTTCCAGTACCTTGTCGACATAAAGATGGACGCGGAGGGCTTCCACGTGTTCCGGGACCTTCGCCTACGGGTTGGCGACCGGATGAAGGGAGCCCCCATGGGGTACTTCTCCGACCAGCGCCTCTCAGCCATCACGACGACGCTCACCACGACCGTCCACCAGCTCGAGGAGTTCATGACCATCTGCCTGACGGGCCTTTCGGGAGGCGTGGCCATGGCTGTCATCATGGGCCTGTTCTTCCTGGCGTTCGCACCGCCGGTGGCGGCGATCACGTTCGCCGGGATCGCGGTCGGGCTCGTCGTCCTCGAGTGGCTGCGGCGGCGCTCGACCGCAGCCACCCGCGAGATCACGGCCGCCCAGGAGGACATGGCCGACGCGGTGATCGAGTACGCACGGGGAATGGCGGTGCTGCGCACGTTTGCCTCGTCCGACGAGGCTCTGGCGAAGGCGAAGGCGTCCTTCGAGCGCAAGCGGAAAGCCGACTTCGAGCAGGAGCAAGCCGCCCAGGGAATATTGAAGCTCTACGCGCTCGTGTTCAATCTCGCCAGCTGCGGCGTCCTGTTCGCCTCGTGCGCCCTGTATCTAACAGGTGCGCTTCCGCTTTCCTGGGCGCTCACGCTGCTGGTCGCCGCGTTCATGATCTACGGCGAGCTCATCAGCGCGAACAATGGCGCCTTCCTCACCAAGAAGATCGAGGGCGAGCTCGACCGCATCGACGAGGTGTGCGCGGTCCCGAGGCAGGATTCGACGGACAAGCAGCTTGCATGCAAGGGATTCGACCTCGCGATGGAGGGCGTCTCGTTCTCCTACGATGGTCGCCGCCGCGCGATCGACGACGTGACGTTTGACATTCCTGAGGGTACGACCTGCGCGCTCGTGGGCCCGAGCGGCTCGGGCAAGACCACGCTCGTCAACCTGCTCGCGCGCTTCTGGGACGTCGACGAGGGATGCGTGCGCGTCGGAGGCGTCGATGTGCGCGAGGGGACGGCCGAGAGCCTTCTCTCTCGCATCTCGATGGTCTTCCAGAACGTGTACCTGTTCAACGACACCGTGGAGAACAACATCCGGTTCGGAAAGCCTGATGCCACGCGCGACGAGGTGATTGCCGCGGCGAAACGGGCGCGCTGCCACGACTTCATCATGGAGCTGCCGAAGGGGTACGACACCGTTCTCGAAGAGGGCGGTACGAACCTCTCCGGAGGGGAGCGCCAGCGCGTGTCCATCGCGCGCGCCATCATGAAGGACGCGCCTATCGTCATCCTCGACGAGGCGACGAGCTCGGTCGACCCTGAGAACGAGCACCTGCTCATGGCGGCTCTTGCGGAGCTTACGCGGGGCAAGACCCTCGTGTCCATAGCCCATCGGCTGAACACGGTGCGCGACGCCGACCAGATACTCGTCGTGGACGGCGGGAGGATCGTCCAGCGCGGCACCCACGAGGAACTCGTGCGCGAGCAAGGCGTCTACCGCCGCTTCATCGAGGTGCGCCGCGAGGCGGCCGGCTGGCGGTTGGGAGGAGACTCCCATGACAAGGCATGACTCGTCAGAGGACTATCTTGAAGCCATTCTGTCGATAAGGTCGAAGCGCGGCTTTTGCCGCAACGTGGATATTGCGGAGCACCTCGGCTTGTCGAGGCCCAGCGTGACGAAAGCCGTCGCGCGCCTTTCCAATTTATCGCTTGTTGAGGTGGTCGATCGTGACGTTCGGCTGACTGCAGCCGGAGAGCGCCTTGCCGAGGAGACCCTCGCCAAGCACCGCTTTTTCGAGCGGATGCTCCTCGACGCCGGGGTGGACACGGAGGTGGCATCCGAGGAGGCATGCCGTATGGAGCACTGCATCTCCGCCGATTCTTTCGAGAAGCTTTCTTCTCATCTAGGGCGGACCTAGGCGCCAATTCAGCAGAAGGTTAATGCCGTCAAGCGGCTGGCCCACGCGCTGGGGCCATTCGGAATCGGTATTCGATTATGAGCGACCCCGTTTCGCCAAACATTGTTCGCTGCCGCAAAGCGGCCCTCCGAATCGGTCGGAGGGCCGCTTTGCTATGCCGGCCGTTCTTTGCCCGGCCTCCGCCTCAGTCCCTCGATCAGCTGTGGCAAAGGCCTTTGGTTGCAAAGCGCACCCTGGCGATAAAAACACAAACTAGCAAAGCGTACTACCCGGGCAGCGCTTACGGTGGATTGCGTAGATTTCGTCAGCAAATCACATACAGGGACTTAGCGGGACGACCTCCTTTTTTTCGGTTTGACCCTATTCGCCTTCGAGCCAATTATGACCGAAGGAAATCGATTGAACCCATTGGCGCTTTAAACGCCGCAAGAGCGCCTAATGGAGACGAAAGGACGTTCATGGCTGCATCGGAAGATGACATCAGAGGGCTTCGTCGATTCGGGGAATCCCGCCAACCGCTATCCGACCTCGTGGATGCGGATGCCGTTTCCCGGCATCTCGGAATCACGCCCAGAAGGGTTCTTTCCATGGCGCGCAAAGGTTCTATTCCCTGCGTGAGGATAAGCGCAAAGACCATTCGCTTCGATATAGAAGCCGTCGATCGGGCTCTTGGAAGACGGTAGGCGTGCTGACGGCGCTTCTGCGCACTGCCGCGCCCTGCCGTCTTCGAAAGGAGCAGTCGACATAATGGCTGAGAGAAACAAATCAAGCGTCTTCGTCAAGACGCCTGTCCTTGTTCAAGACACGTATTCGGTTGAGGAGATCGCAATCCTGTTCCGCGTAAGCCGAAACAGCGTCTACGAATGGCATAAGCGAGAAGACGATCCGCTGCCTTTGAGGCGAATGCACGGCAAGAAGCGCGGGTTCTTCGCCTATCGCGACGAGCTTCTCGAATGGAGCAAGCGCCATGCGATTTAAGGATACAGGGAACGACCGACATGGCGGGGCATAGCGAAGAGGCTTTCATCATCGTACGGGAATTCATGACCAGAGGGCTCTGCCTATCTGGGCTTCCCCTTCTCGTATACGCAAGGATTTACGGTTTCTGCGGGAGCGGATCCCCTTATTACGAAAGCAAAGCTCATCTTGGAAAGATTCTCGGAGCCGACACGCGAAGCATTGTCCGCGCGGTGAGGAAGCTCGAGGAGATGGACCTTGTATTCGAGGTAGGCCGCCAGGAACTCTCCAAGGGGAGGGAGACGAAGGTCTACCGCATAAACTTCGATGCGGTTCAAAGGGCAAAGGATGCCATAGGCGGGGCAGATGCATCGAAACATGGCGAAATGTCATCGGGTGACCATAAGGCTCGCCAGCGCCACCTCGCGCATGACGAAACACCATGCCGACCCCTGACGTCTTGCCAGCTAATAACAAAGACGGAAAACAAAGATTACAGATAGGACGTGCCATGGGCGAATCGAAGCCGACGCATTCGGAGACGTGCTGCGAATACTGCGGGCGCCCCCTCGCCCCGTGCGTGGTCGAGTTCGGCGGCAGACGAATCGTCGCGGGGTTCCGCGAATGCGACTGCGAGGGCGCGCGCAGACAAAAGGCGCGAGTGGAGAAGGCTGAGGCTGCAAAGAGGGAGGCGCGCCTGTCCGAGAGCCGCAAGCGCGCGGGTATCCCGAAGCGATTCCTCAATGCGACCGTCCAGCACCAGAGCCTCCTTGACTACCTCGAGTCGTTCGAGGGCAGCGCAGGGCAGGGTCTCTACATATACGGATCGGTCGGAAGAGGGAAAAGCTATTCGGCGGCAGCTTTGGCGAACGCCTTCGTGGATGCGGGCTACCGCACGGTATTCACGACGGCATCGGCGATGCTCGAGAGGATCAAGGCTAGCTTTTCGGGGAGAGGAGAGACCGAGACGGTCGTATCGAGGTACACCGCCTGCGATGTCCTCGTCATCGACGACCTCGGCAAAGAGGATGCCAAGGAGTGGTCCTCGAACATGATGTTCCTCGTCATCAACGCCCGCTACGAGGGAATGAGGCCGACCATCTTCACCTCGAACTACTCAATCCAGGCGCTATCGAAAAGGCTCGGGAGAAAGGGCGAGGTTGAGACCGCCGAGGCGATCGCAAGCCGCCTTTCTGAGACCACGACCCCCATCTACCTCACGGGGCCGGATATGAGGATTACGTCAAGGTCGTGACCGGGGGGACTTGCCGGGACAATCCCGTTGTTGCCTGACGGCGCCCTTGAGAGATTTATGGGTAAATCGCAATTGAAATCAAGAGCCGCCAGCGCGCGAGTGCCGGTGGGCTCCGGGACACGATGGAGGAGCGACGATGCTCGGGTTGAAGGAAATCGACGGAGAGACCAGGCGAGGGCTCATCGCCAAGTGCCAAGAGAACGGCTGGCTCAGGCGCGGCGGATACCCTTGGCAGGACGACCCCTACCTCGAGGAGTACCCATACGAGTTCGTGGAGGCTGGCAACGTGGAAGAGCTGCGCGGATTCTTCACGCACGGCAACTGGGCGCTCCGCCAGGGGATCGTGTACGAGGACCTGGCGTTCGTGCAGCAGGTGGACGGCGGCGACGAGTGGTGGACTCTGAAGCGCGACGGCTCGAATTGGGTCGACTTTGAGAGCTGGTCGTTCGGGCGCATCGTGCGGGAACCCGAGAGGTTCGAGCACGCAATCGAGTGCATGCATCGCGCCACACCTGAGCAGTGCAAGCGCCTCGAGTACATGGAGGCGGCTCCGAGCATCGAGGACACGGCGAGACGCGCACGAGATTCCATCCAACAACTGAACAAGGCTGCGAAGGCTCCCACGCGCGGCGCGCGGGCGGAGGTTCGCTGAAACATTTGCTGAAGGCGGGTTCATCCCGCCTTCTCTGTTTTCCGAAGACGACTGGGACAGTTTGTCCCACAAGAGCGAAAGGAAGAAAGCCATGACAAACGACTTCGGCGATGACTCCGGCGAGAAGCTCGTCGACTGGATGATCCGCATAGGCCAGGACGCCGGCGAGGCGGCCATGATGGCAAGCGGCGAGCGGCTCGCCACGGCGTTCAAGCACGCCCGTGGCGATGACGCGATCGAAGACGGAGCGAAGGGCGATCGCGACGTGGCCGAGTGGGCGAAGCTCGACCTGTCCGAGTTCGCGAGCCTGCCCGAGTACGAGACCATCCGCCAGATTATCGACGAGAAGCTCTCGCGCGAGGGTGTCCGCCACGAGTTCGCCCCCATGCCCGAAGGCGAGCACCTCGTCTTCATGGTCGAGGACGCGCCCGCGGTCAACGAGGTCTTCAAGGAGCTCGAGAAGACCACGAGCGCGTCGACCCGGCGTGCGGAGAAGGAGCTCTCGCAAATGTGCGAGCGCATCAAGGGCGAGCCCATCGCGGAGAAGGCCGCGCACGCCAGGGAAGCGTCGTCTCGATTGGAGGCCGCCAAGGGCAAGTCGCGCGAGATATCGCGCGGCGTCGAGACGAGGGCGAAATGAGGCCGATTGCGCAGGCGCTCGCGGTGAGCGCCGCCAGCGCCGCATGCTTCTGTGCCGGAGACGCGCTCGCATCTGCGGCTGCCGCATCGGGGTTTCCGGCGTGCAACGCCCTCGTTCTGCTCTCTGCGGTTCCCGCTACTGGGATCACGGCAGAGCCGATGGCGATTGCCGTTGGCCTCATGGCCGCATGCATCCCCTGGGCGGTCTGGGCGCGCAACCTCGTGCGCGCGGGCACGTGCCGCCAGGGAGAGGAGCACGGCTCCGCCCGCTGGGGGACTCTCAAGGAAGGTCGTGCCTTCATGGACAGGAAGGACAAGGCGAACAACATCCTGCTCTCGAGGGACTTCGCGCTCGCGCTCAAGCCGAAGCGTTTCGACCTCAAACACGACCGCAACCGAAACGTCTGCGTCCTAGGAGGGCCGGGCTCCGGCAAGACGCGCTACTACGTCAAGCCCAACCTCATGCAGGCAAACGCCGACTTCCTCGTCACCGACCCCAAGGGGACCCTTCTCGGCGATGTGGGCTGGATGCTCGAGGGCGCAGGATACGACATACGCACCTTCGACACGACCGACTTCTCCCGCTCGATGCACTACAACCCGCTTTCCTACGTGAAGGACCAGGCCGACATCCTCGTGTTCGTCGAGTGCCTGATAAAGAACACCACGCCCGACGACCGCAAGGGGTCCGACCCCTTCTGGGAGAACTCCGAGCGCCTGCTCTACACGGCGCTGGTGGCCTACCTCGTCTACCACGCCCGTCCCGAGGAGCGAAACCTCAACTCCCTCATGCTGCTCTTGAGCCTTGCCGAGGCGCGCGAGGAGGACGAGTCCTACATGAGCCCGCTCGATCTCGTGTTCGAGGAGCTCGAGACGGGGATGCGCTTCATGGAGCGAGGCCGTGCGCCCGAAGCGCGGGGCGAGCGTCCCTTCGACGACGGGGATGACTGGGGATGGGTCCGCGTGGGCGAGCCCCACGACGCCAACGACGACTTCGCGCTGTCGAACTACCGAGCCTTCAAGGTGGCTGCTGGAAAGACGCTGAAATCGATCATCATCAGCTGCAACGTGCGCCTGAAGCCGCTGTCGGTCGACGCGGTGTCGGCGCTCGTCGCCTACGACGAGATGGCGCTCGACTCGCTCGGGTCGGGAGAGGGCAGGCACGCGATCTTCGCGAGCATGTCGGACTCCGACTCGACCTTCGACTTCCTCTTCGCGCTTCTCATGTGGCAGGCCACGAGCGTGCTCTACAAGACGGCGCTCGCGCGCTTCGGAGGCGCGCTCAAGCGCCCAGTGCACTTCCTGCTCGACGAGTTCGGCAACATCGGCACGGTGCCCGACTTCGAGCGCGTCATCGCCACGGCCCGCTCGCGCAACGTGAGCTTCAGCATCATCCTGCAATCCGCAAGTCAGCTCGAGCGCTCCTACGAGAAGGAGGGCGCGAAGACCATCCTGGACTGCTGCGACACCGTGGTGTTCCTCGGCGGCAAGTCGACCGAGACCAACGAGATGGTCTCCAAGATGATCGGCAAGCAGACCGTGAAGGTGCTCACGGAGAGCGACTCGAGGGGCGCGAACCGCTCCACCACCCAGAACTACAACGTGATCGAACGCGACCTCATGACGCCCGACGAGGTTGGCAGGCTTGCGCGCGACGAGTCGGTCGTGCTCATCAGCGGCACCTACCCGCTGAAGGGCGCGAAGTACCGCATCGAGGAGCATCCCTCCTATCCCGAGGTGGATCCCGGGCATGCGGGCGCGAAGCGCGAGGCGCGCTTCGACTTTAAGGAATACCTGAAGAGGAAAGGCGGTGATGGGCCCATGAGATGAGAGATGGGACGGCGGGAGCCGACACTCCCTCGTCTGAGCGCGGCGTGGCCAGCTTCCACACAAGCCCGCCGCGCGCCGTCCCGGATGCAAAGGGGCGCGAGATGCGCTCCGAGATCAATTGTACCAACCGGGGCTGCCGCCTCAAACCCACCAGGTGCGGCCGCCCTTAAAGCAAGACATGCAAAGGAGCCAAGATGCTCTCAAACATCATCGGACTCGTCTCCGGCTGCGTCACGTTCCTCGGCGGATTCCTGATCGTCTGGGGCGCGGTATCGCTCGGCCTCGCCATCCGAGAGCAGCAGGGAGGCGCTCAGATCGCCAGCGCGATCTCGACCATCGCGGGCGGGGCGATCATCATCGCCGCCGCCATCTACTTCGGCCAGCTCGACACGTCCTGGCTCCCCGCCTAAGGGAAGGAGGATGTGGAAATGCTATCCGTAAGGGTCCAGAAGGACATCGGCGAGTACACCGAGAAGATCGTGGGCAAGCTCTCCGCGCGCACGCTCGCGTGCCTCGCAGGAGGACTCGCCTCGGCAATCGGGGCCGCTGCGCTGTGCCAGTTCGCCCTCGGCATCGAGGTGCGCGATGCCGCATTGCCGGTCATGTGCGCGTCGCTGCCGTTCTGGCTCGCGGGGTTCTGGCGGCCCCATCACATGAAATTCGAGAAGTTCGTCCCGCTCTGGCTCGACTTCCGGCTCGAGGACCAGAGGATCCTCTACCGCTCCACCCCCGCACTCGAGGGCGCGCAGACCTCTCCCGTGCCGGGACGCCCGTCGCGAAAGGCCAAGCGCAAAGCGAAGAGGAAGGGGGCGGAGGCGAATGCTTCTGTTCGATAAGACCAAGAAGAAAACCAAAGAGAAGGAGGCGACAGCGCGAAAGGGCAGGCTGCCCGTGCGCGGCGCGCATGCCCGCACGACGGGGCTCGAGGAAGAGGAGAAGAAAGTCGAGCAGGCGGCACGCCGCAAGAGGCGCGCACGCGCCGAAGCCAAAGACGTCCTCTCCGCGATCGGCTACGACGCCATGTACGCCGACGGCACCGCGCAGGTCGAGGAGGGCCTTTTCAGCCAGACCATCGAGTTCGGGGACATCAGCTACCAGTCCGCGCGCGAGGAGAGCCAGCAGTCGGTGTTCGCGGCGATGAGCGAGCTCTACGACTACTTCGGCTCGGAGACCTCCGTGCAGCTCACCATAACCAACACGCCCATACCCGAGCGCGAGATCGGGCGCAAGCGATTCTTCGAGAAGAGCGACCCGCGCGTCGACGAGTACGTCGAGGAGTACAACCGCATCCTCAACGACAAGATGCGCGAGGGGGTCTCGAACCTCGTGCGCCACCGCTACCTCACCTTCCTCGTGGGGGCGGACGACCTCGACGCCGCAGCGCCCAGGCTCGCCCGCGCCCGCGGCGACTGCATGCAGACGCTTTCCCGCATCCGCTGCGAGGCGCGCATGCTCGACGGAGCCGAGCGCCTCGAGCTCGTCCAGTCCCAGCTGCGGCCGAAGGCGGAGTTCACCTTCTCGTGGGACAAACTGTCCCAGTCAAGCGGGCTTCGCACCAAGGACCTCATCGCGCCCTCGGTGCTCGACTTCAAGCCGGACGGGCGCGCCGACTGCTACCGGGCTGACGAGGCCTGGTGCCGCGTGCTTGTGTTCCGCGGCTTCGGCAGCGACCTGGAGGACGACTGCATCGCCAACATCGTCGATCTGCCGATGCCGCTCAACGTGACACTCCACGTCCACCCCATGGGCAAGGCGGCCGCGGTGGCCTACGTGAAGAAGCGCATCGCCTGGATGGACAAGGAGGTCATCGGCGAGCAGATGAGCGCGGTGAAGAAGGGCTACGACTTCTCCATCCTGCCTCCCGAGCTCTCGCACTCCAAGGAGGAGGCCGAAGAGCTCCTCGACCAGCTCCAGAACAAGAACCAGCGCCTGTTCACCTACACGGGCCTCGTGTTCACCTACGCGGACACGGCAGAGGCCCTCGACCACCAGACCCGCCAGATCATGGCGGCGGCGCGCCAGCGCTCCATCGAGGTGGAGCCGCTTTCGTACCGCCAGCGCCCGGGCATGAACTCCATCCTGCCGCTGGGGCTCAACCACGTGGAGGTGTCGCGCTACATGACGACCGCGCAGGTGGCAATTCAGATGCCCTTCGCCTCCCAGGAGCTCAACCAGGAGGGCGGCGGCTACTACGGGCAGTCCAAGCAGTCGGGCAACCTCGTCATCTGCAACCGCAAGAAGCTCGCGAGCCCCATGGGGTTCGTCTGCGGCAAGCCGGGATCTGGGAAGAGCTTCAGCGTCAAGCGCGAGATCGTGAACACGATACTGGCGTATCCCGACGACGAGGTGATCGTCTTCGACCCGGCGGGCGAGTACGCGCCGGTGGTGGAGCCTGCAGGCGGGACCTGCATACGCTTCTCGCCGGACACCGACACGTTCATGAACCCCTTCGACCTCTCCGACGTCGCCGACAAGGCCAACCAGGCGCAGCTCGCCTTCAAGATCGACGCGATACTCGCGCTCTCGAGCGCGACCATGGCCGAGGGGCGCGAGGGACTGCCCGAGGCGGACAAGTCGATCATCAGCCGCTGCGTGGAGCTTTCCTACATGCGCTGCGAGGACAAGGGGCGCCTGCCCGTGCTCGGCGACTTCTACGACCTGCTCTTGGAGCAGGAGGAGCCCGAGGCGCGCGACATAGCGCTCCGATACGAGCGCTACGTGAAGGGGGCGCTTTCGTTCTTCAACCACCAGAGCAACGTGGGCTTCACCAACCGCATCACCAACGTCGACTTCAAAGACCTCTCGCAGAACATGAGGGTCTTCGGCATGCTCACGGCGCTGGAGGCGGTGCGCAACCGCATGTACGCGAATTTCGAGCGCGGCGTGACCACCTGGCTCTACATCGACGAGGTGCAGAGCCTCTTCGGGCACCCGGCGATCATCAGCTACTTCTCTAAGTTCTGGGCAGAGGGGCGCAAGTTCAACCTCATCTGCACGGGCATCACCCAGAACTCTACCTACATGCTCGAGCACGAGGACGCCCGCAACATGGTGCTGAACTCGGACTTCGTGCTCCTGCACAAGCAGAGCCATCTCGACCGCAAGAGCTGGGTCGACCTGCTGGCCCTCTCGGCCCAGGAGGAAGGCTACATCGACGACTCCATCAAGGCCGGCGAGGGCCTCCTGGTGGCGGGAGGCGTGCGCGTCCCCCTCAAGGACGACTTCCCGAAGGGCGCGCTCTACGACCTGTTCAACACCAAGCCCGAGGAGATCGCCCAGATAAAGCGCGCCCAGGCGTTCGCGCGGGCCCGGGAGGGCGGCGATGCCTGAGAGCGCGGCGACATACTCAGACGGATCAGCGCATCTCGAGGCGACAAGCCGCGAGCAGGCGCGCGCTCTCGGCGCAGACGATAGACAAGACGCCTTCTCGGCGGGGATCGTCAAGGGTTCGGCCGAGCGCTCAGGCGAGGCACTCTCCCGTCATGACGGTCCTTCGGGGCGGGGCAGGGCGGGCTTTGCCGAACCCTCCCCTGCCGGTGCGGGTAAGCCGAAGGCGAAGTCCCCTCTCGCCGCCCAGGCCAAGGGAAACCTCAAGCGCGCAATCGCCGATGCCGCCACATCCGAGGCAGACGACTCCGAGGAGCTCTCCGGCGTCGAGCGGGCGAGCAGCACCGTCCGAGGCGCACGCTCCGTCATCTCGCGGCATTTCGCCTCCAAGAAGGCTTCTGCCGCCTCGAAGGCGAAAGGCCCTCTGAAGGGGGCCACAAGGCACGCCAGGCTCGGAGCCTTCGGGCACAGCGCTGTTGCGAAGGCACGGCATACAGCCGCCAGCCAGGCGTCTGCCGGAGCCGCGAAGGCTGCGGCAGATGCCGGCGGCAAGGGGGCGGTCGTGGGCGCGGTCTCTTCGATCGCCGTCCCCGTGGCGGGCGTGTTCGCGGCGATCATGGCGTTTCTGCTCGCCGTGCTCGCGGTCTCCCAGATCGTGAGCGCCCTTTTCGGTTTCTGGGAGAACGAGGCGTCCAAAGCCTCCCTCGAGGGGCTGCCGCCCTACATCACCTACGAGATGGTCGAGGAGGCGCTCGCGTGCCAGGAGGAATACGGGCATCCAGCGGGGTGCACGATCGCGCAGATCATCGTCGAGTCGGGGCAGGGCGACCACCTCTCAGGGCTCGCCACGCAGGACCACAACCTGTTCGGCATGAAGTGGTCGAGCTCATATGCGCTGTGCGAGGAGGTCGCGGGGAAGAGCTCATGGAAGACCGGCGAGGAGTACGGCGGCGAGCAGGTCACCGTCACAGCCGACTTCATCAGCTTCATCGGCGACGCGGAGTGCATCCGCTTCCGCAGCCGCGTCTTCCTGCAGGCCGAGCGCTACGCGTCAAACGCCCTCATACGCGAGGCGATTGCGAACCACGACTCGGGCAAGATGGCCGAGGGACTCAAGGACGCGGGGTGGGCGACGAGCTCGAGCTACGTCGAGAGCCTGAAATCCGTCATGGAGACCTACAACCTCTACCGCTTCGACGGCATGAGCCTGGAGGACTTCAGGTCCGGGGCGCTCTCGGCAGATGCGATCGTCTCCGCCGCCTACAGCCAGCTCGGAGTCCCTTATGTGTGGGGCGGGACGACGCCGGGCGTCGGCTTGGACTGCAGCGGGCTCACCCAGTACTGCTACAAGCAGGCTGGCATCTCGATACCGCGCAACACCGAGGCCCAGTACGCGCAGGGCAAGAAAATCGCGCTCTCGGAGGCGCAGCCAGGCGACATCCTCTACCGCATGGGGCATGTCGGGATCTACATAGGGGGCGACCAGTACATCCACGCGCCCCATCGGGGCGAGGTCGTGATGATCGCAAGCGGGATCTCGAGCTTCACCTGCGCCCTGTCGTATCGATAGATAAGGAGCAAGACGATGGACAAAAAGACGAAACTGATGGCCATATGCGCCGCAGGCGCTGCGACGATCCTGATAGGGGCAGGGCTCGCACGCTGCGCGATCGCGCCGAGCGAGCCCGATCCCATCGTTCCCGCAGAAGAGCAAAGCCAACAGGTAGAGCAGGCAAGCGAATCCCTCGCTGGCTATACGGGCACCACCTGGGAGAGCGAGGACGGAACGTGCACGCTCGCGCTCTCCGACTCGACGATCATCGAGTCGGGAGAGGCCGGGGTTCAGGTGATGTACTACGAGGTTATCTCCGAGGAACCCGACGACTTCGGCATCTCGGCGCAGATATCCTTCACTCGTTCTGCCGGCGAGGCCGCCTCCCAGACGCTGCTCTCCATAAGCGATACGGGAGGCCGAGAGATTATCTCCTGCGACGCGTTCGCGCTGTCGAAGAGCTACCTCATCGCCGAAGGCTCCGAGGCAGGGCTCGAGCTCTCCGCCCACTCGCCAGAGCTCAACGAGCTGCTCGACGCCGAAGATTCCGAAATCGCCTCCGCCATAGCGCAGAAGGCGTCTGCCGCGTCTCCAACGGCAACGCTCGCCACTTGGGATGGCGAGGTCTACATCGACTGCAATGGGGACGTCCTCACAACCTCCTTCCACTTGAACGACGCCGCATCCACCATCGTGCAGCTCTCCCTCGACCGCGGATCCGGGGAGCTGAGCGCGCTATGAGGCGGGCGGCGGCGATGGTCACAGACAGGCGCTTCGTCCTCGCGTTCGCCTTCACGCTGCTCTTCGCGACGCTCATGCTCGTCCCGGCGTCTCCCGCCTACGCGGACATCGCCGACGACGTGAACGCATGGCTCTCCGGGCTTCTGAGGGACGCGTGCAACTGGATGTTCACCAACCAGGTGGCGGTGCTCTCGAGCATCGGCTACGACGGCATCATCGGCGCGGACTTCTCGCAGATGCTCACGACCGCAGGGGACGTCTCCATGTACGACATCGCACGCGGCGTCTGGGACGTCGCAGTGCTTCCCATCGGCTGCGGCGTGCTCGGGCTGGTGTTCACGGTGAAGCTCATCCAGATCAGCCAGCGCATGGACGGGAACGCCTCGTTCCCCGGCGTGAAGGAGGTCGTGTTCCTGCTGGTGTTCTTCGCGGTGTTCCTGTTCCTCATACAGAACAGCTTCGAGCTCATGGAGGCCGTCTACGCGGTGGTGGGGCTCGCCATCGACCGCACGATGTCGCTGTTCGGCTCGGGCGGCGCGATAGACCTTACCGCTGTGAGCGTGGTGACCGAGGACGACGACGTTCCGGCGCTCATAGCGCTGCTTCTGGTGTCGGTCATCAGCTGGGTCGTGGTCCTCGGAGCCTACATCGTGGCGCTCGTGGTCTGCTGGGCGCGCGCCATCCAGCTCTACATCATGGCGGCGTTCAGCCCGATCCCGCTCTCGCTCATGGCGCTCGACGACACGCGCCAGATCGGCATCGGCTACCTGAAGAACTTCACGGCGGTGTGCCTGGCCGGTCTCATCATCCTGATCCTGCTGATCGCCTTCCCGCTCATCTTGGGCGGCCTCACCGGGGCGAGCACCTCGACGGGAACGCCCATCGACGGGATCGCGACCGGACTCACCTACGCGCTCCAGTACCTGGCGATGTGCGTGCTTCTGATCCTCTCCCTCGTTAAGAGCGGCGCTTGGGCACGCGACATCGTCTCCGGAGTCTGATCGACGTGATGCGAAAGCCTTTGAAAGGGGGTGGTCGCCTTGGACGGCTAACGGCGTTTCGACAGTACGGATAGGCAGGCGGGCTTCCACATCAACTGCCGCCTGCAAGGATGCAAAGAAAGGGGCATGAAATGCCTGAGAGGAAGAACACCTATCTCACGCTCCACAAGAACTTCGTGCGCACCGACATCGAGTACACCGACCGCGTGACGGGAGAGATGCGCACGTTCAACTCGGTGACGCTGCCCAAGGGGACGGTGATCGATGGGGTGGACGTGAGCTACTACCAGTTCAGCCCTATGTTCGTCAACGAATCCCGCTACCGAGGCGAGAACTACCGCGACATCCCGCTTTTGACGGACCGCGAGGTATGGCTCAAGAAGAGCGTGCTCGACGAGAACGGCCAGCCGGTGCTCGACGAGGACGGCAAGCCCGCCAAGGACGTCGTGCGCGTCATGCCGGCGCAGATCAAGGAGGCGCTCGACCGCAGCCGCAGCGAGTACCTGCAGAGCCTCTCCGAGAAGGCCCGCGGAGCCCGCGAGGGCTCGGAGCGCCTGGGAAACGGCGATAGGCGCGCCGCCCAAAGCCGCGAGAGCATCGCGATGTAGGAGGAGGTGCGAGAGAAATGAAAGAGAAAGCGATGGAGAGGATAACCTCTTCGAAGATCGTGCGCGTGGCCATGGCGATGGCGCTCGTGCTGTCCGTTGTCATCGTCCCGGCTAAGGCTTACGCCTCCGGAGACGTGAGCGTATCGATCGGCAAGAACCTCCCCTATGCCGGCTACGCGACGACCCAGATGAGTGCGAACGGAAACGACGCCTACTGCATCGAGCCGTCGCGCTCCACGCCCGACGCGGGGACCTATCCGACGAGCGAGGCGGGGGATCTGGCGGCGGCCATGTGGTTCTCGTACGGCGCGCCCGGCTTCGACGCGTCCATGTGGCCTAGCTCCTGGTACGACGGAAGCGGCATGGACGAGGACAAGTACCGCGTGGCGAGCCACATCCTGCTCTCGTATGCCAACTTGGGCTCTGTCGCCGAGGCGACTTACGGCACGAATGCCGAGTTCGTCTCCTGGGCCGAGCGCGAGATCGTGGGCAACGTGTGGAGCCAGGTCAACGCACGTGCAGGCGAGGTCTCCACGGGATTTAGCGCCATCAGGATCCATGCGGGGTCTGATGCCCAGACGCTTGCCAGCTTCACGTGGGATCGTGGCGGTGTGAAGATCGCCAAGGTCGACGCGCAAGCCGGCGCAAGCGAGCAGGGCGACGCCTCGCTCGAGGGCGCCGAGTTCGCCATTGTCAACGCGTCGGGGATGAATTCCTTCGTGAACGGCCACAGCTATGCTGACGGCGAGACGGTCATGACCATCTCCACCTCCTGGGACGGATCGGCCTACACCGCGCAGACCGCAGGCGACGCGCTGCCGTGCGGCTCCTACCGCATCGTCGAGGCAAACGCTCCCGAGGGGTACCTCTCCTGGGACGGCGGGTTCGAGTCCACCATCGAGGGCGACGGCCAGGTCGTCGACCTTTCCGGCGATCCCGTCCAAGACGACGTGATCCGCGGCGGCGTGCAGGTGACCAAGGCGGACGCCGAGCTCGGCGAGTCCGAGGCGGTCGGAGGCAACGGGCACACGCCTGAAGGCGTCGGCACCACGCTTTCCGGCATCGAGTTCACCATAACGAACACGTCTTCGGCTAAGGTCCTCGTGGGGGACGCCTGGTACGAGCCAGGCGAAGTCGTCGCTACCGTCGAGACCGCATGGGACGAGGAAATCGGCTCCTACATCGCGAGGACCGCGCCCGACGCGCTTCCTTATGGCACCTACACCATCCAGGAGACCGCGACCAACGACTCCTACCTGCTCACCGACGGCGAGCCCAGGACCTTCAAGATCCGAACCGACGGCCTTACCGTGACCGCCGACGCGGAAGGCGGCGAGCTTGCCTTCTACAACCAGGTCGTCCGCAACGACCTCAAGCTCTCCAAGAAGGCCGAGGACACCAATGCGAGCCTGCAGGTCCCCTTCGCCATCACCAACGTGGCGACCGGCGAGACCCACGTGCTGGTGACCGACCGCAACGGCCAGGCTTCGACCGAGGCGGGCTGGAACAAGCACACTCAAAACACCAACGGCAACGACCACCTGCTCGAGGCAGAGGCCATCACCTCCGACATGATGGACGCCGAAGCCGGCATCTGGTTCGGACTGGGCGAGGACGGCTCGTCCGCTCCCGCCAACGACGCACTCGCCGCGCTGCCGCACGGTCAATACACCCTGGAGGAGCTTTCCTGCGAGGCCAACGAGGGCTACGAGCTCATCACCAAGACCTTCTGGATCGAGCGCGACTCCGGCGTGGCCGAGGCCGTCTGGATGACGCTCGACGACCAGGAGGGGCCGAAGATCGGGACGCAGGCAGCCGAGGCTGCCGACGGCGACCAGATCGCCCAGGCGAACGAGCAGATGACGCTCGTGGATACCGTCTACTACGAGAACCTCGAGTTCGGCAGCGCCTACACTCTCATCGGCACGCTCATGGTCAAGTCCACTGGCGAGCCTCTGCTCGACGCCGAAGGCAGCCCCGTGACCGCCACCAAGGAGTTCACGGCGAACAACACCAACGGCTCGGTCGACATCGAGTTCACCTTCGACGCGAGCCTGCTCGCGGGCGAGGACGTCGTGGCCTTCGAGAGCCTCGTCAAAGACGGGGTCGAGGTGGCTGCCCACGCCGATATCGAGGACGAGGGCCAGACGGTGCACTTCGTCGACATCGGCACCACGGCCGCGGACGCCGCGGACGGCGACAAGCTCGTGACGGGCTCCGAGGTCGTCATCGCCGACGAGGTGTCCTTCGAGGGTCTGACCCCTGGAGAGCTCCTATGCGCTCGAGGCGACGCTGATGGATGCCGAGACGGGCGAGCCGCTGAAAAGCGGCGAGGGGCCTCTTGCAGCCGATGTGACCGCGACCGTCGAGTTCACACCCGATGCCGCTGAGGGCACCCAGACCGTAGAGCTCTCCTTCGACTCGACCGGCCTCGGCGGGCACCGCCTGGTGGTGTTCGAGAAGCTGCTCGATCGCCGAAGGCACCGTCCTCGCGGTGCACGAGGACATCGAGGACGAGGGCCAGTCCGTCACGGTGGTCGAGATCGGGACCACGCTCGTCGACGCCGCCGACGGCGACCACATGGTCGAGAACGGGACGGTCAGCGTCGTGGATACCGTCGAGTATGAGGGGTTCGTCGCTGGCGAGACCTATACCGCCCACGGCACCATCATGGACAAGAGCACCGGCCTTGCCCTCGAGGACTCCGAGGGCAACCCTGTGACCTCTACCGCCGAGTTCGTGGCAGAAGGCTCGAATGGAACCGTCGAGGTGACCTTCGAGTTCGATGCTTCCCAGCTCGAGGAGGGTGCCGCCCTCGTGGCGTTCGAGGAGGTGCTCGACGTGAACGGAAACGTCATCGCGGTACATCAGGACCTCGAGGACGAGGGGCAGACGGTCGTCGTCGACAACCCCGAGACTCCTGGGACTCCCTACGACAAGACGGGTAACGATCTGCTTCCCGTATGGGTTCTGATCAGCGCCCTGGTCGTCTGCGGCGGCGCTGCGGGCGCATATGCGCTTCGCAGCCGCATCCGCCAAAGCGCATCAGTCGACGAGGTGTCTGCTGACGAGGTTTCCGAGGAATAGCCGGGTTTTCGGCTGATCGAAGAGGGCGGGGCGGCGATGAGCCTCCCCGCCCGTCTTTCTGGAGGTTCAAATGAACACTAATATCAAGCGGCGATTCGCGATCATGGTGACGGTGACGGCGCTGGTCGGTGCTGCGGCGCTGGGGCTGTGGCTCTTCAGCGTCCACGACAGGGCGGCAAATATAGACCCCTCTCCTATCTCGGGAGGCTCCGGCGAGAGCGGGGAAGACGATGGCTTTCCCGATGGTCGACTGGGACTACTGGCTGTCCGTGAACCCCGACATCGTGGCCTGGGTGAGCGTCCCGGGAACCGAGATCGACTATCCGGTGGTGCAGGCGAGCGCCGACGACCCGACCTTCTACCTCGACCACGACGTCTACCGCGGCTGGAACCCCTACGGATGCCCCTACCTCGACGCCGGCTGCGCGGAGCGGGGGATCGACAGCCCGCTCGCGCTCATGTTCGCCCACCACATGAACGACGGCAGCATGTTCTCGGCATTCGCAAGCTATTCCGACAGGGGGTTCGCGGAGGCCCACGACGAGATCCTCCTGCAGACGCCCGAGGGGGACATTCGCCTGAACGTCATCGCGGCGGACGTCGTGGATTCGAACGCCGAGCACAAGCGCTTGGAGTTCGCCGACGATGAGGAGCTCGACTCCTGGCTCGAGGAGCTGCTGGCAGAGGCGGACGTCGTGCTCGACGACGAGTGCCCAGGCAGATAGCGTCAAGGCGTTCTGCACCTGCAGCTACGGCAGGTGGAACGGGCACGAGAGGACGATAGTGTATGCGCAGGGAGGAGGTGGAGTGATGCTGTCGACCGTATGCTTCTTCATCGGCATGGCCATGGCGGCGTGCGCGATCGTGCGGGATACTGCCTGCATTCGATGCTGGGAGCCATGAGCGAGCACGGGGAGATGCGAGCCGGCGACAACGGGAAAGCTATCGATGGCCAGCATGATCGATGAAAGTGAGCAGGATGCCTTTCATACGTGCAACTTCAACTTCTCGACGAGACTGACAGTCGCAGCTTATGCCGCCGGCTAATGAACCCTCTGCTGTTGCAGGCTAGAATCGATTCCATGACGGGGCAGGGTGTGCGGCCGGCTGGACTACCTGCTCTGCTGCTGATTTATGTGTCTGAGGTAGAGGCGTGGAGGCGTAGAGGCGAAGCCATAGCGGGAATTGGCGCTACTTGTCCGAGGGCTTTTCTTCGGACTCTTTTTTCCATGGGAGCGGAATCTCAACCTTTGGAATCTCGAATTTCGGAAGGTTGATTTGCGGAAGATGAAAAAAACGCTTCTTCTTCCCGTCTTCAAAATTGCGTATTCTCTCGATGGGCTCAGACACGTCGCAAGGCGTCATCGCCTCAATCTGCGTGCTGTGCGTTGCCTCGACGTACGATTTGACGTTTTCCATCTGGTCGGCATCCAATTCCTTTCCATCCAGCATTTTCGAGAAGGCGGCGTAGAACGCCGTCTCGGCCTCGCTGAAGTCCCGTCCGGTCTCCAGGCGGTCCACCATAAGGGAGAAATAGTCGTTCATCGCGTATTGGAAGACGAGGCTTTCCTCGATCTGCTTGTGCAGGTCGTGCTTCTGGATGATCTGCCAGACCTGCAGAGTCCGATAGCGCGTGATGAGGGCGGATATCTCGTCATTTTGCTTCCGGACGGTCTCCTTGAGCTCGTCGGCTTTCTTCTGGAGTTTAGCGACCTGCCGGTGCAGCTCGTTTATCTCGGGTTGCCGGATGATGAAACCCACGCCTATGCCAAGGCATCCTGCCAACACGCCGACGATGGGGGCCAATAGATGCTGGGGTATTTTCATCTTCCCTCCAGATATCCGATGAGGCTGCTTACCGATGCCGAGGCTTCATCGTCGGAAACGGGGGTCTGGACGATTGCTGCGACTTCTTCGGAAATCCGGTCGTGCCTCATGATCTGTCTGTCCGCGGCGGTGCAGAGCCTTTCCGTCCTCTCTTCAAGACGCTTCGTGCGCTTCGCGCTTGCAGCAAGAAGGCCGCCGTAGGCCTTCACGAGCTGAGGCGCCATCGCATTGTTGATGTAAGGGACGCCTTTCTGGCGCACTGCGCCGAGCGCCGCCTGGCCGAAAAAGGCGACGCCCGTGCCGACCAGCTCTATCTGCGCCTTACGAACGGGATCCTCTATCGCGCGGGACTTGGCATAGCATCCGACAAGGAAGGCGACGAGGCCGCCTGCAGCGATGTCCTGGGCTCGGATCGTGAACATGTGGGAGTAGATCTCCTGGGCCATCTTCTTGTCGCCGCCCGCCTCGATGGAAAGCTCTTGAACCCAGTCGATGATCCGGTTCCAAGGCCTGCCGCCTTCCCGCTCGGTGTCGAGGTGCGAGCTTCCAGGCACGGGCAACCCTTGCTTGGACATCGTGTCGGCGAGCAGGTGACGGACTGCTTGCACGATGCCCATGAGGCCTTTCTGCTGGTACATCAGCTCGAAGGGGTTGTAGGGCATGAGCCCCCTGCCCGTCGCAAGCACATCGTGGCCGAACAGCAGCCTATGGAACATCACGTATGCCCTTTCGCCGTTGCGGGCGATGAAACCTTCTTCCGATGCGTAGACGTCCAAGGCGTCCCCTTTGTGGAAAAGCAGGGAGCCGAGCATCTGCTGGACGACCCCGCAATCGCCGGGATTGCCCGACGCTGCATCATGGACTTTCTCGAGCCACTTCGCGACATCGTCGTTCGTCGCGACGAACACGCCGACCAATCCCGATGCCATCGAGAAGCAAACGTCGAGCATGTCCAGGTCGGCCTGGGGCAGTTCTGCCTCTACGTCGGCATCGGCGAAAACACTCTCGATCCTCGACTCCATGTTCGCGAGGTCTCGCTCGTATGTGGCGATTTCATCCATGTTGGTCATTTCTCCGGCATTCCATCAGCGGGGCAGAGCTTCCACGACCCCGCTGGTTATTCCGCTGCATGTAGCCTTCCAGAACTCCAAGAAGTCTTTCTTCGATCTGGATTCGATTGCGTCCAATCCAAGTTGGGAGATTGCGTATCCCGTGTTCCATTTTCCGTCGCAGGGGGTGCTCGACATGATGATGAACCCCTTGTCCAGCAGATCGTTTGCCAGATCCACGAAGTCCGCCTTCTGGCAGAGGAGCACCTTCTCGTCGACGTAACGCCGCTCTTTCAGCGCCTTGAGCAGATCCCATCGGTTGTCGTCTTGTGTGCGGTTCTTTTTCTTCCTCGGCTCGTATCTCGCCCTCGCGTCTTCTGGGATGTCCCAAATGCCGCCGCACTTTTCGGCGCCTTCCATGAGCCCCCTTTTCAGCCAGCCTCTCAGTGTGCTCTCTGCGATGCCGTATCTGGCGCAGTATTGTGCGGGGCTCATGTCACTCTCCGTTCAAGACGATGCTCGCGTAGTCTTGGCTCTGATGGAAGAGGTGGGCGATGACGACGTCTTCCCCCTCCTTGAAGTAGAGGGCTATGTAGCCTTTCACTAGGACGGTGTGATAACCAAGCTTCGCGAGCGGCTCGAAACGCGAGAGGCGGTGCTCCACCGATCCGTCCTTCAAGCACTCGATGACATTCTCCCATTCGTCCAGGAACGCCGACGCGGTGTTGGGCCCGAAGCCGAGCAGGTACTCGACCGTGCCCTCGAGTTCGCGAAGCGCGGTTGGCTGTATCCGCACCCTACAGGCCATACTTCTCCCTCAAGGATTTGGTCGCCTCGAAAGCGTCGACGCTCTTTCCTTCGGCGCGCTCGCGCTCGGAGACCATGATGCGCTCGAGCAAACGGGCACGTGCCTCCGCCTGCTCCCATCGGCTGAAATCCGAGCTCTTCACGCACACGAAGCGGTCGTAGCCGTTCTTCGTCACGATAACCGGGGTGGGGCTCGTCGAGACCATCTCGTCGAATGCGGCTGTATCGCGGAGGTCTTTGATGGGTACGCACAACGACATTGGTTCTCCTTCCTATTGCATCTTAATGTACATTATTGTGTCACATTTCATATTTTGTTTCCAGTGTTTGGTGGGAGCGCGATTACAAGCTCACATGAAGCGGAATACGGCTTTGAAAAGCCAGCGTACGAACGACCCGATTCCCCTGAATATCGCTCTAATCATCTCCGTATCCTTCCATCCAGTCGCTCTCTTCGTCGTCTGCGGGCTCCATCTGGGCAGCCTCGGCTGCTATGGCGCGCTCGAGCACGTCGGGCGCGACGCCTATCGCCTCCGCCATGAGAGCAGAGCTCGCCGCGAGTCTCTCGTCCGAGTTCGAGAGGTAATCGTTCAGCCGCGCTATGCGGCTTGCGACCGAGCTTCCGGGCCCGGCGAAGAGGGCGGAGGCACGGTCGAGCTTCATCACATCTACTAATTCACCGAACATTCTTGCGAGCACTGTCTCGCCGTCCATCGCGACGCACTCGAACTCGCCAGCCTCTTTGGGGCTTGCCAGTTGGAACCTCCAGCCCTTCTCGCGCCGTGCCTCGGGAACTTCCTCGCCGTCGGTTCGGTAGCTTTCGTTCGCGACGTAGCAGTGGGCCGTGAGCCAAAGGCCGTTCTTCTCGGCATCCTCGTATTCGAGCGTAAAGTCGGCGAGCATGCTCTTGCCCGTGAACGGCTGTGCCTCGGTGAAGCGGTCGGTGTCGAACACCTCGATGCGACCGAAGTAGGCGACCTCCACCCTCATCGGGCCCCCCTCCCTTCTCGCCGCCGTTCCTGCTGCGGCTGCGTTTCGCGGCTGCGGTGTTTCACGCCGCTGCGGTTGGTGGACGTTTCCTTGTCCTGCGGCTTCCTTTGTTGCCTCGCCTGCGCGGTTTCGGGCAAGAGCCTGTTCTGCGCCATGTAGGCGCGTATCTCGCGCAGCGTGCCGGCGCGCTCGGTGGAATCGTCGTCGGCACGGCCCTCGAGCCTTTCGATCCTTCTGTCGAGGTCTGCCAGGCTGCGGGCGTTCAAGGACATGCACGTCTCGATGGCATCGGCCAGGCGCTTGAGCTCCTCCAGGTCGTTCAGCTCGACGGCGTTTGTGGCATGGGAGAGAATCTGCCGTGATGCCGCCGGGGCGGGGTGCCAGGCGGCGATCCTGGCGAAGCGCCGCCTGAGCGCCTCCTGGCCGAAGGAGAGCCCCAGCTTCTCGCCGCCGATGCGCCAGGTGGGGTGGTCGGCGAGCGAGTAGATCCAGTCGCGTCTCCAGGAGCGTCCCGAGTTTTGCACGGCTTCGACCTCGAGCGCCTCTAGAATCGCCATGAACTCGCTCTCGTTTCGCGCGAGCGCCTTGGCGACCGTGACCCGGTTGCGGATGTCGGCGACCCAGGAATACCCTCCTTCTTTTTGGATCTCCCGCTCGGCGCGCCGAATGTAGACTTTCTGCATCGAGCCAGGCGTCGCCTTGCGTGTCGGGCCCTCGTCGGTCTCCCTCACGGCATCGTCGCGCATGAAGCGGAGCCCCCTCTCTTCGGCGAGCTCCTGCAAGCTGCGATTGAGCTCGAGCGGGTCCGGGGTCTGCAGCCGGCGCTCGGTGGCGAGGTTGGTGTTGTTGACGACGATGTGGGCGTGGGGAATCCTACCCTCGTTGTCGTCGTGCAGAACAATTGCAACCTCGAAGTCGGCGAAGTGCCTCTTTGTCCACGTCTGTGCGAGCTCAGCGACCTGATCCGTCGAGAGCCCGTCCTGCGGGTCGGGCGACATCACGAAGTGCTTGAAGGTGCGCGCGGGCTTTCCCCGGTACGGCGTGTCGTTCCCGCAGGCATGCCTCGTCGCGTCCATCGACGCCGCCCAGTCAAACCCGATTGGGGCGGCAGCGACGTCCTCGAAGACGCGCTCTTCCTGCCACGCGAAGTTCATCACCTGTATCCCGAGCGCGCGTCCGTTCTTCTCGAGGTAGCTCTTGATACCGGCGCATCCCGTGTGGCCGGCTATGGGCTTCAGGAGCGGCATGCTAATCGCCGCCAACGATGGCGCGCGCCTCGAGCGAGGAGATGCGCTTCGCGATGTCCGCGCGCCCCTCGTCCACCTGCGTAAGCAGCAGCGCGCATTCGTCGAGCTTGCCGGACACCCACTCTAAGTCGCCTCTTCCGTGGTCGAGCGCGAACTTGATGGAGTTGAGGGCGTGCATGCCCTGGTTGTAGTGGTGCCCCCACTTGACGAGCTCGCGGGAGAGCTTCCGCATGGAGCTCCCGTCGAGCAGCACGCCGCCTCGCTGCGCGTTCACGGCGTCGTCTGTCACGAGGCGCACCACGTAGCGGAGGTACTCGGAGCGGGTGAGTTCCTCCTCCTCGGCGCGCTCGCGGACCGCGCGGAAGTCCGCGTCGCTCACGCGGGCTGTGAGCACGTTGTCGTATTTCAAGACCTTCGTCATCTTCTCGGTCCTTCGCATCCTTTGCCGCCCCGATATGGTGGAAGCTCGGGCGGCGTCCTTTCTGAGGGGCGCGGGGCATCCCCCGCATGGCGCGAGCCGGCGCGTTTACGTGCTGCGGCGCGCTTGGCGGCATAGCCCCTCGCCTACCTCGTCGGCGGTGGGGCGGGGCAGTGGGCCGCCGGAAGGCGTCCCTGCCGCCATCTATCTCGCGTATACGAGATAGGCTACTTGCTGGAAACGGTGCAGGAGCCCTAGTGGGGCACCTGCCTGGGTTCTACCTGCCCTCGAGGAGCTTTCGAGCCGTCTCGGCGATCTCCTCGAGTGTCTTCCTGTCAAGCTCGTTCGGCGTGCTCTTCACTTTCGATTCATAGCGCCTGAGCGCGCGGAGGGCGCTGCTGAGCGGGGCAGAGGGCTTTGGGACGGGATCCTTCGCTGATTCCCTCGGTTCGGACTTGCCTGTCTCCCTCTTCAGGAACTCGGTCGTCTCCTTCTTTCCGAGAGGCTGCTTCTCCCATGCGCCGTAGAGGCGCTTCTGCTCTTCGGGACTCTGCTTCGCCAGGACGTTTACGGCGTCTGCCGACAGAGCGTCGGACAATGCTGCCTCGCGCCATTCGGGAACGAGTTGCTCCTCGATCTTGCGGGCAAGGGACTCCTGGCGCTGGATGGTCTTGCCGGACACCTTGCGCCCTGTCTGCTCCGAAATGATCGCCGCCTTGATGTCCTCCGTGCGCACGCCGGAAAGCTCGGGGTTCTCGGCGCGCATGCGCTCGACCTCCACGCCGAGTGCGCGGCTTGCGGCTGCGCGCTCTGATACGGTGAGGTTGCGCACGAAGTAGTTGGCGGCGTGCAGCAGCAGGACCGACTGCTCGTCGGTTATGCCCCGGATGACGCGGCAGGGAATCTGCGCGTAGCGCTCGTCTTCTTCGGCAAGCAGGGCGTAAGCCGCCTTGCGGCGGTGTCCGCTCACCATCTGCCAGCCCCCGTCGTCGAGCTTGCGGACGAGCGGCAGGTCGGTGAGGCCCTCCTCTTCGATGCTTCTCGCAAGTTGGGCTATGCCCGCATCGTCCATAGAGTAGGCGGCGTTTGCGGGGTGGTCGGCTATCACGCTGACGGGGATCCGCTCGACGGGGTAGTCGTTCCGGGTCGATGTGTTCTTGTCGAGCAGGCCCGAGATGGTGAAGCCGGAGGCGATGGATTTAGCCATGGAGCACCTCTTCGGCGAGCCTCTGGTAGTCCTTCGCGGGGCGGCTGTCGGGCCTGAACGTCGTCACGGGCTGCCACTGCCAGCTTCCCTCGCACACCTTGGAACTCGCGTGTATGACGGTTTCGAACTGGTTGTCGGGAAAGTAGGAGTCGAGGACCTCGGCCCCGGTCGCTTCCGCGTTGGTCATGAGCCCGGGCACGCAGGTGCGTAGGATGCGCCATGCGGGCGTGGGCACGCGCAGCGCGTCTGCGATGGACTCGATGGCTCTGACCGTGAGGGCGGTGCCGCGCATGACGGTGGAGTCGAGCTTCACCGGCACGATTACCATGCCGTCGCCCGCTGCGGCGAGGTAGGCGTTGAAGGCGAGGCGCTTCATCGTGGGGCTGCAGTCGACGATGCAGACGTCGTAGTCGCTCGCGCAGTCGTCGAGCGCGAAGCGCAGGCGCTGCTCACGGAGCAGAAGCTCGTTCTGGTCGACGAGCTCGATGGTCGAGGGCACGACGGAGAGTCCTGCCGTCTCGGTCTCGAAAGCCACGTCTTCAACGGGGGCGTTGCTGTAGAGGAGCTCGACGGCGCTTCGGTGTTCGCTCGCGGCGCGGTCGTAGAGCCCGAAGAAGTCCGTGGCAGAAGCCTGCGGGTCCAGGTCGATCAGCAGGACCCTCAGACCCCGCCTGGCGTAGATAGTGGCGAGGTTGACCGCCGTGGTGGTCTTTCCGACTCCGCCCTTGTAGTTCGATATCGCGAGCGCCCTCATGATTCCTCCGTCCTCTCTGTCGATCGTCGACGGCGTTTACCCCGAGTATACAGAACGAAAACGTTCTGTTAATACCGACCGTTCACCATGGGATGGCGGTTCGCCATGGGGCGAGCCGCCTGCAAACGGCCCCCTCCGTCCGGAGGGGGCCTGCCCAGGCGGGCCCGGAGGTCCTAGAACTCGCCGAAGGCGTTGATGTGGTGCCTGAGCAGCGCGCGGTCCTCGCCGACGACGATCATGCTGATCTTGTCGAACCTCACGCCGACCGATTCGGCGAAGTCGTTCTCGGCGAGCCAGGAGACCGCGAGCAGCTCCATCGTCTCGCGATCGTTCCTCCCGTCGCCGAAGCCGGCGCCGGAGTTCGGGCGCGCGGAGACGTCGACGAACACGAGGTCGTCGGACTCGGGGTCGCGTGCAACCAGGTCGATGGTTCCTCTCGCCTCGGGCGACTTCCACCCGGTCGCGAGCGTCTCGTAGCCGCGGATCTCGAGGAAGCGGGCCGCCGCCTCGACCGCCCTGTCCTGGAGAGTGGGATTGGTGTTCATGGTGACCTCCGTTCGGTTGGGGCGGAGCCCCTTGCCCCGCCTTGTGGCATCGGGGCCGCACCGCCTGCCGCGCCCCGCAAGGGAGGAAGCGAAGGCGCGTTCCTCGTCCCATCGGGCCGTTGGTTTTCCGAAGCCCGGAGGGCGCTTTGTTTTGCCGCTTTCGCCTTTTCTCTCGGGCGGCAAAAGAAATCGGAAAAGCATCGCGACCCTTGCGGGGCGCATCGGGCGGCTGTGCGAGCCTTTGATGCCCGAGGAGGAGGCAAGGAGATCCGATCAAACGGAGCCCGCCGTGCCGCGAATGCCCTCAGGAGGCTGTCTGAGGGTCGGCTGCTCGGGGGAAGCCCTTTCCGGGCCGCCCAGCGGAGCTAGTCCCGCGCCATCCTGAGAACCGCCGCGTCCTGCTGCGCCACGTCGTCCCCGACCGCCCCGAGCTCGTCGGCGCCGAGGTCGATGAACACGCGCGTCAGCACCTGCATGAGCTCGATGAGACGCTCGTCGATGCCGTCGGCGCTCCTGAGTCTTCTGAGCTCGACGTAGACGGATCTCATCTGGTCGCGCAGCATTCTGTAGACCCTCACGTTCGGGCTGACGTTTATGTCGCGGCACTCGAGCCTGGAGGTTATGTAGTCCTGCTTGGTCATGCCGCTTGCTGCGACGAGGGCGTTTATTACCTCGTCCTCCTCCGGCGAGACCCGGAACGCTATCGTCTTGCTGCGCCGACGCCCTTTGTAATCGACGATCGGTCTGGACATCAGGGCCTCCTTCCCTGGTCGAGCGCCGCCGCCATGTCCGACTGCTTGCTGGGGAAGAGGTGGGCGTAGCGAAGTGTCATCTCGTAGGTCTCGTGTCCCAGCCGGTCCGCTATGGCGAGCGGGCTGAAGCCCATCTCTATGAGAAGCGATACGTGGCTGTGGCGGAGGTCGTGAATCCGAATCGGCTCGAGGCCGCACGCGGCGCATCCTCGCTTCATCTCGTGGTGCAGGTAGTTTTTGGTAAAGCAGAAGATGCGGCAGGCGCGCCGCTCCTCGGGGATTGATCTGAGGAGATCGGCGAGCTCGTCTGCGAGGAACTCCGGCATAACTACGTCCCTTTTCGATTTGGGTGTCTTGGGCGACGTGATGACATCCCTTCTCTTGATTCGCTGGTAGCTTTTGGTGACGTGGATGAGGCATCTTTTGAGATCGATGTCGTCAGGCTCGAGCGCGAGGAGCTCTCCGACCCTCAAGCCGCACCAGTAGAGGATCTCGAAAGCGTAGAAGCTTGCCGGCTTGTCCATGATTTCCTCGCTGAACATAAGGTACTGCTCCTTCGTCCAGAACCTCATCTCCGAGCCCTTCCGCTCGCCGATCTTGATGGTCGGGGTGGCGGGGCTCTTTCCCAGTCCGTAGTACTTGACGGCATGGTTGAATATGGCGTTCAGCTGGTTGTTTATGGTTCGCAGGTAGGTGCCGCTGTATGGCTTCCCCTCGTCGTCGTACGAGCCCAGCATCCTGTTCTGCCAGTCCACCACGTCTTTGGGGGTGATGTCGCGCATCCTCTTCGATCCGAAGAACGGCACTATCTTCGTGCGTATGATGTGCTCCTTGGTGAGCCAGGTGTTGAGCTTGAGCCTTGGCCTCACGTCTTCGGAGTATCTCTTTACGAATGCCTCGAAGGGCATCGACATCGACCCGTCGGCAGAGGCCAGAAACTCCGCCTCCCACGCTAGAGCCTCGTCTCTGGTCGCGAACCCGCGCTTCACCTTGTGCCTGCGGCTTCCGTCGATGTCGCTGTAATAGCATTGGACGTACCAAGAACCTGTTTTCTCATTCACGTAGGCGGGCATCAGCGTGCCTCTCGTCTGGGGGCTCCGTCGCCACAGTGGAAACGCTCGTAGAAATACTTTCGGCTCACCTTCCCTTTGATGGTTGTGTACCCCTTCTGCTCCATCTCCGAGTTCAGCATCCTGATGATGCGATAGGCATAGGGCCTGCTGATGCTCAGGGCGCGCATGACCTCTTCGACCCCCATGATCACCGGCTGCGAGTTCTGATCCATTTTTTCCTCCTGTCGTTCGGATGACAGAACAAAAGCGTTCTGCTTCTCGCGACATTAACAGAACGAAAATGTTCGGTCAAGACAAATTGAGAACGTTTTTGTTCTCTAGTATCATGGACGGAAATCAATTGAAGGAGAAAAGATGACGATGGGGAACCGCATAAGGACACTCAGGGAATCTCGGGGAATGACGCAGCGGCAGCTCGCCGAGGCCGCCGGCTGCACTGATGCCGCCATCAGAAACTACGAGGCGGACAGGAGGGTGCTCAAAGGCTCTGCCCTGGATGCAATCGCAGGTGCCCTCGAGGTCGCCCCCGAAGCTCTCATGCCGGTTCACGTCGAGTCCGCAAGGGACGCCCTCGAGCTCCTCTTCAGAATCGAGGAGGAGTTCGGACTCAGGCCCGTCGGCGACGGCAGGCTGGCAGTCGAAAGCGATGCCGAAAAGGCGCCAAAGCTCGCGGCCGCCATCAAGATATGGGAGTCTCAGAGGAGCGCCCTCGACCACGGAGAAATAACGCCCGAGGAATACGAGTTCTGGAAGATGGGGATTGGCGGACGCTAGGCAACATGCCGTAAGGCGGTCGAAGATTATGTTGCCAGCATGTTGTCGCATAGAGACCGCCCGGTATGGGATTTGCTCGCCGTAGTTTGCCAGGAGAAGAGCGTTGAAAGTCATTATTGACCAATGTTCAATAATGACTTACCATGAGACCGAGGAGGTGGAAGGCATGAGCAGGATCGTCAAGAACCCGGATGAGCGCAGACGGGAGCTGCTCGTCACGGCGATGCGCCTCTTCGCCGAGGAGGGCTACGATAACGTCTCGGTGAGGGCTGTGGCGCGGGCGGCGGGAGTGGCGCCGGGGCTCGCCTACCACTACTTCGACTCGAAGCAGAACATGTTCGACGCCGCCATCGAGGAGTACTCGCGGCGTTGCGCCGAGGGCATCATCGCGATCCTCGACGACCGGTGCCTCTCGCTCGACGAGAAGCTCGACCGAGCAATCGAGGCAGGGTCCGACCCCGGCGCGTTCGACTACGCCGACTTCTTCCACGCGGAGGGCAACGGCACGCTCCACGACAGGCTCTCGCTGGGCATGTGCGAGGCGGTGCAGCCCCATCTCCGCGCGGCGCTCGAGCTCGACGCGCTGCTCAGGGGCGGCCCCCGGGGCGACGCGGACGGGCTCGCCGCCCTCATGGCGTACGGGTGCATCGGGCTCGCTTCGGGGCCCGGCATGCCGGACGAGGGCGCCGTGAAAACCGCCAAGCGCTACTTCGCCGCCCTGGTCGCCGAGTTCAGGTCGAGTGTGAAGGCAGATTAGAGAACCGCCCCAATTCCGGTTGGGGCTTTTCTTGTGAGTAGATATTGAACAATGCTCAATAGAAGGGAGCGACATGGAACGGAAGAACACAGACGAGTTGAAGGCGCGGTCGAGGGCCGCGTTCGACGCCCAGGCGAAGACCTATGACGCCGGAATGCAGGGGGACCATGCGCGGGGGCTCTACCGCATCGTGGCGGGCGAGGTCGTCCGGGCGTGCGGCGGCGTCGACTCGCCACGCGTGCTGGACCTGGGGTGCGGGACCGGGGCCCTTGCCGAAATCGTCCTCGACGAGATCCCGGGCTGCGCCCTCGTGGGGGTCGACCTTTCGGCGAACATGGCAGAGCGTGCGGCCGAGCGCCTCGGCGGGAGGGCGGAGGTGGTCGTGGGCGACGCGGAGCACCTCCCCTTCCATGACGGTTCCTTCGATGCGGCGTACTGCAACGACTCGTTCCACCATTACCCCGATCCGGCGCTGGCGGCGTTCCAGGTGTGGCGCGCGCTGCGACCGGGCGGCACCTTCGTGGTCGGCGACGTCTGGCAGCCGGCGCCCGCGCGCGCCGTCATGAACGCGTGGATGCCGCACTCCGCCGAGGGGGACGTGCGCATCTACTCCGAGGGCGAGATGCGGGAGATCCTCGGCACGTGGTTCGGCAGCGTGAGCTGGCGGCGGATCGGCCTCACCTCCTGCGTGGCAGTCGCGCGAAAAGACTAGCCCCTTCATACCTAAGATGGAAAAGAAGGAAAGCACCCGCCCTTGGAACAAGCCGTCCCGGTCGCGCGAATCCGCCGAGAACTACCTCAGGGCGATCCTGGAGATCCGCTCTTCGCATGGGCGATGCCGCAACGTCGACATCGCGAGGCACTTGGGCGTCTCGAGGGCGAGCGTCTCCAAGGCCCTCGTGAAGCTATCGGAGGCGGGCCTTGTCGAGGTCGTCGACCATGACGTTGGCTTCACGTCGGAGGGGAGGGCTATCGCTGAGGCGACGAGTGCGAGGCATCGTTTCTTCGAGGGGCTGCTGCGCGACGCCGGGGTCGACGCCGACGAAGCATCCAGAGATGCCTGCCGCCTGGAGCACTGTGTCTCCGCCGATTCTTTCGAGAAGCTCTATTCCCACTTGACGAGGAGTCGTCCCTCCGAGTAAAACGACGGCTGAGCGCGCCAGGGGCCCGCAAGCCTCGCGTTACTACTCGGGAGGAGTGAAAGCGAAATTTCCCCGCACGCGTGAGTTTGCAAGAGTGACACTCGCAAGTTCTCCACCAGGGGCAAGTATCATTCTTGAGTTTCGTTTTTCCGGGTGAGTTTCGTTTGAGTTCCCCCGGTTTTTCGACGGCACCTGCAAGCCACCCGCCATCACTGCCTCTCGTCGGCTTGCGGGTTTTTCGGTTCGCGTCGGCTATTTTCGGTTCCGTTCGAGTCGTTTCGGGCTCGTTCGACGCATGCCCATTTGCCATGGGGTGGCATCCTACCATACATCTACCTGCGGAAACGAAAAGGCTCCTCGATGATTCCGAGGAGCCTTTTGGGTTTTATGCTTAATTGCGGGGTCATGCGGCTTGCAGGTGCGGCGGTTCCGAAATGTCGACATCAGTCGCCATCGGAACCGTAAGAAACCGTATGAAAAACACGAACAAATGTTCCAGTACTATTCCCACTCAATCGTCCCGATCGGCTTCGGCGTGAGGTCGTAGACCACCCTGCAGATGCCGGGGACTTCGGCGAGGATCCTCGCGGTGATCTTCTTGAGCAGCGCCCAATCCAGCTCGGGGACCTCGGCGGTCATGGCATCCACCGTGTTCACCGCGCGGATGATGGCGGGCCACTCGAACGCGCGGACGCCGTCGCGGACGCCGGTGGCGCGGAAGTCGGGGACGCTCACGAAGTACTGCCAGACCTTGCCCTCGAGGCCGGCCGCGGCGAACTCGTCGCGCAGGATGGCGTCGGCTTCGCGCAGCGCCTCGAGGCGGTCGCGCGTGATGGAGCCGAGGCAGCGCACGCCCAGGCCCGGGCCCGGGAACGGCTGGCGCTCGACCATGCCCTCGGGCAGCCCGAGCTCGCGGCCGATGACGCGCACCTCGTCCTTGTACAGCAGCTTCACGGGCTCGCACAGCTCGAACTGCAGATCGTCGGGCAGACCGCCCACGTTGTGGTGCGCCTTCACGCCGTCGGACTCCAGGATGTCGGGGTAGATGGTGCCCTGCGCGAGGAAGCTCACCTCGTCGCCCACCTTGCGGGCCTCCTCCTCGAACACGCGGATGAACTCGGCGCCGATGATCTTGCGCTTCGCCTCGGGCTCGGCCACGCCGTCGAGCAGATCGAGGAAGCGCTCGGAGGCGTCGACGTACACGAGGTTCGCGTCGAGCTGGTTCTGGAACACGTCCACCACCTGTTCGCTCTCGCCTTTGCGCATGAGGCCGTGGTTCACGTGCACGCAGATGAGCTGCTTGCCGATAGCCTTGATCAAGAGCGCCGCCACCACGGACGAGTCCACGCCGCCGGACAGCGCCAGCAGCACCTTTTGGTCGCCCACCTGGGCGCGCACGGCTTCCACCTGCTCGTCGATGAACGCGCTCGCCAGCTCGGGCGTGGTGATTCGCTCCATGTCTTCAGGGCGCTTGTTGGAATCCATGCGGGGACCTCCTCGTGCTCGGTGATGTTCTGGGGGAAATTATACCGGATGGCGCAGGTTTCTCCCGATGATATGGTTGTGAGCTCGATAATTTGCAGAAAACGTGGAAGCGTGGCCGGCACCGTCCGCCTTCGGCGCTTGGACGGGCAACGGGTAGGGAAGCGCCTCTCAACAAGAAGCACATAGTGCGTGTCCGGCAAGGTTGCGCTGGAGTACAGTCAAGCTTGATAAGGAAAGGAGACGCTGCTATGGACCCGGTTTCGCTCCCTGAATGGTTCACGGCTTTCGCCGAGATCTCGGCGGTGGCGGTCGCATTGTTCCTGCCTCAATACCAGGCGCATCGCGAACGCAAAACCAGTTTCACGCGCATGCGACGCGTGACAAAGGGCATGCTCTATGCTCTTGCGCATGATCGGGCCGCATGCACGGAAAGCTGCGATCCGAGTCGGCTCGAAAGCGCAAAAGAGCTGAATCTCTACTTACAGGTGGCCTTTCTCGTTTTGAGCGATCAGCGCGAACTCGACCTAAGGGAGGAAGTTGCTCGCCTCTATCGTGCGCTTACTTCGCCGCATGCCGATATTCAGGCCATCGAACAGGAGATCGCGTTGTTGTAGTGCGAGTTCTCCATGCCTGCGGTACGGCCCTGTGCTACCATCGTCGGCATGCATTCTCCGCTGCTGAAATATGCACTCGCCGTCTTTTTGGGTGGCGCCAGCTACGGCGCCATGGGCACGGTGGCGAAGAGCGCGTTCGCCGCCGGTTTCACATGGCCTCAGACGGTCATGAGCCAGGCGCTGTTTGGCACGCTCCTGTTCGGCCTCGCGTTCGTCGGCGAGGCGGCGCGCAACCGAAGCGCGGCGCACATGAATGCCCGCAAGTTGTTCAAGCTCATGGGAACCGGCGTCGCCACCTGCATCACAGGCGTGCTGTACAGCATCGCTCTCTCGAAGCTGCCGGTGGCTGTAGCCATCACGCTTTTGTTTCAATTCACCTGGATCGGCATCGTCATTCAGGTGGTTGTCACACGCAAACCGCCTCAAGCTGCTCAGGTGGGCGCCGCGGCCGTCATCATGGCGGGTACCGTACTGGCGAGCGGGCTTCTCTCGGCTGACGTGGACTTTGCGTCGTTCGATCCGATCGGCATCGTGTGCGGGCTGCTCTCGGCGGTGACGTGCGCAGTGTTTATGTACCTGTCGGGCCATGTCGAGAACGACATGCCGGCCTTTCAGCGCGGATTCTTCATTTGCTGCGGGTCGCTCCTGGTTGGCATGGCTGTGTGTCCGGGCTATTTCCCTTCCGGCGTGCTTTTCGAGGGCATTGCGGGCTATGGCGTTCTGCTGGCAGTGACGGTGCTGTTCGTTCCCGTGCTCTTGTTCGGTATCGGCACGCCGAAACTGCCGGTGGGCGTATCCACAATCCTCGCCGCTTCGGAGCTTCCGTGCGGCATCTTCGTGTCGCTTGTCGTTCTGGGGGAAACCGTCGACGTTGTGCAGGTGGTAGGCGTGCTCGCCATCCTAGTCGGTGTGGCGATCGCTCAAGCGCCTTCGCTCAAGATGCGTCCTCGTCGCAGACGTGGAGCAGCCGTTGTAAACGACGAGCGACCAAAAAGGAAGGTTCAGTAGCCCATTTCGTGCAGGCGCGCATCGTCGATGCCGAAGTAGTGGCCTATCTCGTGCACCACCGTCTTGCCGACCTCATCCACCAGCTCCGCGCGCGAGCAGAAGCAGCGCTCGTGCGGTCCTTTGAATACGGTGATCACATCGGGCAGGTCGCCTTCGCAGCCGTCGGCGCGGTCGGGGAGGGACACGCCGTCGTACAGGCCCAAGAGTTCGTCCTTGCGCACCGATGCGCCTCGACAGCCGGGCTCGTCCAGAATGTCGAAGTGGTAATCATCGGGTTCGCTCTCTACCACAATCGCCACGTTATCGAGTGCCCGGAGGAACCGCTCGGGTATGTTCGCGAGAGCCTCCTCGACCACGGTCTCGAACTCCTCGTCGGTCATGCGGGCCATCCCCGCCTCCTGTCATCGGTCTTTTTCGCTGGGGCGAGTATACCGGATGAACTGTAGGAGAAACGCGCGGCTAGGAAGCTGCACGGTTTTTTCGCCTATGCGATCTGTTCGCTCAGCACAGTTTTTCTCTTTCGAAAGGCATGGTTGCCTACCTGGGGCTTCTCTTATCCGGAAGGTACGGTTCCCCGAATCCAAGTTGCCGACATCCAACAGCGCGCACAAACGAAAGGATCATGCGATCGCATCGCAATCGCCAATCTGCGAACCTTTTACTGTGCGTCGCACGCTAATGTGCAATCTATGGTATAGTGTGCGACACACACTAAGCGAGAAGGGAGAGGGATGCATGGATCGTGACGACATCGTGTCGAGCATGGTGCTGGAGCTTCGTCGCGGCACGCTCGTGATGCTGGTGCTCAGTCGGCTGCGCGAGCCCGCGTACGGATACGCGCTGGTGAAGTCGCTCGCCGACCACGGCATACCCATCGAGGCTAACACGTTATACCCGCTCATGCGGCGACTCGAGTCGCAGGGGCTGTTAGAAAGCAAGTGGGACCACGGTGGATCGAAACCGCGAAAGTACTACCGTACCACGTCCGAGGGCCTGCGCGTGCTGAGCGAGGTCGAGGAGCAATGGCAGGTTCTGTGCGGCGGCGTGAATGCCTTGCTGCGCGTCGCCGTAGACGGCTCCGGCGGCGAGGATGCCGGCGGAAGCGGTTACGGGCACGCTGATGAAAGTGATCGTCCTGGCAGCGTTTCCTGCTGTAGCGATGATAGTGACGGTAACGGAGGTGGAGTGCAATGACGATCCGAGATAACGATATGATCGAGCGCTACCTGTACGCCGTCACGCGGCACCTGCCTGCGAAGCAGCGCGACGACGTGGCTGAAGAACTGCGCACGCTCATCTCCGACATGCTCGAGGAGCGTTGCGGAAGCATGCCGCCTGCACAGAAGGATGTGCGCGTCGTGCTCACCGAGCTTGGAACTCCGGGCGAGATGGTTCGCAAGTACACCGCCGACGAGAACGCGTGCCTCATCGGCCAGCCGTACTACGCGCAGTATCTCTACGTGCTGAAGATCGTGCTCGCTTGCGTGGCCGGCGGCATGCTCGTAGCCGGCGCGCTGTCTCTCGCGACGGGCACGCAGGGGGGCGTTCTCGGCGGCGTGCTCGAAGGGATCGGCTCGCTCATCGCAGCGCTCGTCTTCGCTTTCGCGTTTGTCACCGCGTTGTTCGCCTTCTTCTCGCACCGCGGCATCGACGTTGAGGTGATGGGCTCGCTCGACGATCTGCCGCCCGTGCCGCGCGAGACGAGAAACCCTGCGCGTGGCGATGCAGTTGTCGGCATCGTATTCTCTATCGTCGGTGCCGTCGTGCTCTTGCTGTTCCCCGATGTATTGAACGCGCTCAGCCACCGCAGTGACGGTATGCGGCTCGAACCCTTCAACGCCGAGGCCATCCGTGCGTCGGCGTGGGTCATCATAGCTTGGACGGTCGTGTGCGTCGGCGCCGAAAGCTTCAAGTTGGTGGAAGGCCGTTACACGAAGCGCCTGCTGGCGGTCACGCTCGTCAGCGATCTTGTGGTCGCAGTGCTCGCCGTCTTCTGGCTAACGAATTTCCATCTGGTTGACGCTCAAGCAATCGTTCAGGCGATGCAGTCATCGGGCCTCGCGTTGGAGGGGCCGGTTCTTTGGGCGGTGTCGAATGTGCAGGTGGCGTTCTGCGGCTTCATTGTGGTTGCGCTCGTCATCGACGCAGTCGACTCCATCGTTAAAACCGCGAGGAACAGCCGAATCTAAGCCGGCAGCCGAGTCTACCCACCATGCGAGGAAGGGGCGCCAGGCCCCTTCCTCATGCGTCCCGACCATCTTTTTTGCTCATGAAGAACCCCTAGATTGCGTCGTCGCGCAGGGCCTCCACGATGCTGCCGGCGCGAGCACGAGCGAGCGCGTAGGCAACGCTGAGCGCCAGCACCGCGAGCACTACGCCCACTGCGGCTCCGACGTAGGACCATGGTAGCGAGAACGTCGTGCCCGCGAACGTCATCGCGGTCGCCTGATGTAGCGCCCATGCTACCGCCGCAGCCGCCGCAAGGCCGATAAGCAGACCCCGCACGGCATAACTTACACATTCATAGGTGAGCATCCGGGCGAACGCGCGGTTGCCCATACCCACCGACTTCAGCACCGCGAACTCCCGCGTACGCAGGATGATGCTGTTCGCCAGCGTGTTGAACACGTTCGCCACTGCAATGAGGGCCATGATGATGGAGAAGCACATCACGAACAGTTGCACGGCCTGCATCACGAGGCGGTCCTGGCGGGCGCTCTCTGCGAGGTCGCTCACGTTGATGGAGACGCCTTCGAAGCCTGCAGCCATCTTCTTCAGCTCTTCGGCGGCCTTCGCGTGATCGGAGGCCTTGAACGAGAAGCCCGCGAACGAGTACGTGAATGGGCTGGTCTGGTAGTCGCCATTGAATGCTGCAGCGCTTTCGGGCAGGATGAGCGCGGGGAACTGTCCGCTTGCACCGACGGCGCCGAGAGCGTCTGGCTCCTCATCTGCGAGCGCGCCTACCTCGATCGGGATCGGCGTCGCAACATCATCGAGCGGAACCGTCTGCGCAGGAGCTTTAGGATCCACCACGTTCATGTAGGATACGAGCGGTCCTTCGGCGCTGTCGAGAATGCCCATGAAAGCGAATCCTTCGGGGCGGTCGATGGCGTAAAGGTCGATGCTTCCCGTGCTCGCGAACGGCACGGCCGACACGTAGGTCCCATCCATGAGCGTCTCCTGAAACGTGTTGAGTCCGAGAGCGCGCACGTTGTCCGGGTTGGTGTACTCGATTTCGTCAAGACCGAGCTCGGCCACGAGTGCGCGCCAGGAAGCGTCATCGAGGTAGAACAGCGATACAGAGCCGTAATAGTCGCCTTGCTCGCCGAAACTCGGGGGCACGAAATCTGCGTTGCGCTCGGCATCGATGCGCTCGCGCACGCCTTTCGCCTCGGGCGTGATCATGGTGGCGGGGATGATGCCCTCAGCTTGACCTTGCCGCGTTGAGCCGAGGAACTCGAGTCCCTCGATACTGCGCGTCTCGTCAAGGAATCGATCGAGGTCTTCACCGTGATCCGACAGATCGTCGACCATGCCGGTGGCTGTCGGCTCGACATGGGCAGATACGATGATGTCGGCTTCGCTTGCCGCACCGCCGCGGCCCGCGCGGTCGGCAATGGGGGACATCGCGGCCGCCAGGCTGCCGGTGGCAACGATAAGCACGACGCTCACGGCAAGGGAAGCGACCACGGTGCGTCCGCGGGATGCCGAGCGGGAGAGGTTGCGGTGCGCCACGAAGCCCGGCACGCCGAAGATCCGGCCAGCGAAACCGAGTTTGACGAGATTTCCAGACGATGCTCCTGCAGCCGAGCTGCGTATGGCGTGTTTGGACAGGCGCACGTCCTGCGTCTGGCGGATGGCATCGACGGCTGATACGCGGCTTGCTCGTAGGGCCGGTACCCAGGCACTGACCGCGAGCGTTGCGAACGAGAGCGCCGCGGCGGCGGCCAGCATAAGCGGGTCCACCTGCACGGGTACGCCGCTTCCGGAGCCGACGATCGAAACGAACGCTTCCTGCGACACGGCGAAAGCACCAGCTGTCCCAGCCACGCCGAGCGCGAGCCCCAGCGGCACGCCCACGATCCCCAGCACGAGCGCCTCGGTCACCACCGTGCGCCTAAGCTGTCGTTTCGACGCTCCGAGTGAAGCAAGGAGACCGAACTGGCGCGTGCGTTCCGCCACCGAGATGGCGAAGGCGTTGTAGATGAGCGACACCGATGCCACGACGATCACGAGCGCGAGTACGGCCGCGATGGACCAGAGCGTCCCCCAGATGGGCCGGTCATCTGATACGCCGAGATAGCGAAAGATGTTCGTGTGGAAATGCGTCGAGGCATCGTTTTCCACGCCGGTGGCCTCGACCATGAGCGCCTGCATGTCCTCCAGGCTGCCGATGCCCTGCGTGCGCACGTAGGCGCCCGTGAGTGCACCTTCTGTTTCGTCAGGGGTCGTGAGCGCCACGATAGAGGAGTACGCTGCGGTGAAATTGTTGCCCGTGAAAGGAGACTGGCGTTCGTAGAATCCCACCACCCGGTACGTCCGCTCGGACACGTCGCCCAGTTCTTCGTTCACCGTGCCGGTGCCCTGTTCGACGGAGTGTAGCCATTCGTCGACGCTGCTCAACACGACGGGCTCGCCGCTTCCGTTATCGTACAGGCGTGTTCCCAGATCGAGCGAGAGCATGCTTCCCACGGCAAGAGGTCCGCTTGTCCGCGCTCCGCCTTCGCCGTCAGCGCCCAGCTCTGCGCCGCGCGCGTAGTCTGGAAGTACGATCTCGTCCGCCGCTTCGGGCATGCGCCCTTCCACGAGTTCGGGCATGATGGCGAGCGGCTGGTTGTCCGGATTGAACGAACCTTTTGCCTCCTCGGGCAGCGTGCGCACCGCCACGAACTCGCCGTAGGTGTACGACTCCACCTCCGAGAGTCTGGCTGAGCCCAGCTCTTCGAACGTCGCGATGTCGCTTGTCCGACCGTCGGCTTCAAGTGCGTTCAGCGCCTCGTCGGATACATCGGTGGTGAAGATGTGCCACGATCCCTCGTCAGCAACGGTGCGCTCCAAGAGCGCCGCCTGCATGCTGCCGACGCTTGTTAGCACGGCGGTCATAAGCGCTGTGGAAAGCGCGATGCCCGCCACGGTGACGGCGGTGCGCACGCGGTTTCTGGCGAGCGACCGCAGTGTGAAGCGCGTGAAGATGCCCATGCTAGCGCCGCCTCTCGTCGGAGGCGACGCACCCGTCCTCGATGGCGATCACGCGATCGGCCGTGCAGGCGATGTCCTCATCATGGGTGATGACGACGAGCGTTTGGTTGAAATGGCGGTTCGAATCGCGCAGAAGCGCCATGATCTCAAGAGAGTTGCGCGAGTCGAGGTTGCCGGTGGGCTCGTCGGCGAGCACCACGGCAGGCGCGTTCATGAGCGCGCGCCCGATGGCCACGCGCTGCTGCTGGCCGCCGGAGAGCTGGTTGGGCAGAAAGCCCTCATGGCCGCGCAGCCCCAGGCCGTCGAGCAGCGTGCGCAAGCGCTCCTCGTTGACAGGTCGGCCGTCCATGAGCACGGGTAGCGTCATGTTCTCCACCACGTTGAGCACGGGAATGAGATTGTAGAACTGGTAGACCAGTCCCACTTCGCGCCGTCGAAGCACCGCGAGCTCCTCGTCGGAGCGCGCATACACATCGGCGCCGGCCAGGCGCACGGTGCCCGACGTGGGGCGGTCGACGCCGCCCATGAGGTGCAGCAGCGTCGACTTGCCGGAACCCGACGAGCCCACGATGGCCGCGAATTCGCCCTGGGCAATGGAGAGCGATACGTTGTCGAGCGCCTTGAGCGCCGTCGCGCCCTGCCCGTACACCTTCGTCAGATGCTCGACCGTGAGGATGTCCATAGGTTTCTGCCTTTCTCGCTTGAGCCTCTACGGACAGTGTCCCATCGCGCGGTTGCACCGGCATGAAACCCGCATTACGAAATTGTCATCTTGAACCTCGCTGAAGTTCCGCGCGTTATACCACCATCTTGGGAAACGTGAAGTCGAACTGCGCGCCGCCGGTCGCACGGTCGTTTCCGGCGCGCAGCGTGCCGCCTTGCGCGGCGACAAGCGAACGGGCGAGAGAGAGTCCGATACCGAAGCCCTCGGAGCCTGCCCCGCGGTAGAAGCGTTCGAACAGGTGCGGCACGTCCTCGGGTGTGATGCCGGGGCCCGTGTCGGTCACGCGCAGCCTGAGCGCCACCGCGTCCTCCGAGGCGCTCAGGCGCACCGTGCCGCCGGCGGGCGTGTGCTCCAGACAGTTCTTCAGCACGTTGCCAAGCGCCTCGGCCGACCAGGCGGCATCCCCCGTGAACGACGCCCCCGGCGCCACGTCCACCTCGCAGGCCACGCCGCGTAGGTCGAACGCGCCTGCTAGCGGAGCGAGCGCGTCGCGTACGAGGCGCTCCACGTCCACGGGCGCGGCCTGCACGCGGATGGCCCCGGCGTCGGCCTTCGCCAGTTTGAGGAGCGTGGTCACGAGCCACCCCACACGCTCCACGAGCGTCTCTAGCTCGCGCAGGGCGCGCGTGCGCTCGGCGTGGCCCGCAGCGTCCTCGATGGCGGGCACCAGGAGGCCGATCGCCGTGAGCGGCGTTCTTATCTGGTGCGACACGTCGGCGAGCGCATCGGCGAGCGCGGCCTTCTCCTTCCCGAGGCGCTCGGTGGCCCCCGCGAGCGCGGCCGTCATCTTCGCCAGCTCGTTCTTGAGCACGGCCACGTCTCCCTCGCGGTAGTCCGCGAAATCGATGCGCCGGCCGCCGTGCAGCACCTCGTCCACCTCGGCGGCCAGGCGCGCAATCTCGCGGTAGCGCCGGGTTGAAAATGCGGCGAAGAGGGCGCAGGCAAGGGCGAGGGACGTCAGCGCCGCAAGCCCCGCGCCCGGCCCGGCGAGTGCCCATGCGAGCGCGTCAACGACGCCGAGCGCAGCCGCCAGCACGGCGAGCTCCACCGCGAAGGAGCGATTGCGCAGAAGGCTCATCGTGCGCCTCCTTCCTCGACGGGGCCCGCCTTGTATCCCAAGCCGCGCATCGTGAGCACGAGCTTGGGGTCGGCCGGGTCGTCCTCGATCTTGTCGCGCAGGCGCTTCACGTACACGTTTAACGTGTTGTCACTCACATACTCGCCGGCGCTGTCCCAGATGGCGTTGCGCACATGCTCGCGCGTGACCAGACGACCCTGGCTCTGCGCGAACAGCAGAAGCAGCCGATACTCCAACGCGGTCAGCTGCACCTCGCGTCCCGCTTTGCGCACGACGGCGGCCGTTGGATCCACTTCCACGTCTCCCAGGTGCAGGGTCGCAGACGATCCCGATGTGCGGCGCAGGACGCTCTTGATGCGCGAGAGCAGCTCGCGGGCGCGGAAGGGTTTGGCGATGTAGTCGTCGGCGCCCATATCGAGGCCGGCCACGGTGCTGTATTCGTCGTCCGAGGCCGTAAGGAATATCACGGCCGGCGCGGGTTCGACCGCCTTCGCTGCCGCGCACACGGCGAACCCGTTGCCCTGCGCGAGTGATACGTCGACGAGCGCGAGGTCAAACCGTGCGCTCGTCAAGAGCGTCGCGGCTGCGCCTTGTCCGTCGGCATGCTCCGTTTCGTATCCCTCCCGATGCAAGAGGTCGGTCAAGCTGGCCACGATTGCTGCGTCGTCTTCCACGATGAGTATGCGCATGTGCTCGGCTCCTTCTCCTGCGGACGTTTGCGAACACGGTAGCAGAAAAAGCGTGGCCGCGCAGACAAGGAACAGCTGAAGGCAAGATCTTCGGAATGGGGCAGGCAGGGAGGTTCGCTCTTGCGCCCGATACGGATGTCGAAGGAGCGCGTCTAGCGCTGCGGGTTGAAGACCCGGTCGACGAGCGGCATTGCGATGTAGGAAACGAGCGCGCCGATGAGCGCTCCCAGGGCGTCCACGAGCCAAAGTACCGGCACTGCGGCGAAGTCGGAAGTGCCCAGCGCGAGTTCGCCGATGATGGCGGCTAAGCCTGTGAGCGCGAACGCCATGATGCAGGCGCGCTTGAGGGGCACATGCTGCCACAGCGCGTTCGTCAAGAGGAACGTCAGCAGGAAGGTGGCGAACAGGCGGGGAATGGCAGGCCACAAAACAACGACCGCTCCAGCCCAGACGAGAGCGATGCTCCAGCGCGCGATCATGAGCGCCTGTCGCGTTTTCGGGCGGATGGGCCGATCGGCGGGTGTTTCAGTTGTTTTTCGCGTGTCCATGCGGATCAGCCTAACAAAGAGCGGACGCAGCGCGATCTTGGTTCGCGAGCAGTCGCGCAACCGTTGCCGACTCATCGGCGCGATGTTACCGTGCGCAGAGTGGGATGCATCCGACATATATACCGCAATGAGTGTCAAGAGCAAACTTCGCCCTGTATCGAAGGGCGAAGGAAGTATCGTTCCGACTTCTTGCGCCACTGCAAATCACACCCTGCAGCGCCGACTTCCCAAGCTGGCTGCCGCCTGGCGAAAACGCCAGGCTAGCGTTCCCGTCTGGCCAAACGTGCGATGCCGCCCCTGGGCGGCATCGCAGCGGTTTATCAACAGCCGGACCCTTGTGGCCCGCTACTTTCTCACGTTCATGGCGCGCATGGCGTTGAGGATGGCGATCACGGCCACGCCCACGTCGGCGAACACGGCCAGCCACATGTTGGCGATGCCCACCGCCGCCAGGATCAGCACGAGGAACTTCACGCCGAGGGCGAACACGATGTTCTGCCACACGATGCCCATGGTCTTGCGGGCGATGCCGATCGCCCGCGCGATGTTGGACGGCTTGTCGTCCATGAGCACGACGTCGGCCGCCTCGATGGCCGCGTCCGAGCCCATCGCGCCCATGGCGATGCCGATGTCGGCGCGGGTGAGCACGGGCGCGTCGTTGATGCCGTCGCCCACGAACGCCAGCTTGCCCTTCCCGGCGCCCCTCTCGTGCGTCTCCTCGAGGAGCTTCTCCACTTCCGCCACCTTGTCCTGGGGCAGAAGCTGCGCGCGGAACTCGTCGATGCCCAGCTCCTTCGCCACGGCGGCGGCCACGTCGGCGCGGTCGCCCGTCAGCATGACGGTCTTCTTCACGCCGGCCGCGCGCAAGGCGGCGACGGCCTCGGCCGCGTCGGGCTTCACGACGTCGGCGATGACGATGTGGCCGATGTAGTCGCCGTCGAGCGACACGTGCAGGATGGTGCCGGTCAGCTCGCAGTCGCGGCAGCCCACGCCGCACTCGCTCATGAGCTTGTCGTTGCCTACGAGCACCACGTGCTCGTCGATGCGCGCCCGCACGCCGTGGCCGCTCTGCTCCTGCACGTCGTCGATGCGCTGCTGATCGAGGGGGCCCGAGTAGGCCGCGCGAACCGACAGGGCGATCGGGTGGTTCGAGTACGCCTCGGCGTGCGCCGCGATGGACAGCAGCCGGTCGGGGTCGATGCCGGAGGCGGGGTGCACGGCAACCACGTTGAACGAGCCGTCGGTGAGCGTGCCGGTCTTGTCGAACACGACCGTCTCGGTGCCGGCGAGCGTCTCCAGGTAGTTGCTGCCCTTTACGAGGATGCCGAGGCGCGAGGCGCCGCCGATTCCGCCGAAGAACGATAAGGGCACACTGATGACGAGCGCGCAGGGGCACGACACCACGAGGAAGATCAGCCCGCGCTGCACCCAGTCGGACCAGCTCTGGCCCAGCACGAGCGGCGGCACGACGGCCAGCAGCACCGCGATGCCGACGACCGCCGGGGTGTAGTAGCGCGCGAAGCGGGTGATGAAGTTCTCGGTCTTGGCCTTCTTCTCGGCTGCGTTCTCCACGAGCTCGAGGATGCGACTCACGGTGGACTCGCCGAAGGGCTTGGTCGCGCGCACGGTGATGAGGCCGGTCATGTTGACGCAGCCCGAGATGATCTCATCGCCTTCGCGCACCTCGCGCGGCACCGACTCGCCGGTGAGGGCCGCGGTGTCGAGCTGCGACGTGCCGCTCACCACCACGCCGTCGAGCGGGACGCGCTCGCCGGCTTTGACGACGATCTCGTCGCCCACGGCCACCTCGTAGGGGTCCACCTGCACGAGCCGCCCGTCGCGCTCCACGTTGGCGAAGTCGGGCGCGATGTCCATCATGTCGGCGATGGACTTGCGCGATTTACCCACGGCGTAGCTTTGGAACAGCTCGCCCACCTGGTAGAACAGCATAACGGCCGCGCCTTCGGCCATGTGCGGGTCGCTGTCGGGGAACAGCACCAGCGCGAAGGCGCCGATGGTGGCCACGCTCATGAGGAAGTTCTCGTCGAACACCTGGCCGTGGCCGATGTTCTTCGCCGCGCGCAGCAGCACGTCGTAGCCGGCGATGAGGTAGGGGACAAGGAACAGCGCGAACTCCACCCACAGCGCAGTCGTCTCGCTACCGAGCCACGTCGACAGCGGAAGCAGCTCCGCCACGACGTACACGACGACGAACAGCGCGATGGCGAGGACGATGCGGTTCCTCGTGCGTTTCTGTTTCTTGTTCATGATCTCCAACCTTGTTTTTCGTATGGTTCGGGAAAGGGCGCGCCGCAGCGTCGGACTGTTTCACGTGAAACATCCGTTCGCGGTCTTGCAGGACGACGCTTCGATTGTCAGCGGGCGGTTAGCGCAGGATGACGCAGTCCGGCTCGATCTTGCGGCACGCGCGCTCGGCCTCGTCGAGCACCGCCTCGAAGCGGTCGTCGTCGGCTTCCAGCACGAGCTTCTGCGTCATGAAGCTGACCGTGGCGCTTTTTACGCCGTCGATGTTCGAGATGGCGTTCTCCATCTTGGCCGCGCAGTTCGCGCAGTCGAGGTCTTGGAGCTTGAAGGCTTTGCGCATAGTTCGTCCTTTCACGTGCGCCGCGAGCGGCGCTATCCCTGATTCCGTCTCCGAGCGAGATGTTTCACGTGAAACATCTGTACGCATCGATCGTTCTCTATTCGCAGATGTGGGTCATGCCCTGGGCGAGCATGGTGTACACGTGATCGTCAGACAGCGAGTAGATGACGTTCTTGCCGTCGCGCTGGAACTTGACGAGGCGGGCCTGCTTGAGCGTGCGCAGCTGATGAGACACGGCGCTTTGCGTGGCGCCGATGAGCTCAGCGAGGTCGGCGACGCACAGCTTCTGGCCCATGAGCGCGTACAGCATCTTGATGCGCGTCGTGTCGCCGAACACCTTGAACAGGTCGGCCAAGTCGTACAGCAACTCTTCGTCGGGCATGCTCTCGGATCCTGGTTCGGACGCGCCTGCATGTTCAGCGCAGCCGCACGAGCAGCCGTTGTCGTGCGCACTCTCCGCCGGGGCGGAGCCATCGTCGGGCGTCGTCGCGGTTGTGCTCTGGTTTTGCTTCATCCTGTCAACCTCTCAACATATGATCAACTGTTCATAAGTATACGGAGGAGGCGAGGCGTGTCAAGGGTAAAGCGAGGGAAATTCTCGCTTGTTGGATTTCCAACGAGGGCTGTCGACGCGACGTGCTATGCTCCCGGGCAAATTGGCGAGAACGTACGCGGGTGTACGTCGAGGATGCATGCGGGAGGAACAGTATGAAACGGAAGATCATCGAGATCGACGAGGTGGCGTGCACCGGCTGCGGCCTGTGCGTTTCGGCGTGCCACGAGGGCGCGATCGGCCTGGTGGCCGGCAAGGCCCGCCTGTTGCGGGACGACTACTGCGACGGGTTGGGCGACTGCCTGCCCGCGTGCCCGACCGGCGCCATCGCCTTCGTCGAGCGCGAGGCCGAAGCCTACGACGAGGCGGCCGTGCTCGCGGCGCGCGATCGAGCCACCGACGGGGCTGCCGAGATCGCCGCGGGCTCGCTGAACGCGGCCGGCCGCGATGCGCCGCGCCCCTCCGAGCTGACGACGTGGCCGGTGGAGATCAAGCTCGCCCCCGTTCGGGCGTCGTGCTTCCAAGGCGCGCACGTGCTGATCGCCGCCGACTGCACGGCGTTCGCCTACGCCGACTTCCATCGCGACTTTTTGCGCGGGCGGGTCGTCCTCGTCGGCTGCCCGAAGCTGGATGCCGTCGACTACAGCCAGAAGCTCGAGGCTGTCTTCGCGGGCAACGACATCGCCTCGGTCACCGTGGCGCGCATGGAGGTTCCGTGCTGCGGCGGGCTTGAGCACGCTGCGCGCACGGCCCTCGAGCGCAGCGGCAAGGACGTGCCCTTCGAGGTGGCGGTGATCTCCACGTGCGGTGATCTGCTCGAGCGGCGGTAGCGCCCCGCAGCGAGAACGGGGAGCGGCGACCGCAGCGGCGCGCCATCGCCGTTGCGGCGCCATAGCCCCATCGCCGCGGGAATGTTTCACGTGAAACATTTGTACGGGTTTGGCACTTGCGAGCTCGGGGCGTCCCGCCGGTCGCGGCGTCCCGCCCGCAATTTCGTTCAAGCGGGCCGTGCGGGTTCGTGGTATCGTTTCCTGCTTGGACGAAAGGGTTTGCATGGAGATGATCGAAGCGTGGAACGAGCGCCCCGACGTGCGGGGCGCTCGTTTGGCCGACCCCGAGATGGGAGCCGAGAACCGGCGCATCGCGCCGTTCGGGCCGTGTCCGGGCGTGGAGTTCGTCACGCTCGAGGGCATCGTGCAGCCCTTCCCGCTGCACTTCCACGATTTCTGGACCATCGGGCAGATGGTGGGCGGCCGCCGCCGCATGCGCTGCCGCGGCGAAGAGCATGTGCTGGGACCCGACGATTTCGTGCTGTTCGAGCCGGGTGAGGTGCACGGTTGCGAGCCCGTGGGGGAGGCCCCGCTGGCGTATCGCAGCATCGTCGTTCCCGACGAGCTGTTCTCCCAGGTGGTGGGCGAGGCGATCGGCGTGGCGGGCCCGCATCGCTTCAAGACGGTGGTCACACGCGACGTGTCGCTTTCGGCCTGCATGGCGCGCCTGTACGCGTTCGCCTGGAGCGAGGGGGCCGACCCGCTCGAGGAAGAGGAGGCCCTGCTCGCCCTGCTGGCGCGCGCCGCGCGTTGCTGCGAGGGCGGCCGGGCGGCGTTGACGGCGTCCGCCGCGCCGACGGGCGCCGTCGCTGCGGTGGCTCGCGCCCGGGCGCTCGTCGACGAGGCGTACGCTGCCGAGCTGACGCTCGCGGATTTGGCCGAAGCCGCCGGTCTGTCGCGGTTCGCCCTCATCCGCGCGTTCTCCGACGAGACGGGCCTCACGCCCCATCGCTACCTGCAGGCCGTGCGGGCGAACCGCGCGCGCGACCTGCTGGCCGTCGGTGATGCCCCGGCCGAGGCGGCCGCGCGTGTCGGCTTCTCCGACCAGGCGCACATGACCCGGGTGTTTAAGTCGTTCTACGGCGTCACGCCGGGCCGCTACCGCAGCGCCGCGCGCGCCTCGCGCGAGGAGCGCTAACATGGCCGCGGCAGACGTCCGGGCAGCGGACGACGCGCAGACGCAGCAGCGGCCGGCGGTGCGCGGGCACGTGCTGGCGCTCGTCACCGTGCTCGTGTGGGCCGTGACGTTCGTGTCCACGAAGGTGCTGCTCGTGCACCTCGCACCCATCGAGATCCTGTTCTTCCGCTTCATGATCGGCTTCGCCGCGCTCGCCCTGCTGCGCCCGCGCATCCTGCGCGTGCGGGGGTTCAAGGAGGAGCGCTGGTTCATGCTGGCGGGCGCCACCGGCGTCACGCTGTACTACCTGCTCGAGAACATCGCGCTCACGTTCACCACGGCCTCCATCGTGGGCGTGGTCGTGGCGGCGGCTCCGCTGTTCACCGGCATCGCATCGGCCGTCGTGCTCAAGGAGCGGCTGCGCGCGCCGTTCTTCGCGGGCTTCGCGGTGGCCATGGCGGGCGTGTGCCTGGTCAGCTTCTCGGGCGGCACGGCGGGGCTTACGGGGGAAGGCGGCCTCGGCCAGACCGGGCTCGTGGGCGTGGCGCTGGCGCTGGCCGCGGCGGGCACGTGGGCCGCGTACTCCATCGTGACGAAGAAGCTCTCGACGTTCGGCTACGACAGCATCCTCGTCACGCGCCGCACGTTCGCCTGGGGCCTCGCTTTCATGCTTCCGACGCTGCCCGTTTTGGGCTTCTCGCCCGACTGGGCCTCGCTCGCCGCGCCCGAGATGTGGGGCAACCTCGTGTTCTTGGGCCTGGGGGCCAGCGCGCTGTGCTTCGTGACGTGGAACATGGCGGTGAAGGAGCTGGGGCCCGTGAAGACGAGCCTGTACATCTACCTCGTGCCCGCGCTCACCGTGCTGGCCTCGGCGGCCGTGCTGGGCGATCCGCTCACGCCGCCCGTCATCGCCGGCGTGGCCCTGACCATCGCGGGTCTGTTCCTGTCCGAGCGCGGCAAGTAGCGTCCGCTGGCTCGGCGCATGCCGGGTCCGACGCTGCGTGGCCCGCGATGAACGCCACAAGAGCCACGTTTATCGCGAACAAATGTTTCACGTGAAACATTTGGGCGGGCGGAGGCGCGGTCGGGCTTGCCTGCCTGGCCGCCGCAAGGGGTGAGGTTCGCCGTCGCATGAGCATCGTCTCCGCGGAGACGACGTTCGCTAACGCTCGGGTGCGACACGCAGCTCGATGGCGCCGCGGTCGAGCAGCGGCGCGTAGACGCCGCGCAGCCACAGCGCGGGCTCGCCGGGCCCCAGCGCGAGCGGCATGCGGTTGTGCACGGGAGCCACCGCGTCGTTCGGCTCGGTGGTGACGAGCGAGAACCGGCCGCGATCGTGGATGCCCGCCAGCAAGAGCGGCGCGCCGTCGAGCGGCTCGAAGGCGTACTGGCGCTTCACGGGGCGCCCGGTGCGCTCGCTCGGCACCGTCTCGGACGCGTGCGACTCGTAGAAGCCCCAGGCGGGTATCAGGCAGCGGCGGCGCGCGAAGGACGGCGACCACATGCTGCCCTCACCCTTCAGCGCCGTCTCGATGCGCGTGTTGAATACGGGCCCGTTCTTCCATGGAACCTCGTATCCCCAGGCCATATGCGCGACCGCGAGGCCGCATCCGTCCCCTGTGGCCACGATGAGCGGTACCACTGACGAGGGGAGCGCCTCGGCGCGCGGCGGGGGCGCGGAAGCCGGCGGGGCGGTGGGCCTGTTGTCGAACAGCGACAGCTGCGTCGCCGCATCACAGCGCGCTCCCTGCGCGCGGGAGGCCCGCGCAGCGTCGCCCGCGGGCGCGGATAGGTACGCCTCGAAAGACTCCAGCGGATCGAGCGATTCCAGCTCGTCGGCGTGATCGGCCAGGTCGCGCTCGATCTCCGCGGCGATACGCGCGACTTCGTCGCGGTCGACGGGTATGAAACGGCGGCACATCGGCTACTCCTCCCTCGCGTTTCTGCACGTCTCCAGTGTAGCGGTTCACGGCCGACTGAGAGGCTGCCGCGCGGTGTCCTTCGCATGACGGCCGGTTTGCGCCTTGCGCCTGCGCCGCCCGCCAAGCACCGCGCGCCCCGCCGCTCGCGCGTCGTGGGATTGACAATACCCATAAGGGGTATATACTCGCGCTAAGATACCCTCACGGGGTATAGAGGAAAGGAGCATCATGGCGGAGAAGAACCTGCCGGCTGCAGAGGCCGGCGGCTGCTGCCGTCGCAAGGAGACGCCGCGCTCGGAGGAGCTGCAGGCCGATCTGCAGAAGCGGCTCAATCGCGTCATCGGCCAGCTGGGCGGCATCAAGACCATGATCGACGACAACCGGTACTGCGGCGACGTGCTCACGCAGCTCGCCGCCGCCGAAAGCGCCGTCCACAGCATTTCGGCCCTCATGCTGCAGAACCACCTGGAAACCTGCGTGGTCGAGCAGATCAGGCGCGGCAACGTGGAGGTCGTCGACGAAGTGATGCAGCTCATGAAGAAGTTCTCGCGATAAACCGAGGAGGCCGTGCGAAAGACGGGCGAGATGTTTCACGTGAAACATCCGTTCGCTTTGCGCCGGGCGTCCATGACGTCCATGAAGGAGCATGAGGTGAAGCAAGCATTCGATGTGACCGGCATGACGTGCGCGGCGTGCTCCGCGCGCGTGGAGAAGGCCGCCCGGGCCGTGCCCGGCGTGGCCGACGTCGCCGTGAACCTGTTGAAGAACAGCATGGAGGTGACGTATCGCGACGGCGCGGAGCCGTCGGCCGTCGCGAGCGCCGTCGAGGCCGCCGTCGACAAGGCGGGCTACGGCGCCGCCGCGCGCGTCCCGACGGGCCAGCAGGCTCCCGGTGCCGGAAGCCGCGCGGCCGGGGCGCGTCCCGTGGCCGACGCGGCCGCCGAGGCCAGGCGCGTGCGCATGCGCCTCGTCGTGTCCGCGGTGTTCACGATCCCGCTGTTCTACCTGTCCATGGGGCACATGTTCGGCTGGCCGCTGCCCGGGTTCTTCGTGGGCGACGCGAACGTGATGACGTTCGCGTTCACGCAGTTCCTGCTGTTGCTGCCCGTCGTGTTCGTCAACTTCAAGTTCTTCCGCGTGGGCTTCAAAACGCTCGCCCACGGCGCGCCGAACATGGACTCGCTCATCGCCCTCGGCTCGACGGCGGCCACCGCGTACGGCATCTACGCCATCTACAAGATCGGCATCGCGCTGGGCGCGGGCGACCTGCACGCCTCGCATATGGCGGCGATGGACCTGTACTTCGAGTCGGCGGCCATGATCCTCACGCTCATCACGCTGGGCAAGTACTTCGAGGCGCGCGCGAAGGGCAAGACCACCGACGCCATCGCGAAGCTCGTGGACCTCGCGCCCAAGGAGGCCACGCGGCTCGTGGACGGCCGCGAGGAGCGCGTCGCGGTGGAAGAGGTGCGCGCAGGCGACGTGCTGGCGGTGCGCGCGGGCGAGGGCATCCCCGTGGACGGCACCGTGCTCGAGGGCTCGGGAACGGTGGACGAGTCGGTGATCACGGGCGAGAGCGTGCCCGTGGACAAGCGCCCCGGCGACGCGGTGACCGGCGCCACCGTGAACAGCACCGGGTGGTTCACCATGCGGGCCGATCGCGTGGGCGACGACACCACGCTGGCGGGCATCATCCGGCTCGTGGACGAGGCCACGTCGACGAAGGCGCCCATCGAGAAGATCGCCGACAGGATATCGGGCGTGTTCGTGCCCGTGGTCATCGTCATCGCCGTTGTAACGTTCGCCGTGTGGATGTTCGGCGGCTCGACGCTCGAGGTTGCCCTGTCGCACGCCATCAGCGTGCTCGTCATCTCGTGCCCGTGTGCGCTCGGCCTGGCCACGCCCACGGCCATCATGGTGGGCACCGGGCGCGGGGCGGCATGCGGCATCCTCATCAAGTCGGCCGAGGCGCTGGAAACCGCCCACGACGTGAAGACCGTCGTGCTCGACAAGACGGGCACGGTGACCGAGGGCGCGCCGAGCGTCACCGACGTGATGCCGGCGCCGGGCGTGTGCGAGGAGCGCTTGCTGGAGCTGGCGGTGTCCATCGAAGGCCGATCCGAGCACCCGCTCGCGCGCGCCGTGTGCGACTACGCGCGCACTCGGCGGGCCTACCCGCTGATCGTGGAGGATTTCAAGCAGGTGCCCGGCGAAGGGGTGGCAGCGCTCGTCGATGACCGTCCGTCATGCGCCGGCAACCTGCGCATGATGGAGGCCCACAACGTCGCGGCAGGCGCGTTCGCCGAGGAGGCGCGACGGCAGGCCGACGAGGGCAAGACGCCGCTCTTCTTCGCTCAGGACGGCGAGCTTCTGGGCGTGATCGCCGTGGCCGACACGGTGAAGCCCTCGAGCGCCGCCGCCCTCGCCGAGCTCAAGGCCATGGGCATCCGCACGGTGATGCTGACCGGCGACAACGAGCGCACCGCCGCCGCCATCCAGCGCAAGGTGGGCGCCGACGAGGTCATCGCCGGCGTGCTGCCGGACGGCAAGGAGCGCGAGATCCGCCGCCTGTCCGAGCAGGGCCGCGTGGCCATGGTGGGCGACGGCATCAACGACGCCCCGGCGCTCGCGCGCGCCGACGTCGGCATCGCCATCGGGGCAGGCACCGACGTGGCCATCGAGAGCGCCGACATCGTGCTCATGAGAAGCGACCTGCTCGACGTGCCCGCCTCCATCCAGCTGTCGCGCGCGACGCTGCGCAACATCAAGCAGAACCTGTTCTGGGCGCTCGTCTACAACGCGGTGTGCATCCCCGTGGCCGCCGGCGCGCTGTCGTTCATGGGCCTAAACCTCAACCCTATGATCGCCGCGGCCGCCATGAGCCTGAGCTCGGTGTGCGTGGTGTCGAACGCCCTGCGCCTGCGCGGCTGGAAGCCCAACCTCCCCAAGGTGCCGACGGGCGCTCCCGCGAGCTCGCCCGTCGAAGGCGGCGACCCCGGCGAGGCCGCGGACCCCAAAGAAACCCCCGATGAAAACCACAACGAAAAGGAGATCGCCATGGAGAAGACCCTGCATGTCGAAGGCATGATGTGTCAGCACTGCGTCGCCCACGTGAAGAAGGCCCTCGAAGGCGTGGAGGGTGTAAAGGAGGCCGTCGTCGACCTCGGTGCGAAGACCGCTGTCGCCAAGCTCGCGCGCGACGTGGATGCGGAAGCGCTGACCAGGGCCGTCGTGGAGGCTGGCTACGAAGTGACCAGTGTCGAATAGAGACCTTTCGCGTTCCTGAACCAATCGAGCGGACGTCGACGCCGGGGTCGAACGCTGGAGCCGGCTGGCGACGTCCGGCGGGCATTCGGCGTGCGGCGGCATCGAACGCCGAGGCTGGCATTCGACGTGTGGCGCTCGCGAGATGCGGACTGCGAGGCCATGCGCGTCCCGCAGTCCGCATCCGCGTTCGTCGCAGCCGCCCGCAGCGGCCTGCGGCGATCGACGCGCTACCGCGCCGGCATCTCGAAGCCCTCGAGCGCTCGATTAAGGAACGCATTGAGAGGCTGCATGCGCTCGAACGTCGCCGCCGCAGCGTCGACGAAGCCGGTCGCGGACACCTCTTCGTCGGGCACGTGATGTTCGATGTACCAGCTCTTGTGCTTGAGCCAGGAGCCTTGCGGATGATCGGGATCGAACTCTTGCGGCACTCGTTTGAGCGCTTCGCCTTCCACGGTGAAGCAGCCGACACCCGCAGGATCGGCGATGAGGGCCTCCCATTCGTCGCCCCGCTCGGCGATCGCACGGCGCACGCGGGCGGTCGCGTCCTTGAACATGCCGGCGAACAATCCCCCGCCGAGGAACGACCGGCCGTCGGGCTGGATCATGAGGTAGTACCCTACCGGCACGGGCAGCTTTCCGGCCGGGCCGATATGCGCGCGCAGCGAGGGGTTGTAGGGCGACTTATCGTGCGAGAAGCGCGTGTCGCGCGGGAATTTGAACGTGAGCGATTTCGGATCGCGGCCCAAAACGGACGGATCGAACGCGCCGATGCGCTCCATGAGGTCGGATAAGAGCGCCTCGAAGGCCTGCTGCGCTTCGTCGCGCCGAGCTTTCGTGTCGTGGAACCACGTGCGGTTGTTGTTGTGTTCGAGGTCGGACAGGTACGCTAATGCTCCTTGCATGTCCATGGTCGTGCGCTCCTTTCGGGTCGGTCTCCGACGGCCTGCTTGAAGTCGCCGGATGCAATGAGGTCTTTGATGAACGAGGCGGCCCCGTCCGGGCAGCGATAGCGTGGAAGCGAGGCGAACAACCCGGCTGCGTCGTCGAGCCTCTCCATCGCATCGGTCCTCGTTTCGACGTCGCCGGCGTGCGCGCTGCTTTCGCTCGCCGGTTCGCCGATACGCTCGCCGTCCGGAGCTTCTTCGACGCGCTTCAGGCTTTGCCAATCGAGGCGGACAGGATCGATGCGCTTCGTCGCGATGGCGTAGTCGATGCGACGTTCGCAGCGGCACGTATCGCTGCCGGCTGCGCTGCAGTACGTCGAGAGGAACTCCGCCATGCGGGCCCGCGCGCGCGAGAGGCGCTTGCGGTACGCTTCGGGCGTGATGCCCAGCGCATCGGCCGCCACGCGGCTGTCCAGCTTGAACATGGTGCCCAGCACGAACGCGCTGCGCCCCTCGGCGTCCAGGCACTGCAGCATGCCGTTCATGCACGACAGCTTCAATTCGCGCGCAAGCAGGTCGCGGTCCACGCTGCCCGAGAGGTCGGGCACGTCTCGTTCGCGGCCGCTGACGATGTCCTCGCTGTAGATGTCGAAGCTTACCGGGAATCGTGCGAACAGGCCCTTGCGGTATGTCGCCAGGTGGTTGAGCGCGATGCGGTACACCCAGGTGGAAAACGAGCTCTCCCTTCGGAAGCTCGAAAGCCGCGTGATGGCCTTTATCAGCACCTCCTGGGTTGCGTCTTCGGCGTCGGGCACCGTGCCGAGCATTCTGAGCGCGAGATTGAACACATCGTCCTGCACACGTGCGAGCAGTTCTTCCAAAGCCGCCTCGTCTCCTGCGAGCGCGGCGTCAAGCGATACGGTCTCGTCTGTCATGATTCGCACCTCCTACATTCATTAGACACGAGTGCGAGCGGCTTCGTGACAGGCGATCGGGAGAAAATCCGGAAAAAATCGAGCAACCGCGTGGAGATGCAAGGAGAGCGGTGCGGGCGGCGCACGATGCGGCGGCGCAACCGCCTTGTCAAAGGCGCGGGTTGTTGCGTGCAGCGCAGGATGCAGGCATGTGGTCGCTTTGCGCATCGGCTGCGCAAAGCGACCATACTCGATGCGGCGCCACGTCAGTCTTGGACCAGCACCTTTTCGATAGATCCGATGTAGAGCGTGTGGAAGTCCTTTTGCGGGTACCATGCGCTTATGGCCTGATTGTCGACGAAGCAGCCCTCTTCGAGCGGCTGCGCGTAGGCTTTGCGGCAGACGAACACGAGCGAGGCCTCGGTGAAGTACGGCGTGCCGTCGGCGAACGCCGTCGAAAGGCCCGATTTCGCGATCTTCTCCTCATCGCGTCCTGACACGCTGCCGAAGTACTTGAGCGCATCGCGGTAGCCTTCGCCGAAGAAGCTCAGCGAGAAGGTGCTCTGTACGTCGACGAACTCCTTCGTGTAGCGCTGCGGGCGCAGGTAGATGGTAGCGGCTGGCCTTCCCCAGACGACGCCGAGGCCGCCCCAGCTCGCCGTCATGGCGTTCGCTCGTCGCTCGTCGCCCGCCGCGACTAGCATCCAGTCCGAGCCGATGAGATCGAACACGTTGCGGTCGATCTCGCCTGCGTTTATTTCTCTCATAGGACGTCCGCTCCTTCGCTTCGGTGACGTAGTCCCCGCATTGTACTCCAAAGCGTCGGCTGTTCGTTAATGCATGCGGAAGGGCCACCGGCAGGATCTCTCAACTTGCCCCTGAGATGCCGTCGGTTGCGCGGTTCTCCCCGAGAGGCTCGGCGTCTACGAACACGCCGGTGCGGGGATAGTATGTAATGCGCGCAATGCCGTTGGCGTCCACAATCTGCCGGAGCACGGCGCGGTCCTGTTCCTTGATGGACAGGCGCACAGATTGGCCGTCCTCTCCGATGAATTCGACGACGAGCTCCGCGGTGCTCAGTGAAGCGAAGCGGCCAGTGGGGCGGTGCTCGTCGAATCCGCTCAGGACGCATGTCTGCTTTCGAGGGCCTTCGAGGGTGTCGGCGGCCGCGCGCGAAGCCTGCAGGCCGCCCGCTGTTGCCGCCGCCGCGCTGAACGCGAGCATAACGAGCACGATGCCGATAGGCTTGATCAGTTCGTATGTTTGGCGGTTCCTCTTGCGGTGCCGTCGGTACAGTAGAAACGTGGCGACGCAGAGCACGAACGTCGCGCCTGCGGCTATCGGCGCGCGGTCGAGCGCGGTAAGGGCACCGAGCGCGACGAACGCCGTGCCGACGTAGCATACGAGGTTGAGCGCGATGATGCACGCCTCCCGCGCTGCCTTGCGCCGTGCCATGCGTCGCCCCTCCGAGGTGCGCGGACGCGCGCGCCATGGGTCGCGCGCGACGAGCGGCACGAAGCAAAGAACGCCGGCCCCCATGGCCAAGAAGCCCGCGCCGCCGATGCCCTGGTCGACGAGGCCTTGGAATCCCACGGAAGGGGCGAACTCCCCATATATGAGCGCTGCGAACCCCCCGAACAACGCAACAAGGCCGCCTATGGCGAGCACCTTCTCGGCCAAAACTAAATCGGGGCGCAAAAAGGCCATGCGGTTTCATCCTCCCGGGATCGCGCGACGATACGAGATCAGTATAACGCGAGCAGGCGGCCGGCACGCCAGAGCCTTGACGTAGGATCAGGATGACGCGTACAGCGCGTACGGAATCGCATGACAAGAGGACGCTTTGCAGCGCGCATGCTCTCCTTTGCGCGCAAGGGAGAGCATATGTTCAGGAAAGCTTCCCCATCCTTTAACGAATCTTTAGAAACGAGGCGCATCCTGTTCTCGAAGCTAGAGAAAGGAAAACGAATGGCATATATGCTGGAAACGAACGCGATCACGAAGACGTTCAAGGGACAGACGGCGGTCGATCATGTGTCGCTGCACGTGCCGGAGGGCTCGGTGTACGGCCTTTTGGGGCCAAACGGCGCGGGGAAGTCGACGCTGCTTAAAATGGTGTGCGGCATGCTGCGCCCCACGTCGGGCAGCATCGCCTTCGCGGGGCGCCCGTGGACGCGCGCCGACCTCGACGGCATCGGCGCGCTCATCGAGACGCCGCCGCTCTACGACAACCTCACCGCGCGCGAGAACCTGCGCGTGCGCACGACGCTCTTGGGCGTGCCCGAAAGCCGCATCGACGAGGCGCTGGCCACGGTGGAGCTCGCCCATACGGGCTCGAAGCGGGCGGGGCAGTTCTCGCTTGGCATGAAGCAGCGCCTCGGCATCGCGCTCGCGCTCGTGGGCAGCCCGCGCCTGCTCATCCTCGACGAGCCGACGAACGGCCTCGACCCGGTGGGCATCCAGGAGCTGCGCGCGCTCATCCGGTCGTTCCCGGAGCGCGGCATCACCGTGGTGCTGTCGAGCCATATCTTGAACGAAGTGGAGCACGTGGCCGACCTCGTCGGCATCATCGTGGAGGGCCGGCTGGCCTTTGAGGCGCCGCTCGACGCGGGCGTCGATCTGGAGAGGCTGTTCATGGACGTGTGCATGGGGAAGGCGGTGGCATGATGGGAGCCGAAGCGGGAACGTTTCCCTCCGTGTTCAAGGCGGAGGTGCTCAAGGGCCGCCGCGGCGCCCCGCGCAAGGTGGCGCTCATCGCGCCGCTGCCGTTCTGCGCGCTGGGCGTGCTGTCCTCGGGCGTGATCCCGGGCACGGGCGCCATCGGCGGCATCGCGACGTGCTTGTGGAACTACTGGTACGCGCTCATGATGCCGGTGGCCATCGCGCTCATCTGCGCGTCCATCGCGAACCTCGACGCGCGGCAGAAGCTGCGCCCGGTGCTCGGGCTTCCGCTGCCGCCGGCGCGCACGTGGTGGGCCAAGGTGGCCTACGCGCTCGCGCTCGTGCTGGGGGCGAACCTCGTCGTGCTCGCCTGCTCGACGGTGCTCACGGCGCTCGGCGCCGAGGGGCCGAGCTTCGCCGAAGGGCTGGCCGCGGCGGTCCTGCTGACCGTCGCCAGCTCGTGGATGGTTCCCGCCGCGCTCGCGCTGACCCTGCGCTTCGGCACGCTCGCCGGCATCGCGATTCCGGCTTTGGCGCAGGTGGGCGTGGGCATCGCGCTGTGGACGTCGGGCGCGTGGTTCGCGTTTCCCCCGGCCACGACGCTGTGCGCGGTAGCGCCGCTCTTGGGCGTGGCGCCCTCGGGCGTGCCGCTCGAGGCGGGAGACGCGCTCGGCACCTTCGGCGGGGACGCCGCGTGTGGCATCGCGGTGGCCCTCGCCCTGTTCGCGGCGCTCGCCATCGTCGGGGCGGCGTGGTTCTCGAAGCGCGAGGCCGCATGATGGCGCGGGTGACGTTCGCGCACGCGCTGCGCTCGGAGGCGGCGCGGTTGCGCCGCTCGCCCCTCGTGTGGCTCCATGCGGTGTTGGCGACGGTCCTCGGCGGGCTGGCGGGCGCGTACTTCGCGTTCTCGGCCTGGGATTCGCTCATGGGGACCGACGCGTTCTTCCAGCTGCTCGGCGCCGGCGCGCCGCTTTTGGCGGGCATCTCGTGCGGGCTGGCGGCCGACGCGGAGCAGCGGGCGGGCGAGGCGGCGAACCTCTTGGGCGTGTCGTCGCGCAGAAGCGCGCTCGCGGCGAAGATCGTCGCGCTTTTGGGGCTCGGCCTCGCGGCGGCTGCCTGGGCGGCGGTGCTGTTCTGCGCGGCCCTCGCGCTGGCCGGGCGCCCGATGCCGGAGCTTCCGGCCCTCGCGCTGGCCGTGCTGGGCATCGCGCTGGGAAGCGCGTGCTCGTACGCGATCTTCCTGATCGTGGCGCTGAAGTGGGGGCGCAACGCGTCCATCGGCCTGGGAGCGCTCGGGTTCATCGCCGCCATGGCGCTGCTCGGCGGGCTGGCGAACGGGCTGGTGACGGGAACGCTGTCGGGCGCGCTGGGCGTCGAGGCGGCCGCGCTCGTGCCGTTCGCCTGGCCGTCTCGCCTGGCGACGCTGCCCCTCGAGGCGTCCATCGCCTCGGCGATGGGCGCGGCCGGCCAGGCCCGGGCGCTCGCGTCGGCCTGGATAACGGTGGCGCTCGCATGCGTCGTCCTGACGGCCGTCGTGGCAGCCGCGGTGCTGGCCTGCGCGAACCGTTTCGAAGGCCGGCGCGGCGGGGAATAGAGCGTACCCGCTTCGTCCGCATCGTTGCCCGATGCTGGTTGCCGCGGGAGAAATCGCGCTCTTCGGACGACAATGCAGGATCGAGATTCGGGCGGGTACGGAAACGAGGACCCATGTTACACTCGGCGGCGATAGGAAGGAGATCGCGGATGGCGCGGATACTGGCGGTGGACGACGAGCCGGCGATCAGGAACCTGCTTGCGCGCGTGCTGATCAAGGACGGCCACGACGTACGCTGCGCGGCGTGCGCCGAGGAGGCGCTCGCTGCGCATCCCGAGCGCTACGACCTCGTGCTGCTCGATGTGATGATGCCCGGCATGGACGGTTTCGAGCTGTGCCGCATCGTCCGTCAGCGCACGGATGCGCCCATCGTGTTCCTCACGGCGAAGGCCGCGGAGGAGGATGCCGTGTTCGGTCTGGGCGTGGGCGCGGACGACTACATGCGCAAGCCCTTCGGCGCGGCCGAGCTGCGCGCAAAGGTGGCGGCGCATCTTCGGCGCGAGCGACGAGAGCGCACTCATGCGCTCACGTTCGACGATGTGCGGCTTGACCTGGGATCGAGGATGGCTTACGTCGCAGGAGCCGAGGTGGCGCTCACGCCGAGCGAGTACGCTATCTGCGAGTTCTTGGCACGTCATCCCGGTCAGGTGTTCTCGCGCGATCAGATTGCCGAGTCGGCCTTCGGCTGGGACGTCGGTGCGAAAGGAGCATCCGTGCCGGTGCACGTGGGCAATCTGCGGGCGAAGTTCAAGGAGCGCGGTGTCGATCCGCTGCGCACGGTGTGGGGGATGGGGTACGCATGGAATCTGTAACGAAAGTGCGTTGCGACGACGCTGGCCGTGCGTCCTTTTGGTCGGGCATGGTCGATCCTGCCGCAGCCCCGGATTCCAAGGCGGCGGGCGCGAAGCGCGGTCTGCGTTTCCCCCTGAGCGCGCTCATCCTACGCTACTTCTTCTATGTGCTGGCGGTGACCATCGCGCTCGCGCTGTGCGTGTACATCGCATTTGGTCTGCTCTTGGAGACGGGCGTCGCGTATCCGGCCAACTACGGCGACACGATGCTCGCGGAGACATCGGAACGTCTCGCCCCGCTTGGTTCGAACGACGTGGAGGCGATCGATGGTGCGGTACCGTCGAGCTTCCGCTGGGCTGTGTTCGCGGCAGACGGTGCGTACGTAGCCGGAGATGCGTCCGAGAGCACCCAGGAAGCGATGCACGCCGCTGCGTTTGATGGCTTGTCCGTCGAGTACGGGGCGCTCAGTACGACCCGTTATGATCCGGTCGAACTGGCTGACGGATCGGTGTGCGTGCTGATGCACGACTATCTGCCTCAGTTCGTATCGAAGGAGGTGCGTGATGCGCTGCCTAACCCGCAGAACCTGCTTCTCGCCTTGTTCGCCCTGTTGTCGCTCGTCGCGCTCGTCGGTATCGCCGCGCGTGCCTCGCACGTGCTGCAGCGGAAAATGGATCCCCTCGTCCGGGCTGCAGGGCGCATTGAGGATCGAGATCTGGATTTTGACGTGGGCAGCAGCAACGTGAAGGAGATCGACATGGTGCTCGCGGCTATGGAGCGCATGCGAAGCTCGCTTGAGGAATCGCTCGATGCACGCTGGCGTTCAGAACGGCGTCAACGCGACCAGGTGGCTGCGCTCGCTCATGATTTGAAGACTCCGCTCACCGTGGTGCGCGGCAACTTGGACATGCTTTTGGAAGAAGACCTGGGCGTGGAGGCGCGTGCATGCGCGATCGATGCGGCCGCGGGCTGCACTCAGATGCAGCGGATGCTCACGGCGCTTCTGGAGGTGTCTGTCGCTGCGGATGATCAGGACAAGGACGGCAGGATCCGATCGAAGCTGGCACTGCGTCCGTTCGCGGCCGATATGTGCAGACAGGCCGAGGCGCTTGCGGCGACGGGGCGAGTCAGGCTCTCGTACAACGAGCGTGCGCTACCGGAGAGCGTTCCAGGTGACGAGGAGCTGCTCGCGCGCGCTGTCATGAATCTTGTGGCGAACGCCGTGGATCATGCGCCTGCAGACTCGACGGTCGAACTCTCTTTCACGGTCGAGGATCCGGCAGCGCCAGCTTACGATGAGCCGGCGGATGAGTATGGCGGGAACGGCGGCGCGGGCGGCAGTGTTCAGGTAGAAGGGAGCGCAGTCCGAACGCACGGAGCTTCCGATTCCGCAATGCTCTCAATTCGCGTGAGAGACGAAGGACCCGGCTTTTCGGCGCAGGCCCTCGTGCATGCCGTCGAGCGCTTTTGGCGCGGAGATTCGGCACGTACGGTTGGCGACCATAGTGGATTGGGTCTGTCCATTGCGGCCTCCATCGCGCAGCGCCATGGAGGAAGGCTCGATCTGGCGAACCGAGAGGATGGAACAGGGGCCTGTGCTACGCTGCGCATCCCCCTCGTGTAGTCGATACCGGCGTAGCCGGGCATTCGGATCAGACGCTGCAAGCACTCCGACTCAACGCCGTATGATGATTTCGCGAAGCGCAGCGATGAGCTTCTCGTTGTCGGCGCGCGTGCGAACAGCCACGCAGAAGAACCGCTCGTCCAGACCGGTCGTGCTCTCAAGCTTGCGGATGAGGAAGCCGGCGAGTTGAAGGCGACTTGCCAGCTCGTCGGTGCTCGAGACGCCTAGATCGAGATCCGATCCGCCATCGAAGGTGCACATGACATAGTTCGCCTCGGCGGGAAAGATGTCGATGCCTGGAATGAGGTTAAGCATGCACTGCATCCAGGGGATCTCGGCGTCTAGGAACTCGCGCGTTCGTTCCAGGTGCTCGGTCTCGGCGAGTGCAAGCTCTCCTATGACCTCGGCGAACATCGGAACGCCGGAACTGTCGTAGAAGCGCGCGATCTGAGCGATGGTATCGGTATGGGCGATGCAGTAACTCACGGGAATGCCCGGCATGGCGAATGGCTCGCAGAGCGATCGCACCACGATGAGGTTGCGATGCTCGGACACGAGCGGCACCATGCTCTCCCCGCCGAGCGTGAGTTCGATCGAGCGCTCGTCGACTACCACCCAGGTGCAGGACTTCAGATATGCGAGAAGCGTCGGCACCGGCAAGAGGCGGCTTGTCGGGTATCCTGGATTGGCCAGCACAGCCGCGTCGAATTCGATGCCGCAGCGCTCGGCGGCCGAGGGGTCGGGCACCACGAAGCCTGCAGGGCTGGCGATGTCCACGACGCGGTGCCCGGCGTTTCCTGCGGCGAGGGCGTACTCGACCGGTCCCGGCACGGCGACGCCCACGGTGCAGGGCTGATAGGTTTGAGCGACGGCGCGCACCATGTCGCCAACGGTGGAACCCACGAGAAACGACCCGACGGGAAGCCCGAACTTGCGTGCGAGCACGCTTCTGAGCGCATGAGCCTCGCGATCGGGAGGGTAGTTCAACTCTCCGGCCTCCAACGCGCACTTCATAGCCTCAATAAACGAGGGAGGCGTGCCGAGTGGATTGGCCGTGCCTGAGAAGTCTATCCAGTTCATCTCAGTGCGGAGCTCGTAAGGAGGGGAGAGCAGCTGCTCAGGCAGTGCGGTCACGCAGTCGCGCACGTTGGGACGCGCATCGGCTCGCATCGTCTCTCCTTTCCGGCATGTCCTTGTCGGACCGCAGATGAGCTCGATGTCTGAACCGGAGGGATGTTCCAGCTAGCGGGTGTGCGGTCTCGCTTGCAATGCTCACGCCCCGGAAGCGGGACGAGAATCCATATCCTAGCACAAATTGGTTGCATGCGAGCCGCGCATGGTAGACTTATTCAGGCAATGACCGATAGATTTCAGCATACGCGTTTCGAAGAACCTGCCGTCGGCGGCGGGCTGCCGCCGCTTGATCCCTGGGAGGGGCCCGCTATCCTGCTCGTGGATCTCGATGCGTTTTTCGCTTCGGTCGAGCAACTCGACCATCCTGCTTGGCGCGGCAAGCCCGTCATCGTGGGGGGCGATCCCGACAAGCACGGCGTGGTATCCACGGCATCCTACGAAGCGCGCCCCTTCGGCGTGCGAAGCGCCATGCCGTCCTCCACGGCCAAGCGCCTCTGTCCCGATGCCATCTGGACGCATGGGCACTTCGACCGCTACCGCGAGATGTCCGATGCCATTATGGGAATCCTTCGTGCCGAAACGCCGCACGTGCAGCAGGTGAGCATCGACGAGGCGTTCCTCGACGTCACGCCAACCGCGGTGAACCGCGAGCATCCGGCGCGGGTGGCAGAGCGCATCCAGCGCCGCGTGGAGGAACAGGGCGTGACGTGCTCGATCGGCGTTGGCACGTCGAAGACTATCGCGAAGATCGCCTCCGACATGGACAAGCCGCGGGGCTTGACCTTGGTGTACCCCGGCGGCGAGCGCGACTTTTTGGCGCCGTTGCCCGTGCGCACGATGAGCGGGATCGGCGCGGCGGCCGAGGAGAAGCTGAGATCGCGCGGTATCTGCACGCTCGGGCAGCTGGCCGACGCCGACCTGCGCATGCTCGAGCGCGTGTTCGGCAAGCTGGGGCGCGTGATGTACGTGCGGGCCAACGGCGGCGATGACGCGCCTGTCGAGCAGGACGACGAGGTGAAATCGGTGTCGAACGAGATGACGTTCGCTCATGACCTCACGAAACGCCAGGATGTGGAGGCGGCTATAGCCACCATGGCTGCGAAGGTAGGCCGGCGCCTGCGGCGCAAGGGCCTCCGCGGCCGCACGCTGGCCCTCCGCGTAAAGTTCGACGATCTGAGCGTGCGATCGGTGCAGCGACAGCTGATCGAACCGAGCGATGACGAGCTGGCGTACACGCCCCTTTTGTACCGTATGATAGACGAGGTATGGCGGCCCGGTACGCCTGTGCGGCTCATCGGCGTGGGTATGAGCGGCTTCGAGGAAGAGGGCGCTGTGCAGGAGAGCCTGTTCGACGTAACCGAAGCCGCACCGTCGACAGGCGACGTCGAGCCTGTCGTGCGCGACAAGTGCAAGCGTCGCGGTCTCATCGAGGCAACCGACCTCGTGAAGAATCGTTTCGGCGAGACAGCCGTCCGTTTCGGACGCGAGCTGCGCAACGAGGAGAACACGACCGGCTCGTCCAGCAAGAACCCGGCGGATTACAAGTAAGAGAAGCATCGCAGGTTGTTCCCCAAAGCGAAGCCGGTCGCAAGCCCCCCAGTTTACAGCCTGCAAACGACGAAGGGAGGCCAACGGGGCATGCCTCGCGCAGTTCCGCACGAGCCGAAGCGTCCTGTGGACGCTTCGCGCGAGCTCAGGACTGTCCGAGCACGGCATGCCCTGCCGGCCTCCCCGGCAGGTTAAATCAGGTGGAAAGAGCCTAGCGCTTGTCGGCCAGGAAGAACAGGGCCATCGTGCCGGGACCGGAGTGCGCGCCGATGACGGGGTCGACGTAGTTGATGACGACTTCTTTCACGCCGAAGCGCTCCTTCACCTGATCGGCCACGTACTCGGCCTCCTCCAGGCAGTCGCCGTGCGTGATGAACACCATCTGGTTGTCAATGGGTTGGACGGCGCTCTTCTCCATATGGTCAACGAGCGCGTTCAGAGACTTCTTGCGCCCGCGCACCTTTTCGAGGGGGATGAGGTGCCCATCGTCGTCCACGTGCATGACCGGCTTGATGTTGAGCATGGTGCCTGCCCAGGCTGCCGTCTTCGATACGCGCCCGCCGCGGAACAGGAACATAAGGTCGTCCACCGTGAACCAGTGGGCCAGGTGCAACTTGTTCTCCTCCACCCAGTCGCGCACCTCCCCGATGGTGGCGCCGGCGCGGGCGCGCTGCACGGCGTGCCACACGAGCAGGCCCTCGCCACCGGAGGCCGCCAGCGTGTCGACCGCGTACAGCTTGCGCTCGGGAAATTCTGATGCAAGGTCGCGAATAAGCAACTCAGTGGCCTCGAACGTGCCGGAAAGGCCGCTTGAGAAACCGAGGTACAGGATATCGCGCCCTTGCTCAAGAAGGCCGCGCATGAGCGCTTCAGAGTCGGCCAGGTTCGGCAGCGAGGTGGTGATCACTTTGCCCTCGCGCATCATGGTGTAGAACTGCTTGAGGTCGGTGTGCCGACCTTTGAGATAGCTCTGGTACTCCTTGCCGTCCACCATGAAGGTAAGGGGCAGGATATGCAGCCCGAATTCGTCGATCATCTCCTCGACGAGGTTGCTGCTCGAGTCGGTGACGATTTCAAAATCCATGTCGTTCCTCCGATGTGCGGGGCCGCCGCGAAAGGGCGCCGTGGTTACCTTCTAAAGTATACCTATTTCCCTGCAATTTCTTGTGTCGCATTTTTGAAATGTGGCCGAGGGGAGGGGAATATGCCCCTGGCGCGCGTGCAATCCGCGCACAATCGCCTATACTATACAGGTTTGAATCGGAAACGCCCTGAAACTCATGCACAGGATGAAAGGTACTCACAACCGTGGCGAACACGTACAAAGAAACGATGAACCTGCCCAAGACCGACTTCGCGATGCGGGCGAACCTGCCCGAGAACGAGCCGAAGCGCCTCGCGAAGTGGGAGGAAGAGCGCATCTACGAGCGCGTGCTGGAGAAGAACAAGGACGGCAAGCCCTTCATCTTGCACGACGGCCCCCCGTACGCCAACGGCCCCATCCACATCGGCCACGCCTTCAACAAGATCCTCAAGGACTTCGTGAACAAGTCCCATGCGCAGCGTGGCTTCTTTACGCCGTACGTGCCGGGCTGGGACTGCCACGGCCAGCCCATCGAGCACATGGTGGAGAAGACCCTCGGGCCCGAGAAGATGGCGAAGATCGACCAGCCCACGCTACGCCGCCTGTGCCGCGAGTGGGCCGAGAAGTACGTCGACGTGCAGCGCGAGGGCTTCAAGCGCCTCGGCGTGAACGCCGACTGGGACCATCCGTACCTCACCTTCACGCCGAACTACGAGGCGGGCAACGTCGAGGTGTTCAAGAAGATGTACCTCGACGGCTCGGTGTACCGCGGCCGCAAGCCCATCCACTGGTGCAAGCGCTGCCACACCGCGCTCGCCGAGGCCGAGATCGAGTACTCCGACGAGACGTCGCCGTCCATCTTCGTGAAGTTCAAGATGGACCTCATGCCCGGCATGTTCGAGGCCGCCGGCGCGACGGGCGACGCCTACGTGCTCATCTGGACCACCACGCCCTGGACGCTGCCGGCGAACACGGCCGTGTCGCTGGCGCCCGACGCCGACTACGTCATGGTGGTCGCCGACGGCTCCAACATGATCATGGCGCGCGAGCTGGTGGAGCAGGTGGCCGAGATCGCGGACTGGGAGTCCTACGACCTCGTGCGCGGCGCGGACGGCGAGCCCGTCTCGCTCAAGGGCCGCGAGTTCACCGGACTGACCTACACGTGCCCCATCCGCCAGGACCTCAAGGGGACCATCATCTACGGCGACCACGTCACGCTCGACTCGGGCACAGGCGCGGTGCACACCGCCCCCGGCCACGGCCAGGACGACTACCTGGTCGCCCTCGAGTTCGACGTGCCGCTGCTCATGCCGGTGGACGACAACGGCGTGCTCACCGACGAGGCGGGTCCCTTCGCGGGCCTCGACGTGGACGAGGCGAACCCGGCCATCATCGCGTGGCTGCGCGAGCGCGGCACGCTCGTGGCCCAGAAGGAGATCCTCCACAGCTACCCGCACTGCTGGCGCTGCCACGAGCCGGTCATCTTCCGCGCCACCGACCAGTGGTTCGTGTCGATGGACAAGAACTCGCTGCGCGAGAACGCGCTCAACGCCATCGACCGCGAGGTGGAGTGGATCCCCGCATGGGCGAAGAACCGCATCGGGTCCATGGTGGCCGACCGTCCCGACTGGTGCATCTCGCGCCAGCGCTCATGGGGCGTGCCCATCCCCGTGTTCAAGTGCGCCAAGTGCGGCAACACCGTGGCCACGGCCGAGACGTTCGACGCGGTGATCGACCTGTTCTACCGCGAGGGCGCCGATGCGTGGTTTACGCACGATCCGTCCGACTACCTGCCGCGCGGCGTGAAGTGCGAGACGTGCGGCTGCACCGAGCTGACCCCTGAGAAGGACATCCTCGACGTGTGGTGGGAGAGCGGCGTGTCGCACACCTCCGTGCTGAAGCACCGCGAGGCCGAGGGCCTGCGCTTCCCGGCCGACATGTACCTCGAAGGCTCCGACCAGCATCGCGGCTGGTTCCAGTCCTCCCTGCTCACCAGCATGGGCGCCTACGGCGTGCCGCCGTACAAGTCCGTCATGCACTGCGGATTCACGGTGGACGAGCAGGGCCGCAAGATGTCGAAGTCGCTCGGCAACGGCGTGGATCCGGCGGACGTCATGGCGAAGTACGGCGCCGACGTGCTGCGCCTGTGGGTGGCGAGCGTCGACTACTCGCAGGACGTGAGCATCTCCGAGAACATCCTCAAGCAGGTGTCCGACGCGTACCGCCGCTTCCGCAACACGTTCCGCTTCCTGCTGGGCAACCTGGACGACTTCGACGACGCGCGCGATATGGTGGCGTGGGACGTGCTGGAGCCGCTCGACCGCTACATGATGGTGAAGACGGCGTCGTACCTGTCGGACGCGGAGGAGGCCTACGACGCGTACCGCTACAACACGGTGTACCGCATGACCTACGACTTCGTGGACGACCTGTCGGCCGTGTACATGGACGTGACGAAGGACCGCCTGTACGCCGAGGCGCCGGACTCGCCGCGTCGCCGCGCCGTGCAGACGGTGCTCATGAACATCCTGGAGGTGCTCGTGCGCGTGCTGGCGCCGGTGCTCACGTTCACGTGCGACGAGGTGTGGGAGCACTACCCCCGGGCCATGCGCGAGCGCGCGGGGCGTCCCGGCAGCGTGCAGCTTGCCGGCTGGCCGAAGGCGTCCGACTTCGCGCCCGCCATCCCCGCGAGCGCGGCGGGCGAGACGGCCGTGTTCTCCATGGTGCTGACGGCGCGCGACGCCGTGACCAAGGCGCTCGAGGACGCGCGCACCGCCGGCGCGGTGAACAAGAGCCAGGAGGCGAGCGTCGTGGTGCGCGGCCCGGAGGCCCTGGTGGGCTTCGCGGAGCGCTTCGACGCCTCCGTGCTGGAGGAGCTGTTCATCGTGGCCGCCGTGCGTTTCGAGGACAACGGATCCGAGGACGAGATAACGGCGCAGGTGGAGCGCACGACGGCCGAGAAGTGCCCGCGCTGCTGGAACTACCGCGCGCTCGGCGGCAACCCGAACCATCCGGATGTGTGCGAGCGCTGCGGCGACGCGCTCGACGCCCTCGGCTATGCGGAGGGCGAGTAGCACGTGGAGCAGGCAAACGCCATAAAGTCGCACCGTGGACGCGCCGCGTTGTTGTTTGCGGCCGTCTTCGTCGTCTGGCTCGCCTTCGACGTGGTCACGAAAGGTTGGGTCGCGGGCGGGTGGTCGGAGGGAGAGCTCGTCACGGGACCCATCCTGGGCCTCGTGCGCTTCCATCTCGTCCATAACACGGGCATGGCCTGGGGCATGTTCGGCGATTCGACGTTCGCGCTGGGCGTCATGTCGCTTGTGGTGTGCGCGATTATGGTCCTGTACCTGTTCGCGTTCTCGCCGAACGCCGGCAAACTGGAAATCGTGGGGATCGCGCTTGTGGTGGCGGGCGGCATAGGTAACGCGCTCGATCGCTTTACGCTCGGTTACGTGGTGGACTTTATCGAGCCGGTGTTCATCGACTTCCCGGTGTTCAACGTGGCCGACATCGGCGTGACGTGCGGATTCGTTCTGTTTCTTGCAGGCATGCTGCTTTCATGGCATCGCGGCGATCGCGCGGATGCCCAGGCTGCGCCAGGCCCCGGGGAATCCGACGCTCGATGACGCGCCTTTTGAGCCATATCGTCGACCCTGCTGACGCGGGGCTGCGCCTCGACGCGCTCCTCGCCGCGCGCGGACTGTATCCCAGCCGCAGTGCGGCCGCTCGGGCCGTGGACGAGGGAGCCGTGTACGTCAACGGCTCCACGGTGCCCAAGAAGCACGCCGTGACCGCAGGCGACACCATCGTGTTCCAGGTAGAGAACGCGCCGACGCCCGGGCCTGTGGCGGGGCAGCCTATCGATCTCGATATCCGCTACGAGGACGAGCATCTCATCGTGTTGTCGAAGCAAGCGGGTCTCGTGTGTCATCCGTCCGTCGATCACGACGACGGCACGCTCGTGAATGCGCTCATCTATCATTGCGGCGCGGATAATCTGTGCAACGTGCAGGGTCAGGATGATCGCCTGGGCATCGTGCATCGGCTCGACCGCGACACCACCGGGCTTATGCTGGCGGCGAAAGACGATGTGACCGGCTCTGCCCTCATGGCCGATATTCGCGACCGCGCGGTCGATCGCCGCTACTTGGCGCTCGTTCACGGCGTGATTGCGCATGACACCGGCATGATCGATGCGCCCATCGCGCGTTCCGCCTCCGAGCGCACGCGCATGGCCGTGCGCGACGCGCCGTCGGCTCGCGAGGCGGTCACGACGTTTCGCGTGCTCGAGCGCTTCGAGCATGGATCACGCGACGACGGTTACACCCTCGTCGATTGTAAGCTGTTCACGGGGCGTACACATCAGATCCGCGTGCACATGGAATACGCGAAGCATCCCCTCGTAGGCGATCCGTCGTATACGGCGAACGCACCGAAGGATCCTACTGCTGATCTTGGACTCGCGCGACAGTTCCTCCACTCGTTCCAGATTACCTTTGTCCATCCCGTCACGGGGAAGGAGATGCATTTCCTCGATGCGCTGCCCGTTGACCTTCAAGATGCGCTCGACAGCCTGGCTTCGCGCAGCTTGGGACGCACCATGGCGGGCGAGGAAATGCTCGAACTGCTGAGGGGGCGGACCGAGGCCGGGGCAGGAGAAGAAGGCTGACTCCCTGTCTGAGAGACGCTCGCTGCTCGGTTGCTTTCGTCAATCTCTGCCGTACACGCTCATGTTCTGCATGCGGGATTGGAGGTAGTCGTCGGGAAAGTGCTCATCGAAGAACAGCTGCTCCCAGGTGGTTGCCGGCACGCCGATGGCACGCTGGCTTTCTCGATCAAGCGCGAGCAGCGTCACGACCACATCGAGAGCCAGGAATATGCTCAGAGCACCTGTGAAGAGGCGGGCGGCAAGGCTCTTTGCGCTCACGTAGGCGAAAACGTTCTTGATGGCGGGAAGGACCGTGCGTACCCATACGAGGCCGAGCAGTCCCCACATCACTCCGAATGCGAAATTCGTTCGTCCATGAATGGATCCGAAGGTGCCATCGTAGTTCCAGGCAACCGCGCCCCAGAGCTCCTCCATCATAAGGCTCGCTGAGTATTCGATAACTGAACCCAGCAGCATGGAGACCAGGAAAATAATGAGGTTGTGCGAATGGTAAAACCGGTTGAGGAAGGCGGTGAGCGCTACGGCTGCCACGCCATAGATAGGCGAGAAGGGCCCCCACACGAGCCCTGCCCGGCTTTCGTAGCCGCCGTACACAATGGCATGGAACACCGTCTCTACGACAAGGCCGAATACGCATCCCGCCACGAAGATCCAGAACAGCGTGAAGTAGTCGATGCGAAGATAGCCACTATCGGGTTTGACCTGCTCTTTGACCTCCTGGCCGAGCTCCCTGAGAACGCCGGGCGATGACTGGACGTCAAAGGAAGAAGCGCCGTCTCGATCCGCCTTTCGTCTGCTGATAGGCAAAGAGCCGTGCGGCGCATGCCCCGCCGCCGTTTTTTTCGGTTCTTTCCCCATTCGCCTGCCCTCCGATAAGCCAATGGGCTAAACTATATCAGATTTTGAGAGGCGGAATCCGACCTTTCGTCCTGTCCCTGTTTCTGGAAGGTGATGGTCTACGTGGCTGCGAGGGATCGCTGCGGAGTACTCCTCGTGAACACGGGCACGCCAACGGAGCCCCGTCCGCGTGCCGTGCGGAAGTATCTTGCAAAGTTCCTGATGGATCGCCGTATAGCTCCTATGAATCGCGTCGCGTGGTGGTGCATCCTGCACGCAGGCATCCTGCCCAAGCGCGGGAGGGCATCGGCGGAGAAGTATGCGCGGATATGGACCGAGGAAGGCTCTCCATTCACCATCGTCCATACCAGCCTCCAGGCAGGACTCGCCGATGTTCTCAAGCAAGAGGGGTTCGATGCCGTGGTTCGCTGCGGCATGAGTTACGGCGAACCGGCGGTGACGGATTGCGTGCGCGAGCTCAAAGAGGCGGGCTGCACGCATCTTGTTGTGCTGCCGCTGTACCCCCAGAGCGCCTATTCGACGACGGGGGCGGTGTCTGATGGTGTACAACGCGCGCTGCGTAAAACGCGCTGGGATGTGCCATGCGATTTTATCGACAACTACCACGACCATCCGACCTACATTGGCGCCATAGCGGCTTCGCTGCAGCATGCGGGCTTCCGCATCGATTCCGATGACAAGGTACTGTTCTCCTACCACTCGATTCCGTTGAACGATATCGAAGCGGGCGATACCTATGAGCTGCAGACCGGTGCCTCAAGCCTGCAGATTGCCGGCGAACTCGGTATCGATCGCACCCGCTGGACCATCGGCTATCAGTGCCGCTTCGACAAGAACCGCGAATGGCTTTCGCCCTTCACCCGTGATGTGCTGTCGCGCTGGGCTGAAACGGATGCGCCGCGGGTGTTTCTGATATGTCCGAACTTTGCCGTGGACTGTCTCGAAACGCTCTACGATATAGACTATGAACTGAAACCGCATTATTTGGAGCGGATTGCAGCGGCGGGACGCGAGCCCGGACAGGAGGCGCTCGTGTACGTTTCCTGCCTCAATCGGAGCCGCGCACACCTCAAGGTGCTTGCCGATGTGGTTCGACCGCATATGAAAGGGGGCCGCAATGGCCGATATGACCGGTGAAGCAGGCAGCTCGCAGCAGGGTTCTGCACAGAAGACGGTGCTCGTGGGTGTCACGGGCTGCATTGCCGCATATAAAACCTGTCTGATTGTGCGCGGACTGCAGAAGGCGGGTGTTCGCGTGAAGGTGGTCATGACGGAGCACGCGACCGAGTTCGTGGGTCCGGCAACCTTTCGCGCGCTCACGAACGAGACGGTGGGCGTCGGTTTGTTCGACGACCCGTCCGATCCCATTCATCACGTTTCGCTCGCCCAGGAAGCGGATGCGTTCCTTATCGCGCCGTGCACGGCGAACGTCATTGCGAAGATTGCCAACGGCATCGCCGACGATCTTCTGACGACGACCGCACTTGCTGTCACGGCGCCGCTCATCATCGCGCCGGCCATGAACGTGAACATGTACGAGAACGCCGCGACACGGTACAACATCGGCAAGCTGCACATTCGCGGAGTCCGCATCATCGAGGCGGGCGACGGCTACTTGGCGTGCGGCGACGTGGGCAAAGGCCGTTTGGCTGACGTAGACGACATCGTTGCGGCCACGCTCGACGAGCTGGGGATGTCTCGCGATCTGGAGGGCCGCCACGTGATGGTGACAGCTGGACCGACCGTCGAACCTATCGATCCTGTGCGCTATTTGACGAACCACTCGTCGGGTAAGACGGGCTATGCAATCGCGCGCGCCGCGTCCTTGCGCGGAGCCGACGTCACCTTGATATCGGGCCCCGTCCCTTTGCCGGCGCCTGAGGGAGTTCGCCTTGTTCCGGTGCGTACGGCCCTCGATATGATGGCGGCGGCTGAAGCGGCATTTCGCGACGCGGATATTGCGGTGTTCGCTGCGGCGGTGGCCGACATGCGTCCGAAGAAGGCAGCCGAGCACAAGCTGAAGAAAGGGGTTGCCGATGCCGAGCTGGGCACGATCGAGCTTGTTGAAAACCCCGACATTCTCGCCACGCTCGGTGCGCGCAAGGAGCACCAAGTGGTTGTGGGCTATGCAGCGGAGACGCACGATGTGGTAGGGAACGCACAGAAGAAGCTTCTGGCAAAAAACGCCGACTTCGTGGTGGCCAACGATGTGAGAGAAGGCCGTGCGTTCGGAGCCGATGTCAACGAGGTGCTATTCGTAGATGCGGAAGGGGTCGAAGAACTGCCCCTCATGACGAAGGAGCGCCTGGCAGATGCCGTGCTCAACAAAGCGCTTCAGTATCTGCGCTGATACAGGCGGCTTGACGCGTCGCACACGTCCTGCATCGCGGGGTTGATGCGGTATCTGCGCGTGAGCGTATCAGGAGTCTTCTTCTTCGAAATCCTCCGTGTCCTCCGCGCTAGGATCCCATTTGAATTCCGTCGTGAATTCGATAAACGTCTCCACCGCTCTCGTCTTAAAGGCGCGTTCCTTGTAGACGAGGCAGATCGGATGGAAGTCCTTCGGCACGTCCGAAAGGGGTACTGCCACCAGATTGATGAAAGGCGCGAGACCGAGCGTATTGAGCACGAGTCCCACCGAATCGTTCTCGGAATCTACGAGCGCGCCCAGCGAGATCTCGTCGTCAGCATGCGCGGCGGCTTTCAAGCCTGCCGCATCGAGATGACGGGCGACTTCCGTTCCGATGGGCGTTTCCGGCCGGTAGGTGATAATGGGGCAGTCATGAGATGCGAGCTCTGCGAGCGAAAGGCTTTCACGCGAAGCGAGCGGGTGGTTGCGGTGCAACAGCGCTACGAGCGACTGCGAGAGCACGGGTACGAAGGTGAGACCCGGGCGGTTCTCGACGTAGGCTGCGAATGCGAGTTCGTAGCGGTCGCGCTCTAGATCTTCAAGGAGGGGCAGGGTGAGACCCTGAAACAGGTTCACGGTTAGGCCGTCGCCGTAGGATGCTCGGTAGGCGCGCATCAGAGCGGGAAGATAGCTATCTTGGACAGTGTAGACGGTGCCGATGTCGATAGTCCCGGTCAAAAGCTCTGCCTGTTCGCGAGCTCGCTCAACGCCTTTGTCAAGCGCATTGAGCGACTCGATAACCGCGGCTTCGAATTCGCGGCCGTACTTTGTGAGCTCGACGGTCCGCCCCTTGCGGGCGAACAGTGGAACGCCGAGCTCGCGCTCGAGGTTTGCCATGGCATTTGAGAGGGTGGACTGGGCGATGAACAGCTCGGCAGCGGCCTTCGTATAGTGCTGCAGCCGCGCAAGTGTCCTGAAATAGTACAGTTGCGAAAGGTTCATGCCGCCTCCTCCGTTGTTCGTCACCTACATCGCCTGCAAAGACGAACTGTGACTCGAACCGTACCCACTGTATCATAGGCCATGCGGGTGTCCGGGCAAACGGAGACATCGGTAAAAAAACAGGATCCGCAGGAAGTTTCTGCGGATCCTGTTTTCATGAGACGATCGCGTCGGCGAATTAGAACTGGTAGTTCAGCCTTCCGCCGCGGTTCTGGCAGCCGCGCGCAATGGTGATGCGCTGGACGTTAGGAGCGCCCTCTTCCAACCACATGGCGCGTGCGTCGCGGTAGAGGCGCTCGACCGGACCGTAGGGGCAATCCTCGAAGTAGCCGTCGCCACCGAAGATCTCGAGCATGCCGTCGGAAACGATGCGCGTCGTGTAGATGGAGAACAGCTTGCAGATGGCGGCCTTCTCCTCGATGTCGATGCCGTGCGGGTCGGCGTCGAAGTCGCGGGCGAAGTCGTAAACGAGCGTGCGCAGAGCGTGGGTGTAGGTCTGCATCTCGGCGATCTCGCGCTTGATCATCTGGCGGCTGGCGATGGGCTTGCCGAAGGTGATGCGGTCGGCGGCGCGCTTGAGGCTGAGCTCGAGCATACGCTGAGCCATACCCAGGTTGGAGCAGGCGATATGCACGCGGGAGACGGAAAGCGAGTGCATCGCGATCTCCATGCCCTGGCCCTCCTCGCCGAGCAGGTAGATGGGATCGAGTTCGACATCATGGAACACGAGGCCTGCGTGGCCTGCGCCGCGGCAGCCCATCATGTGGGGCATCGGAACAATCTCGAAGCCGGGGGCGTCGTTGGGAACGAAGAAGGCCGAGAGGCGGGAATCCTTGTCGGAGTCGAGGTCGGTCGCCGCGATGACGTAGGTGAAGTCGCTGCAGTCCGTGTGGGAGATGAGCCACTTCTCGCCGTTGAGGACGTATTTACCGTCGGCGTTCTTGACGGCGGTGGTGTGGATGTCGGCACCGGTGCCGCCCGTCTGCTCGGTGATGGCGAAGTTGCAGTAGATAGTCTTGTCCTGGAACTTGTCCATGTACTTGGCCTTGAGCTCCGGCTTGCCGTAGTCGTCGAGGATGCGCCAGTTCATATCGGCCGCATGATGCAGGTGCATGCGCATGCCGCCCGGTCCGCGGGAGAACTCTTCCTGCACGCGCAGGATCTCAAGTTCGTTGAGATCCCATCCGCCGTACTCGCTCGGCATATAGAAGCGGTACAGATCGTTGTCGCGGGCAAGATCGTAGAATTCCTGCGGGAACTTGTTGGAAATCTCGATCTCCTTCTGCATTTCCTCGAACGGGCCTTCGGCCAGCTCGCGAATCTGCTCCAGATAAGCCTCGAACTGCTCGTCGGTGATCTTGGCGTTCGGATTCATAGCGCTCCTCCGTCTCTCGTGCCCGCTCGGCGCCCTCCGCCGTGCGCGGCGTTTCATTCATTATGCGACTTGAAAGGGGAGGATGTCCAATTCACATTATAGCTGATTCGGGGGTAAATCGATCGATTTTGCGAATGAAACTGTTTGCGGGATCGATGGTGGGACGAATACAAGAGCTCCTACGAGCCGGCAGAGGCCGTGTCGGGCGACTCGTAGGAGCATACTGGACGAGGTAGCTTACAGGTTGCGGAACCGATACTTCTCGGGATCTGCTTTGACCGCTTCTTTGTTCTTCGGATTCATCTTCAAGCGGCCCATGCGGCCATCGTCGGTTATGGTCCCGAGCACCTGGTTGCGGTTCTCCATCTTGATCTGCGTCTCGAAACACGTGCCGTCGATAGAGGAGAGCATCGCCTCTTTGGTGAGCCTGAGACCGAAGGGCGAGGTGGTCTCGCACAGATGGTGCGCGAGTGCCACCGCTTCGGCCACTGCCTCATCATCGGGAACCACCTTTAGTCCGAAACCCCAGCTGTGCAGTGTCTCGGCGTCGAAACGGTCGGTGGATGAGAGCACGCGGTATGCCCGCTCGTAGCCGATGATTTTCGGAAGGTAGAACGAGCCGCTCATATCCGTTCCCGTGAGTCCGATGGCCAGGTAGCCTGCGTTCATCTTGAAGGACTCGCCCAAGATGCGCATATCGCAGGCGCAGGCCAAGGAAAGGCCTCCGCCCACAGCATAGCCTTTGAGCGCGCCGATGATGGTCTGCTCGCAGCGGTGCATGTAGACAGCCTGATCGGAGCAGATACGCTGCATGATGTAGTACATGTACTGCGTTTCGCCCATGTCGTCGGGATGCGGCAAAGCGTGGTCATCCAGGTTGAAGCCTGCGCAAAAAGAGCGTCCTTCTCCGGTGAGCACAATTACGCGGCAGTCCTTGTCCAGGCGTACTTTGAGAAGGAAGTCGTTGAATTCGCTCATCTGCAGGTAGGACATAGCGTTCAAGTTGCCCGGATCGTCGAACGAGCAGATGTAGACCGGCCCGTCCTGCTCGATCTTGATCTTCTCGTAGCTGCCGTAGTCGAATGCTGGAAGATGGTACTGATCCTGATAGACGCTCATTCGGTCTCCTTCTCCTCGTATGTCTGTCCCCCCCCCGGCCGCTGTTCTTCATCTCTCCGAACCGGTGCGACGGCATTGGGGCTTGGGGGCGCCCCTGCTTCATCCATAGTAGGGCGGCCGACAAGGCGCGGTCAATGCCCATGCGCGCTAGGTTGTACCCTGCGCGCATGGGCATTTTCAACACGGCTATCATGCTGTCCGCAGCAGATCGATAGGCCCGCTTGTGCGGCTGGCTGCACAAGCGATACCTGTGCTTCCTGCGTCGTTTTTCCAGCCTCTTCGGACCGTCGGCGCCTTCTCTCCGGTGGATCTTCTCCCCGAGTTCCCCAGAGTGGTTCTCGAGCTGAATCCGCGAGCAGAAAAGTTGGAAAAAGGGGTTACCAAAGCGTTGGAAACCGCCTATACTGCCTCCAGTCCTTTAAAAGCGGTACAGAGAGACCGACAAGGTAACAACCACCAAGCGCTCGCCCGGAAAAGAGCGCGCGGAGTCGAAGCCTTTGTCTGTCGCGGAGGCTTTTTTCATGCCCGGCGACAGGCGCCTGCGAGGCGGGGGAGCGCGAAGGCGCGAACCGCACGACGGGGTGAGGGTCGCCTGTACCATCCCGAACGGAAGGGGTGGGTGCATGACCGACACCGGCACTGTCAAGACCGTCTGCATGGACGCGGACGAGATCGAGCGGTCGTTGACGCGCATTGCGCATCAGATCCTCGAGGCGAACAAGGGCGCGGACAACATCGCGCTCGTCGGCATCGTGACGCGCGGCGATTTGCTCGCCAAGCGCCTGGCCGAGAAGATCGAACAGATCGAGGGCACGAAGGTGCCGCTCGGCAAGCTCGACATCAGCTTCTACCGCGACGATTTCGCGACGCATCTCGCTCCCGAGGTGCACTCCACCGACATCTTCTTCGATCTCGACGGCAAGGACATCGTCCTCGTGGACGACGTGCTGTACACGGGCCGCACCATCCGCGCCGCGCTCGACGCGCTCATGGACATCGGTCGCCCGGCCACGGTGCAGCTGGCCGTGCTGGTTGACCGCGGGCACCGTCAGCTGCCCATCCGCGCCGACTTCGTGGGCAAGAACGTGCCGTCGGCGGCGGACGAGAACGTGCGCCTCTTCCTGGAGGAGACGGACGGCACGACCGAGGTCGAGATTCTGGAAATCGCACCGGGCTCCCGCGCGGGTTCGGCACCGCTGGGAGGTGAATAGGGCATGGCCTTCAATCACAAGCATCTGATCGATATCACGGAGTACTCCGCCGAGGACATCATGACCGTCCTCGAGACGGCCACGCGCTTCAAGGAAGTCAACGAGCGCCGCATCAAGCAGGTCCCCACGCTCAAGGGCGTCACGGTCGTGAACATGTTCAACGAGCCGTCCACCCGCACGCGCTCCTCGTTCGAGATCGCCGAGAAGCGCCTCTCCGCCAACAGCCTGAACTTCGGCGGCAGCTCCACCTCCACGGTGAAGGGCGAGAGCCTCGTGGACACGGTGGAGACGCTGTGCGCCTACAAGATCGACATGATCATCGTCCGCGACAAGCACGCGGGCGTGCCCCGCAAGATCGCCGACGTCTCCGGCGCGCACGTCATCGACGCGGGCGACGGCAAGCACCAGCACCCGACGCAGGCGCTGTTGGACCTGTACTCCATCTGGGAGGTCAAGGGCGACCTGGCCGGCCTCAAGGTGGGCGTCGTGGGCGACATCGGCCACTCCCGCGTGTGCGGCTCGCTGATCCCCGCGCTCAAGATCATGGGCTGCGAGGTCACGGTCATAGCACCCCCCACGCTCATGCCGGCGCGCCCCGACATCCTTGGCGCCGACCATGTGACCACGAAGCTCGACGAGGCGCTGCCCGACCTCGACGTGGTGTACATGCTGCGCATCCAGCGCGAGCGCCTCGAGGGCGCGCCGTACCCGTCGCTGCGCGAGTACAACATGCTGTACGGCCTCACGAAGGAGCGCGAGCCCCTCATGAAGCCCGACGCCCTCATCTGCCATCCCGGCCCCATCAACCGCGGCGTCGAGCTGGACAGCTACATGGCCGACCATCCAAATCGCTCGGTCATTCTCGATCAAGTCTACGCCGGCATCCTCACGCGCATGGCGGAAATGTATCTTCTTCTGGGAGGGAGCGAAGATGGCCTTACTGCTTAAGAACGCCCATGTGATCGACCCGCAGGTCGGTCTGAACGAAACGGCCGACATCCTCGTGCGCGACGGGAAGATCGTCGAGATCGGCCGGAACCTCGCGATGGAGAAGGGCGTCGAGCGCGACCTGGGCGGCAAGATCGTCGTCCCCGGCCTCGTGGACATCCACGTGCACCTGCGCGAGCCCGGCTACGAGACGAAGGAAGACATCGCGTCCGGCACGCGCGCCGCGGCCCACGGCGGCTTCACGGCGGTGTGCTGCATGCCGAACACGAAGCCTGTCATCGACAACGCGGTGGGCGTCGAGTATGTCAAGGCCCGCGCTGCGGCCGTCGGCAAGTGCCGCGTGCACGTGGCCGGCTCCTGCTCGCAGGGCCTCGCGGGCGACACGCTGTCCGAGATGGGCGACATGGTGGCCCACGGCGCCGTCGCCTTCACCGACGACGGTCGCGGCGTGCAGGGCGCGGGCATGATGCGCCGCGTCATGGACTACGCCGCGCAGTTCGACCGTGTGGTGATGAGCCACTGCCAGGACGAGGACCTCGTCGGCGCCGGCCAGGTGAACGAAGGCGTCGTGTCCACGCGCCTCGGGATGCTGGGCTGGCCGGCGGAGGGCGAGGAGATCCAGATCGCCCGCGACATCGCCATCTGTCGCCTCACGGGCTGCCCGCTGCACGTGCAGCACCTCACCACCGTCCGCGGCCTGGAGCTCGTGCGCGCCGCGAAGGCCGAGGGCCTGCCCGTCACCTGCGAGGTCACGCCGCACCACCTGTTCCTCACCGAGGACGCCATCAGCGACGACTACAACACCTTCCTCAAGGTGAACCCGCCGCTGCGCACGGCCGACGACGCTGCCGCGCTCGTCGAGGGTGTTGTGGACGGCACGGTGGACGCCATCGTCACCGACCACGCGCCGCACAACGACTTCGAGAAGAACGCCGAGTTCGAGCTGGCTCCCTTCGGCATGATCGGCCTGGAGACGTCGCTCGCGCTCGTCATCACGAACCTGGTCGCGCCCGGTATCATCAGCTGGGAGCGCGCCGTCGAGCTCATGGCCGTGCGTCCCCGCGAGATCCTGCGCGTCGAGCGCGTGGCCCTCGAGCCGGGCGCTGTGGCCGACCTCACGGTCATCGACCCGGACGCCGCCTGGACGGTGGACGCCGCCGACTTCCTCTCGAAGGCCGTGAACTCGGGCTTCATCGGCGCCGAGCTCACGGGCCGCGCCACCGACGTCTACGTGGGTGGCTACGCCACCCTCGAGGACGGCGCGATCGTCGAATAGCGGGAAGCACGCACGTCGTTTGCGACTCGCACGCCCAGTATGGAATACCAAGGCCCGCGCCGGCATTTTCGACGCGGGCCTTCTCGTTTTCTTGCCTAAGAAGTCACAGTTTTGACCGCTCTGAAGCTTTACTTGCATGTATCGGAAAGGCTCTCGAAAACGGTTCCTGAAAAGTCCCAGGTTGCAGGCTTACGTACGCATAGTGGCCTGGCATCAGCTTCTCGGGACCGCGTTTCGACGCGCGAAAAAGCTTCAGAGCGGCCAAAACTGCGACTCGCACATCCGTTTTTGAACGTACCAGACGCGCCGGACGGGGGGGGGTTGAGACGGCCTACAACGTTCCCGCTCTCTCGTCAACACGCGAGCTGCTCGCTTTCCTCGCGCGCAATCTTTCGCTCGGCGGCGCTGGCAAGCTTGCGCGGGCCATGGCGTATATCGCCGACTGTTCGGCTTCGCCGCGCGAGACAAAACAGGCGCTTGTTTTGGGATTGCCTCATCGCTACGGTGGATACGGCCTTGGCATTCCGCACATGAACTTCGAGGTGAAGGCGAATCCGGCCGTGCGAGCGATGACGGGCAAACGCAGCTTTCGCCTCGATCTATGTTGGCCGGGTGCGAAGCTCGATGTGGAATACCAAAGCCGCTTCTCGCACGAAGGCGAGGCTGCACGCCTCAGCGACTCTCGAAGGGCGAATGCGCTCATGGCTATGGGCTGGACTGTTGTTGGAGTCACGAACGAAGAACTCGACAGCCTCGCTGCCACCGACGCGATCGCGAACACGATCCTGCAGCAGCTGGGAAAACGTGCTCAGGTTCGCACGCCGGATTACCATGCTCGCAAGCTGAAGCTTCGACGGCAGCTGGGACTTCCCGCAGGACGCATGTAAAGATTCGACGATCTATTCACGGAAACGCTCAAGGTCGCCATATAACCGGATGCAAGCGCTTGATTGTCGGCTTATTTTTATAAGTCATTAGATAATCAAATCCGAAGGGATGTAAGCTTAGGAGCGATTCAAGGGTCTTAGAGCCGATAATGATGCTGGAACTTGAAGCGCCCGATCACAGATGCTCCGGGCGCTTCGCTGGGCGATCGGAAATGCGGGGTCAAGACGGTCGAGTTCCCGAATCCGATCCAACGCGGGCATGCTCGACGTGACGTTCAGGCATTCGCGCTGGGAGGGGCGGAAGAGGAGGCCTCGGCCGTTTCGCGGTTGACGATGATGTGGTTGATCACCACGAATACGGCCAGGAGCTTTTCGATTTGACTCTCGTCCAGAATTTTGATGTCGTATACGCCGTGCAGCGACACGATATGGCGATGCGCAGTAGCCAGCACGCGCTCCTGCGCGTCAACGATCTGGAATTCGAACGCCAAGATGCTGCCGCGCAGCTGCCAGCCCAATTCGGGGATGTCGATGATGTCCTTAATGTGGAAAAGTTGCTCGGACAGTTCGAACGAGGCGCCATCGGCCATATCCACGAAGTACTTATGATGGATGGAGACGGCTTTTGCGTGGATGGATGCGATCTCGTTGCCGTCGAGGTCGGTGATATGCGTCTTGTCGTGGAGGCTGATGGGCTTTCCCGATACGTGGTAGACCGGTTGGTCGTCGTCGTCGAGAATGTCCATCTTGTGGTGGATGGAGACGAGCTTCGATTTGATGTGTAAGTTCATGGTGAGCTCCTTGCTCATTCCGATATCCGATGCATTTTACACATGGAGCATAGTAGTCGAACAGGCATGGTTCGTGCGGGTTGGCGAGGGCCATGAACCCAATTTTGAAACGCGACGTGAGACGATGACGGAAGGCGTCTCTGTTCCCGATACTCTCGGTAAAGGGCGACGGTAAAGCGGAGCGATGCCTACCGCCAACTTTCTTGGAATTGCATATATCATGCCGAATACCATAAAAAAATGCATTTCGTCATGAATATACATGATTGAAGCGTATACTATGAAGCAACCTTTAAGGCGGTACGGAGAGACCGACAAGGTGCGCAGCATAGCTTTCCCAGGATAACGTGCGCCTTTGTCCCCGACGAAGGCGTTTTTTCGTATATGCTGCCCGAGCGGAAGGATGATTTTGAGCGAGATAGCGAACAAGCTCTTGGAGGGCACGTCGAAGCCCGCGCCCCGGCCGGCGGCGCTCGTGCTGGAGGACGGCGCGGTATTCCGCGGCACGGCGTGCGGCGCTTCCGGCGAGGTGTACGGCGAGATCTGCTTCAACACGTCGCTCGAGGGCTACCTCGAGGTGATAACAGACCCGTCCTACGCCGGACAGATAATCACCATGACGTATCCGCAGATCGGCAACTACGGCGTGAACCCCGATGACGCCCAGGCGGGAGAGCCCGCGCTGCGCGGCCTCGTGGTGCGCGACATGTGCGCGGCGCCGTCGAACTGGCGCAGCGCGCAGAGCCTGCCCGACTACCTGCGCGAGCACGGCGTCGTGGCCGTGGAGGGCGTGGACACCCGCGCGCTCGTGCGCCACGTGCGCGACTGCGGCGCCCAGCGCGCGGTGCTCTCGACCGTCGACGTGGACGAGGCGAGCCTCTTGGCGAAGGTGCGCGCGAGCGAGCCCCTCGTGGGGCAGAACCTCGCCGCCACGGTGTCGTGCGAGAAGCCGTACGCCGTGGGCGTTGGCGACCTGCCTGCGAGCCATGCGTTCGCCGTCGCGCAGGCCGCGTCCGCGCGCCACCGCGTGGTCGCCTACGACTGCGGCGCGAAGCGCTCCATCCTCCAGAACCTCGTGCGCTCGGGCTGCGAGCTCACGGTCGTGCCGTGGGACACGCCGGCGGAAGAGGTGCTGGCCATGGGACCCGACGGCGTGTTCCTGTCGAACGGCCCCGGCGACCCCGAGGCCGTGGAGGGCACGTACTCCCAGGTGGAGAAGTTGCTGGGACAGGTGCCTGTGTTCGGCATCTGCCTCGGGCACCAGATGATCGCGAAGGCCGCCGGCGCCGGGATCGAGAAGCTCAAGTTCGGCCACCGCGGCGGCAACCACCCCGTGATGAACCTGCTCACGGGCCGTGTGGAGATCACGGCGCAGAACCACGGCTTCGGCCTTCTGTTCCCCAGCCTGGGCGCGCTCGTGCCGGAGCTCTCGGGCGGCTTCAAGGGCCATGAAGACGACCTGCGCTTCTGGGCGCGCTCCGGCATCGCGCCGGTCGTGGACAACGAGCGCTTCGGCCGCATCCGCCTCACGCACGTGAACCTCAACGACGGCACGGCCGAGGGCGTCGCCTTCCTCGACATCCCCGCGTTCAGCGTGCAGTACCATCCCGAGGCCTCGCCCGGGCCCACCGACGCACACTACCTGTTCACCGCCTTCGGCCGACTTATGGATTCCGCCGTTCTGACGAACGGCGGAGCAGCCGACGCTGCGGCCGTGGCTGGCACCCCATCTTGCCCTTCTGCCGCGGCTGGACGGACCGAAGTCCAGTCCAGCCTTGCATCGGGGCAATCTGGGGTGCCAGCCGCGCCCTCGCTGACTTCACCCGACCCGTGGGAATGTGCAAGCTATCTGGACATCGATATCGCCACCGACCGCCTGGCCGGCTGGACGTTCGGCGAGCAGGCTGCCACGGTGGCGGGGGCGGAAGGAGGCTCCCATGCCTAAGCGCACCGACATCAACACCATCCTCGTTATCGGCAGCGGCCCCATCGTCATCGGGCAGGCGTGCGAGTTCGACTACTCGGGCGCGCAGGCCTGCAAGGTGCTGAAGGCCGACGGCTACCGCGTGGTGCTCGTGAACAGCAACCCCGCCACCATCATGACCGACCCGGGCCTGGCCGACCGCACCTACGTGGAGCCCATCACGCCCGAGTTCGTGGAGCAGGTCATCGCCAAGGAGCGGCCCGACGCGCTTTTGCCCACGCTCGGCGGCCAGACCGGCCTCAACACGGCCGTCGACCTCGCGCGCGCCGGCGTCCTCGACAAGTACGGCGTGGAGATGATCGGCTGCGACCTGGCCGCCATCGAGCGCGGCGAGGACCGCAAGCTCTTCAACGAGTGCATGGCGGAGCTCGGCATCGAGACGTCGCGCTCGGGCTACGCCTACTCCCTGGCCGACGCCGAGGCCATCGTGGCCGAGCTCGGCTACCCCGTGGTGCTGCGCCCCTCGTTCACGCTCGGCGGCGCGGGCGGCGGCATCGCGCACGACCCGGCCGAGCTGCACGAGATCGTGGGCCAGGGCCTAGAGCTGTCGCCGGCCGGCGAGGTGCTCGTGGAGGAGAGCATCGAGGGTTGGAAGGAATACGAGATGGAGGTCATGCGCGACCATGCCGGCAACGGCATTATCGTGTGCTCCATCGAGAACTTCGACGCCATGGGCGTGCACACGGGCGACTCCATCACGGTGGCCCCCGCGCAGACGCTCTCCGACGTGGAGTACCAGCGCATGCGCGCCGCGTCGCTTGCCATCCTGGAGAAGATCGGCGTGGAGACCGGCGGCTCCAACGTGCAGTTCGCCGTCAACCCCGACAACGGGCGCATGATCGTGATCGAGATGAATCCCCGCGTGTCGCGCTCCTCGGCGCTCGCGTCGAAGGCCACCGGGTTCCCCATCGCGAAGGCGGCGGCGAAGCTGGCCGTGGGCTACACGCTCAACGAGATCGTGAACGACATCACGAAGGCCACCCCGGCGTGCTTCGAGCCGTCAATCGACTACTGCGTGGTGAAGGTTCCGCGCTTCGCGTTCGAGAAGTTCCAGGGCACCGACGACACGCTGTCCACGCGCATGAAGGCCGTGGGCGAGGTCATGGCCATCGGCCGCACGTTCGAGGAGGCGCTCGGCAAGGCCATGCGCTCGCTGGAGAACGGCCGTGCGGGCCTGGGCGCGGACGGGAAGGACGCGGGCCTGCCGGACGGCGAGGCGTTCGACGACCTCGTGGCGCGTCCCACGGCCGACCGCGTGTTCTACCTGGCCGAGGCGCTGCGCCGCGGCTGGACGGTGGAGCGCGTGTGCGCGGCCACCGGCATCGACCCCTTCTTCATTGCGCGCATGGCCGACATCGTGCGCGTGCAGGAGAACCTGCGCGGCATGCACCTCGACGAGCTGGATGCCGACGCGTTCCGCCTGCTCAAGCGCATGGGCCTCTCCGACGCGCAGATCGCGCACCTCACGGGCTCCGACGAGCTCACCGTGCGCACGTGCCGGAAGCTTCTGGGCGTGAGGCCGGCGTTCAAGACCGTCGACACCTGCGCGGCCGAGTTCCCCAGCTCCACGGCCTACCACTACAAGACCTACGACGCCGACGAGACCGAGGTCGCGCCGAAGACGCGCAAGCGCGCGATGATCCTGGGAGCCGGCCCGAACCGCATCGGCCAGGGCATCGAGTTCGACTACTGCTGCGTGCATGCGAGCTACGCGCTTGCCGAGGCCGGCTTCGAGACCATCATGGTGAACTGCAACCCCGAGACCGTGTCCACCGACTACGACACGTCCGACAAGCTCTACTTCGAGCCGCTCACGTTCGAGGACGTCATGGACATCGTGGACGTCGAGCGCCCGGACGGCGTGGTGGTCACGCTCGGCGGCCAGACGCCGCTCAAGCTGGCGAACGCGCTCGCGGAGGCGGGGGTGCCCATCATGGGGACCTCGCCGGAGGCCATCGATTTGGCCGAGGACCGCGACCGCTTCAGCGCCATCCTCGACGAGATGGCCATCACCTACCCGGCCGCCGGCATGGCCTCCACCTACCAGGAGGCCTGCGTCGTGGCCGACCAGATAGGGTTCCCCCTGCTCGTGCGCCCCAGCTACGTGCTGGGCGGGCGCGGCATGGGCATCGTTTACGACGGCGCGCAGCTGGAGAAGTACATGGCCGAGGCCGCGAAGATATCGCCCGACCATCCGGTGTACCTCGACCGCTTCCTCGAGGGGGCGGTGGAGGTGGACCTCGACGCGCTCTGCGACGGCGAGGCGGTGTACGTGGGCGGCGTGCTCGAGCACATCGAGATGGCCGGCATCCACTCGGGCGACTCGGCCTGCTGCACGCCGCCGTTCGCGCTGTCCGAGGCGCTGGTGTCGCAGCTGCGAAGCGTCGCGCGCGACCTGGCGCTGCGCCTGGGCGTGGTGGGCCTCATCAACATCCAGTTCGCCATCAAGGACCAGGTCATCTACATCATCGAGGCCAACCCGCGCGCCAGCCGCACCGTGCCGTTCGTGTCCAAGGCCACCGGCGTGCCGCTGGCGAAGATGGCCGCGCGCATCATGGCGGGCGAGAAGATCGCCGACCTGGGCCTGCCTCCCGACGACCGGCGCCTCGAGCACTACAGCGTGAAGGAAGCCGTCATGCCCTTCGGCCGCTTCCCCGGCGCGGACACGGTGCTCGGCCCCGAGATGAAGTCCACCGGCGAGGTCATGGGCATCGCCGGCAACTTCCCGGCCGCGTTCGCGAAGACGCAGCTGGCCATCAGCTACGCGCTGCCCGAGGGCGGCACCGTGTTCATCAGCGTGTGCGACCGCGACAAGCGCGCCATCGTGTCCATCGCGCGCGACATCGTGCGCCTGGGCTTCAAGGTGGTGGCCACGGGAGGCACGGCCCGCGCCCTGCGCGCGGCGGGCGTGGACTGCGAGGAAGTGAAGAAGGTGCATGAGGGCGCCCCCAACGTGCTCGACCGCATCGCCGCCGGCGAGATAGCGCTCATGATCAACACGCCGTTCGGCCATGCCACGCGCGCCGACGGCTACGAGCTGCGCCTCGAGGCCGTGAAGCACGGCGTGACCCACGTCACGAACCTGGCCGGCGCCCAGGCCATGGTGGCCGGCATGGAGATGGCCCGCGCGAACGGCCTGTCCGTCGTGGCCCTGCAAGACCTGCCCCAGTGGGGGTAGGGAGACGCGGATGACCTATTGCCGGCAGCTTCGCTCGTCAGCAGCTGCCGGCACCACGCATGGAGCTTGCCATACAGCACGATCGGTGGAAAGATATCTATAAAGATATCTTTAGGGAGGTGCGTGGATGTCAAGGATCGCCGACAAGGTAACGCAGCTTTGCGCCTGGGGCACGTCGCGTGCCGTCCGCATTCCCAAGGACATGTGCGAGCGCATGGGGATCGATGTGGGCGCGCGCTTGACGATGAGCCTCGGGCATGATGAGCGCGGCTCGTTCATGCTCGTTCGTCCCGAGGAAGCCGAACATCGCGCCTATCGAGATATCCCCTATGTTTCCATGGACGAGCTTTTTGCGGGATACACGGGGGACTACCAACCAGGGGAATGCGATTGGGGCAAGGACGTGGGTGCCGAGGTGATTCCGTGATCCTCGAGCAAGGCGATGTCATCATGGTCGATTTCAACCCGTCGATCGGCTATGAGCCGGCAAAGATCCGTCCAGCTGTTGTGGTGAGCGGTTACGGTTTCAATTCGCGTGCGAACCTGGTTGCCGTCGTGCCGACAACCACCAAGGACAACGGGTACCCGCTTCATTTGCCTGTGAAGTGCTCAGGGCGCTCAATAGGTTTCGCTTGCGTGGAGTTGTTGCGGACCATAGACGTGGGGCGACGTGGGTACGAGTACCTCGGATGTGCGGACGATGAAACCGTGCGCACTATCCTCGCTTCCATTCGGGGAATGCTGGAGCTGCGTTGATCCTTAGCTGTCCAGGAACTCCGCGAGCAGGCGGTCGGGGTCTTCCAGGAAGCGGTGGAGGGCGTCCCATTCCATGGTCTGCTCGAGGCTTACGCGGCGCACCTCGTCCTCGAACTGGTAGATGACCGCCCCCGGCGCCGAGAGCAGGATGGGGGAGTGCGTGGCCACGACCAGCTGCGACCCCGCGTTGGCCAGCCGCACGATCTCGGCCAAAAGCGCCACCTGCCCCAGCTGCGAGAGCCCCGTCTCGGGCTCGTCGAGCACGTAGAACCCCTCGCCGCCGAAGCGGCGCGACACGAGCGTGAGGATGCCCTCGCCGTGCGAGCGGGCGTGCAGCGACCGTCCGCCGAAGTAGCGTTGGTCGTCCTCGAGCGCGTCCATCTCCGATATGAGGTTGAACAGCGTGTCGGAGCGCACGAGGAAGCTGTCGCGCGGCCGGCAGATGCCCTTGAGCAGGCGCACGTGGTCGCAGAGCTCCGAATGGCCGTCGTGCACGGAGAACGTGTAGTTGCGCGAGCCGCCCTCGGGGTTGAGGCCGTAGGCGACGCTCATCGCCTCGAGCAACGTCGACTTGCCGGTGCCGTTCTCGCCGCAGAAGAACGTGATGGGCTGGCCCAGGTCGAGCGCCCGCAGGCTCGCGATGGCCGGCACGTTGAACGGGTAGACGCCCTTGTCGGGAACGTCCGCCCAGTCGATGGCGAGCGAGGTGACGAAGACATCGTCGCGCATGGCGTGCTCCTCTCATCCGCTTATGTCTTTTCGCAAATGCTACTATAGCTCCAAAAGCGCCATCTCGCATGACGCGCGGATAGGCGGGAGGATAGGGAATGAACGGCATCGAAGTTGAACGGCTCGCAGCGGACGATGATCTGGCAGCGGTGGCGCGCGTGTACGTGCGCAGCTGGCGGCACGCCTACCGGGGCATCGTGCCGCAGGACTTTCTCGACACGCTGTCTGAAGGGTTCTGGCAGCTGGGCCTTGAGCAGAGCGTCGATCGCACGTTCGTCGCCCGCGAAGGCGGCGAGATAGTCGGCGTGTGCACCTACGGGCCCGCCCGCGTCGAGGCGTTCGCGGGATGGGGCGAGGTCGTGTCGCTCTACGTGCAACCGGAGCGCATGGGGCGCGGCATCGGCTCGAAGCTGCTCGACCCGGCCCTCGACGCACTAGCGATCGAGGGCTATGAAAACGTCTATCTTTGGGTGCTCGCCGACAACGCGCCCGCGCGCGCTTTCTACGAGAAGCGCGGGTTCCAGCTGCTCGAGCGCGAGAACGCCGTCGAAATCGCAGGCGAGCGCCTGCTCGAGGCCTGCTATGCGAAGGCGCTCGACTGAGCAGCCGCTCCTGCGCGTCACGACGCGTGCGGCTCGTCCACGCGCTCCATCAGGTACGCGGCCACCTCGGGGAAGTCGCGGATGACGCGCATGAGCGTGTCGGCGGTGCGGTTCTGGAACACCGAGCCCCTCTCCCAGCGCACGACCGTCTTCGGCCCCGCGCCGATGAGCTTCTCGAACTTGGCCTGCGAGAGCCCCAGACCCTGCCGGAGCTCGCGCACCTCGTCGCCCGAGAGCAGCCCGTTGTCGCGTTTGTACTGGTCGACCGCGCGGCGGTGGATGATGCCATCCATCCCTCCTTCGAGGTAGATTTCGCCGCAGCTGGCGCACAGGCAGTAGTCGGCATCGTCTACGACGATTTGCTCGCCTTTGACGTCCCACTCAATCGGTCCATGGATATCCATGATCTTGCCGCCGCACGCTGGGCATTTCGTCATCATCACCATGCATAACCCCATTCCTTGCACGACATGAGCATGACGGTGGCCACGTCGCCTTCCACGATGAACTTCACGTAAAAGCAGACAGAGACGCCATCTTCATTGTAGTCGCAGCAATACACGTCCGCCCAAGAGCCGTCGTCGCGTCTCGGCTTAAGCGATTTCACGAACTCTTTTTCCTGAAGGGAAAGGATTATGCGTCGCGCGAGGATTGGGCTGAAACCGTGGTTTCGCAGCCAGGACGTGCTCTTCTTCGAAGCGCTGTACCGGCCCTCCCGGACCAACCGTTTCACCTCTGCGAGGTCGTAGCGCGGCTCCTTCCCTTTCATGGTAGCACCTTGCTACCATCTGCAGTATACGGAACGGGCACGCGAATTGCAAGAGGGCTGGGCATGTCGCCACCTCCCTGTCGAAGCACGGCTGTCCCCGAGAGGGTTAGGAGGTCGCTCCAGCCACCAAGAGAACTTATGTACGTATTGTAATACGATTCGAACGATAAGGGAACATATGTTTGTGCATACTATTTGAATTCGAATGCGGACATACGCAGCGGACGACGGGGCCTGCTACACTTGGTTCGTCTCATCGTTTCATATGATTCCCTGACGAGGGCAGCCGTACCAGGATCGCAAAGACGGCGCGTTGCTTCACGGAAGGGAGTTTTCTCATGGCATGGATCGTTCTGGTGGCGTCGGGCGTCTTGGAGGCGGTGTGGGCCACCGCGCTCGGACGGGCGGAGGGGTTCACCAAACTCGTCCCGTCCCTCGTGTTCCTCGTCGCGCTCGTCATGAGCATGGCGGGGTTGTCGTACGCAGTCAAATCGCTGCCCACGGGCACGGCGTACGCCGTCTGGGTGGGCATCGGCGCCTCGCTCACGGTTGTCTACGGCATGCTCTCGGGAACCGAGCCCGTATCGGTGGCGAAGGTGCTGCTCATAGCAGGCCTCATCGCGTGCGTCGTCGGACTGAAGCTCGTTCACGACGCGGGATGACGTCGGGCGATCCTCCGCATTCCCGTCCCTGCGCGGACATCCTCCTTTATACTGGGATCTAAAGGCGTGCCACACCACGACGAGCCGAGGAGATTCGCCATATGGACGACGAGCTGACGTTCTCAACCCGCGACGAGTTCAGGGCGTGGCTAGGCGATAACGGCGAGGCGAGCGGCGGCATGTGGCTCGTGTTCAGCAAGTCCGGCGGCCCAAAGACGCTCAAGGCGTCCGAGGCGCTGGAGGAGGCGCTCTGCTTCGGCTGGATCGACGGGCGCATGCAGCGCATCGACGACGCGTCCTACCGCAAGTATTTCGCCCCGCGCCGCGCGAAGAGCGTGTGGTCTGAAAAGAACAAAGCGCTTGCGCGCGAGCTCGAGCGGCGCGGCTTCATGGCCGATGCCGGCAGGCGCGCCATCGAGGCGGCTAAGCGCAACGGTAGCTGGGACGCGAAGAAGGCCCCGGACGTCACCGAGGAGGACACGGCGGCCCTCGAGGCGATCATAGCCGGCCACGAGCCTGCGGCCTCGAACTTCCGCGCCATGTCGCCGTCGGTGCGGCGCACCTACACGCGCGCGTACTTCGATGCCAAGACCGACGCTGGCCGCGAGAAGCGCCTCGCCTGGATGCTCGACCGCCTCGACCGCAACCTGAAGCCCATGTAGGGAAGCGCAAGCGGATCGCGTGTACTACAGGAAAGCCCGGTGCCACCGCTCGTAGAACGAGGCCACATGGTTGTCGGCGCAAATGCTCTCCGCGATGCGGCCGAGGCCCGTTTCGATCACGCTGCCCGTGTCGGAGGGCTTGGACACGTGCGGCTCCCGTACCTATTGTGCGATAAAACGAGAATAATTGTACGATTCAACGCTAACCCTTGAGGAAACCCACGATCTCGCACTCCTGCTCGGCGGTGAGGGCGCCCATGTGGGCGCGGCCTCTCATGAGGCGGCACGTGACGTTCGGGATGATGGCCTCGGCCTGCGGGAGAACGCGCGCGGCGGGGAAGAGGCGGTCGGCGTCGCCCGCCATCACGAGCGTCGGCGCCGTGCAGGCGGCCATGCGCTCGGGGTCGACGTCGGTGGGCATGCCGGCCTTCACCTTCGCATGGTCGATGGTGGCCTTCGCCGTGGCCAGCGTCTCGGCGTCGATGACGTCAGGCGCGCCGGCCATGGGCAGAAGCGTTTTCACGAACCACTCCTCGCGGCGCGAGAGCAGATACATGATCATGGGCCCCATCATGCTCATCGAGTGCCACACCGGCGCGTTCTTGATGCCGGAGGGAACGAACAGTACCGCGCGCTCCACCTTCCCGGGCGCCGCGCACATGAGCTTCGCCAGGATGCCCGCGCCGAACGATCCGCCGATGCAGCGCATGCGCGGAAAGTCTAGCCCGTCGATCACCTGCGACGCCCATTCGCCGTACGCGTAGCCCGACGGCGGCAGGCACGCCTCGTCGCTCTTGCCGGGATGCCCGATCGTGTCCACCGCGAACACGCGGAAGTCGCCGCGCAGCAGGAAGGGGGACGTGACGAGGTTGTGCGCCGTCGTGGAGTTGCCGCCGTGGAACGAGAGCAGGGGGATGCCATCGGGGTTGCCCGTGGCCACGACGTGCGTGCGCCCGAAGGATGTGTCCACGAAGACGTCCTCGAACGGCGCGCCGATGCGGGCAAGCTGCTCGTCGTACAGGTCGAGAATCGCGCGCTTGCCCTCGGCGCTCTTGTAGATGGATTTCACGGCGATCACGCCTCCTTCGGCTTAGCCCTCGGAGGGCGGGCGGCCCCGCGCTTGACGGCGACGTCCAGCGCCGCGAGCGCGTCCATCACCACATGGGCGGCGGCGTCTGCCTGGGCTGCGTCCAGGCCGCGCTCGTCCACGATCTCGCGCACGGCCGCCGCGTAGTCGCGCTTGTGCCGCTCGTTCAGCTCGGTCCAGTCCACGTGCGCGAATCCCTCGGCTGCGGCGCGATCGAAGGGCAGCCGGCCCTGCGCCATGAGCGCGGCGATGACGGGATAGCCCGCGTAGCCCTGCCAGTAGGTGGCGTTGTCGTTCGAGGAGTAGGTTCCGCCGTCCTCGCTCCATGCCACCGTGTAGGCTTTCAGGCCGTTCGACGAAGTCACCGTCGCGCGCCGCTCCTCGTCGTCGAGCGACACGCGCCCGTCTGCCAGCGCGCTCCACGCCTCGAATACCTTCGCCAAAGGCGGCATCCTCTCCATCATCGCTCCCGTTCTCGCGTCGCCTGTCGATGGCAGTATACCCCTCGGCTCCGCGATCCGGCCAAGCCGATGGTAGAATGGCACGGCGAATCGCATGCGACGAAAAAAGACTTCCTTGGCTTTCGTTCTCCAACGACGCGAGTCCTACGATAGCCGTCGAGGCACGCAGGCTTCTGGCCTGCGAAGACGCGCGATGACACGGATCGTGTCTTTCCGTAGCGCGCCGCGTCGTCCAAGCTGGGCGTGAAAGGAGGCGTGCCCTCATGGAACTCGGAGAGAAGCTGAAAGCGCTGCGCACCGAGCGCGGTCTGACGCAGGAGCAGCTTGCGGCCAAGCTGTACGTGTCGCGTACGGCCGTGTCGAAGTGGGAGACGGGCGGCGGCGCGCCGTCCGCGCCGAGCGACGGCGTGCGGTTCGCGAGCGACGCCTCCCATGCGCCGGGAGGGGAGTTCTGCATGTCGCACGCCCCGACGAGCGCGAGCGCGTCCTCCGCCGGATGGGCGCGATCCAGATGGTGCGCGCGCAGCCGGAAGTTCCTCACCGATGCGCTCCGCCATCGTGTGGATGGCCGATGGCGGAACGAGCGCCCGGCTCCCTCTCCAGCGCCCGCATCCCCGCCGCGGCGAGGACCACGCGCTCGCATGCGAGCATTGCGGACACTCCCATGCACTTTCCTTGGCATTTAGGCCTGTCAGATGCGTGCTCTTACGCGCAGATGCTACAATCGGCCCTCGAGAGACGAAGGTGCGCCGCGGCAGCCGGCCGGCGGCGACGGATCGAAAGGTGAGAACGTGGCACTCGTCAACGAGAGGGCGCGCATCCTCGCGAACGCGAAGGTCGGCCCAAACCTCTACCTCATGGAGCTGGCTTCGCCGCGCATAGCGGCGGCCATCGAGCCGGGGCAGTTCGTGCACATGAAGGTGCCGAACATGGAGGCGCACATCTTGCGCCGCCCGTTCTCGGTATACGCGCGCGACGCGGCCGCGGGAACGCTCGAGATCCTCTACCAGGCCGTGGGCTTCGGCACCGATCACATGACTCGCATCGAGCCCGAGCGCGCCGAGCACCTCTCGGGCGCGGAGCTTATCGGTCCGGTTGGGCGCGCCTGGGAGCCGCCTGCGGACGCCCGCCGCGCTCTGCTCGTGGGCGGAGGCGTGGGTGCGGCCCCACTCTTCATGCTGACCGAATCGCTCGTGGCGGCCGGCGTGCGCACGGACGTCGTGATGGGCGCGCAGACCGAGGCCGCGCTTACGTGTCGCGCGCGATACGAGGCGTTGCTCGGCGCTCCGCCGCTCTGTGCCACCGACGACGGCAGCTTCGGTCGCGAGGGTTTCTGCACCTCGCTCGTCGCCGAGGCGCTCGCCGAGACGGACGCAGCGGGCGAGCCGTACGACTACCTGGCCGTATGCGGCCCGGAGCCCCTCATGAAGATCGTTGCCGGCATGGCCGCGGAGGTCGGCGTGCCCTGCGAGGTGTCGATGGAAAAGCGCATGGCGTGCGGTATCGGAGCCTGCCTGTCGTGCGTGGTGGACACGGTAGACGGCAAGAAGCGGGCGTGCGTCGACGGCCCCGTGTTCGATGCGCGGAAGGTGGTGTGGTAGATGGCGACGATGGGCGCGGGTCCGCGTACGACAGCCCCCACAAGCGTGCGCATGGCCGTGAACCTGGGCGGCCTAGAGATGAAGAACCCAGTCACGGTGGCGTCGGGCACGTTCGCCGCCGGGCGCGAGTACGGCGATTTCGTGGACGTGGCCGCCCTCGGCGCGGTCACTACGAAGGGCGTGTCGCTCGCCGGCTGGGAGGGCAACGCCAGCCCTCGCATCGCCGAGACGCCCTCGGGCATGCTCAACTCCATCGGGCTGCAGAACCCCGGCGTCGCACACTTGAAGGAATGCGACCTGCCGTGGCTCGAGGAGCGCGGCGCGACGGTCATCGTGAACGTGTCGGGCCACAGCTTCGATGAGTACGTGCAGGTGATCGAGGCGCTCGAAGACGCGCCGGTGGACGCGTACGAGGTGAACATCTCGTGTCCGAACGTGGACGCGGGCGGAATGACCATCGGCACGTGCACCTCGAGCGTCGAGGAGGTCGTATCCCGGTGCCGCGCGGCCACGAAGCGACCGCTCATCGTGAAGCTCACGCCGAACGTCACCGACGTCGCCGAGATTGCTCGCGCCGCCGCAGCCGCCGGCGCCGATGCGCTCTCGCTCATCAACACGCTTCTGGGCATGGCCATCGACGCCGAGCGTCGCCGCCCGCAGCTCGCGCGCGGTGTGGGCGGGCTGTCGGGCCCCGCCGTCAAGCCCGTGGCGCTGCGCATGGTATGGGAGGTGCACCAGGCGGTCGACGTGCCGCTGCTCGGCATGGGCGGCATCTCGAACGCGACCGATGCGGTGGAGTTCATGCTGGCGGGGGCCACGGGCGTGGCCGTCGGCACCGCGAATTTCGTGAATCCGCACGCCACGGTTGAAATCATCGACGGAATAGCGCAGTATTGCAAGAGGCACGGCGTGGAAGACGTGCAGGAGCTGATAGGAGCGTTGGAATGGTGAACTCGTTCGAAAAGATCCCCGCAAGGGAGCGCGTGATCGTCGCGCTCGACTGCGATATAGAGGAAGCCTTCGACCTCGCCGATCAGCTGCAGGACAAGGCATCGTGGATGAAGGTGGGCATGACGCTGTTCTATGCGAACGGCCCGGCGATCGTCTACGCGTTGAAAGAGCGCGGCTTCAAGGTGTTCCTCGACCTCAAATTCCACGATATCCCGCACCAAGTCGAGGGCGCGGCATATTCCGCGGCTCACAGCGGCGCGGATATGCTCACCATGCACACGGTTGGCGGCGTGGATATGATGTCGGCTGCTCAGCGCGGCGCGGAACGAGCGGCAACCGAGTATGGACACGACGTGCCCGCCACACTTGGCATCACGGTGCTCACCAGCATGAACGATGCCGCCCTCGCCGAGACGGGCGTAAGTCGCGCCATGGCCGATCAGGTGGTGGTGCTCGCCGAGCAGGCCAAGCGCGCAGGCATCTCCGGCGTGGTGGCGTCCCCGCAGGAGGCCGCGCGCCTGCGCGAGATCCTCGGTCCCGACGCCTATATCGTCACCCCGGGCGTGCGCCCTGCGGGCAGCGATCGCGGCGACCAGAGCCGCGTGGCCACTCCCGCGCAGGCGTTCGAGAACGGCGCGTCGCACATCGTGGTGGGCCGTCCCATCACGCAGGCCGAGGATCCCGCAGCCGCGTTCGAAGCCATTGCGGCCGAATTGTAGCCTTGGGACGTTGCAGAGGAGTTAGGCCTGATCGGGCGTTGTTGGTGACGATTAGGCGACGAAAAGCCGTCGAATGCCCCGACGCCTTCTAAAATGTGGTCGCGGCGCTGAAATTTTTTATGATTTGTGGTAATCGACAAGGCGAAACAAGTGAGAGCGTGATAGTATCACGGCATCGCTTTAGGAACAGAAGGAGATAAACACGATGGCTATTCCTCAACTCAGCCCTGAAGAGCGTCAGGCAGCTTTGGAGAAGGCGAAAGCGGCCCGCATCAAGCGCGCCGAGGTTCGGGATGAATTGAAGTCGGGCAAGCTTACCCTCGACCAGGTTCTCAAGATGAAGAACGATCCCGTTGTTGGCCGCATGAAGGTGTCCACGCTGATCGAGACGCTTCCCGGCTACGGCAAAGCCAAGGCTGAGAAGATTATGAAGGAACTCCAGATCGCCGAGAGCCGCCGTCTGCGCGGTCTGGGCGAGCGTCAGCAGACCGCTCTGCTGGAGCGTCTGGGCTAGTCGTTCCGGCATGCGTAACGGCAATCTGTTCGTTATCTCAGGGCCATCGGGTGCCGGCAAGGGCACGCTGGTGGCCCGACTTGTGAGCGAGGTTCCCGACGTGTGGGTATCGCGGTCGGTCACCACGCGCCCGCCCCGCTCGGGCGAGGTCGACGGAGTGCAGTATCAGTTCCTGACCGACAAGGAGTTCGACCAGCTGATCGCATCGGACGGCCTGCTTGAATGGGCGACGTACAACGGAAACCGCTACGGTACGCCTCGGGCAACGGTGGAGGAGCATATAGCTTGCGGCGAGCAGGTTGTGCTGGAAATCGACGTGCAGGGGGCCTTCCAGGTACGGGAAAAACTGCCTCAGGCTCGGCTCGTCTTTATCGAGCCTCCTTCGCTTGAAGCGTTGGAGATTCGCCTACGGGGACGCGGCACGGAGTCCGACGAGGCCGTTGAAGAGCGCCTGGCGGCTGCAAGAGTAGAGCTTTCCCGCAAAATGGAGTATGATGTACGGCTTGTAAACGACGATTTGGATGAAGCCGTCCAAACACTGGTTCGTTACGTCAACGAACAAGCCGAGAAAACGCGAGGTTGATTCGATATTATGAGCATCATTGAACCGAAGATCGACGTCCTGCTCGACCAGGCCGACAATGACCGCTTCCTGCTGTGTGCGCTTGCATCGAAACGCGCCCATGATATCAACGATATGATGAGAGGCCAGCGAGATCGCGCCATCCAATTGCAGACGGCTGTCGAGATCGCACGGGCTGCCGACAAGAAACCGTTATCGCTAGCTTTCGACGAGATCGCGCGCGGCGAGGTTTCATACGATCCTGAATCTATCGACGTGAAGAACCATTAAGGTTCCGCCGCTCGAAGAACGGCGGAACTTGCCGACGCTGCGAAACCCCGAGGCATTCGGCTTTGGCGCTTTTGCGCTTGCCCTCGCGTGCGGAAGCACGCTCGGCCACGCAACGCGGCAATCCTGAAAGCCTCGGGGTTTCTCGCTGGCTTGCCCGCCAATCTGCGCGCTTGTTTCGCGCTTTGCGCACATCGCGCGACCGACGCGGCCGATGCCTGCGCTCGCGCGAACCGTTCGAACCTGCGAATCCGAGGGACTTCCATGACTGATTTCCAACGCATCATCCTCGTCCACTACCACGAGATCGGACTCAAGGGCCATAACCGCGCCTCATTCGAGATGCGCCTGCTCAAGAATCTCGAGGCATTGCTCGCGCCGTTTCCCGTTGTGACGATCCATCGCATCGCGGGGCGACTCCTCGTGTTCTTACGCGAGGGGACGGACTGGGAAACAGCGAAACTCGTCTCCGATGCGATCGGCGGAATACCGGGCGTCGCACGCGTGTCATGCGGCTTCAAGTGCGCGCGCGAGTTGGACGTGATGGCCGAGGCGGCACTGGTCGCGTTGGCCGAAGCGGGCACCTTCGCCACGTTCAAGGTTGCGGCTCGCCGCAACCACACCGACTTCGCCACAGGCTCGATGGACATGAACCAGATCATCGGCGCTGCGTTGTGCGAAGCTTATCCCAACAAGCAGGTGCGGATGAAGAACCCCGATGTCACCGTGGGAGTCGAGGTGGTCCAGAACGCATCGTACGTGTACGCCCGCTCGCTTCCAGGCATCGGGGGCCTGCCGGTGGGCAGCTCGGGCAAAGTTGTATGCCTTCTATCTTCGGGTATCGACTCGCCCGTAGCCACCTGGAAGCTCGCGCGGCGCGGCGCAGTATGCGTTGGCGTGCATTTCTCGGGTCGTCCGCAGACTTCGGACGAAAGCGAGTATCTTGTCGACGACATCGCGCGCGTACTCGAACGAACGGGGTGCATTGCGCGCGTGTACACGGTGCCTTTCGGCGACTACCAGCGCGAGATCTCGCTCGCGGTGCCACCCGAACTGCGCGTGATCATGTACCGCCGCCTCATGTTCAAGGTAGCGGAGGCAATTGCGCACCACGAGCGCGCTGGCGCGCTCGTCACCGGCGAGAGTCTGGGGCAGGTTGCCTCGCAGACCCTTGATAATATTCGCTGCACCGATGCCGCGGTGGAGCTACCCGTGTTTCGCCCGCTGATCGGCACCGACAAACTGGAAATCATCGCAGAAGCCGAACGGCTTGGCTCCTTCGAGATATCTTCGCAGGATGCTCCCGATTGCTGTACGCTGTTCATGCCCCGCGCACCCGAGACCCATGCGAAGCTCCCCGTTGTTCTCAAAGCCGAATCCTCGCTGCCTATCGAACGCTGGGTGGACGAAATCGTCGACGCAGCCGAGGTTCGCGACTACGCCTGCCCTGCATACAGAGGCAAGAAGAGGGCTTGACGAACTGCTCGCACGGACCAAGGTGCAGGAAAGGCGTTTCGCCGCGCATCCGATTCGACATATCGGATGTTCGTTTGGACCGCGCAACGGCGTAGGCGTCGAGCGTGAAGGCCGCATCGGATTCATGTTAGGAATACGTCGGATCACGCCGCTTCCCATGTAGAACGCACGTCATCTACCTGCGAGATGACGCTGGTATGCTGATCTCCCGAAAAACGATGGGGAGGTCGGTTATGCCGTTTGCGAAACAGGCTCTGTCATGGCGGTCGAAGGCGCATCTGGACGGTGTTCGCCTGCCGGTGCTTGTGGGGATCACTGCGTTGATCGTCCTCGTGCTGGGACTGGCATGCGCTTCTTTGCTGCAAGCCGCCTCATCGCATGGGTTTGCCGTGACGCGCGCCGACGAGGAGCAGAACGCGGACGAGGCGCCGATCGATAGCACCGATGAGATGGCTGCGCGCGTATTCGTGCACGTGGGCGGCGCTGTAGTTCATCCTGGAGTGCAAGAGCTCGAGGAGGGCTCGCGCGTCCAAGACGCCGTAGAGGCTGCAGGGGGATTCGCTGACGGCGCGGCGCGCGATGCGCTCAACCTTGCGCGCGTCCTCCAAGACGGCGAGCAGGTGGTGGTGCCCACCGAGGAGGAGCTGACGGCATCCGTATCCCCCTCAGCCGAAGTATCGGCAGCGCCTGCGGCGCGCGGGCGAATCAACATTAACACGGCAACGGCCGAGGAATTGGATGCGCTTCCCGGGATTGGCCCTGCGACGGCTGAGAAGATCGTGGCCGATCGCGAGGCCAACGGTCCGTTCTCCACTATCGAGGATCTCAAACGCGTTTCGGGAATCGGCGACAAGAAGTACACCGAACTCGCTGATTCTGTATGCGTCGGCTGACGCGACTCGGCGGTTCGCTTCCCATTGCGGAGGCTGAGCTTGCCGACGGCGTCGGAAGGGGATGTGTATCGGCCATGCCCCCTCGTCCGTCGTTGCCGCCGCTTTTGGGATGCGCGCTTTCTCAATGGGCATCGTGCGCGGCGGTCTTCTCAGCTGCTGCGTCGTGGGATGTGCGGATATGCATCGGTGGAGGTGCTATCGCAGCGCTCGCGACGGCAGTCGCTATCGCGGCTCTTTGGAGGCACCGTGCCGTACAGGCGTGGGCTGCACTCGCAGGAGCCTTGTTGGGGGTTGCGTGCGCGCTTGGGTGCGCGGCCGTTCAGCACACCGAGTCCCGCAATCTCGAGGACGCGCCGAGTCGCGTCCGATTCGAAGCGCTTGCTGACGGCTCGCGAAGCATGTACGGATCGTCCGTTCTCGCCCGGACAGAGCTACCCTCCGGTGTGCATGCTATCGTGCTCGTCAGAATCTCCGAGGATGATATTGTGCGCTATGGCGAGGTGTTTGAGGCGGACGCTTCGCTTGCGGTTCCGTCGGGATCCTCGGCCGCATACTGTTGGAGACAGGGAGCCGTCGCCACCGCCCGGGCGAGCGACATCTCCCTTGTCGAGCGTCACGATCTTCTTGGGACGCTTGTGGGGCTTCGTAACAGGGTGATCGACGCGTTGGCCGATCTCGACGCAGGAGATGGTTCCGCCGTCCTTGCGGCGCTCGTGTGCGGGTGGCGCATTCCACTTGAAGAAGGGGAGGTTTACGAAGCTTTCAAAGTCACAGGGCTCGCGCACCTGGTTGCGGTATCCGGAGCGCACTTGTCCATTGTTTCGGCCTTTATCGCAGGCGCCCTGCGCCTTATGAGGGTGCCTCGCGTTCCGGCTATGGCCGTGCAGGCGATGCTGCTGCTCTCCTATCTCGTTCTTGCTGCGGCGCCTCCCTCGGCCGTGCGCGCAGCGGTGATGGCTTTCGCAGGCATGCTATCATTCGCGGTTCGACGCAGACCGGCGTCGCTCGGCGCGCTTTCGGCGTGTATGCTGGGCTTCGTCGCTTTGGAGCCGACTGCTGCATTGTCCGTCTCTTTCGCGCTTTCTGCTCTCTCGACGCTCGGCATCGTGGTGTTTTCGGGGTTGTGCTCATCGTGGATAGCGGACCTTGTCCCCGTGCTTCCTCGCATAGTGCGTGAGGCGCTCGCGCTTACCGCTGCGTCGAGCATTACGGCTGCGCCTTTTTCCGCTTCGCTGTTTTCGATGCTGCCACTCGTCGCTCCGCTCGCTAACGTGGTCGCCGCGCCCCTGTTTCCACTTGTCTGCGCAGGTGGTCTGGTCGCTGCGATGGGATCGCTCATAGCACCCGCGGCGTCGGCTCCGTTGTTGGGGGTCGCGTCGACCGGTGCCGCCGTCCTGACGGGAATCGTGCACTTTCTTGCGAATCTTCCCCATGCAAGCGCGCCCGTCGAGCTTCCGCTTCTGTTCGCGCTCGGGGCTACCGCCGTGCTCGTCGCAGTCCTCTGGACGGCCTGGCCGCGCCCGCGTCCTGCCGTTGCTGGGGCTGTGTTCGGCACGACGCTCTGCATCGTCGTGTTCGCCATAGCGCTCGTCCCGCGCATGGCAGGAGACGAGATTATCATGCTCGATGTCGGCCAGGGAGATGCATTCGTTGTGCGCAGCAATGGAGCGCACGTGCTCGTCGACACCGGTAACCAAGAAAGACTTTTACGCGAAGCGCTGGCGCGTCATGGCGTTCTCAGCCTCGATGCAGTCGTCGTCACGCACGGAGACGACGATCATATGGGAGCGCTCGCCTCCTTGAACGGCGTGGTGGAAGTAGGGTGCGTACTGTTGGCCGACGACGCCTTGTCCTGCCCATGCAATGCGTGCGCGCGCCTCCGCAAGGCAGCGTGCGACCTTGTGGGAGACGGAGGCGTCAAGGGACTCGGGGTGGGGGATCATGTAGTCGTCGGGGCTTTCGATCTGTCCGTTGTATGGCCCGAGGAGTTCACGGACGAGGGCGGCAATGCCGATAGTCTCTGCCTGCTCGCCGAGGCCGATGCTGACGGCGACGGATCGGGCGATTGGACGGCGCTGTTCGTGGGCGATGCCGAACGCGATCAGCTGGCGCAGCTCGTTGAAAGCGGCCGCGTCGGCAAAGTCGACCTGTACAAAGTGGGGCATCACGGCTCCAAGAACGCTCTCGACAACCGGTTGGCCGATGCGCTCTCGCCAAGCATCGCGCTTGTGAGCGCGGGGGAAGGAAACCGCTACGGGCATCCCGCCCCCGAAACCGTTGCACTGCTTGAGGACACGGGGGCGCTCGTCATGCGCACCGATATCTCGGGGGATGTTTCATGCAGAATAGAGGCCGATCGGATAGCGGTTGAGACGCTGCGCTAGAATGGGGACATGGCTATGAATTCCAAACAGGACGCGCTGCTGCCCGTCTACCTTGTTGTAGGCGAAGACGCGCTCAAGCGCGATACCGTGATGCGGCGTCTGCGCGCGCGCCTTTCATCTCTGGGAGATCTTTCGTTCAATTCGGATGAGTTTTCCGGCGATATCGCGCTTGGTTCCGATATTGTGGCCGCATGCAACACGGTGCCGTTCGCAAGCCCGGTCAGGCTCGTCGAGGTTCGCGCAACCGACAAGCTGAAAAAGGCCGATGCGGAGGAGATCGTCTCCTACCTCGACGCTCCGAGCGACACAACGGTGTTGGCGCTTGTAGCGGAGAAGCTGCCGAAAAACACCCGCCTGTACAAGGCGGTCGCCAAACATGGCGCATCCGCTGTTATCGACTGCGCTCCGGTCAAACACTACCAACTGCCGAAGATGGTGCGCTCGATGGCTGTCGGGCACGGCGTGACGCTCACCGAAGGTGCCGCTGCGAAGTTGGTCGAGCTGGTGGGGGAGGATACCGTCCGTCTTGACGGTGAGGTGGGAAAGATTGCGCTAGCTCATCGGGGCGCAGATGCGGTTAACGAACATGAGGTCGTCGCTTTGGTAAGCCGCACGGCCGAAGTGAAACCTTGGGAATTCGTCGACGCCTTCTCCGCGCGCGATGCGCGCAAGTGCCTGTTGTATATGGGACGCATGCGCTCCGAGTCTTCGTACGCTCTCCTTGCCCGGTGCACGACGCGCCTGCGCGAACTCGTCTGCGTTCGCTCGCTTATCGATCGCGGCGATCAGCGCGGCGTGGCCGCTGCCCTCAAAAGACCTGACTGGCAGGTAAAAAATCATGTTGCTTGGGCGCAGGGGTTCACTGTCGAAGAGTTGCGTTGCGCGCTTGTGTCCGCGCGCGACACCGAGCGGGCCATGAAGAGTGGCTCCGATGCGCAGACCGCCTTCCTCGAGTGGATGCTCGCCGTTGTCGCGCACCGCGATTCGGTATAGAAGCGCCGCTGCTTGCCCGCAGCTCGCTGTTCGGTTGTCGAGTAAGAGGAAACCGTCGAACCCGCTGGATGAGGACGGCGTGATTTCACAAGCGCGCCCGGTACGCGAAAAGGCCCCTTGCGGGGCCTTTTCGCTCTTGATATGCGGAAGGATCGCGGGGCGATCTCCGTTCGAAAAAACTATTCGGCTGCTTCCTCGGCTCCTTCGGCCTCCGCAGCGGCCTCGGCCTTGGCGGCTTCCTCGGCTTCCTTTGCCTTCCGCTTCTGGGCGGCGGTCTCTTCCTTGAGCTGCTTCTCGCGGCGCTTCGCCTTCTCCTTTGAAGCGGCTTCCATTTCCGCCTTGCGAGCAGCCTTGCGTTCGGCCTTCTTGGAGCCGGTCTTCTGCTCCTTCTTAGCCGGTTTCACATAGGCTGCGCGGTCGGCGTCGGTGGCTACGCTGTTGGCAAGAGCCATGATGCCGCTCTTGCGATTCGCGGCCTGGTTCTTATGGATGACGCCTTTGCTTGCAGCCTTGTCCATGAGGCGGCAGGCTGCAAGTGCGGCGGCGTAGGCCTCGGCACCGTTGCCAGCAGCCACGGCATCCTTAACGCGACGGGTGGCAGTTTTAAGCTCCGACTTCACCGCGCGGTTGCGCATGCGAGCCTTCTCGTTGGTGATGATGCGCTTCTTCTGGCTCTTGATGTTCGCCATAGGTGTTCTTTCCTCCAATGAATCACAAACCTGACTTTGCGAAGCCTTCGGGCTCCTCGCGCATCCGGCGCTCATGCTGCCGCGGGCGTCCGATAGCTCGCGCATGCGATCCAAGAGGATCGGCCTCGTACAATAGAGGCGCTATATGCACGCGGAACAGGCGGGATTTCTCTGCTCCTTCGACCTATCGGTCACCCAGCGATCACGAATCGTAAAGCGCAGCCACGTCTGCCGAATCGGCGATGAAGGTTCATCGCGCGCACGTACCGCTGGATACACAATGAGATAGAATACCAAAGGATCGGCACGTTTGCACGACGAATCGCAAAAACACCCATTTTGATCCGCCTCGGGAGGGAAGGCCCCCAGGAAGCGCAGGCTCTCAGTGAAGGCTTGCACGAGGATCGAAGGGGCGTGTCGGCCCGCCTCGATACGCCTGAGGCACGTTCGAGAGAGGCGGGGGACGTCCCTTGCAGCATCCCTATCGATCCCAAGGTTCTGTGGTCAAATGTAAGCCGCTCCGCTGAGTTGCCGGCTTCCGTGGGTTTTCGGCGAGCGCCGCGTTCAGGCGCGGTGCTCGCTGGTAGAATAAGTGCGTTTTCCCCGCAGCGCCAGCATGTCGCATGGCGCTGCACGACGTGAAAGACAGGATATGACCGACCCGAATCTCATCCGCAACTTCTCCATCATCGCGCACATCGACCACGGCAAGTCCACGCTCTCGGACCGCATCTTGGAGCTCACGGGTACCGTGGCGCACCGCGACATGCAGGCGCAGCTGCTCGACAGCATGGACATCGAGCGCGAGCGCGGCATCACCATCAAAAGCCAGGCGGTGCGCGTGGACTACACGGCCGACGACGGTCAGACCTACCAGTTCAACCTCATCGACACGCCGGGCCACGTGGACTTCACCTACGAGGTCTCGCGCTCGCTCGCCGCATGCGAGGGCGCCGTACTCGTGGTGGACGCCACGCAGGGCGTCGAGGCGCAGACGGTGGCCAACGCCATGATGGCCATGAACGCGAACCTCGAGATCATCCCGCTCATCAACAAGATCGACCTGCCTGCCGCCGATCCCGACCGCGTGCGCAGCGAGATCGAGGAGGGTCTCGCCATCCCCGCCGACGACGCCGTGCTCGCCTCCGGCAAGACCGGCGCGGGCGTGCACGATCTGCTGGAGGCCGTGGTATACAACATCCCCGCGCCCACCGGCGACCCCGATGGGCCGCTGCGCGCGCTCATTTTCGACTCGTACTTTGACCCCTACCGCGGCGTGGTGGCGCTCATCCGCGTGGTGGATGGCTCGCTCAAGAAGGGTGACCGCGTGCTCATGATGGCCACGGGCACCGAGGTGCTCGTGGAGGAGGTGGGCGCGCGCCGCCCTGCCGAGACGGCTATGCCGCAGCTCTCGGTGGGCGAGGTGGGATACCTGGTCACAGGGCTTAAAGACGTACGCCAGGTGAAGGTGGGCGACACGATCACCGCCACCGCACGCGGCGTGTCGGAGCCGCTGCCGGGCTACCGCGAGGCCAAGCCGATGGTGTTCACGGGCCTGTTTCCCATCGACGGCGACCAGTACGAGCCGCTCAAGGAGGCGCTCGAGAAGCTGTCGCTCAACGATCCTGCGCTGGTTTGGGAGCCGGAGAAGTCGCACGCACTCGGCTTTGGCTTTCGCGTGGGCTTTCTGGGGCTGCTCCACATGGAGGTCATCAAGGAGCGCCTCGAGCGCGAGTTCGGCCTGGACCTGTTGGCCACCGCGCCGTCCGTGGAGTACCACGTGTACCGGGCCGGCGGCGAGATGATCAGCCTGCACTCGCCGCAGGAAATGCCCGACCCCGGCGAGATTGAGCGCATCGAGGAGCCCTACCTCAAGGCGAAGATCCTCATCCCGCCCGACTACGTGGGCGCGGTCATGGAGCTCACCACCGCGCGGCGCGGCACGTTCGTCACCATGAACTACCTCTCGCCCACCACGGTGGAGATGATCTGGGAGATACCGCTGTCGGAGCTCATCATGGATTACTTCGACAAGTTGAAGTCCAACACGAAGGGCTACGCCAGCCTCGACTACGACTTCGACGGGTACAAGCCGAGCAAGCTCGTGAAACTGGACATCCTCCTGTCTGGTAAGCCGGTGGACGCGCTGTCGTTCATCATCCACAAGGACAAAGCATACGACCGAGGGCGCATGCTCACCGAGAAGCTGCGCGGCATCATCCCGCGCCAGATGTTCGAGGTGCCCATCCAGGCCGCCATCGGCGGGCGCGTGCTGGCTCGCGAGACGGTGAAGGCGAAGCGCAAGGACGTGCTGGCGAAGTGCTACGGGGGCGACATCAGCCGCAAACGTAAGCTGCTCGAGAAGCAGAAGGCCGGCAAGAAGCGCATGAAGAACATCGGCAGCGTGGAGGTGCCGCAGGAGGCGTTCATGGCGATTCTGAAGGTGGACGACTGATGAGCAAGAAAGACGATTTCGATTGGTTGGACGACCCGTTTGACGAGAAGAAGGCCGCACGGCAACCTGAAGGCATGAGCGGCCGCGCAAAGGCGGCGGTGGGCTGCGGGTGCCTCGTCGCCGTCGTGGGCTTCGTGCTGCTCGTGATCTTCTCGTTGGTGAATATGGCCGACATCCTGGCGGGTTAGGATGTCGACGAAGGAGAAGCGCATGTCGATCGACCCCATCATCGAACTCATGCTCGAACTGCGTTCCGCCTGCTCTTTCAAGGACGCACCCATCGCGCGCGAAGACCTTGAAGCCATCGCGGCCTGCGGGCGGCGGACTCCTTCTACGTACGGCCGTCGAGAAAGGACGTTCGACGCGTTCGACGCGCCGGCGCGCGGCGAGGAGCACGATGCGTGCGCGCTGGGACGCGCAGCCGCCCCTGGCAGAATCAGCGATCACGCAAGATTCGTGGCATGGGCGTAGACGGCATGTTCGATTACTTCCGGCAGCATAGGATCTTGCTGGCGCCCATGGCGGGCGTGAGCGACGAGGCGTTCCGCGCCCTCTGCCGCGAGCAGGGGGCCGACCTCGCCTTCACCGAGATGGTGTCGGCGAAGGGGCTCTCCTACGCCAACGAGAAGACGCGCCATCTGCTGCGCCTCGCGCCCGGCGAGGACCAGGTGGCCGTGCAGCTGTTCGGCCATGAGCCGGACACCATGGCCGAACAGGCCGCATGGATCGAGCAGGAGATGGGGGAGAGCCTCGCCTACCTCGACGTCAACATGGGCTGCCCCGCGCGCAAGATCGTGTCGAAGGGCGACGGCTCGGCGCTCATGAAGGATCCGGCCCTCGCCGCCGCCATCGTGCGCGCCGTGAGGGCGGCGGTGAGCTGCCCGGTGTCGGTGAAGTTCCGCCGCGGGTGGGCGATGGGCGAGGAGACGGCTCCCGAGTTTGCGCGCCGCATGGAGAACGCGGGCGCGTGCGCCGTGGCCGTGCACGGGCGCTTCGCCGAGCAGCTTTACCGGGGCAGCGCCGATTGGGGCGCGATCGCGCGCGTGAAAGAGGCCGTGGCCGTGCCCGTCGTCGGCAACGGCGACGTGCGCTCGGGCGCGGATGCGGTGGCGATGGTCGAGCGCACCGGCTGCGACGCCGTGATGATCGCGCGCGGCGCCGAAGGCAATCCCTGGGTGTTCGCGCAGGCCAAGGCGGCGCTCGCGGGCGAACCCGAACCGCCGGCGCCAAACGCGGGGGAGCGCGTCGCCATGGCGCGTCGCCACGCGCGGCTGCTTTCAGAGCGGGAGGGCAAGAACATCGTGCGCATGCGCAAGCATGCCATGTGGTACCTGGCCGGGCTCCCGGGAGCCTCGGCGGCGCGGGCGAAGATCAACGCGTGCGTGTCGGTGGAGGATTTCGACGCCGTGTTCGACGAGCTGCTGGATTATGGGGGTCGTCCGCGTGAGGCGGGGTCGGCGGGCACGCCGTGCTCGGACAGTCCTCGCTTCGCTGCGGAACTGCGCGCGGCATGCCCGCCGACCCCGCCTCACGCTGCTCTTCCGCCATCCTGAGCGAGCGGAGCGAGTCGAAGGGTCCGTCTAAAAACAATCGCACTGTTCTCCCGGCGGGAGGAGGCTCCTGGAAGCCTTCGGCTGGGGGGAGGGGGAGGAGACTTGCGTTATGCCCCATGATCCGTACAAGGCTTTGTACCTGCATCTGCCGTTTTGCGTGAAGAGGTGCGCTTACTGCGATTTCGCGACGGCTGCCGTGCCGGCGGACTCGCCGGAGATCGACGCGTACGTCGAGGACCTGTGCCTCCAGATCCGCCGCAAGGCGAAGGAGGGGGAGCTCAGCGCGATCGAGACGGTGTATCTTGGCGGGGGCACGCCCTCGCATGCAGGGCTCTCGCGGTTGTCGATGCTCTTGTACACGCTGTCGCTCTCGATGCGCCTCGAACCCGATGTGGAATGCACGATGGAGGCGAATCCGGAGAGCCTCACCGAGCGCATGGTGCGCGACATTTGGGCGCTCGGAGTGAACCGTCTGTCCATCGGCGTGCAGAGCTTCGACGACGAAGTGCTGCGCATCCTTGGGCGGGCGCACGACGCGGACGCAGCTCGACGCGCCGTCGAGGCCGCTCGAACGCGCTTCGAGAACGTGAGCGTGGACCTCATATGCGGCATTCCCGGACAGTCAACGGAAAGCTTCGAAGCGAGCGTACAGGAGGCCGCGCATCTCGGCGTCTCGCACGTGAGCGTGTACCCGCTTACCATCGAGCCGCACACGCCGTTCGACGCTGCGGTGCTCTCGAACGAGCTGGAGGAGCCTGACGACGACGTGGAGGCCGCGCACATGGAAGCGGCCGCACGCGTGCTCACCGAGGCGGGATTCGCACGCTACGAGGTTGCAAGCTACGCGCAGCCCGGCTTCGCCTGCCGTCACAATATCGCATACTGGACAGGAGTGCCGTACTTAGGGCTTGGCCGCTCGGCCGCAACGATGACGCAGAACGCGGAGCGGCGCATGCGCATGCAGGACGGGCGTGCAACCGACGATCTCGATGCGCGCCAGATGGCCGCCGAGGATCTCATGCTGGGCATGCGCATGTCGCAAGGTGTTTCCGACGCGCAGGTGAAGCAAGCCGAAGCACTCGGCCTCGCAGCGGATGAGGCGTTCACCGAACTTTCCGAGCAGAGCCTCGTAGTTCATGAAAATGGCCGCTGGCGCCCCACCGAGCGCGGATGGCTCTGCGGAAACGAGCTTTACGGCCGCTTGTTCGACTTGGCATAGAAAGTAGCGCAAGGCGGGGAGGCGGTTCGGAGCAGCGGGCAGCGGGGAACTGTCGAGTTTCTCCACATTTCAGCGCTTTCGTTAGCACTCTCCCGCCTCGGCTGCTAGAATGATGCGTCGGCATCGTCGAGGAGAGGACGGCCTGCCGCACGTCGCCGCCGCGCAGCATGCGCGCCAGCGACGCTCGGGGCAGGATTCGGAGGAGAGAGGAAGGTGGAGAAGCGTGCTATCGGACAGGCGGCAGCGGGTGCTTGCGGCCCTTATCGAAGAATACGTTGCACGCGCTCTACCCGTGGGTTCGCGTACGCTCACCGAGCGCTATCAACTGGGGGTGAGCCCCGCCACTGTGCGCAACGAGCTCTCCGTGCTCGAGGACGAGGGCTATATCGCTCAGCCGCATACCTCGGCCGGCCGTATCCCGACCGATCACGGCTACCGAGCTTTCGTCGACAACCTTCTTGAGACCGATATGGGGAATGACGACGTCCGCTATGCGGAAGTCGTCGACGAGCTGCGCCGCAGCGCGAGCGAGCTCGACTCTCTTTTGGGTCGGACATCGACGGCCCTTACGCGCCTCACAGACTGCCTTTCGATCGTTCTCGCTCCTTCGGTGCTGAATCTGCATATCAAGCAGCTCTCGCTCGTGTCGCTCAATCCTCACCGAGCTCTCGTGGTGCTCGTCACCGAAGACGGCCAGGTGTTCAACCGTCAGATGGAGTTCGCCGAAGAGGTGGCCGCCGAGGATCTCGCGCAGGTTCAGCGTTTCCTGGGCGATGTGTTCACCGGCAAGACGCTGCACGAGATCGAGGACGGCCTCGGCGCGGGGATGGTGGAGGCGTTTCGCGACCCTCTCGTTCGCATGGCGCTCGACGAAGTGCTGTCCTGCCTCCAGGAAAGCTCATCGTCGCGGGCGCGACGGCTCGGGGTGTGCTCGCTTCTCACGAAGCCCGAGTTCAGCCAGTCCCAAGCTCTGCTGCCGGTCATGCAAGTGCTCGAGGACGATACCGTGCTGCTGCACATTCTCGACGACGCGGCTGCCGGCGGGGCGGGGCCCACGGTTCGCATCGGTCGGGAGAACGAAGCGGAGGAGCTGGCGGGCGTGTCCGTGGTCGCCAACCACTACGGCCGGGGTGAATCGGCGGGCATCGTAGCCGTCATCGGACCCACGCGCATGGATTATTCCAAAGTGATCAGGGCGGTTCGCATTGCAAGTTCCGCCTTGGAGGACGTGTAAAAACAATGGAGAGCGACAGGGGACGAAGCACGTTGCCTTGTCGACGAGGAAAGGTAAGACACGCAGATGGCCAAGGATCTGTACGAAGTTCTCGGCGTTTCCCGAGATGCGACCGAAGACGAGATAAAAAAGGCGTTCCGTCGCAGAGCTCGAGAGCTGCATCCCGACGTGAATAAAGCTGCCGATGCTGAGGATCAGTTCAAGGAGCTGAATGAGGCCTACGACGTGCTTTCGGACCCGCAGAAGCGCAGCGCTTACGACCGTTTCGGCACGATTCCCGGAGCAGCGGGCGGCGGCAGCCCCTACGGCGGCGGTTACGTGGACTTCGAGGATCTGTTCGGCGGCGGCTTCGGCATGGGCGACATCTTCAGCTCGTTTTTCGGCGGGCAGGCTACCGGGCGCACGCCTATGCGCAAGGAAGGTCGTGACATGGGCGTGGGCTTGCGCTTGACGCTTGAAGAAGTCGCGGCCGGCGCCAAGAAGGAGATCGTCTACGATCGTCTGGCCCCGTGTCCCGACTGCGAGGGCTCGGGTCTGGGTCCTGACGGTCGCGAGATCACCTGTCCCGACTGCCGCGGCCAAGGCCGCGTGGTTAGCGTCCAGCATACATTCCTCGGCGACATGCAGACCTCCGCCACGTGCAAGACCTGCGGCGGCACGGGGCATACGATCGAGAACCCCTGCCCTGAATGCGAGGGCCAAGGCCGCGTTCCTGACAGGCAGCGGGTGACGGTGGAGGTGCCGGTAGGCATCCGCGACTCGCAGCAGCTGCGTCTTTCCGGATTCGGAGAGGCGGGCATGCACGGTGCGCGCCCAGGCGACCTCATTGTAACCTGCCGCATCCAGCCCCACGAGTTCTTCGAGCGCGACGGCGACAACTTGCATGCACGCGCGAACGTCTCCATTGTGCAAGCAGCACTCGGCGCCGAAATCGAACTCGACGGCATTTTCGAGGACGAGAAAGTGCTCGTCCGCATTCCCGAGGGATGCCAGAACGAGCAGGTCGTGCGCGTGAAGGGCTACGGCATGCCGAAGTTCCGCAGCGAATCGCGCGGAGACATGTTCGTACATGTGAACGTCGTGGTGCCCAAGAAGGTGACGAAGCGTCAGCGCGAGTTGCTGGAGCAGTTGGCCGAGGAACTGGGCGAGGACGTGGCCGAGGAGCGGACGCCGTTTCAGAAGCTGCGCGACGCGTTCAACTAGCAGGTAGCGATGTCCCTGCAGCATTTTTACCTTGAAGATCAGGTACTAGGTGAAGAGGTCGGCGAAGTGTTCCCGCTGCGCCTCTCGATCGATGACGCGAAGCACGCCCGCGTGCTCCGGCTCGCATCAAAAGAGCATATCGCGGTAATCGATGCGGTTCAGGATTATTTCGAATGCGAGGTTGTCGCTTTCGATGACGCGCTCCCGCTCGTGCGCATTGCGCGACGCTTCGAAGCGGAGCCGGACGGCCCGACCGTCCTGCTCGTGCAGGGTCTTGCCAAGGGCGACAAAATGGAAACCGTGATCAGACATGCTACCGAACTGGGCGTTGCAGGGTTCGTGCCTTACACGGCCGATCGATCCATCGTGAAGCTGGACAGAAAGAAGGCCGCGGCGAGAACCGAGCGTTGGCGCGCCGTAGCGAAGAGCGCCGCTATGCAGTCGGGGCAGCGTTCCGTTCCGGAGGTATGCAAGCCGGCGTTACTTGACGAGGTGTGCGGGATTCTCGCGAATGCTTCGGCCGTGCTCGTATGCTGGGAGGATGCCCCTTCGCATGCGAGCATCGACGAAGCCTTGGAACGCGCACTCGCGCGGTGCGGTGCTTCACCTGACGAGGCTCGCGTGGCGGTGGTCGTGGGCCCCGAGGGGGGCCTTGCGAAGCGCGAAGTGGAAGCGATGCTTGCCTGCAATTCCCGAGCATCGCTCGTCACGCTCGGTCCGTCTATCCTGCGCACCGAAACGGCCGGCATCGTGGCTCCCGCGATCGTCCTGCATGAGCTCGCACGTTCGACGCGCAAGCTGGATGCCTGGGCAGGCCGGTCGAAACGCGCCGCAGGGCGCGACGTAGACGCATCCTTCGCGCAGGAGGCCGGACGCATCCCGCGGCCTGCTACGATCAGCCGGCCTTTAGAGGGGATCTGATGAACTTCGCTGTCGTCAACCTAGGGTGCAAGGTGAACCGTGTCGAGTCGGACGCGGCGGCTGCCGTGCTTCTCGCGCAGGGGGCCTCGCCTGCGCGCGAGGAGGACGCCGATCTAATCGTGGTGAATACGTGCACGGTCACTGGCGAGGCCGAAAAGAAGACGCGCAAGGCCGTCCGCCGCGCATTGCGCACGAACCCGACTGCGACTGTCGTCGTCACGGGTTGCGCCGCCGCCGTCGACGCAGCGTTCTACGAAAGTTTGGACGAGCGCGTAGAATGCGTGGCCAAGGCGGCGCTGTCCGCTCGTGTGAGAAAACTCGCCAACGACATGGGCGCTCGCTCTCCGCTCGTCGCGTCGCTGCCGGTGGGCGCGGGTTTCCGCTCGCGCGTCGGTGTGAAGGTGCAGGACGGCTGCGACAACGCGTGTACGTACTGCATCGTGCACGTTGCGCGCGGTCGCGCGACGAGCAGGCCTGCCGACGAAGTGACGGCCGAATGCGTCGCTCTCGCAGCGGCAGGCGTCAGAGAAATCGTGCTTACAGGCATCAACCTGGGATCGTATTGCGATGGCGCGAAGCGCGATGCGTCCGCGATGCGCTTGGCCGGCCTGCTGCGCCGCTTGCTCGGCGAGACGGAACGCCTGCGCGCACCGGGCGAGTTGCCGTGTCGCTTCCGTATTTCGAGTGTCGAACCTCGCGACGTGGATGATGCGCTTGTCGATCTTCTCGCCACCGCCGACGGCCGCATCTGCCGCCATCTGCATCTACCGCTCCAATCTGGCAGTTCGAAGGTGCTGCGCGAGATGGCACGCCCCTACGATGCGGATCAGTTCCGCGCGCTCGTCGAGCGCCTCCATGCCGCCGTGCCCGGGCTCGCGCTATCCACCGATATCATTGCGGGATTTCCAGGCGAGACCGACGTCGAGTTCCAGGAGACGCTCGATGTGGCGCGAGCCTGTCGTTTCGCGAAGATCCACGCCTTTCCCTACTCCCGGCGCGACGGCACACCCGCCGCCGAGCGCACAGACCAGGTACCGCCCGAGGTTAAGGCTGCGCGTGCTGCGGCCTTGCGCTCCCTCGGCGACGAGCTGCGCACGGCCGAGCGAATCCGTCGCGTCGGAACCGTCGAACTCGCTCTGGTCGAGGAGGCCGGCATCGCGATGACGGAAAGCTACTTCGAGGTCGCGGCTCCCACCGGAATTCCGGTGGGAGCGCTCACGAAGGTGACGATCGATGGCGCATCGCCCCCGTCAGAAGCCATGCGCGTTCGCTGTTTGCCCTTGTCGGTTCAGTGACAAGGGCGCACGGCAGGAGGGGGCATGGTACAATGCTGCCTATGACAGATCAGACGCAAATTACTTTGACCGCCCCGCAGAGTGTGAACATGGCGCTTGTCGTGGGTCCGGCAGACGAGCTGCTCCATCTCGTGCAAGATGCGTTCCAAGCGCGCATCACCGTCCGTGGGGACTCTATCGTGCTCGAGGGCGACCCCCTTGAAGTGCAATCGCTCACTGCATTGTTCAGCGATCTTATCAAGCTGGTCGAAGACGGCGGCGAGCCGAGCGTTGGCTACGTGCGCCGTGCGATCGACCTGTTGCATACGGCCGAGTTCTCTCCTCAAGCATTGCGCGAGGACATCCTGCTCACGTACCGCGGTCGCGCTATCCGTCCGAAGACGGCGGGCCAGAAACGCTACGTCGACGCCATCCGCGAGAACACCATCACCTTCGGCATCGGGCCGGCGGGCACCGGCAAGACCTATCTTGCCATGGCTATGGCCGTGGCTGCGCTCAAACGCAAGGAGGTGGGGCGCATCATCCTCACGCGCCCGGTAGTGGAAGCGGGGGAGAGCCTGGGCTACCTGCCGGGGACCCTCACCGAGAAGGTGGATCCTTATATTCGGCCGCTCTATGACGCGCTGTTCGATATGACCGACATGGAACGCGCCCAGCAGCTCATCGAAGGCGGGGTCATCGAGATCGCTCCGCTCGCGTTTATGCGCGGACGCACGTTGAACGATAGCTTCATCATTCTCGATGAAGCGCAGAATACCACGCCCGAACAGATGAAGATGTTTCTCACGCGCCTCGGCTTTGGCTCGAAGATGGTCGTGACCGGCGACGTTACGCAACTCGACCTTCCAAAGGGCATTTCGGGCCTCAAGGGGGTTCGCAGCATTCTCGAAGGACTCGACGATATCGCATTCTGCGATTTCACCGGCAAGGACGTGGTGCGCCATTCGCTTGTAGCGGCCATCGTCGCCGCATACGACCAAGCGAGCAGAAAGGCTTGACGACAATGGATATCCAAATCAGCTACGACTACCGCAAAGAGGATCTTGAGAAGCTACCGCTCGAGGAGCTTACGCGGTTCGTGCTCGCACGCGAGGACAAACCCTTCAATACGGAGGTATCAATCAGCTTCGTCACCGACGAGGCCATCGCGGAGCTCAACGAGAAATACCGCGGCAAGACCGGCCCTACCGACGTGCTTTCCTTTGAATGCGACGGCGTGGACGACGACTTGTCCGCCATGACGCTGGCCGAGGACCCCATCTTCGAACTCGGCGACGTCGTGATCGCTCCCGATGTCGCCAGCCGGCAGACCCGCGAATTCGGCACCACGTTCGAAGAAGAAATCAGTTTGCTTCTCGTACACGGCCTTTTGCATCTCTGCGGCTACGACCATGTGGAGGACGACGAGGCGGAGGTCATGGAAAAGCGCGAGGCCGAGATTCTCGAAGCTTGGTCTAAGCGCTAGGTACGCGAGACGGGATTGGGGATGAACGCTTCAAACGCTGTGGGCGGAGAAAACCGTCCGGTCGGTGACCCCGAGGTCCGCGATGAGCCGGGTTTCGGCGAGGAAGGGTTCGTCCGAAACGAGGCGGACAAGGCATCACACTCAAGGTTTTCGCTGGTCAACGCTTTCGCCTGTGCGATAAGCGGGCTGTTATACGCCCTGAAGACCCAACGCAACATGAAAATCCACGTAGCTGCGGCCGTCTTGGCTGTGATCCTTGGCTTCGTCCTGGCCATCGACCCGCTCTCATGGGCTGCCGTCGCCGTGTGCATCGCACTCGTGCCGGCCGTCGAATGCGTCAACACGGCACTTGAATCCGTGGTGGATCTCGTATCTCCGGGTTATGCCGACCTTGCCAAACACGCGAAGGACTGCGCTGCCGGCGCCGTGCTCCTCTGCGCAATCGGCTCTCTGATCGTGGCTTGCGCCGTGTTCCTCCCGCCGGCGTTCGCTTTGTTCTGCCAATAACGAAAGGAATCCCTTGGAAGCTTCCGATCCCGATTTTCGTTCCGGATTCGTCACGCTTGTCGGCCGCCCGAACGCCGGCAAGTCGACGCTCGTGAACGCCATCATGGGCAAAAAGATCGCCATCACCTCCAATACCGTACAGACGACGAGGCATCGATTCCGCACGGTGCTCACGCGCGACGATTACCAGCTCATACTGGTGGACACGCCGGGTCTGCACAAGCCTCATGATGCCCTTGGAGAAGAGCTGAACACCTCCGCCTTGAAGGCGCTTGAGGATGTGGACGTGGCCGCCATGCTCGTGGATTCCTCGAAGCCGGTCGGCACGGGGGATGAATGGGTGGCAGCACAGCTTGCGCATGTGCGTGCCAAGAAAGTGCTCGTGCTGTCGAAGATCGACCTCGTGGACTCAGAGCGGCTGGCGGCGCAGCAAGAAGCGGCAACGAAACTCGCTCCATGGGACGCAGTCGTGGCCTTGTCGTCCGAGACGGGTGCGGGTGTTCGGGAGTTCGTCGACACGGTAGCCGGCATGCTGCCGCCAGGGCCGGCGTGGTTCCCGAAAGATATGGAGACTGACCAGCCTCTCGAAGTCGTCATCGCCGAGTTCGTTCGCGAGAAGATCCTGCGCACTTTTCGCGACGAAGTGCCGCATGCCATCGGCGTACGCGTCGAGGAGTTGGAATACGTCAAAAAAAAGGATCTCACTCGTATCTATGCCATCGTGTACGTGGAGCGCGACAGCCAAAAAGGCATCATTATTGGCAAGAAAGGCGCCGCTATCAAGCAAATCGGCATCGAAGCGCGCGCCGACCTCGAACAACTGCTCGGAACGCGCGTCTATTTGGATCTGTCGGTGAAAGTGAAGAAGAATTGGAGGCGCGACGCGAGTCAGATTCGCCGCTTCGGCTACGGCGAGGGCGCGTAATGGCCTGCGGCTATCCCGAAGCGGATGGTCGAGTGCTTTGCGGAAGAAGAGCTCTGAGGTTCTGAGGTTCTTTTCGATCCGCGTCCGAACGTATGCTCGCGCTGCAGGCGTGGATCTGCTGGACGTGAGGTGCCCCGGCCCGGATCGTCTAGTCTTGGAGCGCCGCCGAGCGTTCGGCAATGGCGGCGTTGCTTTCGCGTACCTTCGCTTCGATGCGCTCTTTCTCGGACCCTTCGGCCGGAGTGGGCTGGTAGTTATTGCGTTCGCTTGTCGAGGAGATGGAGCAGGCAATGATGTCCACAGCGTCGTCGTCCGCGACTTCATCACCGGCGACGGCGAACGTCTGCTGAAACATCAGGCAGTCCTTGTCGTCGGGGTCGCTGTTGCCTCCAAAGCAGAAGTTCCCCAGACTGTAGACAATGTAGCGCCCCTTGTATTTCTCATAGCCCTGGATGACGTGGGGATGCGAGCCTATCACAAGATGCGCGCCGGCATCGATGGCGCTGTGCGCAAGCTCGATCTGAACATCGTCTGGCACGTATTCCCGTTCGACCCCCCAGTGTGCATATACGGCTATGATCCGGGCACCCGCTTCTTGCGCTTCCCGGATGTTAGCCGTCATCTCGTCTTCGACATCGATTCCTAGAGCGAGTTCGTACGTGCCGATGAGGGCCACTTTTACGCCTTTCACGTCGAAGTAGGCGATGCGCTCGTAGCCAAACGTCGAAATGCCGGCACCCTCGAGCGTCGCGATCGTGTCGGCGTAGCTTTGCTCGCCGTAGTCTTTCGAATGGTTGTTCGCCATGGACGCTGCCTCGACATCGCCCTGAACGAGCACCTGAGCGTATTCCGCATCCCCTTTGAAAGCGAACGTCTTGTCCTGACGATCAGAGGATTCGGTCAAAGTCCCCTCCATGTTCACGATGGAGAGATCGTCGGCGGCGAAGATGCCCGCCACATTGGAGAAAAACCACGAAGGATCGTCCACGCTGTCGTAGCGCGCGTTGAAACTCGTGCTCCGATCGAAGCTCTCATCGGTGCCGAGCGTGCAATCGCCCGCGAATGTGAGGGTGATTGCAGTCGGATCCGAAGACGCCGTCTCGCCTCCGGTGTTATCCGCCGGTGCTTGCGCAGGCGCGCTCGAAAAAGCGCCTGCAGCGAAGACGACGAGAACGACGACGACCGCGATCAGGGCAACGCCGGCAACGACCCAGGTCGGATGCAAACCGCGGCGCTGAATGGATGCGCCCCCCAGAACGGCCGGCGTCGTCGATGCGCCCCTGCGCGACGGCTGCGAGCCGACGCGGCGCGCTGCGCGCACGGAAGGTCGCTTTATCGGTTTGGATCGCTCGTTTCTCATGCGAACAGAATACACCATGGCGAAGGCAAACAGAACTGGGCAGGAATCGCCGGCTGCTCGCGCTCTCGGACGGCTTTACTAGCTTCTTGAGCGTTCGCCGCAGCGCGATCGGCGAGCGCCCGGGAAGTTCTGCAAGTATTGTCATGAACCGGGGAAACGAGGGGTTGCACAGCGTCGAGCGACCGGTTTTCAGCTACAATCTTCGCATACCGCCGTTTCGAAGGAGCTTCGAGGGAGTATGAGAGCATGATCTGTCCGAACTGCCAATCCGATAACCGGGACAGTGCAAAATTCTGCAATGAGTGCGGGTTTCCGCTCTCTGGCAAGATCGCCGAAGTGGCGGCTGCGACTTCAGTCTCGGCCGCGCGCACAGATGCGCTGGAGCCTGAAAGCGACATCCGGGGCGCGGCGCAGAGCGACTCGGATGCGCCGCCGAAGCCCTCTTCCGCATCGGACGAGGCCGGCGGCGCATCCGAAGCCGAGGCGCGTTCCGCATCGCTCGATGCGCTCGAAGGGGACTTCGAGCCGGTCCCAGACGAAGATTCGCGGCCGTCTGCGAATGTCCGCCCGAACTCGTCGGGTCCTATTGATCCAGCGCAGCTCCCCGCCATCAATGTCGCCGGCATTAACGTCGACGAGAATGGCAACGCCTTCGACTTTTCCGACATCGAGGAGGAGGACGACCGGGAGGCGACCATTGACGAACATGCAGCGGCCTCCCAGGCGACGCGCGCCTTCGAACGGCCCTCCTCGACTGACGCCGCACACTGTTCTGAAGACGAGGAACGGCTTGTGGATTCCGACTACGTGGCGCCTCGGGCTTCATGGCTCTCGGGCGATACGATGGAGATGCCGCGCATCGACGGGGGGGAGGCACCGCAGCAGAAGGAGTATCGTGCCCCTGACCCCCGCAAGAAAAAGAACGGCAAGAAGAACGCGATCGTCATCATCTTGGCCGTACTGCTCGCGCTTGCGGCAGGTGCGGCGGGCATCACGTACTATCTTGAGCTGTGGGGCGGCAAGATGCTGCCCGACGTTGTGGGAAGAACCCAAGCCGACGCGACCTATCTGCTTGAGGAAAAGGGCTTCTCGGTGCGGGCTACGCAGGTGAAGTCCGATGAAACCGAGGGCGTTGTGCTGCTGATGGATCCGAGCGCCGGTGCTCGGCAGGAAGAGGGCACCGAAGTCGTGATTCACGTCTCGGCGGCCCGCTTGGTGCCGTCTGTTGTGGGCATGCAGCGCGACGAAGCCGCCGCGCTGTTCGAGCAGGAAGGATTCGACAACATCGAGTTCGTCACGCAGAAGTCTGACGAGCATGCGGGAACGGTGCTGGCCGTCTCACCCGAGCCTGAGACGAAGGGCAAAGCCGCGACTCCCATCACGATAACCGTCTCTGTTCCTTTCACGGTACCTGATGTCGTCGGTATGAAGTGGGACGAGGCAAAGGCGGCGCTCGAGGCGGAAGGATACGTGGCCGACGCAGCCTACGTCTACGACGACAGCGTGGAGGAAGGGACGGCCGTGGCCGTGGATCCCGGCGCCGGATCCGAGCTAGCTTCCGGTTCGACGGTGACCGTGTCGTTGGCGAAGTCGCGCGGCTCGGAACTCGAAAGCGCTGCGCGGAGCTACCTCGAGGGCGTCGGCACGGTTACTATCGACGGTGTTGCCTACGAGATCGAATCGGTGGACGGCGTCTCCTATGAAGGCAACGAGACCACTGCCTTCGCCATCACCGGACGCGCGGTCACAACGCTCGATGGCGAGACGGTGTACGGATCCTCGAAGCGGAAAACAGGCACGATTGTATGGAATGGCGACAACGAGATCGTCAGCTTAGGCTAGGCGCGCTTCTATGGCCTCCGCGACCTATGACGTGCGCGGCATCGTGTTGCGCAAAACGAAGCTCGGCGAGAGCGATCTCGTTTTGACGCTCATCGTCGAGGACGGCTCGCAGATTCGTGCGGTGGCGAAAGGCGCCCGCAAACCGACAAGCTTCGCGTCGCGCCTAGAGCTCTATTCCGCAGTGGATGCTCTCGTCGCACGAGGGAGAAGCCTCGACATCGTGAAGGAAGCGCGCCTCGTCGAAAGCAACGAACGGCTGCGCCGGGATTTGGAGCATGCGGCAGGAGCCGCCCCCATGGCCGAGCTGCTCGACCGTATCACTCAGCTGGGACTCGAGAACCCGCGTCTGTTCGATCTTTCCCGCACCGCGTTCCGAAGCCTTTGCCGCGTCACCGCTTCCCAAGTGCCTGCCATTACAGCCGCGCATCTACTCAAGACGCTCGCCTTCGCAGGACTGCGGCCCAGCTTGGATGTCTGCGTCGGCTGCGGCAGACCGCTCGAAGCTGATTCCATTGACAGCCTGGTGCCGGTTTCGTTCCGCGAGGGGGGCATCGTGTGCACCGCCTGCAATGCGAGCATCGAGACCGTGCTTGAGCCCATGCCTGCGATCGCCTGGTGCCGCACGCTCCTCGCGTCGACGTTCGCTGAGATCGAGGCTATGGACGCGGGCCCTGCCGCGGGGTTCGCGGCGCTCGGATTCTGCCGGCAATGGATACGCGATCACGTCGGATCCGACTTGAAATCCCTGAACTTCCTGTTCACCTGCGGGTTGTTCTAGGCCGTCTGCGCCGCTCCGCCTTGGCGCCCTCGCGGCGCTGTGGCAGAATACAGCCCGAATGAGAGGAGCGCTATCATGTACACGTACACTCCCCGCGGTGTCTGCTCGCGCGAGATCCACATCGAGCTCGACGGAGATCGCGTCTCCCACGTGGACTTCGTCGGCGGTTGCAACGGCAACCTGAAAGCCGTATCGAAGCTCATCGAGGGCATGAGCGTGGAGGAGGTGGCCGCCGTGCTTGAGGGGAACACCTGCGGACGGCGGTCGACTTCCTGCGCCGATCAGCTCGTTCGCGGCCTGCGCAAAGCTCAGGCCGCAGAATAGGCCCAAAGATTACGCGCCTGGCCGAGGATGTCGTCGAAGCTCCAAGTCCGATTCGTGCGCTCCGGGCTGTTGGGATCGCGGACGATGAGCTTGCCGTTCTCGTCGATCCCAACGAGAACGATGAAGTGACCCGTCGTTGTGAAATCGCCTGGTCCCATGCTGCAGATGACGTAAGATCCGCCGAGAAGGGCTTGACGGACACTCATCTCGTCCGCGGGCAGCTCTTCGGCCGAAAGGCCGATCTGCGCCGCTCCTTCGGTCATGAACGACCAGGTCGTACCTTCAGGCGTGATGCACCCCATGCGCTCCGATATCGCGCCAATGTCGGTTGGGAGCAGGTCATTGCGGCCCGTGAGCCCGATGTAGACCATGGCCATGCAGGTAGGTCCGCACCCTGATTCCGCGAAGCTGTCGTCGCCGTAGCGCGCGTCAGCCCAGGCGACGTCGCGTTGGTACAGCTTGGGAACGTCGCCCGCATGCCAGTCGCTCTTCGGCGTGCTCTGCGGCGCATTCGAGCTTGTGTCGGGCGCGCCGCCGGCATGCGCCGACGCAGATGAAAGGGCGAGCCACGTCGCAGACGCAAACGCGACGACAGCGAGGAGGGCGGCTGCGGTAGCGCCGATGCGCCGCAAGCTTCGGCGCCGCACGAAGCGACGGTACGTTGCGGAGCCTCGGCTGTATCCCGCTGCGGGATCGAAGAGAGCCTGCCTTCCGCGCTGGTGCGCGCCGCCGACCGTTCTGAGGTGCACGGTGCGACGTCGCGCCCCTGCGGCGAACCCGTTCGAATACGTCATGAGCCTCTCCCTTCGCGAATGTATTTTCCAAGCGGCGTCTTCGTATCCAGTATCGCCGCATGCATCGTTGCCGTCCCGGAAGAAGCGGGAACCGATTTCTGAAGGTTCCTCCTGGTCTCTTAAGAATTCCTTAAAGCAACGAGCGCTGCGGGGGCGAGGGCGCTCGACCTGATACCATAAAGGCGACGATAGCGAGAGGAGCGATGGTGGGAGAAAGCAAGCGCATCGCGGTATGCGATGACGAGACGGCAATCGCCGATCTGGTCGGACAGCTGCTTACGGAATCGGGATTCGAGCCGCACGTGTTCTATGCCGGCGCCGATCTGCTGGAGGTGCACGAGCGCGCGCCCTTCGACCTCGTCATCCTCGACATCATGATGCCCGGTCTCGATGGGTTTTCCTGCTGCCGCGAGATTCGCCGGCGAAGCGATGCTCCCATCATCTTCCTCACTGCAAAAGACGAGGAGATCGACAAGGTGGTGGGCTTCGAGCTGGGAGCTGACGACTACGTGGTGAAGCCCTTCAAGCCTCGCGAGCTTATGGCGCGCGTGAAAGCCCGCATTCGCCGCGCGTCCCGGCCGGCGGAGGCTCCCGGCGTGCTCGAAGCGCACGGCATCACCGTAGACGAAGGATCGTTCGAGGCGGCGCTGCATGGCGAGGCGCTCTCGCTCACGCCGAAGGAATTTGCCATCCTCACCTGCCTCGTCCGCCATGCCGGGCGCCCCCTTCCTTCGAAGGATCTCTTCGAAACCGTGTGGAAGGAAGAAGCGAACGCCCAGAGCGCGGGCACCGTCATGGTGCACGTGCGCCACCTCCGCAAGAAGCTCGCCGCCGTCGACTCGTCCCAAGAGTTTATCGAGACCGTGTGGGGCGTGGGCTACCGCATCGGATAGCGTATTCGGAAGGGAACCTCATGACCGCCGATTCCACTCAGAAAAAGCAGCTCGTATCCGCTGTACTCAAGCGGCAGGTGCTCTACATCGCAGGGTTCACGGCCGGTTTCGCTGCGGCACTCTGGGCCTTCCTCACGTTCTTCAAGCCTTTCGTGTCGGATATCCTCTACGCGTTCGTGGGACAGAGTTGGACGCTCTACAGCATGGTCACGGTGCTGTTCTGGCCGCTTGTGGTCATCTGCTACTTCAGCGGGATCTACCTCGTCGTCCGCGCCGGCGTTAACCAGGCGTTCAGATACTTCGATCTGCTGCTCGCCTCGGTCGAGAGCATCCTGGCCAAGCGCGACGAGCCCGTATCGCTTCCGCCCGAACTGGCCGCAACGGCCCTCGCGCTCAACCAGGTGAAGACGGAGCAGGACCGTGCGGAGCGCGCCGCGAAAGCGGCCGAGGAGCGCAAGAACGAGCTCGTCGCCTACCTCGCGCACGACATCAAGACCCCCATCACGTCCATCATCGGATACCTCACCCTGCTCGGAGACTCACCCGACCTTCCCGTGGACGTGCGAGCGCGCTATACGGGCATCGCCTTGGATAAGGCCTACAAACTCGAGGAGCTGCTCGAGGAGTTCTTCGAGATCACTCGCTACAATCTGCAGAGCATCCCCATTGAGCGCTCGCGCTTTGACGGCGCGCTGTTCTGCAACCAGGTGATCGACGAGTTCTATCCGCTCGCGGAGGGCAGGGGGCTGAGCCTGTCGTATGCCGGCCCCGCCGAGCTGGAGGTGTTCGCTGATGCCGGGCGGGTCGCCCGCATACTCAACAACGTAATGAAGAACGCCGTCGCCTATGCAGACGCCGGAACCGAGGTCGCAGTGCACACGGCGCTCGCCACCGGCGCCGACGGCTTTGTCTGGTGGCAGATCACGGTCACCGACCGGGGAAGGGAGCTGTCGCCTGCGCACCTCGAGCGCATCTTCGAGAAATTCTTCCGTGCCGACGAAGCGCGTGCTTCGTCGGCCGGAGGGGCGGGACTGGGCCTGGCCATCGCCCGTGAGATCGCCCGCGCCCACGGAGGCGACATCTACGCGGCGAGCGACGCTGGCCTCACGTCTTTCACCATCTGGATACCGCAGGGGCCGAGCGTGGCCGTCCGCGCGCCTTCGGCGAGCTAACGAGCGCCTCTTCGCATAGGCTCCGCTTCCGGGCGAGGCGAGAGAAAACGAGGTACCTTTGTGGGTAACCTGTGGCGCGCATGCTTGCGCGCTTGCCGGCATCCGGGCCTTCGCCTACAATAGGCGAGCTGCGAAAACGCAGGCGCTTCCCGCTTGGTCCGCATGTCTCACCGCATGCCCACCCAGAGGGGAGTACGAATGGCGCGCAGCCGGTTCGGGCAGCGCGCGAGCATGCGGCGCCAAAGAGGCGACCGCAAACGAAAGGTGGAGAAGCACATGGCAAGCAAACTGAGCATCACCAAGGAGCGCACGGCGGAACTCGTGAAAGAGTTCGGCAAGGGCGAAGGCGACTCCGGCAGTCCGGAGGTGCAGATCGCCATCCTCACGGAGCGCATCCGCAACCTCACCGAGCACCTCAAGGTGCACAAGAAGGACAAGCACACCCAGCGCGGTCTGATGATGCTCATCGGCAAGCGCCGCGGCCTCTTGAAATACGTCAAGAACCGCGATATCGAGGAATACCGCGCACTTATCAAGAAGCTCGGCATCCGCGATAACATCTAGCAACGAGGGCCCGCTTCGGCGGGCCTTTGTATAGCGGTCGGAGGCGCAAGGGCGCTTCTGCTCGCGGAGGCGCGAAACGTGAGTAGCCGCCGCCGAAGAAGCTTGAGCGCACTAGGGCGCCTAAGAGGAAGAGAAAGAACGAACGCATGGAAAAAATCGTCGAATCCTTCGAACTGTACGGCAAAGAGTATCGTCTTGAGACGGGCGAGCTCGCCAAACAGGCGACCGGATCGGTTGTCGTGACGCAAGGCGACACGACCGTCCTTGTGACCGCGGTCATTTCGAAGGAAGAGAAGGACTACGACTTCTTCCCGCTCACCGTCGACTTCATTGAGAAGATGTACGCCGTGGGACGCATACCCGGCGGCTACCTCAAGCGCGAGGCGCGCCCGTCCGACAAGGGCACGCTCACGGCGCGCATGGTCGATCGTCCCATCCGTCCCGGTTTCGTGGACGGTTTCAAGCGCGAAGTCCATATCGTGTGCACGACGCTCGTCGTCGACAGCGTCAACCCGCCCGACACCATCTGCGTCATGGGCGCAAGCGCGGCCCTCATGCTGGGCGCCGCTCCCTTCGACGGTCCCGCCGCCTGCGTGCGCATCGGCCGCGACGTCGAGACGGGCGAGTTCATCGTAAACCCGACGTTCGAGGAGTCGGAACGCTCCGATCTTGAACTTACCATCGCCGGCACGGCCGACTACATCTCCATGGTGGAGGCCGGCGCCGACGAGATCTCCGAAGAGGACATGCTGGCCGCCATGACGTTCGGCCAGGAAGCCATCGCCGCGTTCTGCGAGGCTCAAGCGCGCTTCCTTGATCGCGCGAACATCGAGCCGGTCGAGTGGCCCATCCATGTCGCCGACCCGGCCATCGCCGAGCGCGTCGCGCCGTTCATGGCCGAGATGTCCGCCGCGCTGCACGACGCCGACAAGCTGTCGCGCATGGGCAAGGTGGAGGAGCTCAAGGCCCGCATCAAGGAGGAGCAGTTCTCCGACGAGGAGCGCGCCGTGTGGAAGGGCGACATCGCCGCCGAGCTCAAGAAGCTCGAGAAGAAAGCCATGCGCGCCATGGTGATCGAGACGGGCGAGCGCGCCGACGGCCGCCGTCCCGAAGACATCCGCCCGCTCTACATCGTGCCGGGCTACCTGCCCCGCGTGCACGGCTCGGGCCTGTTCCAGCGCGGCCAGACGCAAGCGCTCTCCGTCTGCACGCTCGGCATGCTCAACGAGTGGCAGCGCCTCGACACCATCGACCCCGCCGAGGGCAAGCGCTACATGCACCAGTACAACTTCCCGCCGTATTGCACGGGCGAGACCGGGCGCATGGGCGCCCCGAAGCGCCGTGAGATCGGCCACGGCGCGCTGGCTGAGCGCGCCCTCATCCCGGTGCTGCCGAGCGAGGACGAGTTCCCCTACGCCATCCGCGTGGTGTCCGAGGTCCTCGAGTCGAACGGCTCGTCGTCCATGGCCTCCACCTGCGGCTCCACGCTCGCCCTCATGGACGCCGGCGTGCCCATCAAGGCGCCTGTGTCGGGCATCGCCATGGGCCTCATCAAGGAGGGCGACGACGTGGTCATCCTCTCCGACATCCAGGGCATCGAGGACTTCCTCGGCGACATGGACTTCAAGGTGTGCGGCACGGAGAAGGGCATCACCGCCCTGCAGATGGACAACAAGGCCCGCGGTCTGTCCGTCGACATCCTCGCCCGTGCGCTCAAGCAGGCGAGCGAGGGCCGGGCTTTCATCCTGAACGCGATGCTCGAGAAGATTGCCGAACCGCGCGAGGAGCTTTCGCAGTTCGCACCCCGCATCGAGACCATCCATATCCCCGTGGACAAGATCCGCGACGTCATCGGCAGCGGCGGCAAGGTGGTGCGCGGCATCCAGGAGGAGACGGGCGCCAGCATCGATATTCAAGAAGACGGCACCATCCACATCGCGGCTATCGAGGGCCTGGCCGGCGATGCGGCGAAAGCCATGATTCTCGGCATCGTGAAAGAGCCCGAGGTGGGAGAGGAATTCGACGGCGAAGTCGTAGGCATCAAGGACTTCGGCGCGTTCGTCAAGCTCACGCCGGGCAAGGACGGTCTGCTTCATATCTCGCGCGTGGCCAACGGCCGCGTGGGCAAGGTTGAGGACGTCCTTAGCCTTGGCGATATCGTGAAGGTGAAAGTGCTCGAGGTCGATCCGAACTCGGGTAAGATATCGCTCGACCGCCTTGACAAACCGGATGCTCCGGCCGCGCTGCCGACCGCCGGCCATGGCCGTCATGGCTCCGAGCACCCGACGAGCGACCGCGACAACCGACCAGGCCGCAGTGGCCGCTCTGAGCGCGGCGGCAACGGACGCACGCCGCGCAGGCGCCACGAAGGCTAGCACGTAGCAGCAGGGCCGCGTTCGCGCGGCCCTTTTCATGGGCGGTGGTAACGAGGGGCGCCGCCTCCACTTCCTAGAGCGGCGAGTGCCGATCACGTAACAGCCAATGCTCGCTTCGGCTGCAGCGTGTTAAGATTATCGGCACGCTACACGAAAGGCAGGGAGCATCATGATCAGAGTTGCAGTGGCGGGGTGCGCAGGGCGCATGGGCACGGCGGTTGTCGAAGCGGTTGGCACCGCGGACGATATGGAACTCGTCTGCGGCATCGATCCGCACGCCAGCGGACAAGGTGAAGCGTATCCCGTGTTCGCAACGATTGCCGAGGCCCTCGAGAACGCGGACTTCGATGTCGTAGTCGACTTCACGCAGCCTTCCGTCGTGGCCGACAACCTGCGCGCGGCGCTGCCAGCAGGAGTCGACTGCGTCGTGGGCACAACCGGACTCTCAAACGAGACGCTCGAAGAGCTCGCCGCGCTTGCGTCCGAGGAAACCTGCCTCTTCTACGCACCGAACTTCACCACGGGCGCCGTACTCATGATGGAGTTCGCGAAGGCTGCAGCACCATATTTTCCCGAGGCGGAAGTCATGGAGTTCCATCATTGCAACAAGAAAGACGCTCCTTCTGGCACAGCCGTGCGCACGGCTCAGATCATCGCCGAGGCGCGCGAGGGTCGCGCAAGCGAGGCGCCGGGCAAAGAGACCGAAATCGAAGGGTGCGAGGGAGCACGCGGCGCCCTCGTCGACGGCGTGCCGGTGCATTCGGTGCGTTCGATGGGCTACGTAGCCAGCCAGGAGGTGGTATTTGGCTCGTTCGGGCAGACGCTCTCCATCCGCCACGACAGCTGGGACCGCGGCTCCTACATGCCGGGCGTGCTCCTGGGCATTCGCAGTGTGGGCTCGCGATCGGGCCTGATTGTAGGTTTGGAGAACTTCATGGCGCGTTAGGACGCGTCATGGCATAATATCCGTACGAGTACGATTGTTCGATGGGTGCGGCGCGGCGCTGCACCGGTGGAAGGCAAGGTGGACGCATGTCGCAAGAGCCCCGTTTCGGCCGTATGATTCCGGCCATGGTCACGCCGTTTGACGAAAACCGGGAGCTCGATCTCGACAAAGCTCAAGCGCTCGCCGTGCGCCTCGTCGACGGCGGCAGCGACTCGCTCATCATTAACGGCACGACAGGCGAGAGTCCGACTGTGTTCTACCCGCAGAAGATAAAGCTGTTCAGCGCCGTGGTGGAAGCCGTTGGCGACCGCGTGCCCGTCATCGCGAACGTCGGTGACAACTGCACAGCCGACACGGTGGACTTCGCCCGCGACGTGGCCAAGCTCGGCGTCGACGGCTTCATGTGCGTGGTGCCCTACTACAACAAGCCTCCGCAGGAGGGCATGTACCGGCATTTCCGCACCATCGCCGACGCGGTGGAGCTGCCCATCATCCTGTACAACATCCCGGGCCGCTGCGTGGTGAACATGGAAGCCGAGACCACGCTGCGCCTGGCGCGCGATTGCGCTAACATCGTGGCCGTGAAGGAGGCGTCCGGCAAGATGGACCAGGTCAGGACCATCGTAAACGGCGCACCTGAAGGTTTCGCCGTGTACTCCGGCGACGACTCGGCCACGTTCGACATCATGAAGCTGGGAGGCGCCGGAGTCGTCTCCACCATCGGCAACGTAGCGCCCGCGCGTATGAAGGAGATTGTGGATTTGTGCGCCGCAGGCGACTGGGAGGCCGCAGCCGCGGCCAACGAGCGCTTGATGCCGCTTATGACAGGGCTGTTCGAGACCTCGAACCCCATCCTCGTCAAAGAGGCATTGAAGCTGCTGGGCTTCCCTGTGGGAGGCGTGCGCCTGCCACTGGTAGACGCTACGCCGGCGCAGTCCGAGCGTCTCGCGCAGACCATGCGCGACGTGGGAGTGCTTTAAAACACCGCCGCATCGCGGAAGCGCAGCATCAAAACGGAAGGAAGCGTCGCGCAGGCGACGCATAGACATATAACCGCGCGGAGCGGATCCCCGGATGAAACGCGCCGAAGCGCAATCGACGGGCCGAGGGCAAGCCGGATCGCCGGCTCCCCGTGCATAGGCAGCCGTTCCCGCCCGAACGAAGGAACGATATGGAAGAAAGAACCCCGCGATCTCAGCGCGGAACTGACCGTACGCGCAAAAGCGCCCCGAAAAACGACCGTTCTAGCCAAGCGTCCGAGGGAACGCGCTCGTACAAGCATGTGAAGCTCGAGCATAAGCGCCCCCAGCTCTCGAAGGCGGGACAGAGCGGTCAGCAGCGCCAAGGCGGTCAGCAGAACGCTCGGCGCAGCTTCGCCTCCCCTCAGAAGGATCCGAACGCAACACTCAAGATCATACCGCTCGGCGGCCTCGACGCCATCGGCAAGAACATGACGGCTTTCGAATGCAAAGGCGATATGATCCTCGACGATGCAGGACTCATGTTTCCCGATGACAACCATCCTGGCGTCGATCTCATCCTGCCCGATTATACGTATGTGCTTGAGAACGCTGAAAAACTGCGCGGCATCATCATCACACATGGTCACGAGGACCATACCGGCTCGCTGCCCTATCTCATGAAGGATCTCGACCGGCAGATACCTATCTACGGCACGAAGATGACGCTCGGGCTTATCGAGGGCAAGTTTGCCGAGCACAAGATCAAGAACGCAAAGCTCGTCGAAATCAAACCCGGAGACCAGGTGAAGCTCGGCTGCTTCACCGCAGAGTTCTTCGCCGTGAACCACTCCATTCCCGGAGCGGTGGGCGTGTTCTTCCAAAGCCCTGCCGGCAACGTTTTGCATACGGGCGACTTCAAGCTCGACCAGACGCCGATAGACGGGGTGACGACCGATTTCGGGGCGCTGTCGAAGTTCAGCGGCATCGGCGTGGATCTCATGATGAGCGACTCCACGAACGCGCAGAACCCCAATTTCACGCCGTCGGAGGCCGAGGTGGGCAAGGAGCTGGCGAAGATCATCGCGCAGGCGAAGGGGCGCGTCATCATCGCGTCGTTCGCAAGCCACATCCACCGCATGCAACAAATCTGCGACGCGGCGGTGGCCAACGGCCGCAAGGTAGTGGTCACGGGCCGCTCGATGATCCAGAACACCGATATCGCGCGGCGCTTGGGCTACCTGAGCATCAGCGACGCCGACCTCATCGACGCCTACGATCTCAAAGGCATACCAGCAGATCAAGTAGTCATTATGTGCACGGGCAGCCAGGGCGAGCCGCTGTCGGCGCTCGCACGCATCGCCAACGGCGAGCATCGCACCATCCAGATGGACGAGGGAGACACGGTCATCGTGTCGGCCACGCCGGTTCCCGGCAACGAGAAGGCGGTCACCCGCGTCATCAACGGTCTGGCCAAGATCGGCGCCGACGTGTACGACAAGAGCCGTGCGCGCGTGCACGTATCGGGGCATGCCGGCGCTGAGGAGCTGAAGCTCGTGCTGTCCATCGTGCAGCCGAAGGCCTTCATGCCAGTACACGGCGAGGCCACGCACCTGCGCGCCCACGCGAAGCTTGCTGAAGCGACCGGCGTTCCGCATGAGAACGTGTTCATCTGCGAGAACGGCGAGAGCCTGGAGCTTTCCGCGCGGGGCGTGCGCCGCGGCGCCGTCGTGCAGAGCGGCATCGTGTTTGTGGACGGCCTCTCGGTAGGGGACACCTCGCAGGGCGTGCTCGATGAGCGCAGCGCCCTCGCAGCCCAGGGTTTCGCATCCGTAGCAGCCGCCATCTCGGGAAAGCGCAAGAGCCTTGCAGGAGCCGTGCAGCTCGAGATGCACGGCATCACGGGCGGAGACGACGAGTTCCTCGTGCATGAAGCACAGACTTCGGTAAAGAGCGCGCTTGAGAGATCGCTTGGCAAAGGCGGCGGTTCGAAGGAGCTCAAGAAGGCCGCCCGCGACGCGCTGCTGTCGCTGCTCTGGGAGCGCACGAAGACACGTCCGATGGTCATCGTGAACTTGCTCGAAGTTTAGGCTATAATGGCCGAAACGCACCCTGGAGGAGCCTGTTCGGCGTCGTGGCGCATGGCTTCTCGAAACGCAGATCAAACGCAGCAAAAGGAGTAGGGCGTGGCCCGTCAATCAGCATCCGCTACCAAATCGAAGGCGAAAGCGCGCCCCTCGTCGCCCGCCAAGCAGAAGGGCCGCGCGGCGTCGCCTTCCGAGAAGGCGACGAAGAACGGAAAAGGCGCGCGCCCGGAAGTCGAGGATCGGCGTCTGCTCGATGAGCGGACCCGGCGTGACATCGCGGGCGTCGCCTTCGCTGTATTGGCGGTTGTGCTGTTCGTGGCGGCCGTGCTGCCTGCGAATGCGCTCGTCACGTCGTTCGTCTCGACCGCCCTGCACCTCACGCTCGGACTGGGCGCTTATCTGTTGCCGTTCCTGCTCCTCATCGTCGGCGCGAGCTTCCTCGCACGCTTTGAGCGGGAACGTGTTCCTTTGCGTGTGGCCGTGGGTCTCGTCTTGATCTTTGTCGCTGTGCTCGCGCTGCTGGCGCTGTTCACCCCCGAGGGCGGTTCCGATCCGGCCGCGCTCCTGTTCGAACCCGATCAGCTGTCCGCGCGGGGCGGCTACGTGGGAGCGGGCATCGCCTGGGCGGGCCTGATGCTGTTCGGCCAGGTCATCTCATGCATCATTTTGTTCGGTGTGATTGCAGTTGGACTTCTTGTCATCGGTTTCTCGCTTTCGGGCCTTGTTGAGCGCGTGCAGGACGCGCGCCGGGCTCGGGCCGAAGACGGCGACAGCGTCCTCCCGGCGCCCCCATTCGCCCGCGTAAGCCGCTCGGGCGCTGCGAAACCCCCTATCATTCCCATCATGGGAGAAGCGCAGGAAGCGGCAGCGACAAGCGCGCTGCCACGCGGCCTCAACGCAGGCGACTCCTCGGGTCGCCGCTCCAAGCCGCGGCGCGCATCCCAACCGCTGGCGACGCAGGAGCTGCCCGGCCGTGCAGCCCGAAGCGAGGAAACGGAAGCTGAACCCGCACAGATGCTTACGCGCAAGCTCGGAAGCAAACGGGGCGAATCCTCGAGCAAGCCGGAGAAGACTGCGGCCGCCCCGTCGAACTCCACGCCGCTCGCAGCGCCGCGACCTGCCGACGGGTTCGAGCTACCTCCCCTGGATCTGCTAGCTACCTCCAAGAACACCAAGAAGGATCAGGCTTCCGACGCCGAGCTGAAAGAAACGGCGGCCTGCTTGCAAGAGACGCTCGAAGATTTCAGCATCATGGCCGAGGTCGTGGGCTGGGTTGCCGGGCCGACGGTCACTCTGTTCAAGGTGGATCTGCCTGCAGGCGTGCGCGTTAGCCGCATCACGGCCCTCGAGGACGACATCGCGCTCGCGCTCGCTGCTCCCGGAGTGCGCATCTTTGCGCCGATCCCCGGTACGAACTATGTCGGCATCGAAGTGCCCAACCGAACGCGGCAAAACGTGCTTTTGGGCGACGTGCTCAAAGATGCAGGCGCCGGCCCGCTGCAAATCGCCATCGGAAAAGACGTCGAAGGACGCTCTATCGTATCCGATTTGGCAAAGATGCCGCACCTCCTCATCGGCGGTACCACCGGATCCGGCAAATCGGTGTCCATCAATGCCATGATCATGTCTATCCTCATGCGCGCCACCCCCGCCGAGGTGCGCTTCATCATGGTTGACCCCAAGCGCGTCGAGTTCACGCCCTACAACGGCATCCCGCATCTCTATGTGCCGGTGGTCACCGAACCTCGCGAGGCCGCGAGCGCGCTATCGTGGGGAGTGGCGGAAATGGAGCGGCGCCTTAAGGTGTTCAGCAAGGCGGGCGCACGCAATATCGGGCAGTACAACGCAAAGGTCCAGGCAGAAATCGCCGCACAGGAGAAGGCGCGCGAAGCCGACGAAGAGCCTCCCGCGGGCGAGCTGGGCGCGGAACTGCCTTACATCGTTATCATCATCGACGAGCTTGCCGACCTCATGATGAACGTCGGCAAGGAGGTGGAGTTTTCCATCAGCCGCATCGCGCAGCTGGCGCGCGCGGCTGGCATCCATCTCATCGTGGCCACGCAGCGCCCCTCCACGAATGTGGTGACGGGTCTCATCAAGGCGAACATCACGAACCGCATCGCGTTCAACGTGGCCAGCGGAATCGACAGCCGCGTGGTTCTCGATACACCGGGTGCAGAAAACCTCATCGGGCTGGGCGACCTTTTGCTGTCGAAGCCCGAATACGCCAAACCTCAACGCATCCAGGGCTGCTACGTATCCGAAGACGAGATCAATGCGGTCGTCGGCATGCTCAAGGAGCAGGGCGAACCCGAGTACCACTCGGAGATTCTTGCGACGAACCTCATCACGCTCGGAGCGTCCCAGCCTGACGGCAGCGGCGGGTCCGGCTCTTCGGACGACCCGCTTATTTGGGAGGCAGCCGAGATCGTCGTCTCGAGCGGCTTGGGTTCAACATCGAACATCCAGCGACGCCTCAAAGTGGGCTATTCGCGCGCAGGGCGTATAATGGACATGTTGGAGGAGAAGGGCGTTGTGGGCCCGCCGAACGGCAGCAAGCCCCGCGACGTGCTCGTGGACGCCATGGAACTCGAGACGCTGAAGGCCTTCGAGGCCAACGATGGTTCGGGACCGGACAAGTGACGAGGTGGCGCAGGTGACATTCGGAACGATTCTGCGGGACGCCCGCGAACGCAAGGGCTACGACCTGGCATCGGCCGCTCGGCGGCTGCGCATTCGCCCCGATATCCTCCGTGCCATCGAGGAGGGCGATTTCGCGTCCATGCCCCCGCGTGGCTACACGCGCAACATGGTGAACGCCTACGCTCGTCTCGTCGGGCTTAACCCGACCGAGCTTACGCGTATGTACCTCGATGAGGCCTATGCATATCAGGTAGGAAGGGCTCGCAACCAAGCACAACCGGCCACAGGCTTCAATATGGGCGGATCATCGCGCACGAGGGCATCCCGCCAGCGCGACCACGGCGCAGAGCAAGAGCGCGAGCGGGAACCCCGGCAGAACGCATTCGGACGCACGCTCTACGATGACCGGCACGACTACGGGACGCGTGCGGGAGGGTCTTCGCGCCTGTATTCCGAGGACCGCACACATCCTAGCCGCCATGGGGCGCTGCCGAGCACCCAATACACGAACTTTTACGCGGGGCCGAAGGCGACAGGCGCTGTGCAGTCGAAGCTTCCGTTCATCGTAGCCGGTGCTGGCGTGCTCGTGCTGCTTCTTGTCGTACTGCTGCTCGTATTCAGCTGCGGGAACAAGGAGTCCGAGTCGGATGTTCCGAACGTCCCTATCACCGGGTTGACCGACACGACGCAGCAGGGTGGAGGCGACGAGGGCGGTGAGCCGCAGCCTGCTCCGGTCGCAACACCGCCATCGAAGGCGACGTTCTCCTATCAGGTGGCCGACGGAAGCACCGCATACATCGAAGTGTACGAAGGCGACGGCGGCGCCACGGTAGCCGAAGACATCTCCGGCCCGGCCGAGCGTTCGTTCGACGTCTCCAGCACGCTCAAGTTCGTCACCACCAATCCCGAGGCAGTGACGATATCCGTCGACGGGGCGGAGGTCGAACCGACCGACGAGCGGGGATCGGGCGTCTACAGCTACACGGTAGACTTCGCCGCTATCCTCGCCCAATGGAACGAAGAGCACGCCGGCGACGACGGAGGAGCGGATCCTGCGGCGTCCTGACCGAATCTCGCCGCCGCTGCTGTGGAACCCCTCTGAAAGAGCGGGTCGGAGCCTCGAAAATGCGCTATGCTGTGCGCGAGCAAATCATGAGCGGCCCGCCAGCGCGGGCCGCCTTGTACGGAAGGGAGCACTCATGGCGAAGGAATCCAGTTTCGACGTCGTATCCACCGTGGACATGCAAGAGGTTGACAATGCCTTCCAGCAGGCTAAGAAGGAGTTGTCGCAGCGCTACGACCTCAAAGACTCGGGTGCAGAGATATCGCTCGATAAAGCGGGCAAAGCCATTACGGTGGCGGCGCCGGCCGATTTTGTAGCGAAGCAGGTCATTGACGTCATCAGCTCGAAGTTCGTGCGCCGCGGCATCGATCTAACCGCTGTCAAGTGGAGCGATCCAGAAGCGGCTGCCGGTCAAAGCGTGCGCCAGAAAGCCACCATCGTCGAGGGCATCGACAAGGAGGTGGCAAGCAGGATTAACAAGGATATAAAAGCCACGAAAATGAAGGTGAAGGTGCAGATCGAAGGCGACAAACTGCGCGTCAGCTCGCCGTCGCGCGACGCGCTTCAGGAAGTTATCGCCTTTTTGAAAAACAACGACTACGGTCAGCCGCTTCAGTATGTCAACTACCGCTAGGACGGTCGCTTCATCATGATACCTTCACCTGATGCGACACCCGAATCGCCGCGCGTCGCGTTCGTCACGCTCGGATGCGCAAAGAACGAGGTGGATACGGAACACATGCGCACGCAGCTTATCAGTGCAGGATTCATGATCGAGGACGATCCGGCCTGTGCCGACGCTGTAGTGGTGAACACCTGCTCGTTCATTCAGAGCGCCACCGAGGAGAGCCTCGAAGCCATCTTCGATGTGGCGGGACTTGCCAACATCGCAGCAGGTGCCCCGCTCATCGTTGCAGGATGCATGCCTGCACGTTATGGTGACGATCTGGCTGACGAGCTTGTCGAAGCGCAGGCGTTCGTCCCCTGCAGCCGCGAGGATGACATAGCCTTGGTGCTCGCGAAAGCCTTGGGGCGCCAGCTCGAGCATCGCGCATTGTCCTGCTCGCCGCGTTCCGTCACACCGTCAAGCGAAAGCGCTCCTGTCATCCCGGATGGAGCGTTTCCAGACGCGCAAACGGATGACTTTTCTTGGGCAGCGCATCGAAGAGCGCCCTTTGCCTACGTGAAGATATCCGACGGCTGCGACCGCTTTTGCTCGTACTGCACCATCCCGTTCATTCGCGGTCGCTATCACAGCTTCCCCTTTGCTCACGTACGTGCGGAGGTTGCAGCGCACGCCGCCGCAGGTACGCGCGAAATCGTGCTCATCGCGCAAGACACGGGGCGCTGGGGCGAGGACTTCGATGACGCCTCGTCGCTTGCCGAACTCGTATCCGCGCTGGCGGAGGAGTTTCCCGACGTGTGGTTCCGCGTCCTATACCTCCAACCGGAAGGCGTGACCGACGATTATCTTGAGGCAGTCGCGTCACACGCCAACGTGTGCCCCTATTTCGACATTCCGCTCCAGCACGTCGATGCGGGCATCCTGCGCGCTATGAACCGCACAGGATCGCGCGAGGAGTTCCGCTCGCTTGTGGAGCACGTGCTGTCGCGCGTGCCGGACGCCACGCTGCGCACGACGCTCATCGCCGGCTTCCCCGGCGAGACGGACGAGCAGTTCGAAGAGCTGTGCGCTTTCGTCGAGGAAGGCCTGTTCGACTACGTGGGCGTATTTCCGTTTTCACGAGAAGAGGGCACGCGCGCCTTCGATCTGCCTGGCCAGGTGGATGAGGACGAAAAGGCCGACCGTGCGCAGCGTTTGCGCGATCTGGCCGACACCGTCTGCTGCCCGCGCATTGCCGCGCGCGTCGGACGCGAGATGGACGTGCTTGTGGAAGGCGTCGAAGAAGACGGCCAGCTGTTCGGACGCGCTATGTGCCAGGCTCCCGAAGTTGACGGCGTCACGTACCTCGCTGCAGGCGAAGCGGGAGATATCCGCCGCGTCGTCATAACCGACACGCTGCTCTACGAAATGGAAGGGGAGTGAGGCGATGACTCCGAATGGCGCTGCGCACGAGCGGCTTTGGACTCCGGCGAACATCGTCACATTGCTGCGCATCTGCCTCGTGCCCGTGTTCGTCGTCGCCATCATTAGTCCGTGGCCGGCCTACTTCCCGTTCTGGCCGGATGCCGAGACGGCTAAGCCATGGGTTGCCGCTGGCATCTTCATCCTCCTGGCCGCCACCGACGGGCTCGACGGGTATCTGGCCCGCAGCCGCGGCGAGGTGACGAACTTCGGAAAGTTTATCGACCCCCTGGCTGACAAGATCCTTGTGGCAGCGGCGCTGCTCGCGCTGATCGAACTGGGGGTTCTGCCCTCATGGGTGGCGCTCGTCATCCTCGCGCGCGAGTTTATCGTCTCAGGCATTCGCATGGTTGCGGCAAGCCAGGGCGTGGTCATAGCCGCCAGCTGGTACGGCAAAGCGAAGACGGTCACGCAGATCGTCGCCATCGTCTTGTTCATCGTCAAGGACAGCGTGGTCATCACCGATCCGCAGGGTGTGCTACACAACCCTCTCTACCTCTTCTCATGGGCTGTCATGCTGGCAGCGCTCGCGCTTACCATCGTCTCGATGCTCGACTACTTCGTAAAGGCCAAGGAACTGCTGGGCTTCACTCCGTCGGGTCGGCGCGCTGCGCGCGTCGAGGAACATGACGCCGGACAACCCGATTCGATATTCCTCGACGAGGCCGAGCAGCGGGTTCTTTCTGACGACATGGTCGCGAGCATCGAACCCGAGACACTGAATGCGCTGGCGACGACGGTGCTCTCGGCTGCATGTGCCGCCGGCAGGACCATCGGTACCGCCGAAAGCCTAACCGGCGGTCTGATCGCCGCTACGCTCGTCAACGTGCCGGGAAGTTCCGAATCCGTAACGGGGGGCGTGGTGAGCTACACCGAGGACGTGAAACACGGGATTCTCGGCGTTGGCCGCGAGACGCTTGCACACTGCGGCCCGGTCAGCGAGGAGACTGCTTGCGCCATGGCTGAGGGGGCCCGCCGCCAACTTGGCTGCGATATCGCGGTTTCGGCGACCGGAATTGCCGGTCCGGGAGGAGCCGAGCCGGGCAAGCCGGTGGGAACCGTGTGGATCGGCCGTGCCGATACGGCGCTCACCTGCGCCCGCTGCTGCCATTTTCCCGGCACGCGCGAGCAGGTGCGCCTGCTCACCGTGCGCGCGGCGCTTGAGTTTCTGCTGGAGGTCCTCGAGGGTGCGGCCGCAGATAGCCTGCGCGATCGTTGAGCCTTTCCTTCGCCGATAATCCGCTAGCTGCGCGCTTGATGTGCGCTGGAAGCGCATTCGATTCCGACGGATCAGCAGGCAATACATGCAAGATGCCGGCCATCTGCGCGCTGAGAGGACACGCTATGCTGGTTTGGCAAGCTCGTTTCGCGAAAATGCTTGACGCTCAAACATATGTTCGTGTACTATAGATACTGGAATCAGGCCGCACTGCGCATACGGCAGGAAGAGAAGGAAGCGCATGAACGACGAAAAATCGAAGATGCTCAAACTCACGACCGACCAGATCGAAACGAAGTTTGGCAAAGGCTCGATCATGAAGTTCGGCGAGGGTGGACATGACCTAAACATCGGAGTCATTCCCACGGGAGCCCTGCCACTCGATGCAGCGCTCGGCATCGGGGGCGTTCCCCGCGGACGCATCGTAGAGATATACGGCCCCGAGTCAAGCGGCAAGACAACGCTCGCCCTCCAGATCATTGCGGAAGCGCAGGCTATGGGGGGCATCGTGGCCTTTATCGACGCTGAGCATGCGCTCGATCCCGTATATGCGGCGCGGCTCGGCGTGGATATTGACGAAGTGCTCATCTCCCAGCCCGACACAGGCGAGCAGGCGCTCGAGATCTGCGACATGCTCGTGCGCTCGGGTGCAATCGATGCAATTGTCGTCGACTCCGTCGCAGCGCTCGTGCCCCGCGCAGAGATCGAAGGCGAGATCGGCGACACAACGGTAGGCCTGCAGGCGCGCCTCATGTCCCAAGCCCTGCGCAAACTGGCCGGTTCGCTCTCGAAATCGAATACCACCTGCATCTTCATCAACCAGCTACGCGAGAAGATCGGCGTAATGTTCGGCAACCCGGAAACGACAACCGGCGGTCGCGCGCTCAAGTTCTTCTCGAGTGTGCGCATCGACATCCGCCGTATCGACTCCATCAAGAACGGCGGCGAGATCGTGGGCAACCGCGTGCGCGCCAAAGTGGTGAAGAACAAAGTGGCGCCGCCGTTTCGCCAAGCTGAGTTCGACCTCATGTACGGCGAGGGCATTTCGAGAGAAGGCTGCATCGTCGATATGGCCGTTGAAGCCGGCGTAGCCAAGAAGAGCGGCGCGTGGTATACCTACGGCGAGGAGCGCCTCGGCCAGGGTCGTGAAGCAGCAAAGCAGACGCTGCGCGAGAATCCCGACTTGCGCGATGAGCTGGAGACGAAGGTGCGCGAAGCCTTCGAAATCCCCATCGTCACGCGCACGACCGAGGAAGCCGATGCTTTGACGCCTGTCGCCAAGCCAACCAAGAAGAAGTAACATGGCCGATGACGAGGTGAAAGCCCGCCTACGCGCTCAAATCGCAGCTATCGAAAGTAGCGGCCGCGCGGCGGGCGAGGGCGGAAGAGAGCGCAGCCTCGAACCTGCCGTGTCGGCTCGTTCATTGCCGCTCGATGGCGAGGACGCGTCCGATAGGGGGCATGCGCAGGTCTCCCGCCCCCCGAAAGCCGGCGAGGATGGCACGGAGAGCGAGCAGGAGCGGGCCTTCCGCAAAATCGAGCGGCTCGCCTGCCATCGCGAGCAGGCGAGCGAAGCGCTGCGACGTCGACTTACGAGAGAGGGCTTTGAAGCCGCAGCCGTCGACGAGGCCCTTGCGCGTGCCGAGCGTTGCGGGCTCGTGGACGACTGCCGATATGCGGAGGTGCTCGTTCGCAGCCGCCTTGCGCAGGGACGAGGTCGGCGGGGCATCGCAGCCGAGCTGGCTGGTCTCGGCATCGATGCGGAGGTGGTCGCGCCGCTCTCGAACGGCTCCATGGAGGACGGCGGCGAGGTCGAGCGTGCGCTCGACCTTCTTCATCGCAAGCCCCCTCGAGCGAAGAACCGCCGGGAAGCCGCCTACCGTCGACTCATACAGAAGGGCTTCGCCGCAGACATCGCCGTAACGGCCGCGCGCTTGTGGTGCGACGAAAATCCTGGTTGATATGCGCAAGTTCGCTCGGAACGTCCAAATGGTGCAGCTGAGGAGCGCTTTCCGCATATTCCGTTTTGCCGACCGGCTCGACCGCCGGCGGCCGAATAGGCGCTCTTATCGCATGCCCGACTTCGTCAGCCTTGCTTTGCAGCGGCGGTTTTCGGGTAATTTTTTGTCAGGGCTTTTACAAACCGGTCACAAGCCCTATCATATGTTATAGCTTGAGTGATACGTGCCCGAACGGGTACTTCTAGTATAGATAAGTTCATAGACGTCGCTTGTTTTGCGCGCGTTCGCTCATGCCCGGTTTTGCCGGGATTTTTTATGCCTTTACCGAACGAACAGAACAACATCGAACATGCGAAACGAAAGGGGGAGCGTATGCCCGAAGCAATCTGGCTTCTTGTCGGGGCCATCATCGGCATCGCCCTCGGCTTCGTCATCACCCGCTTTTTGGTCAACGCGTCCACCAAGCGTGCGGCCCAAGAAGCGGAATCAGTGGTTGCCGATGCCAAGCGGCAGGCCGAGACGCTGCGCCGCGAGGCCGTCGTCGAAGCAAAGGACGAAGCTCTGAGAATCAAGCAGGAAGCCCAAGCGGAAAACAAGGAACGCATGCGCGAAGTGCGCACGGCAGAGAACCGTATTTCCCAGCGCGAGGAATCGCTCGACCGTCGCGTCGAATCGCTCGATGCGCGCGAGCATCAGATCTCGTCGATGCAAGGCCAGCTCGAGCGCCGCGAGCGCGACCTCGATGCGCTCGAGCACGAGGTGGGCCGACGGTTGGAACGTGCGGCCGGCATGACGCCCGAAGAGGCGAAGGCCGAGCTGCTCAACACCCTCAAGGACGAAGTGGTTCACGAGCAGGCCTCCATCATCCGCGACGCCGAGGCGCGTACCAAAGCCGAAGCGGACAAGAAAGCGCGCTCGATCTTGAGCCTCGCCATCCAGCGCGTAGCAGCCGACCACTCAGCGGAGACCACCGTATCCACCATCCATATCCCCTCCGACGACCTGAAAGGACGCATCATTGGCCGGGAGGGGCGCAATATCCGCTCGTTCGAACAGCTGACTGGGACGAACCTTATCATCGACGATACGCCCGAGTGCGTTACAATTTCATGTTTCGACCCAGTTCGACGCGAGATTGGTCGCGTGACGATGGAGAACCTTGTCGCCGACGGCCGCATCCATCCTGCGCGCATCGAGGAGATGTTCGGCAAAGCCGAATCCTTCGTCAACCAGCGTGTTCAGGAGGCTGGCGAGCAGGCAGCCTTCGATACCGGCATCCATGATCTGCATCCGGAGATCGTGCGCACGCTCGGCCGCTTGCGCTACCGCACCTCCTACGGACAGAACGTGCTTAACCATTCCCTCGAAGTCGCCTACCTCGCAGGCGTCATGGCCGCAGAACTGGGCCTTGATCCCATACCGGCGAAGCGCGCGGGACTTCTGCATGACCTCGGCAAGGCCGTCGACCACGAAGTCGAGGGCAGCCACGCCGTCATCGGCGCCGATCTTGCACGCCGCTTCGGGGAGAAAGCCGATATCGTCCACGCCATCGAGGCGCACCACAACGATGTCGAACCTTCGAGCGTGCTCGACGTGCTCATCCAGGCCGCCGACGCCGTGTCCGCCGCTCGTCCCGGTGCGCGCAAGGAAACGCTCGACGCCTACGTCAAGCGTTTGGAGAAGCTCGAGGAAATCGCGAATTCCTACAAGGGCGTCGAGCGTACCTATGCCATTCAAGCGGGCCGAGAGGTTCGCGTCATGGTAGAGCCCGATACGGTGGACGAAGCGGCTACGACCGTGCTCGCCCATGACATCGCTCAACGAATCGAGAACGAGATGCAGTACCCTGGCCAGGTGAAGGTCGTGGTTATTCGCGAGAGCCGCGCGGTCGGCATCGCGAAGTAAAGGCGCGTTCGGCATGGCCGATAAAGCGCTCGAGAACTTTATAGAAAATGTCTGCGGCGATAGCCATCTCCGGGTCGAGGCCGACCTCGGGGATGGCTTTGTCCGTCTGAGGAGCGCCGAAGCCGAGCGGCGCCAAGCCGTCCACGACATCCGCTCCACTGAGGATGTCGTGATCGAGTTGCTGCGCAACGCGCGCGATGCCAATGCTCGGAGCATTTTCGTGGCGGCGACGCGAGAGGAACGACGGCGGCGCATCGTCATGGTGGACGATGGTGACGGTATACCGCCTGCTATGCATGAGCGGATATTCGAGCCGCGCGTTACGTCAAAACTCGACACCATGCATATGGACAAGTGGGGCGTGCACGGTCGGGGCATGGCGCTGTACTCTATCGCCGTGAACGCCGAAACAGCTCGGATCGCCGCATCGGATGTCGGCAAGGGCTCTGCATTCGTGGTGGAGACCGATCTCGATCGGATAGGGGAGAAGACCGATCAGTCTACGTTTCCCATCTTCGAGCGCATGGAATCAGGCAGTGTGGCCGTGCGCGGCCCGAAGAACATCCTGCGTACCGCATGCGAGTTCGCGCTCGAGAGCCGCCGGTCGTGTACGGTCTACCTCGGATCGGCAACCGACATAACAGCCACGCTCTACGAGTTCGGACTGTCGTCACTTACCTCCGCCATGCGCGCTTTCTGCGCAGATACCACCCGGCTTCCTGTCTGTACACGTCTTGCAGCGGCGCCTGACCCGGCCGAACTTGCTGACGAGTCCGCCAAACTTGGTCTTGCTATCTCCGAGCGCTCAGCCCGACGCATCATGGATGGCGGCATCGCCCCGCTTGAGCCGCTGCTTGCGCGCGTTCGTATAGGCGAAGACGGCGAGGAGAAACCGCATCCGGCGCGCATTCTTTCAGAGGCATCCCCATCTGCTGACGCCGATCAACGCGGTCTGAAGCTTTCTCAGGACGATTTGGCTGCGTTTTCTGATCATATTCGCGCCGCTTACGCCGAACTAGCACGCGACTACTATCTGGAGCCGGAGGTTCGTCCAGAGGTCAAGGTGGGCAAAGACGCCATTCGTATCTCCATCCCCGTCCAGAAACTCCGCTGAAGTCGTCGAAGCTGCGCAGGGGAGGCTCTCGGCCGGCCTTGCGACTCTCCTCAATCTCACCATATGCGCAGGTTGCGAACGATACGTCGAATAGGTAGAATAACAGAACGAGATCTCACCTCGAGACATGCGGCACACGGCATAGTACCCGCACTACAACAGAAGCTCATTCGAACCAGCAACGACGAAGGATATGCATGCCAACAACTGATCACAGGCCGGAGCCCGGCTGCTTGAAGGTTTCATCGAAGTCTTCCCCCGCATCTGTCGCCGGCGCCATAGCCGGCATGATCAAAGACGGCGTTTGCGTGGAGATACAAGCCGTTGGCGCCGGGGCGGTGAATCAGGCAGTGAAAGCCATCGCCATATCACGCGGCTTTCTATCTCCGGTCGGCATTGAAATATCCTGCGTGCCCTCGTTCACTGACATCGTCATCGACGGAGAGTACCGCACCGCTATCCGTTTCACCGTCGAACCTCGTTACACGCGCGGCGTCGCTTCCGGCATTTCCGATGGCCCGGACACGACCACGAATCTCTAGTACGCTTATGCAGACCCCGTTCATGAACCTCACGTTCTGTATTCGCACGTTCGGATGTCAGATGAACAAACACGACTCCGAGCGCATCGCGGGCATGCTCGAAGGACTTGGTGCGTTGGCGGTCGAATCGGTCGAGAAGGCCGACATCGTCGCGTTCATGACCTGCTGCGTGCGCGAAGCAGCCGATACGCGTCTCTACGGTCAGGTCGCATCGCTCAAGAACATACCTCTGCGCTCGGGAACGCCGCTTTCCAAGCGTATCGTAGCCGTGGGAGGGTGCATCGGCCAACGTGATGGGGAGCGCCTTGTAGAAAAGCTTCCTCATCTTGACGTGGTATTCGGAACGCACAACCTCGCCTCGTTGCCGCGCCTTCTGCAGTCGGCGGTGGAGAAGGGCGGGCACCATGTGGAAGTGCTCGATGCGGCTTCATCGTTTGCATCAGAGCTGCCCGCTTCGCGCGAACATGAGTGGGCCGCGTGGCTGCCCATCACCATCGGCTGCAACAACTTCTGCACGTACTGCATCGTACCCTATGTGCGCGGTCGGGAAAAGTCGCGCCCACTCGAGGATATCGTCGAGGAAGCTGAGCGCTACGTAGCCGCTGGCGTCAAGGAAATCACCTTGCTCGGACAGAACGTGAACTCCTACGGGCGCGACTTGTACGGTTCCCCCCGATTCGCTGCAGTGCTTGACGCACTCGACGCGACTGGAGTGGAGCGCCTTCGTTTCGCAACGAGTCATCCGAGGGATCTTACCGACGAGGTCATCGGCAAGTTCGCTACGCTTCGCTCCCTCATGCCCGCATTGCACCTGCCCGTACAGTCGGGTTCGGACACCGTGCTGGCCGCCATGAACCGTCGCTACACGCGCGACCATTACCGCGCCCTTGTCGCGAAGCTGCGCGATGCAGTGGGCGACATCGCATTGTCTACCGACGTCATCGTCGGATTCCCGGGCGAGACGGCAAAAGACTTCGAAGACACGTATCGCCTCGTTGACGAAGTAGGATACCACCAGGTTTTCACGTTCATCTACTCGAAGCGAGAAGGCACGCCTGCTGCATCAATGAACGATCCGACTCCGCGCGAGACCATCCAGGCGCGCTTCGACCGTCTGGTCGACATCGTGCAGAAGCGCGCCTTTGAGGCCAACCAACGCGATCTGAACACGGTTGTCGACGTGCTCGTCGAAGGCGCTTCGAAGCGCGATACGGGGCTGCTATCGGGTCGCAGTCCCAAGAATCAGACTGTCCATGCGCCGCTGCCTCCAGGCGTCTCTGCCGAGGATCTTGCTGGCAGCATCGTGCGCGTGCGCGTGGACGAGGCCAAGACATGGTATCTTGCCGGCCGCCTCCTCGATCCTCCGACGCGCCCCTGAACGGCGTCATCCATGCATTCTGACCAGACGAAGGCGTCTGCTTCACTCGACCTCTCCGCACCTGTTGTCTGCATTGTAGGCCCTACTGCTTCAGGCAAGACCGCGCTCGCACAAGCGCTTGCGCTCGAGTTGAACGGGGAAGTGGTGAGCGCTGATTCCATGCAGGTTTACCGAGGTATGGATATCGGAACGGGCAAGCTTCCCGTCCCTGAGCGCCTCGTGCCGCATCACGGTTTCGACCTTGTGGATCCGGGGCAGCCATACTCCGCAGCCCTTTTCCAGGATTACGCTCGCGAATGCTTCCGCGACATCGATGCGCGGGGCAGGCGCTGCGTGCTATGCGGGGGTACGGGCTTCTACGTACGTGCCGCGATCGACGCATACGAGTTCCCAAAAGGCGAACAGGTGGGCAATGCGGTGCGCGAGCGGCTCAACCGGTTCGCCGAGGAGCGTGGAGCCCAAGCTGTATGGGAGCTTCTTCGCGACCGCGATCCTGAAAGCGCGGCCCTCATTCCGCCAGCCGACACCAAGCGCGTTGTGCGCGCCTTCGAGCTGCTCGACGAGAACGAAAGCTACGCTGCACAACGTGCAAAACTAGCCGCTCTCCCGCAACTCGTGCCCGCTTCTCTCATCGGCTTGGCGGTCGATCCCGACATCCTTCGCGAACGCATTGACGCGCGGGTGGACGCTATGGTGCAGGCGGGACTCGTCTCCGAGGTTAAAGGTCTGTTAAACCACGGCTTCCGCACGGGTGTCACCGCGCCCCAAGCGATAGGATACAAGGAGATCGTCGCTGCGCTTGAACACGACACGACGATGGGGGAGGCAATCGAGCGCATCAAGACGGCCACACGGCGCTACGCTAAACGCCAGCGCACATGGTTCCGCAAGGACAAGCGCATTCGCTGGATCGACGCAAACGAACAGGAAGTCGACCCGCTTGTCGAACAAGCGCTTGCTGCTCTCAGGGAAGCAGACGCCAGCCGAACATAAAGGAGCAGAGAGACAGTCAATGGAACTCGAATTCGCCAGACTACGCGGACTCGGCAATGACTTCATCTTCATCGACGATCGTCCATGCGCTATAGAGCTCACTGTAGAGCAGGTCGCATGCCTGTGCGATCGCCACGTCGGAATCGGCGCGGACGGAGTGGTGCTCGTACGCCCTCCCGCCATCCCAGCTGCGCGGCCTTATGCATTACATTAACGCCGATAGCACGCTGGCGCAGTTGTGCGGCAACGGCATCCGATGCTTTGCGAAATATCTCGTTGATCGCGGCCTTATTGCCGCGGCGGAGGACCATCTGACGGCGAGGCGCTTTCCAGGTCGAAGCCCATCAGCTTTGAGGTCGACACGCAGAAGAAGCTGGAGCGTACGACTGTTGATATGGGCCGGCCCCTTCTCGATCTTACCATCATACCGGTCACGGCCAAGGCGAATGCCGTAAGCTCGCAAGGCTCCGCATACGTCTGCGATCTGCCGATGGAATCTCCCTAGAGAACATTCGCATTCACGTGCGTATCGATGGGCAACCCGCATGCCGTCTGCTTCGTCGACGATTTTCTTTCATTGTCGGACGAGCTGTTCGCCGACCCTGCATCCAAAGGTCTCCGCACCTTCGTCGTTGCGAGAGTCGGGGTATTCTTCGAATCCCACCGGCTTTTCCCGGAAAAGTCGAACATCGAGTTTGCCGTCATACAAGCGAACAACATCGTCATGCGCGTATTCGAGCGTGGTTGCGGCGAGACGAAAGGCTGCTCGAAGCCGTACGTCGCATCAAGGAAACAATGCTGTATCGTTTATAGCTCTAGCATCGGATATGGTATGATGAGCGACAAGGGCGATCATGCCCGTATCGCGCCCGAGTGACGATGAGGAGCAGCCGCATGCAGACAAAACCGGCCTTTGCATAGAAATTCTTCGATGCGACGTACCTGATCAGGGCGTCGCCGCATCGGTTACGATGCATACCATGCACGCGTCATCCTCTGATGACGCTGAGGTCTGTTTTGAAAGGATTGCCCCCATGTCCGAATTTGAATCCGTCATCACGCGGGGGATGACCCCCATCTCCGAGCAGCATCGCGAGCGAGCCGTTCTTGTTGGCGTCGACCGACCGGGCGCCAACTGGCCGATCGATTCGTCGCTTGCCGAACTCGAACGCCTTGTCGATACAGCCGGGGCCGATGTTGTAGCCACCACGATCCAAAAACTCGACACGCCGAATCCGCGTACCTTCGTGGGCACGGGAAAAGCCGAGGAAGTTGCTGAGCTTGCTCGAGCTCATAGCGCCGATCTTGTTGTGTTCGATGACGAACTCTCGCCGTCGCAGCAAGCCAACCTTGAGAAGACGGTGGGCAAGCCTGTGAAGATAATTGACCGCACAGCGCTTATCCTCGACATCTTTGCGCTTCATGCCAACAGCAAGGAAGGCCGCTTACAGGTGCGCCTCGCACAAAACCAATATTTGCTGCCGCGGTTGCGCGGTATGTGGGCGCACCTTGCTTCGAACCGAATGGGCGGTGGCGTAGGCTCCCGCTTCGGAGAGGGGGAGAGCCAGCTCGAGGTTGACCGGCGCATGGTGCGCAAGCGCATCACCTCCATCAAGCGCGAGCTCAAGCATCTGGCTGAGGTTCGGGCCGTACAGCGTGAGAGCCGCTACGAAAGCGGCATGTACAAGGTGGCTCTTGCCGGCTACACCAATGCCGGCAAGTCGAGCTTGATCAATCGACTGACGAATGCCGATGTCCTCGCCTACGACAAATTGTTCGCCACGCTCGACTCGACGACCCGCAGGTTCGAGCTGCCGGAAGGCCGCGAGATCACAATTACCGACACTGTTGGATTCATCCAGAAACTCCCCACGACGCTCGTCGAAGCGTTCAAGTCGACACTCGACGAGATTACGGGGGCTGATCTCGTCTTGCACGTTGTCGACGCCTCTTCCGACCAGTACGAAGCCCAGATAGCTGCTGTCGAGGATGTTCTCGGGCAGATCGGGGCCCAGAACATCAAGCGTGTGCTGGTGTTTAACAAGTGCGATGTGCTTGATAACGAAGGACTCGCGGCACTGCGATCTCGTTACGCACAGGCGCAGTTCGTCTCGGCGGCAACAGGAGAGGGAGTTGACGAGCTCGTTTCCCATATAGCCCGCGTCGCGTCGTCGCACGACACGCATATGAACGTGGTCATACCTTACGATCGCGGGGATTTGGTATCCGTTGCCCACGAGCGTTGCCGTATTCTCTCGGAAACGCATGAGGAAGCCGGCACGCACATTGTCATGCTGGCCGCTCCTTCATACGCCGGCCTATTCCGCGCGTTCTCGGAAAGCAACTGAAGCATTCGACGTATTCAGAAGGCGAGCTTTTCGACCAACACGCATCCAGTCTCGCTGGACTATGCGGCCAACCTATCAAGTCGACCACATGCACGCACCGACCCGGTTGATCGAGCGCATTCAGACATCGACTCGCCGATTGCAAACCGGCGAGTCGGCTTCTTTCATGCAATATCGACCAAGATTATCAAAGCCGACGGAACACCGCGACAACCTTGCCAGCAATCGAGCAATCAGTCGTGATGATAGGCTCCATCGTGGAGTTCTCCGGCTGCAGACGTACGTGCCCCTGTTCTTTGTAGAACCGCTTGACCGTTGCACCGTCATCGACCAGAGCGACCACGATATCGCCGTTGTCGGCGACAGGCTGCTCCTTCACGACCACGTAGTCGCCATCGTTGATGCCCGCTTCGATCATCGACTCGCCGCGTACCGACAGCAAAAACGAAGGGGAGTCGCCCACGATATCGGTCGGAAGCGAAAGCGTGTCGGTTATGTTCTCTTCGGCAAGGATGGGCGAACCGGCCGCAACGTTACCGACGAGCGGAACGTTCACGATCTTGCTGAACGAAGGTTGGATGACATTCGTGGCAAGCGCCGCGTCCTCAAGCGGATACGTGAGCGCTATCGAGCGCGATTTGAGCGGATCGCGCTTGATGAGTCCCTTCTGTTCGAGCGCCTTAAGATGCACATGGACGGTTGAAGGGGAGGAAAGCCCGAGGCTCTGGCATACTTCGCGCACGGTAGGACCATACCCCTTCTCCCTGATGCACTCCTCGATGCAGTCGAGCACCGCTTGCTGGCGCTTCGTTACCTTCTCGGCCATAGGGTCGTCCTTTCGTCGTCCGATACTACTAGCGAACAAATGTTTTAAAGTCTCTTGACATGAACCTTTGTTCGACCTATTATATACGCGAACAAAGGTTCTACGCAAGAGCAGGAGGGTAAAAATGAAGAAATATGCGACGAAATATCTTGTCGAGGGAACGTCCGCTCTTCGCTTGGAAGCGATCGAGACCGCCGAGCATGAGGCCGAGATTATCGTATTTCCCGGGCCGTACCAAAGCGATCGTCCATCGAGCCCAAGTTCAGACAGTTCCTGCTTCGGATATCATAGTAAACTCGGTCGAATCGATAGGAACGTTCTCAGATCGCAGTTCGTTACAGAGCTGCGATCAGGAGACGCAGCGGGAAAACCCTTCGATCGTATGAACCTCCTGCAGGCGACCGTTGGCGGATTCACGCTCTGCGCAACGGCGTTTTTTGGGTTGTTCCTTGCTTTATAACACACCCTCATGGAGGACATCAACAAAAGCCTTCCGTCGCTCTGCTTGCGATGATCGAATCGCTTTTGATATTTCCCCTCCGAGGTTCTTGAAGTCGACCAGCCCCATCGGCCGGCATCGACTACGCGAGGGCGATGCGCGCCCGACCTTCTCATAAAGGATCGGGACATAGCCGCAGGCACCGACATGAACACATTGGGTATGGACATGTCCGAACCATCATCGGCCTTGACGCTCTTTCCAATGATTTCATCGATTTCATTGAACCACAATATCTAGTATGTTAGGGTGGAAAAAACGCTGACAGAAGGAGTGCCATGCGCTGTCCATCCTGCGGTCATTCCGAATCGAAAGTTGTCGATTCTCGACCATCCGAAGACGGTGCGACCATTCGTCGGCGCCGTGAATGCCTCGAATGCGGTCATCGCTTCACTACCTATGAGCGGCTTGGCGACACTCCGCTTATAGTCATCAAGTCCGATGGATCGTCTGAAGTCTACGATCGCGAAAAACTTATGAGAGGCCTGCTTATCGCCTGTGCAAAAAGACCTATTTCTCCAGAACAGGTAGCGACGCTCATCGAGAGCATCGAGTCTGAACTCCGCAATGCATCAAAGAACGAGATCAAGTCCAAAGAGCTCGGCGATATGGCTCTTGTCCGCCTTGCAAAGCTCGACGATGTCGCGTATGTACGCTTCGCAAGCGTATACAAGGACTTCCAGAACATCGAGGAATTCGCTGCCGCATTGGAAGGGATGAGCTGATGGAGGGCATTGCCGTGCCGCTCAAACAGCTCGATCCGGAGCTGCCAATCCCTGCATACGCCTATCCCGGCGATGCTGGTGTCGATTTGCGCTCAACGATCGATCTGGTTCTGCATCCGTTCGAACGAGCACTCGTACCCTGCGGCATTGCCGTGTCTATTCCGAGAGGGTACGCTGGTTTTGTCCTGCCCCGAAGCGGACTTGCTATAAAGCATGGCGTTTCGCTAGTAAATGCTCCCGGTCTTATCGACAGCGGTTACCGAGGCGAGCTGCAGTCTGTTCTCGTCAATCTGGACGCGCACAAGCCTTTTGAGATCAAGCGCGGAGACCGCATCGCTCAACTCGTCATTATGCGCGTATCCGAGGCAACGTTTGAACTGCACGAGAAACTTCCTGAAACGAAGAGGGGATCTGGGGGCTTCGGCAGCAGCGGAGTAAGCCTCTCGGTATAAACCGATGCCGTACTCTACTGAGAGCTGCTTACAACAGTATGACTGAAATCGAGGCCGGTCTTGGGGGTGTCTATTGACTTAGAGTAACTCTAAGTCAATAGACCAAGAGATTCCGTATCCATTCTCGAAGGAACGATGAGATCGTCGAGCATAACCGAACGCTTGATCCCATGCGCATAAGCACATAAGATATCTTAGAGTTACTCTAACCGAGGAGGCGCCGGCGATGTATTACGAAGAACATCGGTGCAAAGAGCACGAAGAAGATGCGGACGCGGTTGCGCGTTATGGCATTGCCGATGTTGTCGATTCGACGGGAATCTCAGCATACACCATACGCTATTACGACAAATGCGGGTTTTTTCCGGACTTGGCGCGGGATCACCGTGGCGTTCGGTCTTTCTCGCAAATCGATATTGCCCAATTGCACTTTGTTGATGCGTTGAGAAAAAGTGGGCTGTCAATCGAGGGCATCCAATACTATGTGCGCTTGCAGAAACGTGGTGCATCGACTCGTTCTGAGCGTCTCGAAATCGTGCGCGCACAAGAAACGGTGCTTGAATACCAGCGCGCCGAGCTCAATGAAAGTCTCAAGCGGCTTCATGCCGCAGGTATGGAATTGTCTGCAAATAAAAGCTCCGATGAACCCTCCGTGGTATAGTTATCGCTCGAACTGGTCGAAAAACCCTTGTTTTCGACGACCTAGGAGCCGTCGGAGGACAAAACGGGGCCTTAGAACGGCTCTCAGAGCTTTGTATTTAAATCACCAGGTCAGAAGGCTATAAATGAATTGAGGAGCATCAGGTATGACCGAGGACAAACATAGGCCGCCCGAACCTCCACCCGCACCCTCGCAAGAAGGGACCGATAACGGCAACCAGGATACCAGTGGGTTCCGGCGACCGACCGACCTCGATTCCCGTGACTTGCAAAGTCCCCGTATGCCTCAGCCGAACATGAACGATGCCCGGGAGTTCAAAACTGCTCAGAATTTCATTCTCGCTGCAAGCATCATCGGCCCCATATCCTTGATTCTTGCAAGCCTGCTATTCAGCGCGATAGGCATCGTATGCGGCTACATTGGATTCAGAAAGCTGAAAGCCCTCGAGGCCAAGCGTTCTGAGATCAGCGCTGCCGCTGGACGAATGAAGCGTTCGGCGATCTTCGCCATGGCCGTCTGTGGCGTGACTGGAGTCCTCAATCTGGCACTGGTTTGGATGCTCTTCCCGACGTTCATGGGCATGGTGGAATCAGGTGATTATGGCGGGCTGCTTCCAGGTGGTTCAACGGGCGCAGAAACGAATTCAACCTGGGGCTAATATGATTTTGATTGCATAGTGCTTATATGCAAATGCAATCCTGCACCATTTCGAAGCTCCGCACCTCAAGTCCTGCAACCATGGACGGTTGCAGGACTTGTTTTATAAAAAGAACCAGACGAATAGCAGGACGCCGCTTTCGATTTTACTCCTCTTCGGAGCACTCCCCCTTTTAAGATCCTGATTTATTGATAATGCATCTTATGTAAAGTTAGATGGATTCTACTCGGGTCCTCTTGCACCCCATGAGTCGATACATGCATGCCAGCCCCCATGCCAAACTTCCTATGGTATTCCGCAAAGGTATCGAAGCGTCCGTCAAACGGTAACGAATATCAAGCGGAAGGATCCCTCGCTCCAATGATTCGCTAGGATCGCCGACGAGGTGATCGCATGAAGGTGTTGAAGTATAAGGAATGGCGCGAGACGTGCATCGCACTGCATATGATGCTGCAGATGATGGGCAAGGTAAAACTGGAGACGATGCCGCCGCAACCAGAGTGGCGACACGTCGTGCTCTTCGCTGAACCCGACGGATTCACAACAGGACTCGTTCCAGCCGGCAAAGACGGATTCGAGATCCAACTCGATCTCGCCGATGCCTGCGTAAAAACGACTACGGCGAGCGACGCATCTGCCTTCTCATTCTCCGGTGTCGTATCCGTGGCCGATCTGTACAAGCTCTTCAAGTCGATGCTTGCCGATGTCGGCCATCCGTGCGAGATCAACCCCATTCCCCAGGAGATGTTCACTGCAACTCCTTTCGACGAGCAGCATGCAAGCATCGATTTCGACATTCCCTGCGCACGACGCGCCTTTCATCAGTTTCTGTTCGCCCGAAACGCCTTGGAGCGTTTCTCGGCGCCCTACCGAGGAAAACGAACCCATCCCGCTTTGTACTGGGGCACGTTTGACATGACCACCACCCTGTTCTCGGGAAAGCCCTGCCCTTATCGCACGGACGCCTCCCTCGTTGAGCGAGCGGCTTTCGACGAACAGTTCATCGAATTCGGATTCTGGACGGGCGACGAGAGCACGAATGACCCTTCGTTCTTCGTACTCGCCTACCCGTTCCTCACCGACGGCTCGTCTGATGAAGTGCGCCCTCGCCAAGCATTCTTCGATCCGGAACAAACGGAATACTTCCTTCGACTTGAAGACGTCTTGAAAGCCGACGACCCGCAGGAAACCGTTGTCCGCTTCTGTCAGGACGCGTTCAGGAACATTGCAAAACGCCAGCAATGGGATGACGCCGCATGGCTCTTCAAGCCCCTTTTGACCTGACAAGCATGCAGAAGCGTATCGGTCTGCCCATGATTCAAGATCCAGCTTAGAGTTACTCTATGGACTCTATCCCCTCCTGTCGCTTTCGGGCCGTGAAGACAACCCGTCTCCAGGCTCGCTAGCCGATTATCCATCGACGAAAAGGAGTACATACCGTATTCTGATTTGATCAGACAAGGAGAAAGGGAGATTCCAATGGCTTGTATCAAGAAAGTCGCCACGACGTTTTTTGCGTCGATCCTGCTTGCCATGGGCGCAATGGCGCTCGTCGGCTGCGGGCAGAACGACGAGGAGATCATTCGCGAAGGGGTATCGGCTGAACTCGACAAACTGAAGAACCTCGACGAAGAAACGCTCAATCTTCTTGCCTCGGAGGCGGGAGCGGACGACCTCTCAAGTTACGGCATCGATGCGAAGGAATTCGTGTCGAGCTATTTGGCGGGTTTCGACTACCGCATCGAGAGCGTGAACGTCGACGGCGATAATGCGACAGCAACCGTAGTGCTCACGTGCAAGAGCTTCAGCCAGTACACGAACAGCCTGGAGGAAGCCGTTACGACGCTCGCCGAAGATGAAAGCATCCAGTCGATGAGCACTGATGAGCAGAACATGAAGTTCGGCGAAACGATCATGAGTTCGCTGAACGAGTTATCGGCCGTCGAGACTAGTCCGATCGAACTAGCCTTCGCGCGAGAAGGCAATTCCTGGAGCACTACCCAAGAAGCCGAGCAGGCGATTACGAACGCACTGTTCAATAACTAGCGTTCTGCGTTACAGTTCGAATACCGATCGGCAACCATTATGTCTGCTGATAGCAGTGGATCAAAATCGGTGATAGAGTCATCTGCGGACGGTAACGCGTCAGAATTTGCAAGGAGGAATCATGGGGTACCTGGTTTCCCTGTTGTGCTTCGCGGGCGCCCTGCTGTGCGCATCGCTCGTACGGCGCCTTGCATAGGACGAACAGGAAGTATGGAACGAGCCGGCGATAAGCCGGCTCGTTCCATATGCGCTACTCACTCCCCTGCCTGCAGAGGTGCGCATCCAGCTAACAACACCTTAATAGCGATTCCCTTTCGAGTTCTCCAGCCAAGCCCTGCCGCCATCCGAACACGCTAGCATGCAGACTTCGGAACATCCGAAGGATAGGAGCTTTTATGGCCGCTCGGAAAGGTGCGATCGCTTTCGGCCTCGTATACATACCCGTCGAACTCTACGCGGCGACGCAAGATGATGCGGTGCGATTCAATCAACTCGCCAAGGACAGCATGAAACGCGTGCGGTACGTCAAGACGTGTCCCGACTGCAAGCGGGAGCTCAGGCCCGAGGACATAGTGAAGGGCTATCAGTACGAGAAGGGCAAGTATGTTGTTGTCACCGACGAGGAACTCGAAGCCATCAAAACCTCTGCAGATCGTGCTATGAAGATCGTGCAATTCTCCGACATCGAAGAGGTTCCACCCCTCTATTTCGAAAAACCGTACCAGGTCATTGCTCAGGCCGGTGGAGAAAAACCGCTCGAACTGCTGAGACGCGCCATGGCAGACGAGGGGAAAATCGCCATCGGCACCACGGTGATGGGCAACTCCGAAACACCCATCGCGCTCATCCCCTACGAAGACGACCTCGTCATGATGACGCTCCATTTCCAAAGCGAGGTCAAAGATATTCCGAAGTCATTGCAGCATCCCGACGTCGCCGACGAAGAACTCTCGATGGCCCGCAAGCTCATTGAGAGCATGACCGAGCCATTCGATCCCGCGCGTTTCAAAAACTCGTACCAAGAGAAGCTCATGGATCTCATCCAGCGTAAAGTCGCTGGTCAACAAGTTGTAACCGAGAAACCAGCAGAGCAGCCTTCAAACATAATCAATCTCATGGACGCTCTTTCGGCAAGCTTGAAAGCCCGCGAAGAAGCTGAAACCTCCCCAGTCGACGCCGATGACGCTACGAACAAAGAACCGCCTGCGAAAAGGCCTCCCCGACGACGTGCCCCGAAAAAGACCGCATAGATCGACGGCGACCTCAATCCGGCTGCTGCGGCACAAGCTTCTTTGCGATGACCACAGCGGAAACGCCGACAACAATGCCGATCACTGCGCCAACAAGGATGTCGCTTGGATAGTGCACGTACAGGTACAGACGCGAAAATGCGATCAGACACGCGGCGGCTACAGCAGCCGCCTTGAACACCGTGGCAAGCCGTCCCTTGTCCGGCAAACAGCACAACGCAGCAGCTGCGGCGAACGATACCATGGAGTGGTTCGACGGAAACGACGAACCTAACGGTGGCGGTATGAGCAAGCCTAGGAACTCGTAGGCTACGAAAGGCCTCACACGGCCGAACAGTGGCTTCAGCACGAGGGCGCCGAGAACTGCCGACGCAACGATGGCGAGGAGCACCCCGATACCATAGACGCGCCGCTTCGGCTGAGCAATGAGAACGACAGCCGCCGCAAACCAAATGACCGCAAGATCACCGAGATGCGTGGCGAAGACCATGAAGGAATCCATGAACGGCGAGCCCAAATGCTCCTGTATGGCATCGAGTATGGCGCTATCCATTCGAAGCCCCTAGACGATCCGACCACGAGCATCGGGACCGAGCCACGCGAGCAGCCATGCACAACCGGCTTGCACGTCATCGTAGGTTGCTTCGAAGTCGCCCGTGCACCAGGAGTCGGCGACATCGCACCCGCTCCCAGCGAACTCAAACAGTTTGCACAGTCTTCGATGCGGCACGCTCATCGCACACCCCTTTCGCCGTTCTTGCGAACAGAGGGCGCGGCCGCATCGTCTGGTTCGAGCACCTCGCCGTAGCGCGCGTACAGCTCCGGAACGGCACGCTTCACGCTTACCGGCTTAAACGTCGTCGCATCGACGAGGCAATGGGTGCTCCGTCCTGTGCAGCAGGGCTTCGCAACATCGGGGTCCTCCCCCTTTCGGAACACCTCATAGGCGTAAACGGTCTTTGTGGGACGCGAAGAAACCACGCGCGTGCGCACAACGGCCGTCTCGCCGTAGCGAAGCGGTTCGCCGTATTCAACTGAAAAGCTCACAACCGGCGAGAGATAGCCCGCTTCTTCGATTACGCGGTACGGAAATCCGATCGCCTCCAAAAACGCAGTCCGCGCATCCTCGAAGTACAACAGGTAGTTCGCATGGTAGACAATACCCATCATATCCGTCTCCGCATAGCGTATGGTGATTGGCGTGCAAACTCGCATGGTCCGGAAAACCATCCTTCCCGATCGGCTACAATAGCTACATGAGGAATATCGTAACGTATATGGCCGAGGAGCAGCGCACCTTCGCGGAATCCCCGTTTAACCCCGTGGACTCCCTTGTGTTCTCGACACTTGCGTACTTCAATTACGAAACGGCCCCTCCTATTGATCTTTCGTCTCCCGAGGGCATCCTGCTGCACGACGCGGTGATGCTGTCCGATTGGAAGGCGCTCACCGCGCACAGCTGGATGGAGGATGCAAAGGACACCGAGGCTTTCCTGCACGTCCTGTCCGCAAGCCGTCGCATGCGCGATGTGCGCGTTTCGTTCTATGCCAATGAGCGCTCCGAAGCGGTAGAAAAGCAGTTCTCCGCCATCACGCTTTCCTTCCCTTCTGCCGATGGAATCGTCGCCTACCTGGCGTTCCGCGGTACCGACGGCAGCTTTGCCGGCTGGAAGGAGGATTTCAACCTTTGCTTCAAGAAGGTGATCCCTTCGCAGTGCACCGCAGCAGCCTACCTGTCGGGCGTCGCTTCGGCCCTTTCGTGCCCGCTCATCGTGGGAGGTCATTCGAAAGGCGGCAATCTCGCCGAATACGCGGCGCTCGTGACCGACGAGCGTGCTTTCGAGCGGTTGCGTGGCGTGTTCAATCACGATGGCCCTTCCTTTCTGGATAGCCCGTCGCCGCGTATCGACGACGAGCGATTCTGCCGGCTACTGCACAAGACGGTGCCCGAATCCTCGGCGTTCGGCATGATCCTCGAACGACGCGCCGACTACCGCGTAGTTCAGTCCTCGGCTATGTCGGTATTCCAGCACGAACCGTTCACCTGGCTGACCGAGAGCGACGACTTCGTGTACCAGGATGCCCTCAATCCTTCCGCCGTATTCTTCGACGAAGCGCTCGACACGTGGCTGCGCAGCAAGACGGCTGACGAGCGCGAGCGCTTCATCGACGCCATCTACGACCTGCTGGCTTCCACCGAGGCGAGCACCTGGAGCGAATTCCAGGAGAAGCTGTTCGCGAACACGCGGCGCATGCTGGGCGCTCGCACGAAACTCGATGCCGAAACGAAGAGATTCATCTGGCAAACGCTCGGCTCGCTCGGCGGCATCCTGAAAAACGAAACCGTCAAGCGCTTCAAACCCTCTCCACCCCTATGGCTTCCACGCCGACGTGAGACATATGATCCCGAGAAAGGAACCAAGGCATGAGCGCACCCGCTGCATATGGAAAGCTGACCCTTCGTCTAGCTCTGCAGTTGGCCGCACCGCATACGTGGCCCGCTGCTATCTTGCCCGTTTTCATAGCTGTTGCCGCGGCAGCCGTCACCACGCCCTCGATATCGGTGCTCATGACATGCGTGCTTTTGATCATTTGCATACTCATGCAATCAGCAGTAAACACGTTCAACGATTACTACGACTACGTGAAGGGAGCCGACTCAGCCGACGACAACGTAGATCCGACCGATGCCGTTCTCGTGTACAACAACGTGAACCCACGTTCCGCACTCGCGCTCGCCGTCGGATTCCTTGTGGCGGCCTTTATGCTAGGCGCGTACGTGATCTGGGTTGCAGGATGGATCCCGCTTGCAATCGGCGCGGTGGGAGCCATCGTCGTGGTGCTGTACTCTGCAGGCAAGACGCCTATCTCATACGTGCCCATCGGAGAGGTGGTCAGCGGCCTCGTAATGGGCGGCCTCATTCCCCTTGCATGTTATCAGGCACTCACGGCCATATTCGATCCTCGCGTTCTGCTGTGGGCTGTACCCACCATCCTCGGTGTGGGACTGATCATGTTCACGAACAACACGTGCGACCTCGAGAAGGATGTGGAATCGGGCCGACGGACACTGTCGGTGCTGCTGGGCCGCAAGCGGGCACGTTCGCTCTACCACGGCGTCGTATTCGCGTGGGTAGTGGCTATCGCAGCGCTCGTTGCCGCATTCTTCGCACAAGGTCTCGTCGTGTTGCCATTCATGCTTTTAGCTTCTTATCCTCTGATCAAAGCTCTACTTGACAATCCGCTAGCACCACAAACCCGCATCGGCGCCATGGCGCAGGTATGCAGCGTGAACATCGCGCTCGGCGCCTTCTATGGCGCCGCAATCCTGGCGAGCACCGTCGACCTCGTGCTCTAGGACGAGCGAGCGCATCATGCTCGAAGCATGCTTCCCGGCATGGATGCCATTTCGGTCATTCCCAGCACGCGTGCGTACCCGTCGAAAGCCGTGTCTTCGGGCAATCGAGCAGCCGCTCATGACGTATACTTCCAGGAGACGGAAACAGGGGCGGTGCGCATCGCGCATTGCACCGCCTTGGAGAAGGGATTCTCATGGAGATCGCACGCTTTGTGCTGGGCACGATTCTGCTGGCAGTCGCAGCGCTCTTAACGGTGCAGCTCTACAACGGGCGCTGGCTGTCCCTCATCGCTCGACCCAAAGAGACGAAGAAAGGGACGTACTATCCCGAGGGCACCATCAACACGGGCAAGCGAGCAGCATGGGTTATGGTGGCTTGCTTCGCCGTGGTGGCCACCCTCATGGCCTATGAGATGGCGATGCTGACCGGCATACCGGTCTTCGTACAAGCTGCAACTATCGTAAACAATGTCGCTCTTGTGGCGTACTTCGCGAGCCTGCTGTATACCCTGTTCGCTGGCCGCGCAGATCAGAGCTACCAGGATCGTTTCAAGAAGGAAGGCGCGCGCCTCCTCCTTCTCTTATTGGGAAGCTGCGTCGTCATGACCGCGGTATCGGTGCTGTTCGCATGAGAGGCGCCGAATTCGATCGCCGATCTCCCAACCGCGCACTCTCCCCATTCGCCTCCGACCTACGCCGGGCGAATCGCTCTTCCTTCGCATGGCCAAGCGGACTATACTGAGCAAAACGTCAGTCGTAAGGAGCGCGCCATGGATGGATACGGAAAGCTGATCGTTGGGTGCGTCATCCTCATTCCCCTTATCGCGCTGGCGTTGCTTGCCTCATGGAAGAACTGGCATGGACGATGGCTGGCACTCGCGGACTTCACGTATATTCCCGGCGAAGGATCCGAGAGTCTGCATAGACGCAAAGGCAAGCGTGCGGCTCTGTTCAATCTTGTGCTCGTATCCGTTCTCGTCGGGATGCTCGGCAGCTCCACCCTCAGCGCGGTGGAAGGACTTCCTGTGAACGCCGAGCTGTGGACGGCTACCATGATCGTCGTCCTCGCAGGAGGCACGCTCTGGATAGGCGCGGCTTCACGACGTGACGCACAAGCGGTCGCTCGTACGTCGGCAACCGGAGCCCCGGGGCATGCCGAGGAGTATAGGCTTGATGCGCGTCATGTTGTCGTGCTAGCCATCGTCGTTATCGCCATCCCGATCGTCGAGATCGGAAGCTCCTTCATCGCTTGAGCAAGGCCGATCCCACTGCACCTGCACGAGATCCGGGAAGGTCGTCGGAAGCGCGGCAAGGTCAAAGGTTCGCAGCAGCTCCTCGGGCGTGACCGGATCGTCTGTGGGAGCGAGACCGGTGATGCCGGCGATGCGGCCGATCACAGCCTCGGGCGACTTGAATCGCGCAAGCAGTTCATCGAGTGCGGCATCCTTGTCGCGCTTCGAGAGGCGCCGGTCGCGCTCGGCCACAAGCAGCGGGATGTGCGCATACTCCGGCTGCGGCAGGCCAAGAAGGCTTTGCAAATGGATTTGCTGCGGCGTCGAACACAGAAGATCCACGCCGCGCACGACTGAGCTCACGCCCTGTGCGGCGTCGTCCACGACAACGGCCAATTGGTAGGCGAACGCGCCGTCAGACCTTCGCACAAGGAAGTCGCCGCAGTCCGTGCCGAGATTCTGAGCGTAGAACCCCTGCACCTGATCGACGAACGCCACATCCTCGTCGGGTACAGCGAGTCGCTGCGCAGCCGAGCGCTCGAGGGCACGGAAGGCACGTTCCTCGTCCGTAAGATTGCGGCACGTGCCGGGATACACCGGTTTCTCACCGCGATGCGGCGCCGAGACCGCATGGAGATCCGCCCGCGTGCAGAAGCAGGGGTACACGAGGCCTCGCTCAGCAAGGGAGTCGAAAGCCGCGCGGTAGGCCTCCTCGCGATCATGCTGGAAGTAGGGCCCCTCGTCCCACGTGAGTCCGAGCGCCTCGAAGTCACGCTGCACAGCATCGATGAACTGCGGTTTTGATCGCTCTGTGTCCAGGTCTTCGATGCGCAGCACGACTCTGCCGCCCTGCGACTTCGCCACAAGCCATGCGACGAGCGCCGCGAACACGTTGCCCGCATGCATTCGTCCTGTCGGGGACGGCGCGAACCGGCCAACTACGGGGCCTTGTGCCGGGGTCTCCCCAGGGGGTGCCATGCTCAAACAGTCCTTGCTTAGGAGGACGGTCCGCTGAACCGTCCTCGTCGCTGCTGAACTGCGCGTAGCGCCCCCTGAGGAGACCCCGGCCGCATGGCAAGCCTTGTCCGGTTCTTCGCACAAGCCCTTTTCGCACATCGCGACCTTCTCCTTCAAGGGATATTGCAACAAGTTTGCGAACCAGCGGCATCGAGCGCCCCCGCAGGTCGAGCGCTCGATGCCGCGGAAGCCCCGAAGCCGAGGGCCGCCCGGCGTTGTCGCGGCGGCACCTCTGAACGCCAACCCCGCGCCCGTAGGGCGCAGCATAAAGCATGAAGGAGCGAAGCGCACGAGCGGACGCGTTGCGTACGCGAGCAGCGGAGCGGGAAGCCGCCACGACAATGCCGGGCGGCCCCTCCCGTGCAGGTCGTGCTATTTCCGCAGGTCTTCCACGTGCTTGGTCTTGCCGAGCGAGCGCTCGATGCCGCCGGGCTCGACGAGCTTCACGCGCACGCCCACAAGCAGCACGCCCTTGAGCTTCTCCTCGATGGAGCGGCGCAGGTTCTCCATGTCCTCGAACGAGTCCGAGAACGCTTCGGGCTTGAGCTCCACGTGCACGGTCATGCGGTCGAGGCCGCCCACGCTCTCCACGACGATGCAGTAGTGCGGCGTGACGCCGTCGATGCCGGCCAGCACGTCTTCCACCTGCGAGGGGAACACGTTCGTGCCGCGGATGATAAGCATGTCGTCGGAGCGCGCGCGCACCTTCTGCATGCGCGCCGTGGTGCGCCCGCAGGCGCAGGGCTCAACGATCACGCGGGTCAGGTCGTGCGTGCGATAGCGCAGCACGGGGATGGCCTGCTTGCCGAGCGGCGTGAGCACGAGCTCGCCCATCTCCCCGTCGGGCACCGGCTCGCCCGTCTCAGGGTCGACGACCTCCCACAGGAAATGATCCTCGGCAAGGTGCTGCATGTCGCGCGAGGCGAGGCATTCCCCCGACACGCCCGGGCCCATGACCTCGGTGAGGCCGTAGTTGTCGGTGCACACGATGTGCATGCGGCTCTCGATCTCGGCCTTGAGGCCCGGCGGGCACGGCTCGCCGCCGAACAGCCCCACGCGCAACGGCGACTTCGCCCAGTCGTAGCCCATGCGCTCCCCCACCTCGCACACGTGCAGCGCGTAGGAAGGCGTGGCCACGAGGACGGTGGTGCCGTAGTCCTCGATCATGGCGATGTGGCGCTCGGTGTTGCCCGAGCCGGCGGGGATCATCATGCAGCCGAGCTTCTGCAGCCCGTAGTGCAGGCCGAAGCCGCCCGTGAACATGCCGTAGCCGAACGCCATCTGCGCGCGGTCGCCCGGCACGACGCCGGCCATCTGAACGAGGCGCATGATGCAGTCGGCCCACATGGCCATATCGCTTTCGTTGTAGCCCACCACGATGGGCTTGCCCGTGGTGCCCGAGGACGCGTGCAGCTCCACCACCTCGTCGAGCGGCACGGCGAACAGGCCGTACGGGAACGTGTCGCGCAGCGCGGACTTGTCCGTGAACGGGAGCTTGCGCACGTCGTCGAGCGTCTTGATGTCGGCAGGCGCCACGCCGAGGGCGTCCATGCGCGCGCGATACCACGGGACGCGCTCGTAGGTCCAGGCCACCTGCGCGATCAGCTTCTCCAGCTGGATGGCGCGGATGCGCTCGCGCGAGGCGCACTCGATGGAGGGGTTGTGGATGGGCAGGTCGGAAAAGTCGCCCGCCGCCGCGGCGGCCAGCGCCGCGCCCTTCACGGTCATGTCCGCCATGCCGCTCACACCCCTTGAGGCGCCAGTGGCGCAGCCAGGTCGGCCTGGGACATAAGCTCCACCGGTTCGCCGGAGAGAAGCTCCTCGGCACGGTCGAGATCGGGGGTGGACAGGGCGATGTACGTCGAGATAAGCGAATAGCTGTACGAGACGTTGATGCCGCAATCGGCCATGACGCCCATGACGCGCGCAAGCTCGCCGGGCTCGTCATCCAAGCGCACGCACAGCACCTCGCTCGAGGAGCAAGCGGCCCCGATGTCCGTGAGCACCGCGAGCGCACGAACAGGATCATCCACGACGAATCGAACAATGCCGTAATCTCCCGTGTCGGAGGCACTGTAGCCACGTACATTCACGTCCGCGTCCTCGAACGCATCGAGCACGCGGCGCAGATGCCCGGGGCGGCTCTCCAGAAACACGCTGACCTGACGAACGCTCATGACGCTCCTCCCTCATGTTTTGAGCTGCACGCAGTTACGGCGGCCGCCTCCCGCGCAAACGCGAAACCGGCGCGGAATGCGGCGATGTTGGCATCGACCGTCTTCGGCGGCACGCGACGAGCGATGACGCGCTCCCAAGCATCCGAGGAGAAATCCAGGCGCGTGGCAAGCGCGCCGAGCAGCACCACGTTCACCGACTTCGGAGAACCGGTTTCGCGGGCGATATCGCCCGCAGGGATGAGCGTCGCCCCGAGCGTTGCGAGCGTGCCCACCGCATCCTCGGGCATCGAGGCGCGACCGATGAGGACCGGCAACGGCTGGATAGACTCGTCCGCCACCAGCAGATAGCCGCCCTCGCGCACGTTGGGCAGGTTGCGCAACGCCTCGGTGGTCTCGAACGATACCACGCAGTCGGCGCAACCCTCGTCAGACACCATCGACTGCACGCCTTCGCGCCCGAACCGCACAACGGTGGTCACCGCGCCGCCGCGCTGCGACATGCCGTGGATCTCGGACACCTTCGCGTCGTATCCCGATTCAAGCGCCGTGCGTGCCAAGAGATCGGCGGCAAGCACGGTCCCTTGGCCGCCGACGCCGCATAACAGCACGGTGGTCGCGTTACTCATGAGAGACTCCTTCCTCCGAGACGGCGGGCTGCACGATAGCCTTGAACGCGCAGTACTGCGCGCACTGGCCGCAGCCGATGCACGAGTCGGCGTCGATAACCGCATGCCTCTCGGCGTCCGTTGCGATAGCCGGGCACCCGAGTGTCGAGCAGACGCCGCAGGCGGTGCACGCGTCGGTCACACCGTAAGCAGGCTTGCGTACGCGGTCGATGAGCACGCAGGGACTGCGGAATACCAGTACCGAAAGCTCCGGGCTGGCCACAGCCTCTTTCAGAGCTTGGCGCGTCGCAAGCGCGTCGTTCGGATCGATTGTGCGCACGTCTTCAACCCCGATGGCGCGCACGACCCCCTCGAGATCGAGTTCGCGCGAAGGACGCTTCTGAAGCGTCTCGCCGTTAAAGGGATTGCCCTGACGGCCCGTCATGGCTGTCGTACGGTTATCGAGCACGCAGATGGTGCCGCCACCTTGGTTGTACACGGTGGAGATGAGCGCTGAGAGCCCCGAATGCGCGAATGTCGAATCGCCAATGACGCCCACGACCGGACGATGCGATGCTTCGCCGGCCCACGCCAGCTCGAAGCCGTGCGACATTGACACCGATGCGCCCATATCGATGGTGGTATCCATAGCCGAAAGAGGAGGAAGGGCGCCCAGTGTGTAGCAGCCGATGTCACCCGTGACCACAGCTTTCATACGCGAAAGCTCCTTGAACACAAGACGGTGCGGACACCCCGCACACAACGCCGGCGGACGGCCCGGAAGATTTTCGGGCAGCGGCTCGTGAGACGGCGCGCTGCCGCCAAAGGCCGCCCGCACGAGACCGGGAGTCAACTCGCCGTCACGCGGCAGGCGCCGTTCGAACGGCGTCGTCTCTATGCCGAGAGCGCGCACGCTGTCGGTGAGATATTCCGAGGCCTCCTCCACCACGTAGAGCGCCTTCACGCTATTGGCGAATGCGCGTAGCGCCTGCTCGGGCAGAGGCCAGGTGAGCCCGAGCTTGAACACGGATGCGTCAGGCAGCGCCTCGACGACATGCTGGTACACAGCGCCCGCGCACACCACGCCTACCGCATCTCCCCTACGATCGATACGGTTGTACGGACACTCCTCGGCCCAAGCGCGCAACGCATCGATGCGCGCAAGCTGATCTTTGCGCCGCGGCTTGGCAAAGGCGGGCATCATGACCCATTTCGCCGGGTTGCTTTCGTAGGGCTTGAGCGCAGCTTCAGCGCGCTCGCCGGGCTCCACCGGCGTCTTCGTATGCGACACGCGCACAGTCGAACGTATGAACACCGGTACGTCGAAGCGCTCGGATACATCGTATGCCTCGCGCGTGAACACGAGCGCCTCGGCCGAATCAGCTGGATCGAGCATGGGAATATGCGCGGCGCGGGCGTACCAATGGCTATCCTGCTCGTTCTGAGACGAGTACATACCCGGATCATCGGCGGCGAGTACCACCAAGCCGCCGCCAACGCCCGCATACGCCGCAGTGAACAACGGATCGGCGGCCACGTTGACACCGACGTGCTTCATCGTGGTGAGCACGCGCGCCCCTGCAGCCGACGCGCCGATGCCAACCTCCACGGCCACTTTCTCGTTGACGGCCCACTCGGCGTACACGCCTTCCTTCTCCGCGAACGCTTCAAGCGTTTCGGTCGAAGGCGTTCCGGGATAGGCCACGCCGATGCGGGCGCCGGCTTCCCATGCTCCTTGGGCAATTGCCTCGTTTCCTGACATCAATTCCATGAAAGGTTCCTCTCCTTTAGCACCTCAGGAATTATACGGCAACGCGCGCAGCCCGAGCCGGTCAAAGAAGATCGACCGTCCCGAACGGCGCGCGGAATGCACTCGCAGGCTGTCGAAGCCGCTTCGATGGCGGCCTTCGAGCCTAACCTTCTTGGTACAGCAGCAGGAAGGCGCCGATCTGAATGATGTCGCCCGACGCGAGGCGATGCTCGTCAATGCTGTCGTTGCTCACCCAAACGCCGTTGAACGAGTTTTCGTCGCGTATAACGTAACCGCCGCCGTCTACCGGCTCGATAACGGCATGTTCTCGAGAGACGGTCATGTCGTTCAGGAAGATATCGCACTGCGGGCTACGCCCGACGGTGAGGCCCCTGTCGCCCAGTTGGAATGCCACGCCCGTCTGAGGACCGCGCACCACGCGCAGCTCGGCCTGTTGGGTTTGAGGCACCTCGGGCTCGATAGTCTCATCGGCCAGCAGCACAGGCTTGAACTGCTGCGTTGATCCGAGCAGCTTGAAGCCGCAATGCGGGCAAAACGACGCGTCCTGTTCGATTGGGTTGCTGCATACAGGGCATACAGTACTCATGGCATATCCTCTCCGCGGCGCGCCTCAGGCGGCTGCCGTCTTGTCTACGACAAGGGGTGTTTCGTTCACAGTCGTGGACTGAGCGGTCTGCGGCTGTCCCGAGAATCCACGGAACAGACGGTCCCACCAGATGCCGATGCCTTCAAAGAAATCTGGGGCGTCTACGTCTTCGCAGGCCACCAGATCCATCGTCGCAATGACGGTGTTGCGCTGCTTGAAGGTGGCTGTACCCACCTTGTCGCCCGCCTTCACATCGCCTGAAAGCTCGTCGAATTCAAACGATTGGCTCACATTGCCGTTGAGATCGAAAATGTCCACCGTAGCCGCAGGATCGGCGAACGTCGCCTCGACCGTCTTGTCGATCCACGCCGAATGCGCGACTTCGGCCACGAGCGGCACCTCCACTGCCTGCCCATCCGCATTCAAAGTCGTTGTGCGGGGACTATTCGCCAGCTGGTAGGATACCCGATGCTCGTACACCCACTCGCACAACGTCTTCGCGTCCTCGAAGCGTTGCTGCTCAGAACTCGAATGGATAACGACCGCATACACTTCTAGCCCGTCCTTTTCGGCTGCGCCGGCGAACGAATTGCCCGCAAGCTCAGTGAACCCCGTCTTGACGCCGATGGCAGGATCGTAGATATCCATGAAGCGATCAGTCGACTCGAGGAAAATATCGGCCGTCGCGCCCGCGCGCATCACTTGAACAGTGGCGTCACCGCCCCCGACAGCAGCACGGAACGACTCGTCGCGCATCGCATACTGTACGATCTTCGCCACATCGGCAGCGCAGCTATGCTGGTCTCCCGCGAACTCTCCAGCATCCAGTCCATGCGGATTCGCGAAGACAGTATCGACGCAGCCCAGCTCGGCGGCTTTCTCGTTCATGCGAGCCACGAAAGCCTGCTCGCTCCCGGACAGCGATTCGGCAATGGCTATCGCCGCGTCGTTGCCCGAAGGAACCATGAGGGCCAGAAGCGCTGTTTCGAGCGTCATCTCGTCACCGGCAGCGAGTCCCGCACTCGACTCTCCAACGTGCGCCGCGCGCTCGCTCACCGTCACCTTTGTATCGAGCGTGGCCTCGCCCCGCTCGACTGCATCGAGCGCCACCACCGCGGTCATGACCTTGGTGATGGAGGCGATCTGCGTGGGGCTTGTCGCATTTCGCTCGAAGTACACGGTTCCCTCCGAATCCATGACGAGCGCATACTCGGCATCGATGCTGGGGCACTGTGCAATGGAAAGCCCTCGCGCATCCACCGTTTGGCCGAGCACGACGTCGGCTTTGCGCACGTCTGCAAGTGCCGCACCAGGTGCGAGCGCGAGCGAGAAGGCAAGGGCTGCAGCGAGGACGCATGAGAGAATCCGCGCCCTCGCCGTGCGCGATTGTTGTTCCATGTTAGCCAAGGCGGTAGACATCCTCCGGCTTCACCGGCTTGAAGCCTGCCTCGACGAGCAGCTGCTCGATGGCCGGCTCGCCTGCCACCTTGAGCACATCAACCGCCGTCTCCTCATCAACGGAGAAACAATAACCGTACTCGATGTTGACGTCGTGCTCGTCCAAAAACTCGAGCAGGGTTGCCAAACCGCCCGGACGGTTGGGCACGCGCACGCCCAGCACCGGCGTGACCGTAGCACGGTAACCGACTTTGCGCAGAGCCTCGGCGGCCGCCTCGGGAGCGTCCACAACCACGCGCGCCACGCCAAAATCGGCGGTGTCCGCCAGATTCAGCGCATGCATGTTGATGCCCGCGTCGGAAATGGCGCGGCAGGCGGACGCGAGGCGCCCTTTCTCGTTCTCTAGGAACACGGTCAACTGTGAAATCATGCGCGGCCCCCTTCTCTCAGATCGATGATGCGCTTCGCCTTGCCCTCGCTGCGCTCGATGGTCTTCGGCTCGACGATCTTGATGTCGACAGCGATCTGCAGATTGCTCTTGAGCTCGGCGGCCAGGTGCTTTTTCAGCTCCTCGAGCTTTCTGATCTCGTCGAACGGGAAATCGGGTACCGTCTCCACGTCGAGCTCAACACGATCGAGCGGACCTTTGTTCGTGAGGATGATCTGGTACTGTGGCGCGATCTCCGGGAACGCGGTAATGACCTGCTCGATCTGTGACGGGAACACGTTCACGCCGCGAATGATGAGCATGTCGTCGGTGCGGCCGACAATGCGATCGATCTTGCGGTGCGTGCGCCCGCAGCTGCATTCCTCTGCGATGATGCGCGTGACATCGCGCGTGCGGTAGCGCACGAGCGGGCAGCATTCGCGCACGAGCGTGGTGAACACGAGCTCGCCGTACGTGCCGTCGGGCACGGGCTGCAGCGTCTCGGGATCGACGATCTCCGCATAAAACTGATCTTCGGCCACATGCAGACCATGCGCCGCTGCGCACTCCATAGCCACGCCTGGTCCCATGACTTCGGACAGGCCGTACACGTCGCAGTACTGCACGCCCAGCTTGTCCCGAATCTCCTGACGCATGTTCTCGGAAGCCGGCTCGGCACCCAAGATGACGCCAGAAATCTTGAAGTCGCTTGCCGGATCGTACCCCATTTCGATGGCCGTATCGGCAATGAGGAGCGCGTATGAGGGCGTGCAAGCGAGGATGTCGGTGCCGAGATCCTTCATCATCTGGATCTGACGCTTGGTGTTGCCCGAAGAGGTGGGAATGACCGAGCAGCCCACGGCCTCGCCGCCGGCGTGCGCCCCCAGACCGCCTGTGAACAGGCCGTAGCCGTAAGATACCTGAATGGTCGAACTCTGGTCGCCACCCACCATGTAGATGCCGCGCGCGAAACAGTCCCCCCAGTTCTTCAGATCGTTTGCCGTGTGCCCGACAACCGTGGCCTGACCCGTCGTGCCGGAAGACGCATGGATGCGGGCCACGTCCTTGCTCGGCACGGCGAACAGCCCGTAGGGATATGCGTCGCGCATATCCTGCTTGACGACGAACGGGAACTTCGCCAGATCGTCGAGGGACGCAAGATCACCCGGCTCGACGCCTGCATCCTTGAACGACCGCTGATAGAACGCCACGTTCTCGTAGGCATGGCGCACGCTCCACTGCATGCGCTCGAGCTGAAGCTCGCGCAGCTGTTCGAGCGGCATGGTTTCAATGTCCGGTTGATAATACACCTTGGGCTTCACCTTTCCTCTGATCACGTCCGCTCCGTGCGGGCGCTGTCATCGCTTCCTCATCGATCCGCTCCGCTAGTCTGCGCTCGGGCCGTCCTTGCCATCCTCGGCGCCATCAGGCGCAGTCGCATCCGGGGCAGCGACGATCACCTCTGTGATCGGGGCGTACTCGGACGAGAACACGTCTTCCCGCACAACGGCGCCCTCGCGATCCTTCACGACGCGGACGATGGTGATTTTTCTCCCATCGGTTCCGCGCGTCTTGACATGCCTCTCGCCGGAAGAGAGCGAATCGTCGACTTCCGTCCGAGTCTTATGCTTCTCCCCCTCTTCCCATTCACCCACTTGCGTGCTCGTGCGGTAACCGGGATCGACACCATATAGTGTAGCAGTAACCGTGGAATCTGTACAAGTAACCCGCATCAAAACTGCGCTATCGGTGTCGTTTTCCCATACAAGGTCGAGATCCGGCCAACTGACCGCCGCGTCTCGGCCCGCCGGATAGCTGCCGATATAGAGCGAATGGTTCCGGCGCTTGGTGATGGGCAAGCCCGAGTCGTACACCGCGTTGAAGACGGTAGTCGCCACCTGGCAGACGCCGCCGCCCTCCTCGTCGACGTACTCGTCGTTCACAATGGCGCCAGCCGCCAAAAACCCTCGCTCCGCCGTGCGCTCTCCCGACGTCTCGTTAAACGACCAGCTGCCGTGCGGCTCGACGATGGAATTGTCGAGGAATTCGGATACGAGCGCGATGTTGCTCTGACGGTTCTCGGTTCCCGATCCGGTCGAGAACTCCGTCGTATACGACGAGATGCCCTCGATGACCCCCCGCTCGAGCGCCTCGTCGAACGAAAGCGTCTCGGGCATCGGGCCGACGACGACGTCGACCGCGACAGGCTCGGCAGCGGGCTCTTGCCCGGCTCCTTCGGCGTACGCGCGCGCCTGGGCCGCTTTGCCTTCGGGTCCGAACAGCGCATCATCGAGTTTGGCAACCGTGTCTGCAGCGAGCGGCACCTCGTCCATACCCTGAGCGCGAACGGAGATCGAGCCATCCTGCGAAGACTCGAACGCAACGGAGTGACGAGCATCGCCGCGCTGCTCCTTGAAAAAGGACACGATCGATGGTTTCGCCCGGGCCTCGTCGACAGAGGGCGCCAGCACGAATCCTCCATCGCGTTCCTCGACGGTACCGACAATCCAGTCCCCCAGCGCGGTCGCATCCGCATCCCAAGAACCCTCTCCGCTGATAAAGCGGGCGCCATCCGCAAGTGCGGCATTCACGTCGTCGCAAGCCCTCTGCGCCGCCTGTCGATCGATACGGACCGGGGCATACTCGGCATGTGCTACGAACGAACCTGTACCTGGTTCGGAAAGGAACACCTCGTCGAGCTGGCTCTCGAAAACCGCACGGTCGATCATCTCGCCGTCGCTGCCCTCGGTGACCTCGGCCGCCCCATCGATCACGACGAACCCGTAGTCCAAGCGCGGCGTGCCGATCGTCTCGTCAATGTCGGTGGCGAGCGCTTCAAGCTCATCGGCGTCGTAGACGACGCGGACCCCGATCTCATGCCCTCCGACCGCAGCCTCGATGCGCGCAACAAGACCACCTTTTTCGCGACCTACGGAAAGGGCTTCATCAGCAAGTTCATTGGCGGGCAAAGTCGCAGAGAGGGAAGCGGCATCGGCCGTCCATGACGTGCGGGAAGCCTTCGCCTCCTCGGCGCTCTGCTGCTCAGCAATAGAGGGCGCGCCTTCGTCGAAGTCTGCGGCGGCCTCGTCACTCGCGTAGATGACGACCGACCCCTGCGCAATGCGCGGTCCGTACGTCTCTTCGAGCAGCGCTGCGATCTCCTGGGAGGTTTTACCCGACGCATCCACGTTTCCCACGTGCACGCCAGGATACGCCTTGCCGGCGTTCAATCCGAAATCGACGAGGCCGACGAGCAGCAGCATCGCAACGAGTACCGTGCCGACAAGCAGGGCGCGGCTGCGTTTGAACAACTCCGAAACGGCACGTCCGATGCGCGCGATCCCGCGGCCCAGCAGAGCGAAGCCTGCGAGCAGGACGCGTATGAAGGCGCGTGCTGCTTCGGCAGGCTTCGATGAGGACCGCGATCCGTCCTTGGTCCAGACGGCTGGAGCAGCATAGGAGCGCCTTTTCGCGCGATCCCGCTCACGGCCGCGAGCGGCGGCGGGCTTTTCTTTCGGCGATCCCGGGCGCATGCGCACACGCGAACGGGACGAGCCGGCCGGCGGAACCGCATGACCTTTCCTGCCGTCGGCAACGCGGTGCGAGGCGTTCCGCCCGTCCGTGTGCGCCGGACGGGCGTCGTCTGGTCGGCCGGAAGGCCGCGTCCGACGGGGCTGCCCGGCGCCGGGCCGGCGCTCGGCCATGGCTTCAGCGCCCTTCGCCGGCGGCCGCCGCGCGCTTCGCGGCGCGGAGCTTGACCGCCGCGGCGGTCACGTAGTACGCCGTCGTGACGAGCGCGAGCGCGAGGCCCGCGTAGGCGAACCAGATGCCCCACGACACGGGGTCGCCGTTGAAGCCGGGGAGCCAGGCGGCGTCGACCAGCCCGAGCCCGGGCAGCAGCGGCCAGTTCAGAAGCAGGCCCGCAAATCCGATGAACAGGAACGTCGTTGCGACCTTTCCGGGAAAGATGACGGCGACGCGGATGCGGTAGCGCTTGACGAGGTACGCGCCGCCGGCGAGCAGCAGCAGGTCGCGCGCGAGCACGACGAGGATAATCCACAGAGGAAGCCGACCGACAAGGAACAGCCCCGCGACACCGGCGATCATGAGGATGCGATCAACCGCAGGATCGAGTAGCTGGCCAAGCTTGGACACCGTATTCGTGCGGCGCGCGATCTGCCCGTCGATCCAGTCGGTGCCCGCCGCGAGCGCAAACATGCAGGCGGCCATGACGTCAAAGCCGTTGAAGAGCAGGACAAGGTAGACGGGCACGAGACAGAGGCGCACGACCGAGATGAGGTTCGGTAGCGTGAACACCCTGTCGGTAGCCTGCGCATCCGCTCCCTTGGTTTTCGCCATATCCTCTTCCTCTGTCGCCGGTGCACCGTCCATGCAAAGACCGGGCCGCCTTGTGCGGGCCCGGTCCACTCGAATCCAACGACTATTCTAGCAAATATCTACCTGCTTCACGCCTCATCGACGACTTCAACGGGTTTTTCACGTTTCGACGTGTTCGGCTGCTCCGGCACTTCGAATTCGTCGACGTGCTTTTGCAGCGCGGGCGGCGTATAGGCCGGGTCCATGGTAAGGCAATCCTTTGGACAGGCTCGCACGCAGCTTCCGCACTGTACGCAGCGGAAACGGTCGATCGACCAGATGCGGGACGGCTTGTCGACCGTAATGGCCGAGCACGGGCAGCGCTTCTCGCAGATGCCGCAGAGGATGCAATGATCGACATCGTTCACGATGTGGCCCTTGAGACCCGCAGGAGGTGTCTTTTTCTCGATGGGATACATGATGGTCTCAGGCTTCTTGAACATCGACCCGAGCGTCATTTTCCCCAGTTTGAATCCACCCATGTCCTCCTACCTTTCCGTGCAGCTGATGCAGGGGTCGATGGTGAGCACGATCATGTTTACGTCGGCCAGATCGCATCCGGCCAATGCCGTGGCCATGCCGGCCAGGTTCTGCGACGTGGGCGTGCGCATGCGCATGCGCTCCAAAAACTTCGACCCGTTGCCGCGCGCATAGTAGTAGCACTCGCCGCGGGGCTGTTCCACAAGATTTGCCGTTTCGGCGCCGGCGGCCGGCGCGCCCTTGACGGGCACAGCGATATCCCCCGCCGGGATTTTCGAGATCATCTCTTCGATGATATCGATGGATTGCAGCACTTCGAGCGCACGTACCTTCACACGGGCGTAGCAATCGCCCTGCGCATCGAGCACAGGCTGGAAATCGGCCAGCTTGCCGTAGCCGCCGTTGCCCAGGCAGCGCGCGTCGTTGTTCACGTTGGAAGCGCGTGCGAACGGTCCCACCATACTCATGGCGAGGGCGTCCTCATGGCTGATGCAGCCCACGCCCACCGTGCGATTCTTCACCGAGGAGTCCTTCAAAAACGCATTGCATATCTGGCGATAGTCGTCTTTAATGCCCTCGAGCACGCGCTTCATCTCAGCGAATTGCGCGTCATCGATATCGCGGACGACACCGCCAACCTGCACGACCGAGAAGATGACGCGCCCGCCCGTAGTCTTTTCGAAGATGTCGAGCACGCGCTCGCGCAAGCGCCAGCAGTGCATGAACAGGCTCTCGAAGCCGAATGCGTCGGCGGCAAGTCCCATCCACAGCACGTGGGAGTGAATACGAGAGAGCTCATGCCAGATAACGCGCAGATATTCTGCTCGCTCGGGTATCTGCACGCCCATAAGCCGCTCTACCGTTTCGGCATAACCCATGGAGTGCCCGAATGCGCAGATGCCGCATATACGCTCCGCCACGTAGATAAACTGGTTGTAGTCGCGTGTCTCGACAAGCTTCTCAAGGCCTCGATGGATAAACCCGATTTGGGGTATTGCCTCGATAACAGTTTCGTCCTCGACCACGAGATCGAGATGCAAAGGTTCGGGCAGCACCGGATGCTGGGGGCCGAACGGGATGACGGTCGCCTTTCCCATGCTACTCACCTTCCTCCTCTGCCGCCGCGCCGGCCTCGTCGGCCTCCGCTTCAGCGGCTTTCTTCTTCGCAGCCTCGCGGGCGGCCTTCGCCTCGAGCGCGGCCTTCACCTTGGCGGCTTTCTCAGGATCGAGGCCCGCGACCTTCTCGTCGACGGCAGCCTGCTTCGCTGCCGCCTCCTTTTTAGCTTTCGCTTCCATCGCGGCTCGCACCTTCGCGGCCTTCACGGGATCCATGCCCGCAAGCTTCGCCTCCAAAGCGGCTGCGTCGTCGGCAGTCTTCGGGGCCTGTTCGCCGGCGGCCTTCTCTTTCGCGGCCTTGGCGGCAGCAAGCTTCTTGGCCTTCTCGCGCGCAGCCTGTTGTTCGGGCGAGATGACCGTCATGGGCTCCTTCTGCGCGAGCGCATAGAAGTTCCCGCCGAAGTCGATAGCGATATCCGTGATGTCGACGCCGAACAGGTCATGGGACTCGTTCTCGAATACGAACGCCTCAAGGAACTCGCCGGTAATGCTGGGGATGGCCGTTCCCTTCTGCACGCCTTTGATCTCGTGGTTCTCCAGCAGATCGTCCTTCATGAACGAATAGATCATATCGATGCCGTCTTCAGTGTTCACGCACAGCATCTGCACAAAACGCCAGCCGTCGGCCTTCTTCGCAGCGGCAAGCGCCGGCAGCTCCTCGACGGTCAGCGGCGCGAACTTGATTGCAAACGCCATGTCACGCTCCCTTCTTCTGCTCCTGGAGGGCCTTCGACTTCTCCTCCAGGATGCCGAGCCCCTGCACGACCGCATCGATGATGGCCTCGGGCCTTACGGCGCAGCCTGGCGCGTACACGTCTACGGGGATAGCTTTATCCACGCCGCCGATCACGTTGTAGCAATCGTGGAAGATACCGGCGGAGCATGCGCAGATACCGCACGCGATAACCACCTTCGGCTCGACCATCTGGTTGTATATCTCCTGCACGACCGAGATGTTCTGCTCGTTCACGCTGCCGGTGACGAGAAAGATATCGGCGTGCTTGGGATTGCCGGTATTGATGATACCGAAGCGCTCGACGTCGAAGCCCGGGCAAAGAGCCGCGAGCACCTCGATGTCGCAGCCGTTGCAGCTTGAGCCGTCGTAGTGGATGACCCACGGTGATTTGGTTGCATACGTCATGTTGCAGCTCCTTTACAGATACGGCAGGAACGTGAGGACCGCGATGTTCACGCCTCCGGCGACGAGCGCCACGATCCAAGCCGATTTGAGCAGGGCCTGCCACTTCACACGCGCGAAGTTGTTGTCGATCCATATCTCGAGAAAGTACACGAGCAGGACGACTGCGACCGCCAGAATGAGCGAGAACGGGTTGCCCCATACGAAGAACAGGCCGATCCATCCGAGGAATAGGATGTTCTCGTACCAGTGCATGATCTCGACTTTCGCAAGCGTCTTGCCGCTCATCTCGGTCGTGATGCCCTTCACGATCTCCTGGTGTGCGTGATGCGAATACGACAGATCAAACGGCGACTTGCGCAGCTTGATGGTAAGCACGAACAAAAAACCCAAAAATACGAGCCAGATGGTCGCGATCACCGGGGTGCCGAGCTCGAATACGCCAGCGGTATCGAACGTGCCGGCTGCCAGGTAGAACGCCACCGCCATAAACAGCACCATGGGTTCGTACGCCATGACTTGCAACGTCTCGCGGTTCGCACCGATCTCAGCGTAGGGGCTGCGCGTGGAATAAGCGGCCACGATGAAGAACAGACTGGACAACGTGATCACGAACACGCACATTAGCAGGTTGCCACCGGAGAAGAATATACCACCTGCAATGATGGCGAACACGAGCGCGCAGGTGACGTACACCCCTTCGGTCGAGTTCACCGACACGTTATCCTTCTCGATAAGCTTGCGGACGTCGTAGTAGGGCTGCAGAAGCGGAGGGCCAACACGGCCCTGCATGCGCGCTGAAACGATGCGGTCGACGCCGGCGAGCAGACATCCCAGAACAGGTGCCACGAGAGCGAAGGCGAGGGTGCCGATGAGTATGGCGAGCATTGACATATCAGACCACGCCCTTTCCTAAAACAGTCCCGGCAGCGCTACGGCAGAGGCTGCAAACGCGACGACGATAACAACCGAGCACATAGCCGTCCCGATCGGCGAGATGCGCCGTTCCCCGAAGATGCCCTCGAGATACCAGTTGCGCGCCGAGGCCGTCGACTCGCCCGAGAGCGCATTCGTGAACGTGCGCTCGGCGTTGTTGCGGCCCACGCCCGCCAGGTAGACGTCGGCCTTCTTCGCCTTGCTGCGCCGACCGACGCCGGCGAACAAGACGATGACCACGAAGGCAGTGAGGATAGAGGCAATCCACAGGTTGGTGGACGAGATGTCCTGGCCAAGCGTCGCATACACGCTGTACACGTAGGGCTCCACCACGTACGACGATATGAAGGGCAAAAGCACGCAGCACAGCACCACAAGCACGGCCATGATCACAATGGCAATCCATTCGCTGGGATGCACCGTCGTCTCCACGTTCTCACGCTCGGCAGCGATGCCGGAGAGCTTGCCGAGCCACTTGGCCCAGAACATGAACGTGGCGGCCGACCCAAACCCCAGGATGACTATGAGCGCCACTTGGCCAGTGTCGGCGAAGGACACGAGCGTAGCCCACTTCGCCACGAGCATGCCGAACGGAGCGATGAACATGACCATGATGCCGAGCATCATAAAACGCGCAAGACGCGGCATGCGCTCGAAGAGGAGGTCCATATCCTCGATGTCGCGACTGCCGATATGATGCTCAGCCGTGCCGACGCACAGGAATAGAAGCGATTTCGCGATAGCGTGGAACAGCACGAGGAACGCGGCGGCCCATACGGCTTCGGGCGTGCCGACTCCGGCACAGGCCACGATCAAGCCGAGGTTGGCAATGGTTGAGTACGCAAGCACGCGCTTGGCGTTGCTCTGCGAGATAGCCATGAACGAGCAGAACAGGAACGTGAGTCCGCCCACCAGAACGACCATGACGGCCGGCACCGTGCACACGAGCATAACCGGTGCCAGCTTCACCAGCAAGAAGACGCCTGCTTTCACCATGGTGGAGGAGTGGAGCAGAGCCGACGTGGGCGTGGGCGCCACCATAGCGCCGAGAAGCCAGGTGTGGAACGGCATCTGGGCGGCCTTTGTGAGGCCGGCGAACGCGAGCGCCGTCACCGGCAGCACGACCAACGTCGGGTTTTGAACGCCGATCTGCAAAAACTCGAGGAACGACAGCGTGTTGAACTGGATGGCGCATACATAGAGCGCCCCGAGAAACGCGATGCCGCCGAGCAGGTTCATGATGATCTGGCGGAAGGCATTCTTAATAGCCTCGTCGGTGCGAGTGTAGCCGATGAGGAGGAACGAGCACACGGTCGTGACTTCCCAGCCGGTGAACAGCCACAGCATGTTGTTCGAGAACACGATGAAGAACATGGCAGAAAGGAAGGCGAACATGAGGGCGAAGAAAGTCGGTCGACGATCCTTTGCGCCTTCGGGCTCGTGCGCCTGAAAATCCTCCATGTAACCGAGCGCGTACACGCAGATGCCACTTCCGATGACGCCAATGATAAACGCCATGAGCAGCGACAATGAGTCAAGGTACAGCCCCTCGGTCACAAGGATGCCATGAGCGAACGCAAACTCGAACACGAGCGATCCGACGAGCTGGACGGTCGCGAGTACGCACGCCCACACGTTTTTGTACTTGATGCCGAAGTACAGGATGGCCACCGCAATGAGCACGCTCACGGCCATGCAGACATAATCGACGGTTGGCGAATAGAACTCGAACTGCACCCACGGGGCGCCCAGATAGGACACTGCCAGCCATATGGATGCCACGCCTATGACGAGCCCCGAGGCTCCGACAATCGCGTTTCTCGCCCGGTTGTTGCGCACGACCAGCAGGACGCCAGCAACAACCAGCGGGAAAAGGATTAAAAACCCGAGCATAGCCACGTAGCTTCTCCCTTCGCTTTACTTGCAGGAACACGGATGCGAAGCAGCGCAGTCGCCCGATTGGTTGGAGCGGGCAGCTGCGCTGCGGCTTGCTGCACTGTATCAAAGCGGGGAGGACGAGGGGGTCCGAAGCTGCACCCGAGGAGCACGAACGGCTTGATCAGGCCGCGTGCGGCTGCTCGCTGGACGAGAAACGCTCCGAATGCTCGGCGAACGGTTTTCAGCTTCCCAGCACGAAGGGCTGCGGTTCGATGCGGCTGTGTAGCGGAGACTGCGGCGCACCGCACAGCACGATGCGTCGGAAAGGTTATGAGAACGAAAGCGCGCCCAGCGCGCCGGTAGGACACGCCTCGATGCACGCGCCGCAGCCCGTGCACGCGCCGGCCTCGACGCGCGCGAGGCCGTGTTCCACCGAAATGGCTCCGGTCGGGCACGCCTTCACGCATTTCGAGCAGCCGATGCAACCTGCAGAGCACACCTCGCGAGTCCTGCGACCGCCCATCGTGTTCATGCAAGCGACATACGCGGCGATGCTCGCCTCCCCCTCTCCGACGAGCTTGATGACGTGTCGCGGGCACAGGTCGACGCAGGCGCCGCATCCGGTGCACGCAGTAGCATCAATGCTTGCGATGCCGTCCTTGACGGAGATGGCGTCGAATGCGCACGCCTCGCGGCAGTCCCCGAAACCCAAGCAGCCAAAAGGACATGAGAGGCTCGTATACGACATCGTGCTGAACACGCGGCAACTCGGCACACCCTGAAACTCGAATGCAGGATCGATTTTATCCCGCGAGCCCTTGCAGGCCACATACGCGGCGCGCCGCACCACCCCAACAGGCTCCACGCCAAGAAACGCAGCCAACTCGACCGCAACCCGATCGCCGCCGACCGTGCACGCGTTCGGCTCTGCCCCCGCGAGCAAGGCGCGCGCATACTGCTCGCAGCCGGGATGCCCGCACGAACCGCAGTTCGCGCCCGGCAGAATGCGCGCGAGATACGCCAGGCGCTCATCCTCGCCAATGGCGAGCTTGCGGGACACGATCGACAGGAGCACCGAGCCCACGAGCCCGACAGCCGCCATGAGAACTACGGTCCAAAGAATGCCGTCCATTGCCCGCTACCCCCTTACAGCACGCCGAATAGATTATCAACCACACCGGCGAAGCCCATGAAGCTCAGGCTGACGAAGGCCGCCGACATAAGCGTGATGGGCATGCCCCGAAATGCCCGAGGGGGATCTGCTTCGTCAACACGGCGCCTTACACCGCTGAACAGCACCATCGCCAGCAGAAAGCCGAGGCCTGCGCCGAGCGCGCATACGAGCGCCTCGGGATAGCCGTACCCTTCGTCCACCGCAAGGATGGCCACGCCGAGAACCGCGCAATTCGTGGTGATGAGCGGCAGATATACGCCGAGCGCCTCGTGCAAGGCAGGTAAAAACCGCTTGACCGTGATCTCCAACATCTGCACGAGCACGGCTATCACGAGAATGAACGCGATGGTTTGCAGATATCCCAATCCGAGCGCATCCAGCAGCTGCTGCAAGGGCCAGGTGACAGACGTAGCCAGCACCATGACGAGCGTTACGGCACAGCCCATGCCCACCGCCGAATCGAGTTTCTTCGACACGCCGAGGAACGGACACACGCCGAGGAACTTCACGAGCACATAGTTGTTGACGAGGATCATGCTGAACAGGATCGCGGCGAACTCGGCCATCATGCCTCACGCTCCTTCAAGTCGCACATTCCACATGCGGCGCATGCATCCTCCGGGAGCATCGCCTCCTTCGTTTCGCTGCCATCCGCGCGCCGGCGAAGGGCCTCGACGGCCACGGATCCGGCGATAAGCACGCCTAAGACGGCAAAGCCGCCCGGAGGCATAACGAACACGGTCATGGGCTCGATGAAATCGGGGAGCACCGGGATGCCTGCGAATGTGCCGGCGCCGAGCACCTCGCGCACGGCCGACATGAGAATGAGCGCGACCGTGAACCCTACGCCCATTCCGAAGCCGTCGAGCGCAGCTTCGCGCACGGGATGTTTTGAAGCGAATACTTCGGCGCGCCCGAGCACGATGCAATTCACCACGATAAGCGGCAGGTAGATGCCAAGCGCCGCATTCAGCTCAGGCAAGTACGCCTCGACGATCATCATGACGAGCGTCACGAACCCCGCAATCACGGTGATGAAAGCAGGAAGGCGCATATTCGTCGGGATGACTCCGCGCAAAAGCGATACCACGACGCCCGAACATACGAGCACGAACGTTGTGGCCGCGCCCATGCCGATGCCGTTCGTCACCGCCGTCGTCACGGCAAGCGTGGGGCACAGGCCCAGCATCTGTCTGAGCGCCGGATTTTCTGCGAGGATGCCTTTCGAGAACACCGTGAACATGCTCTTTCCTTTCGCCATCCCGCTCATCATGAGGCCTCCTTCCCGCTCTCGGCGGCCGGCACTGCAGCATCCTGCCCCATTGCGATCCCGCGATACGCTTCGATCGCTTCGTTGACGGCGGTAAGAGCCGCCTTCGACGATATGGTCGCGCCTGTGACGGCATCGATATCGCTTATCGTCAAAGGCTCGGCCGCACGGCCGACAAACTGGGAGGAGAACTCCTCATCGGCCACCTTCGTGCCCAGCCCGGGCGTCTCAGTGTTTTTCAAGCCGACGACGTTGACGATGATGCCGTCCGGTCCGAAGGCAATCCCCATGGGCACCGGGCCGCTGTAGCCCTTTGCTTGCGCCGTCACAACATAGCCCGTGCCTCCCGCAGCCTCCATGCACGCCGTCACCCCCGGCACATCGCACGGCAGCGCTGAAAAATCAGGTGCATCGGGGATAAGGGACGAGTAGGTAGCCCAGGCTTCCGCCTCGCGATTCGCCGTGATGACCGGCAACGTGAGATTGTTCACGGAGCCCAACAGGAGGCCAACCGCGGCGCATATCACCACCAGGACAGCGATCGGCTTGGCCGATGCCGTCCAGAGTTCACGGTTGACCATCTCTTCTTGCGGGGCGTCGCGCCGCTGTTTCGTCTCCACCGTTTTGCCCATCATTCGCTCCTCCCCTCTCCCCTGCCGCGCAGTACGAACCTGCGCTTCTCGCCGCCCAACGGAGCCGGGCGCGTGAGCGCATCGATGTAGGGCACGACGAGGTTCATAATGAGGATGGCGTATGCCACACCCTCGTTCATATTGCCCCAGAACCTGATGAGGCAGGTGATGAGACCGAGTCCCAGACCGAAAACCACCTGGCCCTTGAACGACGTCGGCGATCCTACGTAGTCGGTGGCCATGAAGATGGCCCCGAGAAGCAGGCCGCCTGAGAATACCTGGGTGGCCACGTCGTTGCCGGTGAGCACGCTGAGCGCGACGACGGTGCCTACGAATACGCCGGGGATGGTGAACGTGACGGTACGCGTGACGAGCAGCCACACGAACCCGAGCAGAAGCGCCGCACCACACGTCTCGCCGAGGGCACCAGCATGCACACCGAGCACAAGGTCGAGCAGCGACAACGACGCCGCAGCAGGAGCAAGCGGCGTGGCTGAGCTCACGGCGTCAACGCCAGATGCCGCTAAACCCGCTATCTGCGGTGCCGCAAAGTCCGTCATCGCCGCTGTAAACGACACCGACAGCACGATGCGGGCGACAATGGCCGGATTCGCGAAGTTGCGGCCGATGCCACCGAACAGAGCCTTTGCCACGATGATGGCGACAAACGAACCGATGACCGCCATGTAGAGCGGAATGGTGGAAGGTAGGTTGAACGCAAGCAGAAGCCCGGTAACGACCGCGGATAGATCGCCCACCGTCTGATCCTGTTTGCGCAGCGCGCACCACAGAGCCTCGAACGCCACGCACGAGCACACCGTCACAGCGACAACGAGCAGCGCCCTCGCTCCGAAGATGATCCCTGAAGCCGCAAGCGCAGGCATGAGGGCGATTACGACGTTGAGCATGATCTTGCGTGTCGTGAGGCCATCGAACACGTGCGGTGCCGTCGAGAGGACGAGCGGGCGCTTCGAGACGTTCTCCGCGCGTTCCACGTTCTTCATCTGTTACCTCCTCTTCGCCATCTCGGTGCGCATAAAGTCGCGCGCGAGCTTGCTCGTCTGCGAGAGCGGTTGCTTCGCAGGGCACACGAACGAACACGTGCCGCAGCCCATGCACAAATCGGCCATCAGCGCGTCGAGCCGCTCGATATCTTCAACGGCGTAGGCCTTCTTGATTTCAACGGGAGAAAGGCTCATAGGACAGGCTCTCGCGCACCGTCCGCATCGTATGCAAGGGGTGGTGGCCGGACGGGTCATGCCCTCCTCGCCGAATACAAGAACTCCGTTATTCTGCCGAATAACGGGATAGTCTAGATCGATCTGGGCGTTGCCCATCATGGGGCCGCCCAACACGATTTTTCGCGGCTCTTTTACGAGTCCCACGTACTCGATGACGTCGCGCACACGCGTGCCTACGATGATGTCGTAGTTGCCGGGACGGGCTACGGCATCGCCCGCGACGGTGAAGCGGCGCCTTACGAGCGGCATGCCCGTCGCCAAAAAGCGGCCGATGGCGGCCATGGTGGTCACGTTGTTGAGCATGACACCCACGTCGGTCTGGCGCTTGCCGCGCGGCACGACACGGCCCGAGGCGTTGTGCACGAGCACGTTCTCGGCACCTTGCGGATAGCGACTCGGCAGCGCTTTCACCTCGATAGCCGGATCGTCGGCCGTGAGTCGGCGCAGGTGCGCGATGGCTTTCGGTTTATTGCTCTCGATGCAGATGAGCGCCTTCGGGATTGCGAGGTACCGACACGTCTCGCGCACCCCGAAAAGGATATCGTCGGCGCACTCCATCATCTCGCGATAGTCGGTGGACAGGTACGGCTCGCACTCGGTGCCGTTCACTATGTAGAGGTCGATGTCATCGAGGTTGGGGGGATCGAGCTTGACGTCGGTGGGAAATCCCGCGCCGCCGAGTCCGACGATCCCGCTGCGTCTGATGGCGACCAGAAACGATGCGCGATCCGACACGTCGGGCGGCTGCACCGCATCGGCAACCGTCTGTTTCCCGTCAGATTCCACGATCACGGCGGTATCGCTTTTGCCGGAAGAGTAGTACACCGGTTGGATAGCCGTCACCGTGCCGGAGATGCCCGAGAAGATATCGGCGGACAATCCGCGAGGCGCATGTCCGACGAGACTGCCCACGTCCACATGGTCGCCCTTCTTCACGACGGGCTCGCACAGAGCGCCGATATGCTGCTGCATGGGGATCATGATCTCCCCCGGCACGGGCATGGCCTGCGTCGGAAGCTCGGCTGTATCTTTGCGATGGGGCACGACGGCCCCGCGTGCGCGGCTGAACAGCGATACCCGTGCCATGGATCGTCCCCTCCCCCTTCGCCGGACACAGGTCCGGGGCGTTCCGCGCATCCCGCCGACGTCGCGGCAGCGGGATCGACGGCCTTTCGCGGAACGCAGCACGCCGACATGATCGTCCCATGGTAAGACCTGTACGCCAAGCTGCGATAGCGAAGAACGGCCAAAGGGGAAATGGTCCTTGGCGACTGGCAATTCCCGCCCTTGGACGGGCGCCGTGAGAAGGCGAACGGCTTGGTCCGACGCTCAGCGCGCGCGTTCCGCATCCTCGCTTTCGAGGCGTCTGAGGCGTCGGCGCTCTGCGGCAAGAAAGCCGACGACGATCAGCGTTGACGTGATATCCGAGATGGAAGGCGCAAACCACACGCTCTCCAAGGGCGTCAAGGGCAGCACCTGCGGCAGCACCATGGGACATACCACAAGGAGCGGGATAAGAAAAAGTATCTGGCGCGTCAACGTGAGCACGGTGGCCTTGAGCGCCTGGCCGGTCGCGTCGAAGTAGTTCGCCCCGATGGTCTGAATAGGCAGGATGGGGATGAACATGAGGTAGAGGACGAGCGCCCATGCGGTTTCGGCAAGGTAGCTTCGGGGCAATCCGAACAGGTGCGCATACATGTCCGGCGCACAGACTACGGTTACCCATAACGGCGTCGTGATGGCAATACCCAGCACGATGGCCTGCCATAGCACGCGCTTCATACGATCGAACTGGCGCGCGCCGTAGTTGTAGCCGATAATGGGCTGCGCTCCCATGGCGATGCCCATAGCGGGCATAAAGGTGAACAGGCCCACGGCGGATAGCACGCGCATAACCGCGAGCGCACCGTCGACACCGAGCGGATCTGATGCACCGTAGAACACGAGCAGGTTGTTCTCGATCATCGACGATACGGCAAAGCCCAGCTCCATGACGGCGGGGGCGATGCCGAGCGCGCAGATGCGCAGGGCCACGCGCGGCTGGAGCATAAGCGAGGGCACGCGCAAGGGCATCGGAGAACTCTTCTTCAAAAAGAACTGCATGACAAAGATCGCCGAGAGCGCCCAGGAGCACACGGTTGCAAGGCCGGCGCCGCGCATGCCGCCTTCGAGCACGATGATGAACAGATATCCGAACACCACATTCGCCGCCGTGCCGATGAGCATCGATCCGAGCGCGCGGTTCGGATGACCTGCCGTGCGGATGAAGTTGTTCATGCCGAATGCGATGAACTGCAACGGTGCGCCCGCGACGATGACCGTCATGAAATCCATGGCCAGCGGAAGCACGTCCCCGTCGGCACCCGAATAACGCAAGACAGGCTCGAGCGCAAAAAAGGAAACGACCCAGAGCACGGCTGCAGCTGCGAGCAGTAGCACGAGGCTGTTGCCAAGCACGCGCTCGGCAACGGCTTTCTTCCGCTCGCCCAGCTTGATAGCCGCCAACGCGTTGCCGCCCACGCCTACCAGCATGGCGACAGCGACCATGGCCGTCATCATAGGATTCGCCACCGTGGTGGCGGCAAGACCGTCCGCACCGACCGCATGGCCCACGTACACGGCATCGATGACGTTGTAGAGCATCTGCACGAGCACGCCGACGACGGCAGGAATGGAGAACTCGAGCAGCAGCTTGAACGTGCTCTCGACACCCATGCGGTCGATCTTGTGGTTATTCGAACGTCGCCGGACCTCATCCTCGGTCGGCGCGCCCAGCGTCTCCCTTTCTTCTTGCATGATCGAGCCTATCGTTCTCGCAGCGCGATCAGGGCGAGGACGGCTATGCCCTATCGAAGCGGCGCGCCGTGCCGTGCGATCGCGGAGTTTCCCGGGTTGTCCCGGCGAACAAGACCCATCGGCGGAACATTCCAGGAATCGGAGCTGGACGCCGTCGGGATTCGGGTCATCCCGAACCTTGATAGTATACGAGAGCCGCCACCCGAGAGCAAGGCGGGCGACGGCTCTCAACGCAGGAGGCACTACGCGATCGGCGGCGTTCCTTCGGCGTTGCCGAAGATGGCGTCGATCTGCACGAGAGCATCCTTCGGAAGGGACGAAACGCCCACCACCCGTCGTGCAGGAGTTCCGACGAAGTACTTCGCGTATACGTCCTCGAGAGCGTCCATGTCCTCGAGGTCGCGCAGGTAGATGTTCGCCTTGACCGCGTCTTCCATCGTGTGACCCACACTCTCGATGATGGCCTTGATGTTCTTGCACGCCTGCTCGGCCTGCTCGACCGCTCCACCGGACACCAGCTCGCCCGTTGCAGGGTCGATACCGAGCTGGGCCGAGATATTGTTGTAGTGCGAGAACGCCACGCTTTGACTGGACAGGGCGTCCTTCGGAGCGTCGGCTGCGTCGGCGGCCTCGATGATGAGGCCGTGACGGTCTTCGACCAGCTGCGGGGGCGTGCCGTCGCCATGCGACACCACGGCCTCCATCTGCACGAGCGCGTGCATGGGCAGACCGGCAACTCCAACCACCGTGCGCGCGGGCAGGTAGCCAACGGCGCGTGCGATGCCCGAGTCGGGGAAGAAACGCGTATAGACCTCGTTCACCGCTTCAAGATCGGAGAGGTTCTTGAGGAAGACCGTGACCTTCACGATGTCATCAAAAGGAACGTCGATGCTCTCGAGGATGGCCTTGATGTTCTTGAGGCACTGGACGGCTTGCTCCTGCACTCCGCCGACGACGATCTGACTGCTCTTGGGATCGATGGGCAGCTGGGCGGAGACGTTGTTGTAGTGCGAGAACGCCACGCTTTGACTGGACAGGGCACTCATCGGAGCCTCGGGCGTGTCGTTCACGTACTTGAGGATGTCGCCCGCCTGCGGCGCGTCCGGAATGGTGCCCTCCCCGTTCGAAACAAGGGCCTCGATCTGCACCAAGGCGCCCAGAGGCAGCGCGTCGACCGCAACGACCGTACGCGCGGGCACGTAGGTCGGGAAGAAGGACCGGTACGCCTCGTCGACCGCGTCCATGTCCTGGATATCGCGCACGAACACCGTGACGCGTACGATATCGTTCATCACATGGCCGATGCTCGTGACGATGGCCTCGATATTCTCAAAGCACTGCAGCGCCTGCTCCTCGATGCCGCCCTTCACCAACTCCCCCGTGGCGGGATCGATGGGCAGCTGGGCGGACAGGTTGTTGTAGTGAGAGAAAGCCACAGTCTGCGCATGCCGAGGGCTCTTCGGCGCCTCGTCGGTATTCCTTGCCAGCACCACGTTGTCTGCCATATCGGTTCTCCTTCGTTCGGATTCCTGCATCCTTCGCTCGCGCGTCCTGCGCAAGCATCCCCGACGGCTCGCCTCGGCGAAATCCTCCGCTTCTCGGGAAGGCTGCAGTATAGCGTTTTGTGCAGTTGCACAAAACATCGTTCGCACATTTAGCGACCAGCGGAAAGGCTCACGGCGAACCGTTCGCCGATGTTTCTGAAACCCCTTCGAGGCCGCCATGCAGAAAAACAGATGATAGAGTCGCGATTCATACAGGATACTCGATCCTACCGCTCACCGATTAGCCTTCCACTCTCTGCGCGCGTTCACAAGAAGGCGACAATTGCAGCGGCAAACCCGTCTTCCATACGGCCGAAACCGGCTGCGCTCGAACGACGCCAGCCTGAGCCCCGATTCGCGATGACGGCATGGACGCCGGCAAGGCTTGCCGAGAAGCCCCCCGTTCATCGCCGAATTGCGATCGAGGGGATCTAATATCTGCATCATCATCCGTCTTTCAGCAGTGCGCATGCCGACATGACGGCAGACAAGCAGTCCGCGGGCGCGATCGGCGATGCGCGCGGGCTGGCGACGTCGAGCGCCGTCTTCAATGGTCAAATTCTTCTTGCAAACGGAATCGGTTACCGTTAATATAGTCAACGCTGTTTGGGTAGCCGGCAGAGGCCGCCGAACGCATGCAACGGGTTGTGGCGCAGTTTGGTAGCGCACTTGACTGGGGGTCAAGGGGTCGCAGGTTCAAATCCTGTCAACCCGACCAGCAATTCAAGCAGGTCATCAGGCAATTTGCTTGGTGGCCTGCTCTGTTTTCAAATACCGTACACGATTCTACCCGCACATCGCCCGCAAATGGGCGCAACCGATACGGCACTGTTCGGAACACATGGCGGTCATTCCTTTATCTCGGGCGTATCCGGGATCGAAGTCGCGGACGGTTCTTGCTCGGCACTCCCGCCCTCCTGCTTCTCGGATGGCTCCTCTGTTTCCATTTTTGGTCCTGGTAGATTTGATTCCGATGGCACCGGTTGGGTCCGGCGGCACCGGTCCGACAGGCGCATACTTCATGATACCTTTATGCGAACCGCACGGATGGTAGATGATACCGTTCGATACGTAACCTCCGCTACCATCATGAAGTCACTCCTTTTCCGAGGGATGCGACGGAGGAGCCGTTATCGCATCGTATGCCACGCTGGCACAGACGGCAGCGGGATGCACCCGATGCGCGCCGGCTGCTATACTTGCTGGCAGATCGTGGAAAAGAACGCGCAAGCGGACCGTGAAATCCAGTCGAACGCGGAAAGGAACGGCCATGAGCGAGACCGAGCGCATACGCCTCACCCACCTCACCGAGAAGGGCGGTTGAGCGGCGAAGTGGGGTCCGGGCGACCTCGAAAAAATATTGAAGGACATCGCGCCGCCTCCCGACGCCGACCTGCTGCTGGGCTTCGACACGTCCGACGACGCCGCCGTTTACCGGCTGAACGACGAGACGGCTGCCGTGCTGACGCTCGACTTCTTCACGCCGGTGGTGGACGATCCCTACGAGTTCGGCGCCATCGCCGCGGCGAACGCACTGTCCGACGTGTTCGCCATGGGCGCAAAGCCGCTGACCGCACTCAACATCCTCGCGTTCCCCTGCAGCCTCGGCACCGACGTGGTGGGCGAGGTGCTGCGCGGCGGGGCCGACAAGGTGGCCGAGGCGGGCGCGTTCGTGGTGGGCGGCCACTCCATCGAGGACGACGAGCCCAAGTACGGATTGTCGGTGTTCGGCACCGTGCATCCCGACCGCATCGTCAGAAACGGCGGCGCGCTGCCAGGCGACGCGCTGTTCTACACGAAGACCATCGGCTCGGGGCTCATGAACTCGGCGTTTCGAGCCGGGTTCGAGGACGACGAGAGCATGCGTCCCGTTATCGACTCCATGATGGAGCTCAACCGTGCGGGTGCCGAGGCGATGGCGAGCGTGCACGCGCGTGCCGCCACCGACGTGACGGGCTTCGGGCTGGCGGGCCACCTCCACGAGATGCTCGACGCCTCGGGCGTCTCGGCCGAACTCTTCTGGGACGACCTGCCCCTGTTCGAGGGCGCCTACGGGTACTCGTGCGACTTCTGCCGCCCCGCCAAGACGTTCGGCATCGTGGAGTGGGCGCGCGCCTTCGTGGAGCAGGGCACGCTCGACGACGAGGAGTTCGAGAACCGCATGGGCGTGCTGTGCGACCCGCAGACGTCGGGCGGCCTGCTCGTGGCCGTGGCGAGCGAGGAGGCCGACGCGTTCGCGGAGGCGTTCGAGCGCGCCGCTAGGCGCCGCCCCGCGCTGATCGGGCGCGTGGGCGCCGGGGGCGCCGGGAAGATCCGAATGCGGTAGCGACCGGGCGCTCGCCGAGCGCCCGGTCAGATCACAGCTGGCACACAGTCTACCGCGCTGCCTCGCGCAGTCGAACCGTCGGAAAGCCGCTGAATCTGGCAGGATGAGCGCACACCGAGACGAGCTCGGGGCGCGTCGCAGGAAACATGCCTCACCGCGATCTGATACCATGCGAGGCACGGTGCTCCGAATGCGCTCGCGCCAATTCCACGCGCTCCTAGCGGGGAGCGTGGGCGTTTCCGCCATTTCGGCTCCGTCTGGACGCTCAGTACAGCTCCGCCTCGTGCACTTCCTCGTACGCCAATCCGCCGCTGGCGAGGGCGCCGAGCAGCGCGTCGCGTTCCTCGGCGGGAACGCACCAGGCGAGGCCGCAGCCGGCGGATATCTCGGACGGTATGGGGATCATCCTGCCCGGAAAGCCCGCCTCGCGCGCGGCAGCCTCTACGGCCATCGCATCGCTCGCAGAAGCGAACGTCACCACGGCTTTCAGCGTCTTCCTGCGCACGGATCAGGCTTCCTGGGCGATGGCCGCCACGGCGGCGATGCCGGCGTCCACCTCGTCTGCTGTGTTGAAGCTGCTGAAGCTGAACCGCACCGCGCCCTGGTTCTGGGTGCCCAGCGCCTCGTGCATGAGCGGCGCGCAGTGGGCGCCGGCGCGCGTGCAGATGCCGAACTCGGCGTTGAGCGCATCGCCCACCGCCGCAGAGTCCAGCTCGCCCACGTTGAGCGCCACGATGCCGCAGCGACCTACGTCGCCGCCCCCGCCCAGCACCCGCACGCCCTCGATGCCGCGCACACCGCGCTCGAAGCGCTCTGCCAGGGCCCGCACTCGCGCGCCTATCTCCTCGACGCCGCGCTCCTCGATGTAGGCGAGTCCCGCGCCCAGGCCGGCGATGCCGTGGGCGTTGAGCGTGCCCGCCTCCAGCCGCTCGGGCATGCGCGCGGGATGGCGCCGGTTGTAGCTATGCGTCCCTGAGCCGCCCACCTTGAGCGGCTCCACGTCCACGCCCTCCGCCACGACGAGGCCGCCCGTGCCCTGCGGGCCGTACAGGCTCTTGTGCCCCGTGAACGCCACGAGGTCGAGTCCGTCGCGCCCCATGTCGATGGGCACGACGCCGGCTGTCTGGGCGGCGTCCACCAGCAGCAGCGCACCGCGCTCGCGGCAGATGCGGGCGATGCGGGCGATATCGTACACGTCACCCGTCAGGTTTGAGGCGTGGGTGACAACCGCGAGGCGCACGCTCGGCTCGAGCGCTGCGTCGAACGCGTCGTAGTCGAGCGCCCCGCGCGCGTCGTGCGGCACCACGGTCAGCGAGCATCCGCGCTCGTCGACCGCGCGGTACAGCGGGCGCAGCACCGAGTTGTGCGACGCGGCCGTGGTCACGAGCGCGTCGCCCGGGCGCACGAGCCCGTTGACGGCCGTGTTGAGCGCCTCGGTGGCGTTGCTGGCGAACGCCACGCGCGCAGGGTCGCCCGCGCCGAGCAGGCGCGCGAGCTGCTGGCGCGCATGGAACACGGCCAAGCCCGCGTCGAGGGACGCCTCGTGCACGCCACGGCCCACGCCGCCGAACCCGTTGATGGCGCGCGCCACCGTCTCGGCCACCGCCGGCGGCTTGGCAGCAGTGGTGGCCGCGTTATCGAAGTAGATCATGGCTCCACGGTCCTTGTCCTCGCGCGTCTTCGACCCTACGGGCGGATGATGCCGCGCGCGTTCGCCTGCTTCTCCACGATCGCGTACATGTTCGTGGCCTCGCCCGCTTCCAGCTGTTCGGCCAGCCCGTAATGGGCGAGACACGTGCCGCAGCTCATGACCTCCACACCGGCCTCGGCCAGCGCACGCAGGTCGTCGAGCGACGATGAGCCGGCGCATGCCAGCTTCACGCCGCTGTTGTACATGAGCACCGTTTCCGGCAGCTCGTCGAGCTGGGTGAGGGCGAACACGAAGCCCTTCATGAGCACCGCCCCCAGCTCGTCGTCGCCCGATCCCATGAACTCGGACGGAATCACCGCCACGACGCCGCCCGTCGGCGCCGCCTCGGCGACGGGATCCGCGCCGACCGTCGTGGCATCCGCGCCGTCGGCAGCCCCGCCGCCCGTCGGAGCGTCCTTCGCGAACGTCACCGCGAACGTCGACGCCCCGCGCTCCTCGCCAGACGCTTCCACCTTGAGCGTCTTGCCGAGCGCCTCGAGGTTGCGCACCGCGGTCTCGTTGTCCACGAGCACCTCGAGCACGCCCTCCCCCATAGCCGCAAGCGCCTTCTTGGCACGTACCACAGGCAGCGGGCACGCCTGGCCCCGCGCGTCGATCTGCTCCATGTCGATACTCTTCAACAGGGGACGATAACCGGTCATGCTGAATCTCCTTGCCGACCTTCCCGTTCTATATTCTTTTCCATATGCAGAAAGCATTGCAACACTGTTGCAGAATCGAACCCGTGCGCCGCGCACGAAAAAGCGCGCATTCGGAACGCGCACATCCAGACGAGGCCTGCTTCGCAGAACGACGCGCCCTGCAGAAAGGCGGCCGATACAAGCCTCGTGCCGTCATACTATCGAAGCGCTCCGCAGGCTGCAGCCAGCATCCGCCCGGCTGCCGGAACCGCCGGCGAACGGCACGGCGAGCGTTCAGCTGATACGCTCAGGGTGAGTGTAGACGGTAAAGCGGTTGCCTCGTGCAAAAGCGGCGAGCGTCACGTTTGCCTCCACGGCGTAGTCGAGCACAGCCGATGTCGGGGCAGACACGGTCGCCACCAGCGCGACGCCGAAACGCGCAAGTTTGTTAACAAGCTCGAGCGCGCAACGGCTCGACAGATAGGCGAATCCGTCCCTCGGGTCGACGCCTGCGCGCGAGAGCGCTCCGACGAGCTTGTCAACCGCATTATGACGTCCAACGTCCTCCCTCATGCAGACGAACCCGCCGGTGCGATCAACGAACGCGGCCGCATGCGTTGCGCCCGTCTCCCGATGCATGCGCTGGCGAGCAGCCAACCCTTCAGCCGCCCTCCACACGGCCTGCCGGGCGAACGGTTCTCCGTCGGGCAGATGCACCATATGTGCAGGAAAGTAGGGCGGCAGCGCTGCGAGGGACCCTTTGGTGCGCGTCGCTTCCCTCGACGAGCCCAGCGGTGCACCGCGATTGAGACGAAGGCCTTCGCGCAGATGCACGTCGGCGCCGTAACACTCGCCGAGCTCGCTGACGACGATGCCGGCTACGTCTTCAGGGCCTTCCACAACGCCCTTGGCGAAGGCATAGCCGAACGCAAGATCCTCGAGATCGCGCGGCGTGCAGGACAGCACATCGCAGAACGCGCCGTCAATGCTTACCGCGAAAGGCACCTCCAACGCCACCGTTTCGATGCGTTCCTGCACACCATCTTCCGCTATACGCACGCAACCTCCCACTGCACGGGAAAAACGCCCGCCGTCGGTCCCAGTTCGCATATCCGCCGTTTCGCCCATCGCAGCCTTCTTCCTCTTTTCGCCAGAAACGTGTCCCGAGAGCCGCTCCCACCGTCTTCAAACCTGCCGATCTGCAAAAACCGGTGCCGCGCAGGACCCCCACGCCGGTTTTATCGAGACGCTCCGCACCCGGCACAGCCGCCGCGTCGTCACTTTCCAGCCGCTTTGCTCCTGCGGTAGATGAACCAGTAGGCAAGGCCGACCAAGACACCTCCGACGATATTGCCGAGCGTGGCAGCCGAGAGGTTGTAGAAGATGCCGCCGAATGTGACGGCGTCGACAGCGCCCACGCCCAGCGCGTTCAAAAGGCAGCCCATCGGCAAGAAGAACATATTCGCCACGCAGTGCTCGAAGCCGGCAGCTACGAATGCCGAGATGGGCAGCAGGATTCCGAGCACTTTATCGGCAACGGTACGCGCGGAAAACCCGATCCACACGGCAAGGCAAACGAGGATATTGCACATAATGCCCTTGAAAAAAAGCGTAACCCAGTCCGGCGATACCTTGCCCGCAGCCACACTCACCATCGCCTCGCCCACGGCCCCGCCGTTCATACCGGCGACGCCCGCCATGAAGACGAGGAACACTGCCGCGAGCGCACCGATCAAGTTGCCGACCCATACCACCGTCCAGTTCTTGAGCGTATCGGCCCAGCATATTTTCCCAGCTGCTTTCGCGCAGATCAAAAGCGTGTTGCCGGTGAACAGCTCGGCGCCACAGCACAACACGAGCACGAGTCCCAGACAGAAGCATATGCCCCCAACCAGGCGCTGCACCGCGAACGGCATGGTCGGGTCGCCCAAGAACACGCAGAAATACATGGCCCCGAATGCAATGAACGCGCCGGCGAGCATTGCGGAAACAAAGCATTTCGCAAAGGGCATGGCCGCTTTCGTCTGGCCGAGCGTCTCGGCTTTCTCCGTCGTCTCGGCCGGCGCCAGAGCATCAGGTTTGAGGGCTTTTATCTCGTCTTGCGTCAGAGCCATGCTATATCCCTTTCCTCGTCGCACACCGCATCTCGTCGCGATGCCCCAGAACGCAGTATCATCGCACATTCAACGGCGCTCGCCTAGAGCGGAAAGCGACCAGCTGCGAGCGATCCGCAACGTAGGGGCTTTTCGCCTCGAAGGGAATCCGCCGAGACATCAGCGGACAAGATCTGCGCAGACGTCGAGGACGCGTGCAGCCAAGGCGTCCCACGACAGATGCGCAAGATCGCAGCGCCCGGGCGGCACCCGAAGAGCGCTCTCGATGGCTTTGGCGAGGCGCCGCTCAAAAGCGGGAAGATCCTCGGCCACGGGCTCGTCGGCGTTGACGATGCGCGGCGGCTCGACGAAGATCACGGGCGCATCGGGCGCTTGGGCCTCGATCCAAGGGCGAATGCCGGGCAGGTCGGTGACGACCGCCGTGCAGCCGCAGGCGAGCGCCTCTACGACGACGAGCGGAAGCCCCTCGAAAAATGACGGCAACACGAACACATCGGCTCGTCGATACTCCTGTGCGAGATCGGACTGGGCGAGTTTGCCGAGGAACTCGATCCGATAGCGACTTTGCTCCGCCTGGGCGAGCATGCGTCGGTACTCGTCCTCATTCGTATGCCCGCCAGCAAGCCGCAGCACAAGGCCGTCAGGTTCAACGGAGAGTTCGGCGAGGGCAGCAATGAGACTCGAAACCCCCTTCTTGCGCCATATCTTGCCCGCGTACACGAGGTTTGCCGCACGGCGGGCCTGAGCGGGCAGCTCTTCAGCACCTGCGCTCACGGCCGAACGAGGTCCTAGATCGTTGTGAACCTCGTCGTCGGTTCGAAACACGGCATGATTGTAGCCGGTACCCACCACGCGAATGCGCTCCTCGTCCACCCCATAGACCTCTACGATGTCGCGCTTCTGGGCTTCATGGAGGGCGAACACTACATCGAGAGCGCGTACCGCATGCGCAATGCGGTCCCGCGCAAGCCCGTGCTGGCGCATCTGGCGCACGTCGGTGGAATGGCAGACCGCGACAACAGGCACATCGGGCAGCAGTGTGCGAACAAGCGAGGTGACGAGGTAGAGATGATGGCATACCACGGCATCGGGTCGCAGTTCGTCGACGGCGGCCCGTACGGCACGCGCAAACGCAGCATCGAAGCTCGCCACCATGGCAGGCGAAAGATCTCGGTAACGCGTTGCTTTATAAGGCATTTCGTCGGACATGCCGCATACAGGAAACGGCAGCTCTCCGGTTTCGAAGCGCACGGGAAAGAAGGCCGCACCGTCCGGGACGACCGGATCGTCATCGGGGCCGATGCCGGCGACGATAGCCTGGACGCAGCCGAGGCGCGCGCACGCCCCCGCAAGCTCGGCGAGGTAAACGCCGCTTCCGGTGCTGTCGGGCTTCTGGGCGGTGATATGAAGGAGTCTCATAGGCACCATGGTAACCGAAGCCGCGAACCAGTTTGCGACAGAATTGACCGCGGGCGCGCAAAATCGGCTATGGTGGATACGGTCGCGCACAGCGCGCTTCCTCGAACACGAACGAAAGCAGGAAGGCTCACACCTATGGCACAATCTTCGCAGCGCGAGCGGTTGCGAGCGCTCCCTCAGATCGAAGAGCTGCTGCACGATCCGCGCATCGAAGAACTGCTCGCACGGCTCGCGCGTCCCGTCGTCGTGGATGCGGTGCGCCAGGCGGTCGATGCGGCGCGACAGGCCATCTTGGCCGATGCCCCCTATGCCGTGGACGCGGACGCCATCGCATCGGAAGCCTGCGTACGTGCGGCGCGGCTTGAGAAGCCCTCGCTCAGGCGCGTGGTGAACGCCTCGGGAGTGATTGTGCATACGAATCTCGGGCGCAGCGTGCTCGCCGAAAGCGCCGTCAAGGCCGTAACGGAGGCGGCGCGCAGCTATTCGACGCTCGAATACGACGTCGACGCAATGGCGCGCGGCAGCCGTCATGCGCATTACGAGCGGCTTATCTGCCATCTTACGGGAGCCGAGGCGGCCCTAGCCGTCAACAACAACGCCGCCGCCGTCATGATGGTGCTCTCCGAGTTCGCCTCCGGCCACGAGGCGATCGTATCCCGCGGCGAACTCGTGGAGATCGGCGGATCCTTCCGCATCCCGGACATCATGGCGCTCAGCCACGCCGCCATGGTGGAAGTCGGCACGACGAACAAAACGCATCCTGCCGACTATGAGCGCGCCCTGACGCCCGAGACGGCCATGCTCCTCAAGGTGCACCCTTCCAACTACCGACTCATCGGTTTCACCGAAAGCGTGGGCGTGCGAGAGCTGCGCGCGCTGGCCGACGAGGAGAATGCACGCCGCGCCCGGAGAGGCGTCGGAAACGGGGACGTGCTCGTGTTCGAGGATCAAGGCTCAGGCGCACTCGTCCGCCTCGATTGCTTCGGCGAGTACGCCGAGCCCACCGTAGCAGAGTCCCTTCGCGCAGGTTGCGACCTCGTCTCGTTCTCGGGCGACAAACTTCTAGGTGGTCCGCAAGCGGGCATCATCGTGGGAGCGAAGCGTCACATCGATCGCCTCAAGCGCAATCCGCTTGCCCGCGCGCTGCGTTTGGACAAGATGGCGCTTGCCGCGCTCGAGGCGACGCTTCGGCTCTATCTGGACGAGGAGCGCGCACGTTCTGAAATACCCACGCTCGCCATGCTTTCGGCGCCCGTCGAGGACCTGCTTCCCCGTGCCGAGGCGCTGTGCGCGGCTATCAAGGGGCGGATACCGAAAGGCTTCGCGTCCCTCTGCGTGGTGCCCGAGATTGCGCGCTCCGGCGGCGGCGCGCTGCCCATGTGCAACATCGACACGTTCGCCGTACGCGTCGAGTTTTCGCGCGGCGACGCGCTCGACTGCGAGCGCGCACTCGTCCGCGAGCGCGACGTGCCGGTGATCGGCCGCATCAAGAAAGAAGCGCTCTTGTTTGACGTTCGCACGCTTGTCGAGGACGCTGAGATCATCGAAATAGCCGATGCGCTGGCGGCATACTTCGCACGGGTCGCCTCCCAGATCAAAGAGCCGCCCGCATCCCGAGCATTCTCCGAGGATACCGCTTCCCCGTCCGCTTCCTCCTGAAGGAGCCTTCCATGACCGACACCGCACCCGCGCTCATCCTGGGCACCGCAGGCCACATCGACCACGGCAAGTCCTCGCTCGTGCTCGCGCTCACCGGCACCGATCCCGACCGTCTAGCCGAAGAGAAGCAACGCGGCATCACCATCGAGCTGGGATTCGCGCGCCTCGAGCTTCCCGATAAAACGATCATGGGCGTCGTGGACGTGCCAGGCCACGAGCGCTTCGTACGCCAGATGATCGCGGGTTCGACAGGCATCGACATGGCGCTCCTCTGCATCGCCGCCGACGACGGGGTCATGCCGCAAACCATCGAGCACGTTGCCGTACTCGAACTGCTCGGCATCACCGCATGCGTCGTCGCGCTCACGAAGGCGGATCTCGTGGACGAGGAGTGGACTGGCTTCGTGGCCGACGAAGTGCGAGCGCGCCTCGCTTCGACCCCCTTCGCCGCAGCTGAAATCGTACCCGTGTCAAGCCGCACGGGTTCGGGCCTTGACGAGCTGCGATCCGCCCTCGCTCGCTCGGCAAAGGGAGCGAAGCGCACGAAGCGCGAAGCGCCCCTGCGCCTGCCGATCGACCGCGCGTTTACCGTGCGCGGAGCGGGCACGGTGGTCACCGGCACGCTCTGGAGCGGGACGGCGTCGGTCGGCAGCGAGGTCGAGATCCTCCCGCACGGCCTGCGCGCTCGCATACGCGGCGTGCAAGTGCATGGACGACCTGTCGAGCGAGCGGAAGCGGGCCGCCGCGTCGCACTCAACCTACATGCAGTCGGCGTAGACGAGGTGCGCCCGGGTGATTTCGCGGCGGCGCCGGACTCGATCTCGGTCACCGACCGTTTCGACGCATCCGTTTCCTTCCTTGGTGCGGCAGGCTGGAGCAAGCCCCTGGAAAGCGGCTCGCGCATGCACGTGGCTCACGGAACCCGCGAGGTGACGGGACGCGTCTTGCTCATGAATGGCCGCGCCTCCCTCGCGCAGGGTGAGACGGCCTACGCCCAGGTGCGTCTCGATGAGCCATTGCCGGCAGCCTGGGGCGATCGCTTCGTGCTGCGATCCTATTCGCCAATGCACGTTGTGGGCGGCGGGATGGTGCTGCGCGCGCATCCGCGCAGAACATCAACCATGCCACCAGCGGACGAGGCGCTGCTCGACGCGCTGCGCAACGGCAGCGAGGCCTCCATCGCGCAAGCTGCCTTCTCGCTCGCCTCTCTCCCCGTCACTCCGATCGAGCTCGCACAGACTTCGGGGCTCGATGAGAAGACCGCCCGACGCGAGCTCAAGTCGCTCGAAGCGGCAGGAGGCGCCGTACGCCTCGAAGGCGAAACAGGAACGGAAGACCGCTGGGCATCCCGTGCAGTGCTCCAAAGACACCGCACGGCCATCGAGAACGCGCTGTTGAGATTTCATGCCGAGCAGCCCTCCCAACCTGGCATCGCGAAGGAGGCGCTCAGACGCCGCTGCATGCCTCGCGCCACACCCGCCTGTTTCGATGCGTTGCTGGCCGATGCCATCTCCCAGGGAGTGGCGGTCGTCTCCGGCGGCGAGGCGAGCCACCCCCGGGCCGGAGCCGGCGCGAAGCGCCTTGAGGAGCAAGCGACCGAGCTGCTCGCATCGACACTGCAGGAGGCGGCCGGCGCGCCCCCGATGCTCGACGAATTGGTTGCCGGAAGCGGCTTGGCGCCTTCGCTCGCCTATCGCGCGCTCAACACCCTGGAGCAGCAGGGACGCATCGTGCGCATAGGCCAGGTTTTCTACTTGGACGTCGCCGCCCTCGAAAGGTTCGAGCAAGCCGTGCGCGCAAGACTCTCGAACGACACCCCGGCTGCAGCGGCCGAGCTCAAGGACGCGATGGGCACAAGCCGCAAATACGCCATCCCCTTGCTGGAGTATTTCGATGCGACGGGCCTCACCCGGCGCATCGACGATAAGCGCGTGCTGAACGCCTGAACAAGGCCTCGCTTTTGACTGCCTGCGAACCGGGCAGATCGGGAGATCGCGGCACGCACCTGGGCGCTTTTCATCGTAGCGCCCCGCATCCGCATGCGCCTTCCCCGCATCCTGCGTCAACAAGGCCGCCGTATGCGCGGCGGCCTTGCGTCATTCGTTCTGGCGGAGATGCATGCGAATCGAACGCACCCGAGACGTTCTGCGCGCCTCACAGCGGCTTTGAAGGCCGCGGGGCCCACCAGGGCCCATCCATCTCCGTGCTGGAAAGGACATCGGATTTCGATGCCGGTTCATGATAGCGCATCCCCAGGCGAAATGCCTCGACTTTCCGCTGCCGCACTCGGAATGCCCGCCTTGCGTCAGCGGGCGTCACCGGCCCCGCGCTGCCTCGGACGGTCACAGAGCAAGCTGTGGCGCCGCATTAGTCATCAGCAGTTTCCCAGCAGCACGTCGTCAAGATGACGGCGCGCAACCGTGGCCAGCGATCGAAGGGCCTCAAGCGGCGTGGGCTGCTTGTCAGCCATGCGATGGCAGGGAAAGAAGCGTGTGAGATGGTACGGAATCGACGGGTCGATCGAGGCCAGCCATGCCGCCGCCTCCTCGATCTCGCGCTCGTCGTCGTTCATGCCGGGAATGACGAGCGTCGTCACCTCCAGATGACAGGTCGGACAGGCGGCCATGAGCCGGATCGTCCGTTCGACCGTCTCCAAATCGCCGCCCACGATGTCGTAGAAGCGTTGCGAGAACCCCTTGAGGTCGACGTTCGCCGCATCGATGAGGGACAGCACCTCCCGAAGCGGTCCCTCGTTCACCATGCCGTTCGTCACAACCACATTCGCCAAGCCAGCATCATGCGCCAGGCGGGCCGTATCGCGCAGATACTCAAAGCCCACGAACGGTTCGTTATAGGTGTAGGCGATGCCGATGCTGCCGCGCGTGCGCACAGCAAGATCGACGAGCGCCTCGGGCGCCACGAAGCGCCATCGGACGTCGTCGAGTCCTGCACAGGCGATGGAAGCGTTCTGGCAGAAGGGGCAGTGCAGGTTGCAGCCGTACGACCCCACCGACGTCACGAACGCGCCGGGCCGAAAGCGCGCGAGCGGCTTCTTCTCGATGGGATCGAGCGCGATGGAGGTAAGACGGCCGTAGTTCTCGCTCGCCACCTCCCCGCTTTGGGCAATACGCGCGCGGCAAAGCCCGCGCTGCCCCTCCGACAGGGAGCAGGCATGCGGGCAGACCGGGCAGACCGTCCGGGACTCGTCTGCGCGTATGCTTTCTCGTCCGCGGTTCCTGCAATCTTCATCCACGGCGGGGGCCGCCTCCCCGCTCGTGGCGCACCACCTCGAAACGTTCGAGCGCAACGTCGGAGTCGGCAGGATCGATGCCCGCCTTGCGCTTGGCAATGGCAACTTGCTCGGCCGCCGTGTCTACGCCGTCGAGATTCGGCAGCAGCAGGCCGCGCCGCGTATCCTTCGTCACGATCACGCCGTAGCGCGACGGATCGAGCTCGTCGACGGAGGCGATGGGCATAGGTGTGAACAGCACATCCACCGAATAGGAGAGCGCATCCAGCTCGTCGGCGCGCACCGGGAGAAAACGCGGGTCTTCGACGGCCGCGGCAACGGCATTGCGGACGATCTCGTCGGCCACGTTCCCGGTTGTCGGCTCGATGGTGCCTATACAACCTCGTAGATCGCCGTCCTCGTGCAGCGATACAAACACGCCTGCGCGGCTTTCGACGAGTTCTGGAGGCAGGCCATCGGGCCGTGCGATGGGGCGACCCGTGCGCACGTAGCCCTCGACACTCGCGCGCGCCAGCGCGACATACGGGTCGACGGCGCCTTGCGCCGCTCTATCGTCCGACGCGCGGGCGTCGGCCTCTTCGTCGATCCCCGCCGCTACGGCCCCGTCGCCCTGCACGCCCTCGACCTCGAACGCCGCCACGGCGTACCCCACACCGAAGGGCCCCTCGTAGCTCAGCAGCTCGTGCGTGACGGGAAGCCCTTCCAGCGCTCCAACCATCACCTGGAACGAGCGCAACCCGCACTCCGCGGCCTCCTCGAGGAAAGCTTCGTCAAACTTGAAAAGGCCTTCGAAATCGCCCGCATCGAGGAGAGCCGTCACATCGTTGTCGAATACGGGACCCTCGGGCGCGTAGCCGTACGGCCCGTCTGGTTTGAGTCGATGGGACAGATCGCCGCTGGCCACGAGCACACAGCGCCGATGCAGATCGACTGCGGCCTCCGCGATGCAGCGACCGAGCGCGCGGTGCGCTTCAGAAGCAAGACCCGAAAGCCCTACGCGCACGAGTCGATAACCGTTGTAGACCTCGTTCACGAAGAAGAGCGGAACGAACGTCGCGTGGTCGAGCTCGCCGTCGGCCATGCCGCTGCCGCAGATGGGCGCGCCGTGCTTGCGGGCGCAGGCGGCCACCGATGCGGCGAAAGCCGCGTCGTAGGGCACGGTCATGGACGTTTCCCACGCGCCGAACCGCCCCATGTCCCCACGGCCGGCGTCGCCGGTGGATACATGGAAGCAATCCCTGAAAAGCGGCGCATGGGGCGAGACGACGACGATGGTGTCGGGGGCGTGCGCGGCAATACGACGCGCCACCTCCTTGTAGGCGGCGACGGTTTCCGAAACGGCACGCTCCTGACCGCGGCCAACCGATGGAACGATGAGGGGCGGATGAGGGACGACGTAAGCGGCTACGATGCTCATTGGAGGCTCCTTCCGCGGATGGACTCCCGCCGTTTTCGAAACGACAGGCTGATTTTATTGTACGCTCTTGCGCGCACGGCCGCGAGCCAGCATCCGCTCGACCGGAAAACCGATACGCAAGCGTTGCCCCGTCTCCGCGCCTAGCGCGTAGCCGACCGTCGAGCGCCTGCGAATAGGACGGCAGCAGAGGCTTAGCGATCGACGCGAGCCGCTTCGTGGACATGCATCGACATCGACTGAAACCTGCTCTGCATGTAGGCATCGTCGAAATGCTCTGCATAGAACCGCTCAACCGGCGTGTCGATGGGCGCACCGGCCTCGCGCTCGTACCAGCAGTCGACGGACTGCACGGTCATGATACCGTCGACCAGCAGCAGTGCGGCACACACCGCCGTTACCCCGTAACGCCACCGCCAAGGTATGAGCCTGACAAGCCGCAGGACGAGCGGCAGGAAAAGCTTGACCCACAACACCCCCAGCACGCCCCACATAGCCATGAACATGCCGTTGGTTCGCCCGTCGATGGACAGGAACGTGCCCGAGTAGTCCCAAGCCACAAGCCCAAAAGCAAACTGCATGATCCAGCTGACCACGAACTCGAACGCACCTCCGATGACGGCGCTCACCAGGAAAATCAACACGACGCTCCTGCCATGGAAACGATTGAGCGCCACCGTCATGAGCACTGCGCCGAACCCATAGATGGGCGAGAACGGTCCGAACAAAAGACCTGCCCGGTCCTGGTAGTGGCCGGGTTGGACGACGAGGAAGTGGTAGGCGGTCTCTACCGCGAGACCAGCTATGCTGCATATGAAGAACACCCAGAAAAGGTTGAAGAAGTTGAGCTTGACAAATCCATGCCCGCCGTCCTGCCCTTCCTCGCCGTTCCGCGCACTGCCTCCATGAGGAGGCTCAAACCCTCCCGTCGTCCCGCGTTCGCGCTCGCGCCAACGGGCACGCTCATGGGCGAGCAGCGGATCAAAGTAGCTCGCCACCGTCGCAGCGACGACGAATTGGACGAGGAACCCCGCATGACGCGGCGTCAGTCCGTACAACATGAGCGTGACGACGGCCTGCAGCACGGAAAGAACCACCAAAATCCATGCGAGGCGTTCCGCATGCAGGCATCTTCCCGCGAACAACCGCGCCGCCAGAAGCGCGAACAACGCGCCTGAAGCGAGGGAGGAGGCGACGAGCGCGATGAAGATGGTGGCCGACGCCGGGCCGGCGGCGCCTGCGAAAGCCGCTTGCACGAACGTGCACGATGTGAATGCGAGCACGCCGAAGGATGCCGCGCACGCTATCAGGCCGAAAACGGCAAGCAACCGCTGCGAAAGCGGCGTGCCGCCCTTCCCGTACCCCGACGGATCGCATCGGCACCCGACGTCCTCCGTGCGCACGACGCCAGGGGGCCCTCCACGGCCAGGCCGACCCATCCCGCCTAATCCCCCACCTTCACATCGTGTTTGAATACGTAGCGAAGCACGACGTAGTAGACGATGCCCGCCGACATCCATGCCAGACCGAGGATCTTCGCCTGGATGTCCAGGCCGAGCCACGTATAGCCGATGACGAGCAGGCCGGCCAGAGGCACGAGCAGATGCGCCCCCCACCGCCCATCGCGCTTTTTGATGAAGAAGTACCAGATAACGGTCACGTGTAGCAGCAAGAACGCGGTGAGCGCGCCGAAGTTCACGAACAGCGAGATAGTGTCGGTGCCCAGCTGCCCGAACGTCAGGACGACCACGAGCGTAAACACTCCGACGAACAGCGTGGCCACGTAAGGCGTGCGGTACTTCGGATGGATCTTCGCAAGCGGCCGCGGCAAATTCCCATCTCGGCCCATCGCGAACAGGATGCGTGATACGGCTGTCTGCGCGGCAAGCGCCGTGAAAATACCCCACGAAAGCGCGGTCGCAATCGCGCATACCACGTAGAGCCATCGTCCGCCCACCACTTGCGCGACCAGGTAGAAGGCATTATTCGGGTCGCTCGCGAACACTGCGCCGTCAGGGCTCACGCATCCCGCCAGATACGTCTGCAGAGCGAACAAGGTGCCGATAATGGCGAGTGAGGCCATCATGGCGCGACCGGGTCCGCGCCGGCCGTCCTTGGCCTCCTCAGACAAGGTTGCGATGCCATCGAAGCCCAGAAACGAGAGCACCGCAAGCGACGCCGCGCTGGCCACGACGGCCGGATCGAATGTCTCGGGATTGTACAGCGGGGCCAGCGTGAAGCCGTGCGATGCGGGATCAGTGGCGAGCCAACGCACGGCGAGCACGACGAAAACAGCGAGCACGAGGGTCTCGAGCACGAGCGCGACCTTGTCCACGACATTGGCAAGCTGCACGCCCCGCACATTGACGAAGGTGTTGAACACGACAAAGGCCACTGCGAACGCCCACGCTGGCACTTCGGGTACGATGCCCGAGAGCGCCGTTGACGCCACAACGTATAGGAGCACCGGCGAGAGGATGTAATCGAGCAGCAGCGTCCAGCCTGACACGAAGCCGATACCCTTGCCCATTCCGCGCGTCGTATAGGCGTACACCGAGCCAGATGCAGGAAACTCCTTGATGAGCATGGAGTACGAGAGCGCTGTGAATACCATAGCTCCCGTGCCTACGAGATACGCAAGGGCGGGCATGCCGCCGGAGTCGTGGAACACGCCGCCGTAGATGCCGAAAGGCGCGATCGGCACCATGAAGATGAGTCCATACACGATGAGATCAGGGACTGTGAGCACGCGCTTGAACTGCTGCGATGAGTTTCTCGGTATGTCCGAGCCGTCATTTGGCGCCATCTCGAAAGCGGCAGCATGCTTTGATGGCGGATGCTTGGTCCGCGCCCCCTCAACGGCTCTGCGCGGCTCCGGCGCGGCGCTGCCCTTCGTTTCCATGCGCGCGCCTTTCGGCTCCTTCACCTCGTTTCCCATGCAGCGGCTCCTTCCAGGTTCGGTCGTCGCGCGCCACGGCGCGCACCGTCCGACCTACTCTAGACGCAGCGCATGAGAACAAAAGCAGGCGGATGGGAACGTAACCCGCGCGTGGGAGGGCCGTTAGACCGGTGGGAAGAACTGGCTCGAAATGCCGACGGCGAAAAAGCCTACGATCATAATGAAGATGCATACGACAAGCTCGCGCTTGAGCGTGCAGGCGCGTAATGGCGGCAGGAGCCTGCGCAGGGGCCGACGGTCGGCGAGCAGGTAGAGGATGGGACTTACCAGCATAAACAAAAGCGCGTAATAGGAAAATGCACGCAGAGGAAGCGGTGCCGCCGCCCCGCTCGCGCCAGGCTCCGGAGCGAACACCATCTCCGTGGTAACGACGAAAAACAGTATGAATACGAGGAGTAGAACGATATCCCAGATAATTCCGACCCTGTTCGGGATACGGGCCAGCAATCCCGTGCGAGGAGAGGAGGCGAACGCGGCGACGCTCGGGCGCGCGGCGTATGCCGGCATCGGCGCACCGACGGCGGCCGCTGGAACGCGGGACTCCGGCGAGGGAGCAACGGGTTCCTGCGACTCAGACACCTCGCACGGTGCAGGCGCACTGCGCGCGACGGCCTCGAGAAAGGCGCGCTTTACCTCGGCGGCTCCGGCGTAACGATCCGCGGGGTCAAACGCCGCGGCGCGAGCGATCACCTGGCGCATCGGCTCTGGAACATGCTCCGAAGCGTACCCCTCCCTGCGTGCCTTCGCGTCAGGCGTTTTTTCGGTCAGGCAGAAGTACAGCAGCATGCCAAGTGCGTACACGTCGCTGCGCACATCGGTCTGTCCGAAGCCGAACTGCTCCGGCGGCGCGTAGGCGCGTGTGCCGAAATGACGCGTGTCCTCGTCGGACTCCTCTTTGAACGCACGCGCTATGCCGAGGTCGATGATGGTCATGCTGTCGCGCGATAACATGATGTTCGATGGCTTTAAGTCGCGATGGATGAGCGGTACGTCGAAGCCCTCGTGGAGTTCGCCAACAGCGTCGCAAAGCCGCGGAAAGACATCGCGGGCCAAGCTTATCGATGGATCATTGCGATAGACGATGTCGGCGAGCGTCTCCCCCGCCACGTACTCCATGATGACGACCAGGCGGTCTCCCACATCGTAGCAATCGATGATGAGCGGAAGGTGCTCGAAGCGCCGACCGGCGCGCTGCGCGTCCCGGATGCGCTCGTAAGCGCCGCCAAGGCCAGCGTCGCGGTCGATGCTCTTGCGGACGAACGGCCCGAGCTCGGCGCCGTTCTCACCGCGAAAGTACACGCGCTCGGTTGTCTCGTATGGGCTTTCTTTCAATACGGCGTCGACGCGATAGCAATCATCGCGTTGAAGGGCATTGAGATGTTCTGCAAGTTCATCCAGCATCATAGGTTCATGGTAGCAGAAACGCGAGCGAACGCGCGTCACGAGCATCGATCGAATGCACGAACGACGCGTTCAGCAGATGGTGTCTTCGCCGAACCGATAGAGTTCTTCGTCAGTCTTCTGCAGATCGTATCCTCGATCGAGGCAGAAGATGATGATGGCATCGCGACGGTTCTTGCAGTACAGCTCGTTGACACCCGCGGCCTGCAGCAACCGATCCGCTTCCTTGAGCGTAAGCTTCATTGCGAACGCTAGCTGCAGGACCTTGTTGCGCGAGGCGCCGCGCTGTCCCATGAAAATCTGATAGCCAAACGTCTCGTTCAGCCCCGCACGTCGGATGACCTCGGCGCGTACGAGACTCTTCTCATCGAGGAGCTGCTGCAGGTAGTTGGACATGCTCCGCACACCGATATTGCGCGCATTGGCAAACGTCTGGGGATCGGGTGCGCTCAGAAGCTCGTCGAGCAGCTCGTCGGTCAAAGGCTCTTCCACGCGGCGCTTCCTTCTTCTTCTCTTTGGCTTGGAATGCATGGTATCAGATGGCGCGACCGTCTCGTGAGGAGTTTGCCCGCACGAGACGGCCGCATCAACACCTACGCGACCGAGAACGTCTTCTCGGCGAGGATCTCGTTATCGAAGCTGATAAGCTCGGAGCACTCCACCGTCACATCGGACTGGTCGTCAAGCAGGTAGGCCTTCTGGACCGTCGTGGAGGCGCCAGGCTTGACGTCATTCATGGTGCTCTGCGCATCGATGTCGTCAACGATGGCGGTGTCCAGCTGCACGCCGTTTTGGAAGCACTTCGCCGAAATGGCCACCATGAAGCTCTGTGCCTCGTCCGAAGCGTTCTCGAACGTGTACGTCACCACGATTGCCGACTTTCCCGAGTAGTCCGTCGTCGTCGTGCAGTCGTCGATCGTGACCGCATACTTCGCCTCCTCGGCCGGAGCTTCCTCCGCCTTCGATGCCTGCTGCGGCTCTTCAGGCTGATCAGTAGCCTCCGGTTCCGAGCCGCCCGACGAGCAGCCGAACATGCCCAGGCACCCTGCGACGGCGCAGGCCGCCGCCATCATTGCGAAACGCTTCTTCATTGTTCCTCCTTGTTCGTTACATTCATTGAGAACCTGAACAAAGGGTATAAGAACGCACTTCGCAAAACATTAGCTACCAGCTAAGTTCCCGCAGACGGAAGCAGGACTAGCGAACCCCCCACGATTGCGCGACATGCGCTCTGACGGATGCCGCGGTCAGAACGCGCTAAGCGGCTATCCGAACGCACCTTCGACCAACGGGGCCTCGCCCCTCAGAAGGGCAAGGAAGTCGCAGGGAAGCGCTCCTCGCTGCGCTCGCGCAGCACTCGCATCATGTCGCGCGTGAGCGAGTGACCGTCGTCGGCAGGCAGATCGGCACGGTCAAGCCACTCGGCATGCTCGAGCTCGTGTTCGTCGAGCGTTATCGCATCGCTGCCGTCCAGATCACAGAAAAAGCCGAACAGCAGCGAGGAGGACGGCGGCCACGGCTGGCTCCGGTAGTAGCGCAGGTTTTTCACCGCAAGGCCCACCTCCTCCTTCACCTCGCGATGCACCGTTTCCTCGACGGTCTCGCCCATCTCGCAGAAGCCGGCTATGAGTGCGTAGCGCTTGTACTCCCGCCCAGCGTAACGCGACACCAGGACGCGATCGGTTTCACGATCCACGATGCCCACGATGACGGCGGGAAACAGCTTGGGGAACTCCATGCAGCCGCATTGCGGACAGCGCACCATGCGCTCGACCAGGTCGTGGACGAGCGCAGCGCCGCAACGCCCGCAGAAGCGCCTCGTCGCGTACCAGGAATCGTACTCGTAGCCCACGAAGCCCGCGAACGCGCGGCTGCGCGAGCCGTGGTCGCGCAGCTCGGAGATCGGCACGAACCGCCATGCCGACGCACGATCGGAATCCCCGGCGGACGCATCCGACAGTAGCTCATCGAGCGCCTCGTCGTCCACCTCGCAACGGAAATAGGCCTCGTCTCCCACGGTGAACAGGAAGAGAGCGGACGGATGCTCGCCATCCGCGCGGGCGATGCCCCCCTCAGCGCTGTCCGGGCCGATCGCGCCCGCGTCCTCGAGCAGGCCGTACGTCGGGAAGACGAGCGTCTGCCCGACAGGCGCGCTTGACGCGGTGTCGCCCTCGACCCGGTCGGCCGATGCGGGCGCAGCGCCCGCATCGGCCCGAGGCGCAGGCGCCGCCAGTACGGAGGCACCCCGATAGACAAGAACGCGATCCTCCGGGTCCGGCTCGACCCAAGCGAAATCGTTGCAATACGAATCCGGCTCTATATCCTGGAACACGTCAGCCCGCCTTTCCCGCGAAGTAGCAACCATCCTATAGTAGCCCTTTCGGCGGCCCCGTGCGAGGAAGAAGGTTAGAAGTCGACCGTGTCAGGATCGAGGCCGGACTGCCCGAGCGGATCAAGCTCATCAATGCGCTGCATATCCTCGTCGGTGAGGTCGAACCAGAAGATACGGGCATTCTCGGCGATGCGGCCAGCATCGACCGACTTCGGCAGCGGAATAGCGCGACGCTGCAAGCACCAGCGCAGGCACAGCTGCGCCACCGTGCATCCGTAACTGGCCGCGATGTCGATAAGCAGCTGGTTCTGGAGCACCCGCCCACTCCCGAGCGGCGACCATGCCTCCACCACGATGTCGTGGCGATTGCAGAATTCGCGAGTGACCTGCTGGTTGCAACCAGGATGCAGCTCGATCTGGTCCACCATGGGCAGAATCTCAGCCGCATCCATAAGAGGCTCCAGATGGTGCGGCTTGAAGTTGCTCACGCCTATGGCGCGCACCTTGCCGTCGAGGTAGAGCGTCTCGAGCGCACGCCACGTCTCCTGGTTCGTGCGTTGCCAGTCGGCATCGGCGCCGCGAGCCGCCGGCCAGTGTATGAGGTACAGGTCTACGTAGTCAAGGTGGAGCTTCCTGCGCGACTCCTCGAACGCCTTGAGCGTCGCATCATAACCGCGGTCCGAGTTCCACACCTTCGTGGTGACGAACAGTTCCTCGCGCGGGATACCCGCCGTGGCGAGCGCCTTACCCACTGTTTCCTCGTTGTCGTAGGCTGCCGCCGTATCGATGTGACGGTAGCCGTCAGAAAGCGCTTGATGAACAGCTTCCAAACCCGTCTCGCCATCCGGCATCTTCCACGTGCCGAATCCGATGCAGGGTATCTCGTATCCGTTGCGCAGCGCGATCGTATCGCGCGGACTCTGCAGGTTTGCCATATGCGTCCTCCTAATTCGCCACCTCGCCGCGTGGCGGCCTTGGTCGTTTGACAGATCAACCTTACCCGGCTCGATTCGCGCATGATAGCACCCGTCTCGCATTGTTGCATGATCGTAGGAGGAAGCGCACGAGGGCGATATGCGCCGAGTACGCGTTCGACAATACCTTCTTCCGATAGGCAGGCGGAAACGCAAGCGCACGTGCAGCCGACATGCGCAGCAGGCTATTGAAGGCCCTCCAGTGCGTCGATGTACACTGACGTTTTCGAGCCGTCGTCCGGACGATCGTAGCCGAGCGAGTCGCATGTCTCCACCATGGCGCGCTCGAACAGGTCCATCGCCGAGCGCAAAGCATTCCATGTCGCGTCGACAGAATCGAGTCGGTACGTCGCGAGCAGGCCCGCTTGCTCGTCGGCCGTCAAGAACCGGGGCAGCCATTTGTCGTGCTTGCCCGTGTTCAGCGGGAAGCCGTTGCGCGTTCCGGCAACGTACTCGAGCATCCGTAGCAGCTCGATGCGCAAGATCTGCTCGAACGTCCAATTCGCGAATAGCAGCTCGTCGCGCAGCAGCCCCCGCGCCGCATACGTGCAAGCAAAATAGAACTCGTTTGCGCAATCGCGGACATGCGCCGAAGGCGGCTTTTGCAACCAGAACCGCTCATCCGTCGGTTCTGGCAGCGACGGGCAGATCCCGTCTTTGTCGTATAGCACGCGGATCAGCGAGTCCGACGCGAAATACTCGCTCCAATCCTCGCAGGGAATCAGGGTGAGGTCGATCTTCACTCCATCCGAGAACAACATGAGGTACGAGAACCACCCTGTGGGGAAGTCGGGCGGGAACAGCTCCATCGCCTCCGGTTTCTGCATGAGCACGATGTCGCCGAAACGCGCGAGCCACTCATCGGAGCGCGTGAAGCTCCCCACGTCCGTCACCAAGAACGTGAGATCGTAATCCTGCCACGCATCGGGTGTCACGGCGGGGTCAACGCGACTCCCTTCCAACGTCATGGCGCGAATCCGCTCGTCAGACCGTACGACATCCTTGAACAAGGCGAACATTTCCACAGAATCCCTCATCATCCGCCCTTCTTACAGCCACGTGCGTGCATTGTCGCCCGAAGCGTACAGTTTTCGTCCCCGAAACGCGCCTTCTGAATCATCCTTGCGACGCGCAGCCCCTCCGTCATGGCGAAGAAGGAGTCGGAACGTTGGGTTCGAAAACAAATGCGCCGCCAGCGCTGGGGGCGCCCGCAGGCGCCCTCTCGCTAGTCCTCGATGCCGTCGTTGTTGCGGATGAGCTTGCGCTTGATCTTGCCGCCGATGGTCTTCGGCAGCTCGTCCACGAACTCGACGATGCGCGGGTACTTGTACGGCGCCGTCGTCTTCTTCACGTGGTTCTGCAGCTCCTTGACCAGCTCGTCGCTCGGCTCCCAACCCTTTGCCAGCACGATTGTGGCCTTCACCACCTTGCCTCGGATGGGGTCGGGCGCGGCCGTGACGGCACATTCCACCACGGCGTCGTGCTCGATGAGCGCGCTCTCCACCTCGAAGGGGCCGATGCGGTAGCCCGAGCACTTGATCACGTCGTCGTTGCGGCCCACGAAGAAGCAGTAACCGTCCGAGTCGCGCCACGCCATGTCGTGCAGGTTGTAGTACTCCCCGCCCACGGCCTCGCGCGTGCGCTCCGGCTCGCGGTAGTAGCCCGTGAACAGCCCCGGCGGGTACGCCTCCTTGAGGCCCGTGACGCAGATGGCGCCCTCCTCGCCGTCGGGCACCTCGATGCCCTCTTCGTCGAGCAGCTTGATGTTCAGCAGCGGCGAGGGCTTGCCCATGGAGCCCGGGCGCGGCTCGATCCACGGGAACGTGGCCAGGAGCACCGGGCCCTCGGTCTGGCCGAAGCCCTCGCGGATGTTCTTGCCCGTCAGGCGCTTCCACGCGATGGTCACCTCGGCGTTCAGCGGCTCGCCCGCCGTGGCGAAGTTGTGCACGCTCGACAGGTCGTAGGCGCCCACGTCCTCCTGCAGCATGAAGCGGTACATCGTCGGCGGCGCGCAGAACGTGGTCAGCCGGTAGTCCTGAATCTTCTGCAGCAGCTTCGTGGGCACGAACTTGTCCATGTCATAGGCGAAAATGGTGGCGCCGGCGATCCACTGGCCGTATATCTTGCCCCAGCCGAACTTCGCCCAACCGCTGTCGGTCACGCTCATGTGCAGCGTGTCCTCCTCCACCTGCTGCCAGTACTTCGCCGTGATGATGTGTCCCAACGGATGCGCGAAGTTGTGGCACACAGCCTTCGCCATGCCGGTGGTGCCCGACGTGAAGTAGATGAGCATGGTGTCCTTGCTCGTGACGCCGGCCTCGCCGCACGGGCGCTCGAGCTCGTCGGACTCGCCGACGATCAGCTCGTCGAACGGCGTCCAGCCCGGGCGCTCGCCCGCCACGATGATGCGGTTCTCAATGGAAGGCGATTCGGGCAGCGCCTCCTCGGTCTGCGTGCACACGTAGTCATCGTCCACGCACACCATCATCTTCACCTGCGCAGAGTTGGCGCGGTACGCGATGTCCTTCTTCGTGAGCTGCAGCGACGCCGGGATGATGGTGGCACCCAGCTTGCACAGCGCCACGGCGCACACCCAATACTCCCAGCGGCGGCGCAGGATCATCATCACCACGTCGCCCTTGCCGATGCCGAGCTTGCGAAATGCGTTGGCCGCCTGGTTCGACAGGCGCGACAGGTCGGTGAACGTGAACGTGCGCTCATGGTCGTGATCGTCGCACCACACGAGCGCGCGCTTCCCGGGCTCGACGCGCGCCCACTCGTCCACCACGTCGAAGCCGAAGTTGAACGCCTCGGGCACGTTTATCTGGAAGTTCTCGAAGAAGTCCTCGTAGGAGTCGAACTCGATGCGAGGGCAGTACTTTTTCAGGATATGGTTCACGATCGTATCTTTCTCTCTCATCTCGCAGGTCTGCAAAAGGGCTCAAGAACCGCCCGACAAGTTCTCACCATCGCTTCTGGTCAACCGAACCGGCACGCCGGGACGGGAGGGGGCGAGGGCGCCGTGCGCAGTTTCGCACGAGCCGAAAGCCTCTGCGGGAACTTTCGCGCGAGTTCAGGACCGTTCGAGCACGGCACCCCTGGCCGCCTCCCGTCCCGAACTCGCATGTTGGATCTTACTCCGCAATGATGGTTACGAACTTGGCGGGCACATCGCCACCGCAGCGCTGCCCGTGCGGATGCTCGGGATTGAAGTAGATGCTGTCGCCGGCGTTCAATTCGAACTCTTTGTCCGCCCACGTGACCACGACCGTGCCCTCCAGCACCAAGTTGAACTCCTGACCGGTGTGGGTCACGAGCTTCGCTGGCTCGTCGGTGGGATCGAGCACCACCAGCAGCGGTTGCATGATCTTACCCGAGTAGCGCCAGGCCAGATCCTCGAAATGATATCCCGGATAGCGATCGACCTCGCGTCCCTCGCCGTTGCGCACAACCTGATAGGTGTCCAGCTTGGCCGCTGTGCCCGTGAGGATCTCGGTGAATTCAACGCCAAAATGATGCGCCATATGATAGATCGCAGAGATGGGCACATCGTCGCCCGTCTCTTCCCAGTGGATGTACTTCTCAAGCGGCACGCCCAACTCGCGCGCCATCTCCTCGCGCGTCACATCGCATGCCTCGCGCAAGCCTTGGATGCGCAGGCCGATCTCGACAAGTTCAGCTACCATGTTCGTCCTTTCACCCGTCCTGCTCGCAGGTCCGTCTGCAGAAAATGAACCCTACGCGTTCATGCCGATCTCCAGTGCCGCGAGGTTAGACGGCAGCTTCGCTTTCTTGCTGGCGGGTACGCACTGCTCGACGGCGGCACGAATGGTCTCCTCGGAACAGAAGTGCGTCTCCGCGAACAGCTTGCCCACCAGAATCACGTTCGCAAGGGCCTTGTAGCCGTTTTCCTCGGCGAGCTTCGTCGCGGGCACGGCACATACCTTCACGTTGGGGATGGCGGGAATGCGTTGTACGAGCGTCGAGTCCGCTACAACGATGCCACCAGGCTGCACGCTACCCTCGAATTTGTCGAGGGAGGGCTGGTTCATGACCACGAGCACGTCAGGACGCAGCACGAGCGGGCTGCCGATGGGGTCGTCGGCCACGCACACGCTGCAGTTCGCGGTACCGCCGCGCATCTCGGGCCCATAGGAGGGCAGCCACGACACCTCGCGATCCTCGATGAGTCCCGCTATGGCGATGATCTTGCCGGCGAACAGGATGCCCTGGCCGCCGAAGCCGGCGAGAACGGCGTTCATGGTGCGGCTCATCGCAGGCCCCCTTCCGTCGCAGGGTGCGCAACCGGACAGTCCGCATTGCGCGCTGCGGCCGCTTCGGCGGCGTTGGCGAAGCCGTCGGCTACGACATCTTTGTACACGCCCAGCGGGTAGTACGGAAGCATATTCTCGCGCATCCAATCGAATGAATCTTGCGGCGTGAGGCCCCAGTTCGTTGGACAGGTGGACACAACCTCAACGAGCGAGTATCCCACGCCGTCCACCTGGTTGCGGAACGCCTTCATGATGGACTTTTTCGCCTTGCGCACGTTCTTGGGACAGTCGACGGTCACGCGCTCAAGGTAGGCCACGCCGTCGAGCGAGCTCAAAAGCTCGCACACCCGTATAGGATAGCCCGCCGTCGCCACATCGCGCCCGTAGGGCGAGGTCTGCGTCACCTGGTTCGGCAGGCTTGTGGGAGCCATTTGACCACCCGTCATACCATAGATGGCGTTGTTGATGAAAATGACCGTAATGTTCTCGCCGCGCGTGGCCGCATGGATGGTCTCAGCCATGCCAATGGAGGCGAGATCTCCATCGCCCTGGTAGGCAAACACCACATTGTCCGGGTGCACGCGCTTCACGGCCGTTGCGACCGCCGGCGCGCGCCCATGCGCAGCCTCGATCATGTCGCAGCCGAAGAAGTCCGGCGAAGTGACGGCGCAGCCCACCGGGGCGATGCCCACGGTGTCCCCCTCGACGCCGAGCTCGTCGATACACTCAGCCACAAGCCTATGCACGATGCCGTGCGGGCATCCGGGACAGTAGTTCGTCACCACGGGAAGCAGCGCGTGCGGGCGCTGGAACACAACCTTTGCTTCTGCGCTCATGCTACGCACCAACCTTTCCTGAAAGCTCCTCGATCCTGGCCAGCACCTCCACCGGCGTGGGGATGATGCCGCCCGTGCGGCCGAAGAACTCGACCGGCACCCTTCCTGCAGATGCCAAACGCACGTCGTCCACCATCTGGCCCATGCTCATCTCGACCGTAAGGAACAGCTTCGCATGAGACATGACCTGCTCGAACGCATCCGTCGGGAACGGCCAGAGGGTAATGGGGCGCACAAGGCCGGCTTTGATGCCCTTCTCGCGCGCAGCGACGACCGCGCTGCGAGCGATACGGGCGGACGCGCCGTATGCCGCGAGCACGATATCGGCATCGTCCGTCATGAACAGCTCGGCTCGCTGCTCGTCGCGCAGGATGCTCTGATAGCGCTCGAAGCGCGCAACGTTGAGATCTTCAAGCTCCTCCGCCGTCAGGTAGAGCGAGTCCATGATGTTGTGAGCACGCTTGTTCTTGTGACCGCTCGTCGCCCACGGCTTCTCGGGCAGCTCCCCCTTCGGTTCGGGCAAAACCACCGGCTCCATCATCTGGCCGAGCATGCCATCGGCCAAAAGCATGACAGGGATGCGATATTCATCTGCCTTGTCGAAGGCGAGGAACGCATAATCGGCCATCTCCTGCACCGTTGAGGGCGCGTACACCATGACGTGGAAGTCGCCGTGGCCGGTCGCGCGCGTGGCCTGCCAGTAGTCTGATTGAGACGGCTGGATGCCGCCGAGCCCCGGGCCCCCGCGTTGGACGTTCACGATCACGCCCGGCAGATCGCAGCCGGCCATGTAGGAGATGCCCTCTCCCTTGAGCGAGATACCCGGCGAGGAGGAGGACGTCATCACGCGCGCGCCGGCGCAGGAGGCGCCGTATACCATATTGATTGCCGCGATTTCGCTCTCGGCCTGCAGGTAGGTGCCGCCTACCTTTGGCATGCGCTTGGACATGTAGGCCGCAAGCTCGGTCTGCGGCGTGATGGGATAGCCGAAGAAGAAGCGACATCCTGCGCGGATGGCGCTCTCGGCCATGACCTCGTTGCCTTTCATCAACACTTTCTCAGCCATGATCTACCTCTCAACCGTAATCGCGACGTCCGGGCACATGAGGGCGCACGACATGCAGCCCGTGCACCGCTCCTCGTCGATCAACGTCGCCGGATGGTAGCCCTTGGCGGTGATCCTGGCTTGATCGAGCTCGATGATATGCGTGGGGCATGAGTCGACGCACAGACCGCACCCCTTGCAGAAATGATCGTCTACTATGATCCTCGGCATTCTGGAACCTTCCTCGTCTTCGTGCACCTGCGCGGCGGCGCAGGCCCCGCCCGCGATCGCTCGTCGCAGCGAACGCGGAATGCAGCCCTGCGTCATTCCCAGGGCGTGCGTACATATACTTGCACAGGATAGAGCGTTTCCGGAGTCTTATTCGGCCCAAAGAGCCCACTTTCCCGGTCGACGAGCCGAGTGGGCACAGTGGTGCACGCAACCGGCAGGCCCAGCTTGTCGGCCACAGCACGCGCGAAGGGCACCCCGCGCGCAATCGTCTGCTCGTCGGTGTCCTGCTTCAAATGCGTGTTGTTCACGACGGCGGTGGCTGCGAGACGCGCCTTCGCCTCGATCTCGCGAAGCACGGCCGCAGCCTCCTCGGGCTGCTGCGTGAGGTTGCGTCGAGCATTGACCACGTAGAGCATCTCGTATGGAGCTCGGTCGATGGCGGGCGCAAACCGACCGAGCGCCGTTGCCCCCGCATCGTCGCCTCCCGCGTCGATGATCAGCACCCGCTCGCGCAGATGACGGGCTGCCGCGGCCGGATCGTTCGACCTGCAAAACTCGGCGGCCTCGGGAAGTCTCGAAGCCTGCGCCTGCTCGATCTCGGTCGACACCCGGCCGGATATGCTCGGAGCGTCCAGCGTAGTGCCCGCCATGACCGGTGCGACCACCTGCACGCCGCGTCCTTCCAGCAACGATCGATAATCGCTCGAGCGAAAATACGGGTTCACCACGTCCAGATCGGCCAACGTCACGTCATGCCCGTCCGCTGCTGCATCGAGCGCCAGGTTGATGGCAAAATTGGTCTTGCCCACCCCATAGTGCCCGCACACGACAATAACGGGAGCAGACGCGATCACACCAGACCCTCGGGGGTTTTAGCCGCTTCGTCTTCCTGGCGGATGGCAGCGCGGCGGATCTTGCCGTTCACGGTCTTGGGCAGCGCGTCTACATACTCCACGATGCGGGGATACTTGTACGGCGCGGTCCGGTGCTTCACCCAAGCCTGCAGCTCGCGCGTGAGCTCGGAGGAGCCGGAGAAGCCCTCGGCCAGCACGATGGTGGCCTTCACGGCCTTGCCGCGCGTGGGATCGGGCACGCCCGTGACCGCGCACTCGCGCACGGCCTCGTGCTCCAGGAGCACGCTCTCGATCTCGAAGGGGCCGATGCGGTAGCCGCTCGACTTGATGACGTCGTCGTTTCTGCCCACGTACCAGAAGTAGCCGTCCTCGTCGCACCAGGCGGTGTCGCCGGTGTGGTACCAGCCGTCGCACATGGCCGCCGCGGTCTTCTCCGCGTCCCGGTAGTATTCGAGCATGATGCCGGGGGCCTTTTCGTGGATGTCGATGCACACCTCGCCGGTCTCGCCCGTGTCGCAGCGGCTGCCGTCGTCGCGCTGGATCTCCACGTTGTACAGCGGCACCGGCTTTCCCATGGAGCCCGGGCGCGGCACCGATCCCGTGAGGTTCGCAATGGTGAGCGGCGTCTCGGTCTGGCCGAAGCCCTCGTAGATGGTGAGGCCCGTATGCTCCTTCCAGAAGTCAAACAGGTCGGGGTTCAGCGCCTCGCCCGCCGTGGTGGAGTACACGAGCGTGGACAGATCGAAGGCGTCCACGTCTTCGGCCATCATCATGCGGTACATCGTGGGCGGACAGCAGAGTGTCGTGATGCCGTACTTGCTGATGAGCGAGAGGATCTCGGCGGGATGGAAACGATCGAAGTCGTACGTGAACACGCACGCTTCCATGAGCCACTGGCCGTAGTACTTACCCCACACGGCCTTGCCCCAGCCCGTATCAGCGATGGTGAAATGGAGTCCGTCAGGCCGCACATTGTGCCAGTGCTTGGCTGTCACGAGGTGCGCGATAGCGTACTCGGAATCATGGAGCACCATCTTGGGATTGCCCGACGTGCCGGACGAGAAGTACATGAGCATGGGATCGGCCGCCTTCGTCTCCACGCGCGCGAAGTCGGCCGAGGCCGCGCGCACGCCCGTGTTGAAGTCGAGCCAGCCCGCGCGCTCGGCGGGCGCGGCGCAGACGCCGTCGGGGCCGGAGAGCGCGGGCCCGAGCGGCAGCCCGTCGTCGGGGAACACGAGGTTGCCGTCCGCGTCCTCGGGCGTGAGCCCGCCGCCCGCTCCATTCACGAGTATCTTCGCCTCGAGCGTCGGGCATGCCGCATCCACGTTGTCCACCACGTCGGCGATATCGCCGAGAGAGGTGGCGATGATAGCCTTGATCGACGCGCCGTTCAAGCGATATTCCAGATCGTGTTCCTTGAGCATGAAGGTGGCCGGCACCATGACGGCACCCAGCTTCGCGAGCGCCGTCGCCACGAACCAGAACTGGTAATGGCGGCGCAAGATGACCATCACCATGTCGCCGCGGCCGATGCCCGCTTCGGCCAAGAAGTTGGCCGTCTTATCCGACCAGCGCTTCATGTCGGCGAACGTGAAGACGTGCTCCTCGCCCTCGGGGTTGCACCACACCATGGCGCGGCGGTCAGGATCGTTCTCGGCGATGTCGTCGACCACGTCGTAGCCGAAGTTGAAATTCGCAGGGCACTTCACGACAAAATCGACGAGCAACCCTTCCTCGTCGTAGGTTTCTTCGACGAAGCGGAGATTGATGTCTCTCATATTGGTTTCTTCCCTCTGATATGCGATGCGGCAGCACGGCCGCTGGACGGATAAAACGATACGGTATACGGCGCTAACCGAAGGCCCGTTGCGCACCTGCGGAACGGAAACGGCGGCAGCGCCTAGATAATCGTCTCTCCATGGGGCTTCATGACGATGGCGAGAAACGTGCACGGCTCGCCGCCCGTTGCGATCATGCCGTGACCGCGGCCCGAATCGTACATGAGCAGATCTCCCGCCTCGAGCTCTTCGATATGATCCTCGTAGGCGAAGCGCATCTTGCCGGAAATGATGAAGTCGAGCTCCTGGCCCACATGGTAGGACAGGTGAATGGGCTCGTTCTGCTCTTCCTCCAAAAACGGAGCCGTGACCAGAAACGGCTCGGCAAGCTTGTTCTTGAAGTGCGGGGCCTTATGCAGGTACTCGAAGCCCGCACGGCGCTTGATAGACAGACCATCGGCGGCACGTGTGAGCGAGTATCCCGACAGATGCGGATTCTCGCCGGTCAGAAGCTCGATGACGTCAACGCCCAAACGGTCGGCGCATTTGTATAAAAACGTGAACGACAGATCCTGCTCGCCCGACTCCTGAGCGGCGTATTCAGAAACGGACCGCCCCGTGGCGTTGGCCATTTCCTGCATGGTGATGTCGAGGTCCTCGCGCAGCGCCCGAATGCGCCCCGCCACCTCTTTGATGTTCGGCTCCACAGTCGCTGGACCTCCTTCTCATAGCTCGCGAAGACACCGATGTTCAGGCGCCTCCTGGTGAAAAAACGCTCCTATTGTATAGCAAACTGCTCCCATTCGAGCGTTTTTGGAGAAAATACCCGCACTCTCCGCGAGCGGCGGTTCCGCTCGCGGCTACCTGAATCGTACCGCGCCGGTTTCTCCGCGATGGCACGTCTTGACAAAACGCACAGTCCGATCAGCTGCATTCATGAGAACGCACTCGGTGACGATCGAACCGTCAGCCCTCGTCACCCCAGAAACCATTTCGCCGTCAGTCACGCCGCACGCGACGAAGGCCGCATCGTCAGATCGCACAAGCATATCCATGGTCAGCACGCCGTCAAGGTCCACCTCGGCCGTCTGCTCGGCCCGACAGCGCTTCTCCTCGCCGTCCTCGTCCAGGTCGAAGCGCAAACGCCCTTCGAACACGCCGCCGATGGCTTTGAGGCCCGTACAGGCAAGCACTCCCTCGGGAGCGCCGCCCGAACCAAGGTACAGATCAATGCCCGTCCCCGGCACCGCCGTCGCGATGGCTCCGAATACGTCTCCGTCGTCTATGAGGCGTATGCGCGCGCCGGCTGCGCGCACGGCGGCTATCAGATCTTGATGGCGCGGGCGATCGAGAATGCATACGACCACGTCTTCCACGGACTTGCCGAGCGTTCTGGCAACGGCGGCCACGTTCTCGGCCGGCGCCTTGTCAATACCGACTACGCCCGTACAGGCGGGCCCGGCGGCGATCTTGTCCATGTAGGTGTCGGGCGCGTACAACAGCGTTCCTCGTGGCGCCACCGCAACGGTCGTGAGCGCGTTGGGCTTGCCGAACGCGCACAGATTCGTGCCCTCGAGGGGATCGACCGCAATATCAAGTTCTTCCCCGCCAAGCCCCAGCTCCTCGCCGATGAAGAGCATGGGAGCCTCGTCGCGCTCGCCTTCGCCGATGACGATCCGCCCGCATATATCAAGGTCGTTGAAGGCGTCGCGCATAGTTGTCGTGGCCGCTTGATCTGCCGCCGTCTTATCGCCTCTCCCGATCCAGTTTGCCGAAGCGATGGCCGCTTTCTCAGCGACGGCGAGCATATCCAGAAGACGTGCGGGATGCATGGGGCTCCTTCCAGCGGGGTTTACCGTCCTCACATCGCGGCGATTCTACCACGTCGCTACGTGCGAATGAATCGAACTGCGAAATGGGCGTCCGAGGATCCGGCGAGCAGCCGCGTCGCCACGCACGAGCGGCCGGCGATAGGAACAAGCTTGAACCTCGCACCCGCTTCGCTCGAAAGGAACGACTGCACCACGCCGCTGTTCTCCTCGTTCGTCACCGTGCACGTGGCGTAGGCCAGCATGCCGCCGCGTGCGACATGCCCAGCAGCCTCTTCAAGCAGCGCGAGCTGCGTGCGGGCGAACGAAGCGATGGACTCAGGCTTCAGACGCCAACGGATCTCGGGATGGCGGCGCAGCGTGCCCAAGCCCGAGCAGGGCGCATCGACGAATACGGCATCGAAGAGCCTCTCGCCCACGACCGCTCCCAAATTGAGTGCGTTTCCCGTCAGCGCCTCGGATACCCGAACATCGTACTGCGCAACGCGATCGAGCAGGATCCTCGTCTTGAATTCGTGGTTATCCAGCGTCGCATACCGCTCTATCTGAGCGCCGTACGTGCGACAGGCGTCGCTTTGAAGCAGAATCGTCTTCGTGGCGCGGCCGGCTCCGACCTCCAAAAACGAGCCAGGCTTTATCTCCGGCAGCACCGAGGAAGCCACGAGCTGGGAAGCGGCGTCCGACACGAGCAGCCTGCCCTGCGCGAGCAGCCGTCGAAGCTCTGGCACGAGCAGCGAACGGCCGTCGGGCACGAGATAGCAGCCCGGCACGCTCACCTCGCCGATGCTGGCAGGCTCGATGCCTTCTCCAGCTTTTTCAAAGACTGCCAGCACATCTTCGTCGCACGTCTTCACGGCGTTCACGGCCACAAACAACGGTGCAGGCTGGTTCGAGGCCCGCATGAAGGCAAGGGCGTCCTCAAAGCCGAGATCGGCGACAAGCCTGCGCGTCAACCATGCAGGAAACGCATGCAGGCGCGCGAGCGCTTCTGAATCGCGCGCGGGATCGCCGAAGGGAAACGACGCCTTCAGCATGACGATCTTGCGCAGCACTGCATTGGCGAGACCCGCCGCTCGCGGCGCAATCGAGCGCACGAGCTCGACGCCTTGATCGACAGCCGCATGGGGCGACTTGTCGAGGAATACGATTTCATAGGCTCCCAGGCGCAGGGCATCGCGCACGTCGGGCTGCACGTCTGACGGACTTCGCAGCGCTCGGTCGACGATCTCGTCGAGAGTCCCTTGCGCGCTCACCGCTCCCAGCACAAGCTTCGTGGCGAACGCACGATCCTCGGGCTCAAGATCGGAAGAATCGATGCGCTTCGCAATGATATCCTGCGCGAATGCATCGCGTTCGCGCACCAGGCGCACCGCTTCGAGCGCCGCGAGGCGCGCCGGACTCACCTTCGAGTGCATGGCGGAACGAGGCGCGCGTTGCGCGTCCTGCGCGCTTTTCGAGGGCCGGCCGCCACGGGGGCGCGATGCGCGGGGCGCGTCTGCGCGAGAGGCATCGCGGTGATCAGCCATGGAGGCCCTCCCACGTCGAGCCGGTCTTGATGCCCTGTATGCCAGCCGCAAACGCCTTCGCGTCCATCTCCTGCTTGCCATCCGGTTTGAGAGACAGGACCTCCACAGCACCGTCCGAGGCGCCCAGCAGCAACCGCCTCGCAGCGAAGCGCACCTCCCCCGGTTCCATGCCAGCGGCAACCCGGCGGCCTTCCTCGTCTCCTGGTTCGCTCAGAGTCCGCACGGTCACCGCGCGCCCCGCGACGACGGCGCGCGCCGGGTGCGCCTCACTCGAGGCGCGTACTTTGCGGACCAGCACAGCCGCCCCATCGCCAGGGTGCAGATCGAGCTCCCCTTTCTCGATCTTGGAGGCGTAGGTCGCCTGCGTCTCGTCCTGTTCCTTCCAGTCGGCCGCCCCTCGCTCCACATGGACGAGCGCCGTCAACAGCGCATGCGATCCGAGATCAGCCAGCTCATCAGTCAACTCCCCCGCGCTCTTATTGGCAACATCGGCTTTGCGGCAAACGCAGTACGCTCCCGTATCGAGACCTTCCTCCATGCGCATGATGCACACGCCGGTTGCCTCGTCTCCTGCGAGAACGGCGCGTTCGATAGGAGCGGCTCCGCGCCAACGGGGCAGCAGGGATGCGTGTACGTTCAAGCAACCGTACGTGGGAATAGCCAGCACCTCGGGTGGCAGGATGGCGCCGTAGGCGGCCACGCAGATGACGTCCGGCTCAAGCGCGGCCAGCTCGCATTGAACGTCGGCAGCGCGCAGCGTGCGCGGCGTGCGGACTTCGATCCCATAGCGGAGAGCCGCTTCCTTTACCGGCGAAGGCGCCAGACGCCTGCCGCGGCCGCGCACCGCGTCGGGACGCGTGTAAACAGCCACAACCTTGTGCTGCTGCACAAGGTTGTCTAGAATCGCAGCGGCGAACGCAGGCGTGCCCATGAACACGACGCGCATGATCAGCGCACCTGCGGATCGAGCGACGTCTCGCCGGGGCGCGCCCCAGCCGCAAGCGCCACCTCGTAGTCGCGCAGCGCCTGCAGACGCGTCACGGGGTCGCACCGCTCGAACATGGTGATGCCGTCGAGATGGTCAAGCTCGTGCTGCAGACAGCGCCCGAGCAGCCCGTCGCCTTCCACTTCCCATTCTTCTCCATCAAGGTCGAAATAGCGTACGCGCGCAAAGGGCGGGCGGGCAATGGACACCGAAATACCGGGACAGGACAGACACCCCTCGCCCAGCACGATCGGATCGCCTTCGGTGGACACGAGTACAGGGTTCACGAGCACGAGGGGGTTCTGCGCACCCGTTTCGTCCTGGTCGCAGTCAATAACCACGAGGCGCTTGGTCACGCCCACCTGCGGCGCGGCGATGCCGCAGCCGTCGTTCTTATACATGGCCTTGGCCATCTGCTTGGCCAGCTTCTTGAGGCCTCGATCATCCAGATCACACGGTTCGCACACCGTGTTCAGCACCGGATCGGGCGATTGCACGATAGTGATCACGTTCAGCACGTCCTTCGCTCTTCATAAGGAAACGCGGCGCCGTACGCGCCGCGGATGCGGTCATGGCCCCATTGTCCGTTCTTGAGTGAACATTGTCCAGTGGCCTGCGGAAAAGCTCCATAGAACGCGAGGTCAGAAGGCAGGCGTACAGGCGTGCACGACGCTTTCCGCGCACACCTGCAATCGCTCGTCCTACTTGCCCTGCTCGTCGTCGACGACGATCTCCTTGAGGCTGGCGGCCAAACCCGCCATGCCCTGGATCTCGGAGGGGATGATGAGCTTCGTCGCCCGTCCGTTGGCAACGCTCTTCAGAGCCTCGAAGGCCTGCAGCGTGAGCACTGCCGAATCGGCGCCTGCCTCGCGCACCATGCGGATGCCGTCGGCGGTAGCCTGCTGCACGTTCAGGATGGCCGACGCCTCGCCTTCGGCCTCGCGAATCTGCTTCTCCTTCTCGGCCTCGGCGGCCAGGATCACGGCCTGTTTCTCCGCTTCGGCAGCCAGGATCTGAGCCTGCTTGTTGCCCTCGGCCACGGTGATGGCCGACTGCTTCTCGCCTTCTGCCAGAAGAATGGCCTCGCGCTTCTCCCGCTCAGCTTTCATCTGCTTCTCCATGGCCTGCTGGATGGCGGCCGGCGGCGTAATGTTCTTGACCTCCACCCGGTTCACCTTGATGCCCCAGGCATCGGTGGCCTCATCCAGGATGGAGCGCATCTTGGCGTTGATGGTGTCGCGCGATACGAGCGTGGTATCCAGCTCCAAGTCGCCGATGATGTTGCGCAGCGTGGTTGCCGCCAGGTTCTCTATGGCGACGAGCGGGTTCTCCACGCCGTAGGTGTAGAGCTTCGGATCCATGATCTTGAAGAACACGACCGAGTCGATGGACATGGTCACGTTGTCCTTCGTGATGACGGGCTGGGGAGGAAAGTCGGCCACCTGCTCCTTGAGGGTCACATAGGGACGCACCCGGTCAATGAACGGCACCTTCACATGCAGGCCGTTGCTCCAGGTGGTCAGGTACGAACCCAGGCGCTCGACGACGGCGGCCTCGGCCTGCGGGACAATCTTGATGCACGTGACGCTGAACAGCACCACGAGCACCACGAGCACGATGAGAAAGATCATGACGGTTTCCTTTCGACGATGAGTTTGACGCTCTCCTGCCCGACCACCACCACATTCTCGCCAGCCGGGATAGGCATCCCATCGGCTGAGCGAGCAGCCCAGGTCATGTGGTCGGCCGTCTCAACGCGGCCGACGAAGCGGTCGTTATCGACAGCCTCTCGCACGACGGCCTCCTGGCCGACGACGGTGGGCTCTTCGAGCTTGCCGCGGTCACGGTATTTCACGAAGACGGGCCGCAGCACGACCAGGCACAGCACCGACACGGCTAAGAACACCGCGATCTGAACGAAGGGATCGACGGCGCACAGATTCGCCGCGAAGGCGGCAAGCGCGCCGACGACGAACCACATGGTTATAAGGCTGAGCGAAGCAATCTCGACCACAGCCATAACCGCGGCAACGATCAGCCAAACGAAGGGGCTCATGGCGCCTCCTTTCTGTCGTGCTAGAGCATACCATATCCCACCGCCGACCAAGGCGGGCTGCCCGGGCCTTCCGCTGCTCATGGCACTCGTGCCGCACAGAGGCGTCCCCGCGTCCAGCCGGCGCGTGCGCCGTGCGGATCCGGCGCCGTATGCCGTTTCGAAGACCGCTTGCTGCTATACTGGCCGACATGAACAGACCTGCCGAAACATCGGATGCAGCAACCCGGAAGAAGGCGGGCGCCCGCGCCCGCGCGCTCGCCCTGCGCGACGCCATACCTCCCGACGAACGCGCGCGCCGAAGCGAGGAGCTGTGCACACGGCTCACGACATGCTGCGCGCAGGCCCTGCGGCCCGGTGCGCTCGTCGCCGTATACTGCGCCATGGGAAGCGAGCCCGACCTGGCGACCTTCGTGCACGAAGCGCTTGAGCGCGGCTGCCGCGTGTGCGTGCCCTGTATGATGCGCGCCGCCGAGGCCGCCGGCGCGCCCGATCCGACCCGTCCGTCAGCCACATCCGCCCGGGTCCGTATGACGTTCTTCGAAGTGGACCGGGCGACCTTCGACGCGCGCGAGGCGGCGTTCATCGCAGCGCCCGCCAAAGCCATCGCCTCATGCGATCCTGCTCTCGCGCCGTTGCGGGCCGTCGACCCCTGCGACATCGATGTGATGGCGGTACCGCTTGTCGCCTTCGACGACAACGGCTGCCGCCTTGGATACGGCGGCGGGAATTACGACCGGTTCCTTGGGAATCTGCGCGACGACGCGATCGTTATGGGCATAGCGTTCGCCGAGCAGAGGTTCGACAATCTGCCCGTCGAAGCCCCACGACCGTGCCGCTCCCCCGCATCGAATTCTGTTGAGGTCGAAAAAGCGAGCACGTCCCGCAGCCCGACCGAGCAGCTGCCTTTTACGAGGAAGCGAAGCGGCCGGTGGTTCTGACGCCGACGCCCTAGATCCTTCTGCATGGCGGCCACGGCCTCGTAGAGCAATCTCGTACTCGTCGGCGGGCATTACGCGCAGGATCGGCGAGCCGGGCCTTCAGCGCGGCTACAGCATCTTCGACATCGCCGATGGCAAGCTCCTCCACAAGGAAGGCCGCCAATATATCGGGCTCGGCCGCATCGGTCATGGATCCCGAGGTCAAGATGGCTCGCGGCCGCAGGAAGCGCCTGCGCCGCCCTCGTGACAACAAGCGCGGCGGGGGCGGCGGGGTTCTCCGCAAGCGTGTCGAGCAAACTCTGCGCGACGAGTGCATGCGCCCGTCCATGCCACTGCGTCTGCGCCAGCGCATCGGCATGGCGCAGCGCGAGGTCGGGGCGCTGAGCCGCAAGGCTCAGCAATTCGCGCTCGAAGCGGAGCCGGTTGAGCTCGGCCCGAGGCAGATCTGCGCCAGCCTCGGCAACCGATCTCGGATCCGCCGCCGGCCCGTCAGAACGCTCCTCCGCAGGACCGTCGTCCTCCGCGCGAGGAGGCTTGAGGCGCGCCAGCTGGTCGATCACATCCTGCTCGCGAGCCCGCACGCTCGTGGCGATCTGCACAGCATAATCGCGCGCGAGCATGGAGTCCTTGATGGGGGCCAGCACCTGTAGCGCATCGACCAGTGCCGCAGCGCGCCCTTCAGCACGTCCGAGGTCGTGGGCGAGCCAGGCGGCGCTCGATGCCGTACTTCAGCAGCGGTTGGGCGCATGCGATGAGCTCCTGCAGTTCGTCGGCACCGCGCTGAGCCACAAAGTCGGCCGGGTCGAGGTTGTCCGGCATGCGTAACGGCAGCCAGCTCGATACGGCTCTTGCCCGCTTCGGGCGTCATGGAATCGTCGATGAACGCGAGCGCGCGATCGGCGGCGCGCTGCCCCGCCTCGTCGCCGTCGAACAGGTACACGATACGGTGCCGAGCATGACGCGACAGCAACCGGATATGGCGCATGGTCAGCGCGGGTGCCGAGCGTCGCCACGGCGTTCTTCACGCCCGCCTCGTGCAGCGCGATCACGTCGGTGTAGCCCTCCACCACCACGGCCACGCCCGTCGATGCCATGGCGGCTTTCGCCTTGTCCATGCCGTACAGAACCTGCGACTTGTGGAACAGGGGCGTCTCCTGCGAGTTCAGGTACTTCGGCTCGCCCTTGCCCACCACGCGGCCGCCGAAGGCGATGCACTCGCCCTGCGGGTCGTTAATGGGGAACATGATGCGGTTGTAGAAGCGGTCGCGCAGCTTGCCGTCGCCTTTGCCGACAAGCGCGACGTTGGCCTGCGACATCTCCTCGGCATTGAATCCCGCCGCAGAAAGGTGCCGCACGAGCTGGCCGCGACCAGGGGCAAACCCAAGCTGCCAGGTTTTCGGCACGTCGCCGCCCAAACCGCGCGCGCTCAGGTACCTGCGTGCCGACGAAGCGTCGGGTCCGGGGTCGCGCATAAGCTGGCGATGGTAGAACGCGGCCGTCTCGGCGCAGACCGCCTTGAGGCGCGCCTTGCGATTGCCGCCGATGCCCGGCCGGCCGTCGGCGACGGCGATGTCGATGTGCGCTCGATCCGCCAGCCGCCGAACCGCCTCGGGAAACGACAGATCCTCCGTCTTCATGATGAAGGAGAACACATCCCCGCCCTCGCCGCAGCCGAAGCAGTGCCACAGCTGCGTGGAGGGGTCGATCTTGAACGAAGGGGTCTTCTCGTTGTGCAAAGGGCAGCAGCACCAGAAGTCGCGTCCGCGCTGCTTCACCGGAGAGCGCTCGCCGATAACCGCCACGAGATCGGATGCCTCGCGAACCTTCTGGATGTCCTCCTCGCTGATGGTTCCCGCCATGAAGAAGCCTCTACCTCCGCCTATTCTGCTTCGAGAGCACAATATTCGCCAAGAACAAGACCCCCAGGCCAATGGAGGGCAGCAGCTCTCCCAGGCCAACACCGCCCTCTCCCGCGTTCGCGTACGCCCATGCCAAGCTGACCGCCATCATGATGAAGCTCAGCACCGCGATGGCCGCGTACACTCCGCTCCGATCCTTCATGCGCCGCCCTCCCTTCATCGTGCCGCACGGTTTCGCACAGTATAGCGCAAGCCCGCACGCTTCCAGCCGAACCGTCGGGCGAAAGCGGCGACCTCAATGCCGGGTCGCCAACCGCGCGCTGACAAGAAGGCTGCGGGTGCGCTCGCATCCGAGTCCGCTGGTATGCTGGAAGCCTGCGAACACGGCGCGGCTTCTCGACGCGCACGGCACCCGACACGGAGGTTACTACAATGGAAGACGGCATTTCGACACTTGCGAATTTCGACTCGGCCCTCTTCGAGCATGCGAATCCCCCGCTTGCATCGATCTACCTGCCCCTACACGGCCGCGCCGGCGCCGAGGAGGATCGCGTCCAGTTCAAGAACCTCGTGGAAGAGGTGCGCAGTAAACTCGCCCAGGAGTACGAGCATCGCGAGCACGCCAACCTCGATGGGCGTCTCGACGAGGTCGCCATGCACCTCGAAGACCTTGCAGGCGGCGCGTCCGGCGGAAGCCTTGCCGTGCTCGCTAGCAACGACCAAGTCTACCTGTACCGAATGGACTACGCTGCAGGTCCGCTCGTATTCGTGGGCGAACGATTCTACACGCGCCCCTTGCTGCGCGAATTACAGTTCGGTTCGCGCTACTTCCTTCTTGGACTGTCGGCCGACCGCTTCGCTTTCGTGCGCGGCGACTTCGGCTCACTCGACCGCGTGGAACTTCCCGCCGATGTGCTCGATGAGTTCAGCGAAGAGTTCCCGCTCGTGTACGACGGCCATGAAGGAGCGCTGGACTACTCATCGCTTGAGAACCATCTGCCGCCCTACCACGGCTACAAGTCGCGCAAGGAAGTACGCAAGGAGGAGGCGGGCAAGTTCTTCCAGCATGTGAATGAAGTGGTGACCGACCATCTTGTGCGAGGAACCGATCTGCCCGTGATCCTCGTAAGCTTGCCCGAGCATCAAACCGCGTTCCGCCGCATCTCAACGATCCCTCATTTGCTCGACGAAGGCATTGAGAAGGACATTGGCGGACTCGAGGCGCCCGAGCTGTTGGATGCAGCGAAGGGCGTGCTCGAGCGCGAACGCGCCGCACGAGCAGGCAGACTGCTGAACGGGTTCGGCGACGCAGAGGCGCACAACCGCGCAACGACCGACCTCGAGACAATCGGACTCGCGTTGGTCGAGCGTAAGGTACGGGCGCTGTTCTTGGCCGAAGGGGCCTATATTCCTGGCGGTTTCAATGACAAGACCGGCGAGGTGTACCTGTTCGAGCGCGAGCCACACGGCCGCTTCCAGGGACCCGAGCTGGCCGACGGCTTCGTGCGAGCCGCGCTCGCGCAGGACGCCGAGGTTTACGAGCTTCCCCCCGAAAACGTCCCTGGCGATAGCGGCATCGCAGCATTGTATCGGTATTGAGTGGAGCAGGCCTCCCGAACGCCCGCAACCGGCTCTTCGGGCGCTCTCATGCTCTAGCGTCCCAACGGGAGCCGCCGTGCGCTACAATGTCCTCGATCGCAACGAAAGAGGCGCCGCATGGAACACGCACCCATCCCGTACCGCACGCTCGACCCCGAGATCGAAGCAGCCATCCGCGCCGATCGGACCTCGGGGCGCGCGAATCCGCACGCTTTCGACGATGCGGACGTCGTGCGGCGCGAGCCCAATCCCCACGACGATGCGACGCTCGCTCGGCCTGCGTTCGCGCGCGATATCGAGAAGATCCTGAACGTGCCGGCCTACAACCGATACGCTGGCAAAACCCAGGTGTTCTCCTTCGTTGAGAACGACGACATCTGCCGACGGGGCCTGCATGTGCAGCTCGTGAGCCGCGTCGCACGCGGCATCGGCTCGCTTCTGGGTCTCAACTGCGAGCTCATCGAGGCCATCGCCCTCGGCCATGACGTGGGCCATACGCCGTTCGGCCACGCCGGCGAGCGTTTCCTGAGCAAGTGCTACCATGAGCGAACGGGACGTTATTTCAACCACAACGTGCATTCCGTGCGCGTGCTCGATCGACTGTACCGTCGCAACGTGAGCTTGCAAACGCTCGATGGCGTGCTGTGCCATAACGGCGAGTTCGCCCGACAGGTGCTGCGCACCGGCGATACGGCCGCCTTCGAGCAGCTTGACGCGCTCGTGGAAGCCTGCGCGGCCGACGAGCATGCCATCAAGGAGCTGCGCCCCTCCACGCTGGAGGGCTGTGTCGTACGCGTCTCCGACATGATCGCCTACGTGGGCAAGGATCGTACCGATGCGCTCGATATGGGCGTGCTGGACTCGCTTGACGCGTTCGAAAGCGACTACATCGGCCGCGACAACGCGCGCATCATCAACAACCTGACCGTCGACATCGTCAACAACTCCTATGGAACCGATCGCATCGCTATGAGCGAAGAGGCGTTCGCCGATCTCAAGCGCGCCAAGCGCCAGAACTACGAGTTCATCTACGAACGAGAAGGCATGGTGTGCGGCGCGGGCAACATCGTGGAAGAGATGTTCGAAGAACTCTACGACCGGCTGCTGCGCGATCTGGAAACGGGCGACGAAGCCTCGCCGGTATTCAGGCACCACGTGGCGAGCCTATGCGCGAAGTCGCGCAGCGTGACACCCGAAGGGTATCTGCGCACCGAAGCGAATCAGATCGTCGTCGATTACTTGGCCTCCATGACCGACAGCTACTTCATGGCCCTCTACGCGCACCTGTTCCCACGAAGCGACAAGCACATCATCGCCAGCGGCTACTGCGCCGACCTGTAGCATTCGCGCCCACCTGAAGCCCGACTCGAGGAAGGAGCACCGTGAAGCTTGTTATTGCATCCGATCTGCACGGATCGGCATCGGCCGTGCGCGCACTCGCAACGCGCGTCGAGGCGGAGACACCCGACCGCATCGTGCTTTTAGGCGATCTGCTCTACCATGGCCCCCGCAACGACCTGCCCGATGGATACGCTCCCAAGGAGGTCGTACCGATCCTGAACGAATGGGCGGATCGCATCGTGGCCGTACGCGGCAACTGCGATGCCGAAGTGGATCAGATGGTGCTCGCCTTTCCCTGCATGGCCGACTACGCCCTCATGGAAATCGACGACCACGAACTGCTCCTCTCGCACGGCCACGTGCCGCGCTTCGCACCCGACGAACCGCCCGCGCTCGCACCCGGCAGCGCGCTTCTGACCGGCCATACCCATGTGAAGTCGCTCGATCGTCGCAACGGCGTGCTTTTCGTCAACCCGGGCAGCACATCCATACCGAAGGATGGCTCAGCGAGCTACGCCGTGTACGATCATGGCGCGTTCGCCCTCAAGTCGCTCGACGGCGTGACCCTGCGCGAAGCCGGCTGGTAACCACGCGGACGCGGATACCGTCACGCAACTCGGCGAACGCTCGCTCGCAGCGGCTTCGCGCACATAGTCAATCACGGCGGTTCATGGCATGCAGCAAAGCAAGACCTCGCAAAGTGAGATGCTCGTCCACCCTGCGGATGCGCTTCGAGAGCGCCGCGAGCATGTCGGCATCGGATCCCGTCGCCACCACGTCGGTCTCGTACCCCAGTTCGCCCCACATCAGGTCAATAAGGCCGTCGATGCGGGCGATCTCACCCATGACGATGCCTGCCTGCATTGCTTCGCGTGTGTTCTTCCCCACCATGGAGGCTGGGGCGATGAGCTCCACCACGGGAAGACGCGCGGCGGCGTCGGCAAGGGCCTTCGCGCACAGCTTTAAGCCGGGCGCGATAGCGCCTCCGATGAACGCGCCTTCGGGATCGACGACCTCGAAATTAGTCGTCGTGCCGAAATCGACCACGATCAGAGGATGCGCATAAGAACCCTTGGCGGCCACGAGGTCGGCGATGCGGTCGGCGCCCAGCTGACCAGGGTCGTTGTAGCGCATTTTTAGGCCGGTTTTCAAGCCGGGACCCACGACAAGGGGCCTGCGCCCGCTCATCCGGCTGATCGCAGTTACCCATGAGTCGGTAAGATCAGGTACGACCGAGGCGACGATGCCATCGCGCAGACGCACCGCCCCGCCGATCTCGGACAGCGCTCCGTCCTCGACAAGGCGCAGAAAGGACGCTGCAATCGCCCAGGCCTCATCGGTCGTGAGGAGTTCGGAGGTAGTCGCAGTCCATGTCGCAGCCAGCTCCCCGCCCTCGAACAGGCCCAGGTTCGTCACCGAGTTGCCCACGTCCACGGCGAGCACGGGACCATCGGCCGTCCGCCGAGGCCGCTTTGCCTCCACCACGGCCTCCGGGCAATCCGCGTCGGCCACCGCCTTCCGTATGCCGCCCATCGCCACCGCCTTCCGTCGCGCGTCCTTTTTCGAAATTGCCGTTGTGCCGGCACCTGCGGATGATTATACTGTATGCGCCCGTTCAGTAACCCGACTTCCCGAGACAAGGGGAAGCGGATATGCGAGAAGGAGCTCGAAAATGGATTCTGTCAAAGGGCAGCTGACGCTGCGCGGTCTGCTTATCGGCTGCGTCGGTTGCATCATCATCACCGCGGCGTCGGTGTACACGGCCCTCAAGATGGGGGCGCTTCCTTGGCCCATCGTGTTCGCGGCCATCATATCGCTGTTCTTCCTCAAAGCGATCAGCCGCGGACGCGCCAGCCTCAACGAGGCGAACGTCACCCATACTGTCATGTCGGCCGGCGCCATGGTGGCAGGCGGACTTGCCTTCACCATACCCGGCATCTGGATGCTCGGCTTCGCCGATGCGACAAGTATCTTCGAAATGCTGCTCGTCGCTCTGGCGGGCGTGGTGCTCGGCCTGGTGTGCACGGTGCTGCTGCGCCGCCACTTCATCGAGGACGCGGAGCTTGAGTACCCCATCGGCGAAGCGGCTGCTCAAACGCTCATCGCAGGCGACGCCGGCGGCAAGACGGGTTGGAAGCTGTTCGGATCGATGGGCCTGGCCGGCGCGTACACCGCGCTGCGCGATTGGTTCGGCGCCATTCCCGCGATGCTGCTTGGCAACGTTTCCATTCCCGGCGTCATGTTCGGCATCTACAACTCGCCGATGCTGCTCGCGGTAGGCTTCCTCGTAGGAACGGGCGCGGTGACGGTGTGGTTCGCCGGTGCGCTGCTGGGCAATTTCGGCATCATCGTGGGCGGTTCGGCTGCGGGGCTATGGGATGTGGCAAGCGGTCAGGGCATCGTCTCAAGCCTCGGCATGGGCGTCATGATGGGTGCAGGACTGGGCGTCATCTTCAAGAACATCCTGCCGAAGGCCATCCGCATGCTGCGCGACACGAAGGGCTCCGTCTCACTGCGGGCAGTCGACGATGACGCGCCCGCAGAGGGCGGCTCGAAGCTCCGTCGCTTGCGCGTGAGCGCCGGCATCGCTGCCTGCGCCGTAGCTGCCGTCGCTCTCGTCATCTGCTTCGGTCTGGGCCTCGGCCCCCTGCCGTCCCTCATCGTGGTGCTGCTGGCCTGGGTAGCCACGGCCATGAGCGCTCAAAGCGTCGGACAGACGGGTATAGACCCCATGGAAATATTCGGCCTTATCGTGCTTCTCGCAGTGGCGGCCGTCTCCGATCTGCCGCAGGTGCAGTTGTTCTTTGTGGCCGGCATCGTGGCCGTGGCGTGCGGTTTGGCCGGCGATGTTATGAACGACTTCCACGCAGGCCATGTCCTGGGCACCTCGCCGAAGGCCCAGTGGATCGGCCAAGCAGTCGGCGCGGTGCTCGGCGCCTTCGTGGCCGTCGCCGTCATGGCCGTGCTTTTGGGCGCATACGGCCCCGAGGCGTTCGGCCCCACCGCCTCGTTCGTGTCGGCGCAAGCGTCAGTCGTGGCCACCATGGTGTCGGGCATTCCCTCGGTTCCCGCGTTCGCTATCGGGCTTGCTGGCGGATTTCTGCTCTACCTGGTCGGTTTCCCTGCGATGATGTTGGGGTTGGGCATCTATCTGCCGTTCTATATGTCCCTCACCGCATTTCTGGGCGCCATGGCAAAGGTCGTCTACGACGCCGTATGCAAACGCCGGCGCGCAAAGCTCGCACCTGAAGAGCGCGCGTCGCGCGAGAAGGAGCAGAACGAAACAGGACTCGTCGTGTCGAGCGGCCTTTTGGGCGGTGAATCCATCATCGGCGTGCTTGTGGCCTTCGCAGCCGTGGCCACGGGCCTCGGAGCGTAGACGAGCTGCCGAACAGCCCCGAAGATACGCCCCGCCTGCGATACGGCTCACGGAGCTGGGGTGATTCGTGATACCATGCCGGGACGAGCGCGCCGCGCTCGTCCCGAGCCTACAGTGAGCGGAGTTCCCGTCCATGCATGTGATCATTACTCTTTGCGCGGCTTTGTCCGCCGGCACCGTCCTCGGCGTCGCTGCCGGCGGAATGAAGTATCGGCTGAATCGCACGCGATCCTATTCGGAAAAGACGATAGTCGGCTATCAACGGCTCTGGAAGGCCGGCTCCGTAGCCATGCGGTTCATCACCGGCACGATCCTTGCCCTCGGACTCATCTGGTGCACCGGCTTCCTCGTCGTCGGCGCGCTCTACCCCGACCAGACCGACTACGCGAACAACATGGCGGAGCTCATCGTGTGCGTGCTCACCGTCGTCTCTATCATCTTCGCCTTTTACGAGTTCGTCCGCCGGAAGTAGCGCCGCGCTCCCCCGGGGATGGGGGAAGGCGGCCCGCGGGCCGCCTTCCTGCTAATTGAACTTGAAAATCTTCTGGGCCATGCGGTAGCCGGTGATGCCTATCTTGCGGCCGAGTCCGGTGGGCAGGTTCGTGCCCATGTTCAACACGCTGCGGCGAATGCGCCGGTACACCTCGGGGTTCTTCTCCTTGAGATAGTCCCAAATGCCCTCGCGCTTGTCCTCGGCTTCGTCGGTGTCGATCATGCGCAGGAAGATGGAGCAGATGCACATCATCATGGACAGGTAGTTCTCCATGTAGCGCTCGAGGCGCTTTTCGGGAACTGCGTCGGGCAGGCGCACCGCATCGATCATGAGGCGCGTCACGCGCAGCTGCTGGTCGATGCGGCCCTTCATGACGCTTTCGTTCACGCTTTGGTCTTCGCGGCCGATGAAGTAGCGGTACATGTCCACATCGCGATAGTAGATGGTCCTCACGTGCGGCAGCGGCACGTACACGAAGAGGTTGTCCACGTAGAACGTGTGCTTCGGCAGCTGGAGACCGATTTCGCGCAGAAGCTCGGCGCGGTAGATCACCGAGTGCATGAGCAGGTACTGGCTCTGACCGAAGTGCCCCACCTCGTCCCAGCCGAACTCGCGGCCCTCGGGGAACACGTTGCGGTAGTGCATGACGGTGCGCGAGCCTTCCGACACCTTTTCGTACACGTAGTTGCCGATGACAAGGTCAGTGGGGGCGGGCAGCTCCGCCTGGCGGCGCAGATACGCCATGATGTCGCGCATGGCGACCTCGTCGAGCCAGTCGTCAGAGTCGACCACTTTGAAGTACAAACCGGTCGCATTCGCAAGACCCGTGTTCACCGCTTCGCCGTGGCCGCCGTTTTCCTGGTGCACGGTCTTGACGATGCCCGGATGCCGCTGCGCCCATTCGTCCGCCTTGGCCGGGGTGTCGTCCTTCGTCGACCCGTCATCGACGATGATGATTTCGATATCGTCGCCGCATTTCAAAAGCGATTCGATGCATGCATCCATATATGCAGCCGAATTGTAGCAGGGCACCGCGAACGAGATGGTCTTCACGATCCTACCCCACCAGCTCGTCGGCAAGCGCGAGCGCTCGCCCGATGATGACGTCCATGTTGTAATACCGGTACTCGGCCAAGCGTCCGAGCGGGTGGAAGTTCGGCAGCGACTTCGTAAGCTCGCGATAGCGCTCGTAGTGAGCGGCGTTCTCATCGCCGACGATGGCGTAGTACGGGATCTGCCGCTTCGGATCGTCGTAGGAGCGGCTGTACTCCTTCATGATGGTGGTCTTGTCGCTCTTCTGGCCCGTGAGGTACTTGAATTCGGTGATGCGCGTGTAGTCCTCGGTCACGGTGAAGTTCACCGTGCCGCAGGGCAGCATGTGCTCGGCGTCGTGCGTCTCGTACACGAAGTCCAAGCTGCGGTACGGCAGACGGCCGAAGCGCGACAGAAACAGCTCGTCGAGCGGACCGGTGTAGACGATGGGGCCCTCGAACGGCGCGCCCTTGATGAGGATCGCGGACAGCGGGGCGCTCTCGTCGCTGCTCTCGAACTCCAGCTCGAACACGTTCTCAGCTTCGGTGTCCAGGCACACCTGGATGTTCTCGTGATCGAGCATGCGCTCGAACAGCGGCGTATAGCCCTCGGCCGGCATGCCCTGGTATGCATCCTGGAAGTAGCGATTGTCGCGTGACACAAACACGGGCACGCGTGCCGTGACGGAGGGGTCGACCTCCTCGGGCGTAAGGCCCCACTGCTTCTGCGTGTAGTAGAGGAACACGTTCTTGTAGATGAAGTCGGCGATCTCGGACAGCTCGGGGTCGTCTTGGGCGCGCAGCTCGGTGATGGTCACCTTGCGCTCGTCGCCGAATGTTTCGATGAGCTTCTCCGTGAGGCGCGCCGCCTTCTCCTTGCCGAAAGCAATCTCCATCGAGTTCTTGTTGAACGGCACCGGCAGGTACGTGCCGTACCAATCGGCCAGCACCTCGTGCTGGTAGTCGCGCCACTCGGTGAAGCGTCGGACGTAGTCGAACGCACGCTTATCGTTGGTGTGAAAAATATGCGGTCCGTAGCGATGGACGAGGATGCCGGCATCGTCGGCCTCGTCGTACATGTTGCCGCCGATGTGGGAGCGCTTCTCGATCACGAGCACCCGCTGGCCGCCGCGCTCGGCCAGCTCGCGCGCCACCACGCCGCCCGCAAACCCGCTGCCGACGACCACCGCGTCGAAGTCTCCCCTGTCAATATCCTTGAAGTCGCAGTACCGAACTCCCATGAGGCAACCTTCCTCGTCCACGGCAGCTTCGAAGCTGCCCCTCTCTCTCAAACGTATAAGCAAGCAGGCTTCTTGCCCGCCGAAACGCGCCGGAAGCTATTTTACCGGCAAGCGAACAGGGTGCGTGGATTATCATACAAAGTGGACAAAACCAGGAGCGAATGCACAGGTAGCGTCGCCCAGTCGATGAGAGAAAGGCTTTCCATGAGTTCATTCCTCGATTCCATGCTTGCCCGCGCCAAAGCCGACCGCCAGACGATCGTCCTGGCGGAAGGCGATGACGAGCGCACGCTCGCCGCGGCCGAACGCATCCTCGCCGACGATGTGGCGAACCTCGTCATCCTCGGCGATGCCGCCGCCATCGAGGCCAGCAGCTACGCGCTCGACGGCGCGCGCATCATCGATCCTCGCACGGCCCCCGAGCGCGAGGCGTTCGCCGCGGCCCTCTTCGAGTTGCGTCGTGCCAAGGGGATGACCGAAGAGAAAGCGCTCGGCCTCGTCGACGACGTGCTGTACTTCGGAACCATGATGGTGAAGCTCGGGCATGCCGACGGCATGGTATGCGGCGCCTGCCATGCCACTTCCGACGTGCTGCGCGCTGCGCTGCAGATTCTCAAGACCGCGCCGGGCGTGAAGCTCGTCAGCTCGTTTTTCGTCATGGTCGTCCCGAATTGCGATTTGGGACAGAACGGGACGTTTCTCTTCAGCGACTGCGGACTGGAGATCCAGCCCGACGCCGAAAAGCTCGCGCACATTGCCGTCAACTCCGGCCGCTCGTGGAGCACGCTCATGGGCACCGAGCCGGCCGTCGCCATGCTCTCCCATTCTACACATGGCTCGACTGTGGCCAACGCCGACCGCGACAAGGTGATCGAGGCGGTCGCGCTCGCAAAGGAGCTCGCGCCGCAGATGGCCCTCGACGGCGAGTTGCAGCTCGACGCCGCCATCGTGCCCTCCGTGGGCGCCTCGAAGGCGCCGGACTCACCTGTAGCAGGCCGCGCCAACGTGCTCGTGTTCCCTGACCTTGACGCCGGTAACATCGGCTACAAGCTCGTGCAGCGCCTCGCACATGCCGAAGCCTACGGTCCCGTCACGCAAGGCATAGCCAAGCCCGTGAACGACCTGTCGCGCGGCTGCACGGCCGACGACATCGTGGGCGTCATCGCCATCACCTGCGTGCAGTGTCAGGCTATGAAAGCCGAATAGCGGCCAAGACGAGCCGGTCCGATCTGCTCGCTGCCGCGCCGGCGCGGTGCGGCGCCGCAAGCGAAAAACAAAGGCGGGACTGGAAATCCTCGTTCCAGTCCCGCTCGTTCGTTTTGCCGGAAGGCCCAGCCATTCGGCTGAAAGCCGTTACCTACCCCTTGAACAGGGCGTGCTTGAGCTCCTCTTCATCCTTCACAGAGAGAGAAGTCTGCAGCACCTCGCCGCCGAACGGCTTAATGGCGTCGACGAATTTATCGGTGGTCATTTCGTCGACCACCATGAACACGGCAGCGCTGTCATCGGAGGAAAGCAGGTTGCGGACGCGCTCCTGGAAGTCCTTGTCGACGCCGCGCTTCACGATAGCGCCGGTAAGCGCCCCGATGCCGGCTCCGAGCGCAGCCCCGAAGACCGGCACGAAGAACAAAAGGCCGAACAGGGCGCCCCAGAACAGACCCCAAACGGCCGAGGTCCCCACCTTCGAGCCAGGCGTGACGACGTCGTACTTGCCGTCGGCGCGACGGGCCACGACGGCGATCGATTGCAGGCTTACAATAAGGTTCTTGTCAAGATCGAGGATCTTTTGATAGGCGGACGTTGCTTCCGCCTCGCTCGGGTATCCGAGCACTAAAAGCGTACTCATGCGGGACTCCTTTCGATGGTTCGCAGATACCGCAACTCTACCGTCTTGGAGATCTGGAGCGCGCTGGAACCCGCATCCGCAATCAGCCTGGCATCGCCATGTAAGCGCCCTGCGGTGTTCGCATCGCCGGGACAACAGAGCGCTATGCTCGGTCCCGCTTCTGCGGCGAACGCCGCACAGGCGGCTCTATCGACCCTCTTTTCAGCACGCAGCAAGCGCAAACCGGAAACCGACTCGTCCAGCGCTGCGAGCCGGGGTACAATATTCAGGCGCCCCCGAGGCACGCCCTATCGCGAGAAGAAAGGTTTCGGACCATGAGCGACTGCTTGTTCTGTAAGTTGATTTCCGGTGAGATACCAGCCAGAAAGGTGTACGAGGACGATGTGTGCTTCGCGTTCGACGACATCGAGCCAGAAGCCCCGGTGCATACCTTGATCGTTCCCAAGAAGCACTACGACAACCTTCAGGACGACGTGCCCGCCGACGTGCTGGGCCACCTTCTGTCCGTCGCGCCGAACGTGGCCGATCTCAAAGGCGTCGGCGAGTCCGGCTTCCGCTGCGTCATCAACACCGGCGAGGATTCGGCGGCCACGGTATCCCACCTCCACATCCATCTTCTTGGAGGCGTGAAGATGGGACGCTTCACCTTCGAGAACTCCCAGCGGGCGGAATAAGCCGCAGAAGAGCCGCATCGAGCGGCTCCGAAAACTGGAAACAGAGCACGAAAACAACCATCGGCGACCGTATGGCCGCCGATGGTTGTTCGAACGTTCGCTCGCGCTTCTTCGAAGGCTTACAACGCGCCCTTCGCGCTTCTCCGTTCCAGCCGCCTATGCAAGCATCGGCACCTCATCCAAGACGCCGCCCTCGACACCCACCTTCTCATGCAGGATGTCATAGGTGTCGCGTGCGATCATGTACTCTTCGTTCGTGGGGATGATGATGATCTTCACCTGCGAGTTCTCCGATGAAATCTCGCGCTCGAAACCGCGAGCGCGGTTCTTTTCCTCGTCAAGGATAATGCCGAGCGGCTGCAGGCCCGAGAAAATCATGCGGCGCATCTTCTTGCAGTTCTCGCCGACGCCAGCCGTGAGCACGATGGCGTCCACACCACCCATGACCGCTATGTAACTGCCGATATACTTCTTCACGGAGTTCGAGTACATATCGTAAGCGAGCATGGCGCGCTCGTCGCCCTTTTCGGACGCGTCGCGAACGCTGCGCAGATCGTTGGAGATGCCCGAGATGCCCAGCAGGCCCGATTTTTTGTTCATGAGATCGTTGACCTCGGCAGTGGAAAGGCCTTCGTGCTCCATGATAAACGGCACGATGGCCGGATCGATGGCGCCGCAGCGCGTGCCCATCATGAGGCCATCGAGCGGCGTCAGCCCCATCGAGGTGTCCACGGCCACACCGTGGTCGATTGCCGCCATGGAGCATCCGTTGCCCAGGTGGCACGTGATGAGCTTCAAGTCCTCGATCGGCTCGTCGAGGACGGCGGCGGCCCGCTCCGCGATGTAGCGGTGCGACGTGCCATGCGCACCGTACTTGCGAATGGCGTACTTCTCGTACAACTCGTAGGGCAAGGGGTACATGTACGCCTTCGGAGGCAGCGTCTGGAAAAACGACGTGTCGAACACGGCCACCATGGGGACGCTGGGCATATGCTTCTGGCAGGCGCGTATGCCCATCAGCGCGGCTTTGTTGTGCAAGGGGGCGAGTTCCGCGAGTTCGTCAATCTTCGCAACGACGTCCTCATCGATGAGCACCGAGCGATCGAAGTACTTGCCGCCCTGCACGATGCGGTGCCCCACCGCATCGATCTCGTCAAGCGAGTCGATGGCTTTTGCAGATCCGCTCGTGAGCGATTCCAGCACGAGGGCGATGGCGTCATCGTGATCCGCCATCTTGGCATCGATAACCACCTCGTTCTCGTCGAGGCCATGCTTGTGGAAGGCGCTGTTCGATCCGACGCGCTCGCAAATGCCTTTCGCGATCAGTTCTTTGCGCTCCAGATTGACCAGCTGGTACTTCAAGGAAGATGATCCCGCATTGATGACAAGTACGTTCAACGGCCTGCCTCCTTAACCTGTCGTTCGCTCGAAAGACAATTGTAGGTAAGGCCTGTGGTCGTTAAAAGGCTTCCACCACTTGATTCGGTCAGTGGCATGCCGCTCACCGAAAAAGCCCGGTTAGCACGCCCTCTTTCTCCTCCGGCAACGGCCCCGTGGACGAGGAAGCTTACGAAAGCGTAGCATCCCGCGAGGCGTCGTCGGCATCGGCCGCGAGCTCGCCCATCAGCACGTCCACCTTCTGCTGGGCCTCGGCAAGACGGCCTTGCAGCGACGCGAGCAAGGCCACGCCGCGCTCGTAGCTTTGCAGGCTGTCTTCCAGCTCCAGCGTGTTACTCTCGAGCACGCGCACGATACCATCCAACTCGGCCATAGCCTCGCGAAACGTCAGCTCATCGATAGGACTCGCGTCCTCCTGCTCCTTCATACGGCATCCTCCCACTCGACTGTTTCCGTATCGACACGCCGCGTACGCTCGACGCGGCAATTCAGCACGCCATCGGTCACGGACACGTCCACCGTGTCGCCCGCAGTAACATCCTCCACGCTCTTGACTACGGTCCCGGCAGCCGTGCGCGCGACGGCGTAGCCGCGCGCGATCACGGCGAGAGGCGAGAGGTCGTGCAAGCGCGCGGCGCCCACAGCCGCCTGCTGCGAGAACCGCGGCACGATCGAACCCCCGCAGGCGACCAAACGCTCGCGGCAGCGCGCCATTCGCGCGCCTTCGCGCTCCACTGCCGCCGGCATGACGCGCGCAAGCCGCTCGCGCTGACGCACGACCAGCCCTCTGTCGCGCTCAAGATTTGCGGGCAGCGCCCTGGACAGGCGGTCGCCCATCATATCGAGCGTCTGCGCTTCGGCGGCAAACACCGTTTGTGCATCGCAGAACAGCGGTCTCGTCACGCAACGGCGCACGTCTGCGCCCGCACGTTCGACCGCACGCCCGGCACAGGCGGCAAGCGTTCGCGCCCGCGCTGAAAAATGCCGTTCGAGGCTCTCGCGCGCAGGGCTGACGGCCTCGGCTGCTGCGGTCGGCGTCGAAGCACGCACGTCGGCTACCATATCGGCGATGGTGGTGTCCGGCTCGTGCCCGATGCCCGTCACCACCGGCACGGGGCAGCGTGCGATGGTACGCGCGAGCCGCTCGTCGCTAAACGTCATCAGGTCCTCGAAAGAGCCGCCGCCCCTTACGACGAGCACCACTTCGGCCCCGGCTGCCACCACCTGACGCATCCCCTCCATGATGCCCGCAGGCGCGGCGGCGCCCTCCACGGCCACGCCTGCCAAAAGCACGCGCGCAAGCGGAAACCGGCGGCGCAGCGTGCGCAGCACGTCGTGGACGGCGGCACCGCGCGGCGATGTGACCAGTCCGACGACGTCCGGATAAATCGGAAGCGGCCGCTTACGGGCTGCGTCCATGAGCCCTTCGGCCTCGAGCTTTCGCGCGAGCTCGGCAACCTTGAGCCGAAGATCGCCCTCGCCCGCCAGCTTGAGCGAGACCACGTCGAAATTCATGCGCCCCTTGGGTGCGAACAGCGTGAACTGTCCGGCCAGCTCCACAAGCTGCCCTACGCGCAGCGGCACTCCCGCAGCCCGGAACCGGTTGTTCCACATCATGCAGGGAAGCGCCGCGCTCTTGTCCTTCACGGTGAAGTACACGGCCTTGTACCCGGGCTTGTTCGACACCTCGGACACCTCGCCCACCAAACGCACGGCCACGCCCTCGAGCGCGCCCTTTGCAAGCGCCATCGCCGCCGACACGCTAAGCGGCTGATCGGACCTGTCGTCGACGACTGCGCCGCGCGAGGTTGCCGCCCGCGCGCGTGCGAGCGCGTCGCCGAGCGCCGCCGCCCGCTCCCCTTCCTCCGAAGCCCTCGCAATCACGCCTGCTAGTCCTGACGCTGGCCGAGGAGCCACAGCAGCTGCAAGATGGAGGTGAGAGCAGCGGCGACGTAGGTGAGCGCGCAGGCGCGCAGCACGCTGAACGCGCCGCTTTGCTCCGCCTGAGGCAGAGCCGTCGCCTGCATGTAGACCATTGCGCGGCGGGAAGCGTCGAACTCGACCGGCAGCGTGACGATCTGGAACAGCACCGCGAACGCATAGAGAATAATGGCAAGGTCGATGAGGCCGGTCAACTGCATGACGATGCCAATCAGCAGCAGGAACATCCAGGCGTTCGAGGCCAGATTCACCACGGGCACGAGCGCGCCGCGAATCTTCATGGGCGCGTACCCCTGGGCGTACTGGTAGGCATGTCCCACTTCGTGGCACGCAGTCGCCGTCGCCGTGATCGATCGGCCTTCGAAGGAATCCGGCCCGAGCGTAACGGAGTTCGTGCGCGGATCGAAAAAGTCCTGGCCGGGTCCGCCACGGCGCACCTCCACCCCCGAGATGCCATAGTACTGCAACATGCGGCGCGCCGCCTCGGCGCCGGTCATCCCCGTGGAGATGGGCACCCTTTTGTACTTTTTGAGTTGAGAGTTCACATACCAGGTCGCGAAGCCGCCGATGGCCAACGTCACCAGGATCAGCAGCAGGTAGCCCGAGCTCAATCCGAACATAGGTCGAACACTCCTTCAAAGGGGTAGACTCCGCAGCCTCTCGGACTGCATTCCACGTACGATTCCGTATTATACTGGAGCGCCGCACAGGCCCCCGGGAGGCCGGGCCTGAGCGTCAAACTTCCGTAACTTTCGTTCACGAAACAGCCACGATTCGGCATCGCGGTGGCAACGCGAGGCCCCTCCTATCGACGCGGTTCTCGAAACTTGAACGACACCGCCCGGCGCGCATCGGCCGCAAGCTCCCGGCCCGCCGAACCGATCACGCCTCCCGACGCTCCACGTTCAGCTCGGCGCCGTCCAGGCTCAAGCGAATCTTGCCGTCGAGGAGATCGAGCAGCTCCTCGCCCACCAGCGAGCGTCGCCAACCGCGCAAAAGGTCAACGCCCTCGCGGTAGCCTCGCGCGACGCGGGCCAGATCATCATGGCTTGCAAGGGTCGGGATCGCCACCCCGCTTTCCTTAGCGCGCAGACGCACGATGGCGGTCATGAGATCGAGCTGCGCATCGACGTTCGGCTCGCTCTTGGCGCACCGATCGGGTTCGGGCCAGGTCTCGGGCGGAGCGTCGAGCGCCGTAACCATGAGCGCCACCACCGCACGCGCATCGCGCGTGGACAGTCGCTCGCGCATGCCGCGCACCATGAACAGCTCGTCGATGGTGCGCGCTTCGCGCTTGCAAGCCTCGACGATCTGCTCGTCGGTGATCACCCACTTGCGCGGCACGTCTCGCCGTTGGGCTTCCAGCTCCCGCCATGCCGCCACTTCACGCGCAGCCGAGAGCTGACGGCGAGACAGCTGCGAGACGCGCTTGAGGCGTCGATAGCGGCCGCGCTCGTCGGCTGCGTATTTCGCCGGGTCGCTCATATCCTCGAAGTCTCGCGCCAACCATGCGAGCCGGCCCCTGCGCTCGAGTTCTGCGCGCATGCGCTCGTACATGCGCGGCAGATACACGACGTCGTCGGCGGCGTAGTCGAGCTGTGAATCGGAGAGCGGCCGACGCGACCAGTCGGTAAACGAGTCGATTTTCTTGAGCGTGACCCCGCATTCGGCATGCACGAGGGCCGCATATCCGATCTGCTGGGTATGGCCCAGAAGCGCCGCCGCCGTCTGCGTGTCAAAGATGGGCTTCGGCAGAACGCCCACCTCGCGCAGTAGAATCTCGAGATCCTGACTGCCGGCGTGGAATAGTTTCACGACGTTCTCGTTCAGGAGCAGCGGGGCGAGTATGCCGAGATCGTCCACCGCGAACGGGTCCACGATAGCCGTCTCGTCATCGGTGGCAAGCTGGATGAGGCACAGCTTTGCATAATAGGTCTTCTCGCGCAGAAACTCCGTGTCGATTGCGAGCACGCTCGAACGAGCGGCGCGCTCGGCGAACGCCGCAAAATCTTCCTGGTTTGCTATGTACACCGATTGTTCCTTACCTTGTGCGACTCTCGCTCCATGTTGTACCATGCCATCATAGCAACTGAAAGGGAATCTGTGAAACTGCTCGTCATCAACAACCTTGCATCGGGCTTCGGCGAAGGGGCCGTCTACGACTTCGTACGATCCTTCGCCCGTGACGGCGACGAGGTGTGTCTGCGCTCAACCGACGGCACAACCGACGTCGGCGCTCTGCTCGCCGGTGCCGAAGGCTTCGACGCCGTGGTGGCAAGCGGCGGAGACGGCACCGTGGCGACGGTCAGCTACCTGTTGGCAAATTCCGGCATCCCCATCCTTCCGTTCCCCGCCGGCACGGCAAATCTGCTAACGCTCAACCTCGCCTCGCCGATGGAACCCCACGCCCTGGCAAAGATGGTTCGCGAGGGACGAACGCTCGACTTCGACCTCGGCGAGATCGAAGTGGCTGGCAGAAGGTTCGGGTTCGGCATCATGGCCGGAGCCGGCTATGATGCCGCTATCATGCACGGAGCCGAACCGGCCAAGCGTCTGTTCGGTCCAATGGCCTACCTCTCTGCAGCCATCGCGAACCCTCTGCCGCAGAAATCCCGTTTCTCCATCGAGCTGGACGACACCACCATCGAGAGCGAAGGACTGGGCATCTTACTTGTCAACTTCTCGAAAATTCAGTTCGACATCACGGTCACCCACGAGAACGAACCGCGCGATGGCGTATTCGACGTCGTGGTGCTCAAAGCCCAGAACGCCTTCGAGCTCATCCCCGCAGTGCTTGCCGGGCTGCTCGACCGCGGCGGCGACTTCCCCGACCGCACCGAAGCCCTCGAGCTGCACCGCGCCCGCACCGTGCACGTTGTAGCCGACCCGCCCATGGAAGTGCAGTACGACGGAGAAGCCACACGGCTTACGACGCCCTTCTCGGCTCGCATCCTTCCGCGCGCCGCGCGCTTCTTCGTCTCCGAGGAAGGCTACGAGCTCTTCGGAGCGTGACGGAGGGCCCCATCCGGACAACTCACTTCTTCTCGGGCACCTCGTACGACGGTTCCGAACCCGCATCCTCCACGGTCTCGGCTTCGATCTCAAGCGGATCGGCGAATGCACTCGTAGCTTGAGCAGATTCGAGCATGAGCTGTTTGAACGAGGCGGCGTCCTCCCCGTCCATAGGCATCATGACGTACACGTTGTTGCCGATGATGACCGGTGTGATGCGCTCGGCTCGCCCATCGGCCTGCTTCGAGACCTTGTCCTGCTCGGCAGCGTCGCGGCGCAGCTCCTCGAGCATCCCGGTGCGCACGCTTTCGATCTGCGCAGCCGTCTCGTTCTTCCAACGCTCCTTGCGCCATGCGAGAACGTTCGCATTGTAGCGCATCTGGATGAGTTCAAGCACGATGCAGAACACCATGGCGAAGTACACAATAAGCTTTTCGAGCGGCATGTGAAGCAGTTCGATACCGGTGTGGAACCCGGCTGCGTCCATGACCAGAAGCGCACCGATAGCCACGATAAATGTGAGAGCGAGCATCTTCATTTCGGGATGCCCGTTGATGAAGTCGGAGATAGGATCAATAAAAATCATCATGAGTATCACGGCCAGCATGACAGCGATGATCATGATGATGAGGTGGTCGGCCAGTCCCACGGCCGTGATGACCGAGTCGATTGAGAATACCAGGTCCATGACCATGATGGTGCCCACGGCCTGCGGCAGGCCTATCATGTGCAGCGCCTTGTGCTCCTCGCAGTGCTCGGCCTTGAGCTCGGTGAGCTTGAGCGTATCGCGCAGCTCATCGATGCCCTTGTATATGAGGTACGCGCCACCAGCAAGCAAGACGAGATCGCGCACCGAGAAGCCGTGCTCATATGCGCCGAGATTCACGGAGAACAGAGTCGTTGTCATATGCACAAGATACGAGGCAAAGCACAAGAACAGGATGCGCATGAGAAGCGCGCCGGCAAGGCCCAGCTTACGGCCGATATGCTGCTTGTCCGCCGGCAGGCGGTTCGTCGTGATCGAGATGAACACGAGGTTGTCAACCCCGAGCACGATCTCGAGGAATAAAAGCGTCACCAAGCTGATCCATGCTTCAGGCGTCGTGAAAATCGAAAGGTCCACCGAATGCTCCTTCTGTCTTGTCCGCTTCACCGCCGGGGCATCTCCATAAAAAAAAGACTCACGGCGCCGCTGCACGATCGTGCAGCGGCGCCGTGAGTCTCGTTATTTCAGACACGCCAGGCTGTTCAGGCCATGATGTTGAACGTGCCGCATGCGCTCTGCGCCGCATGCCAACTACTCCCCCACGGGCGAGACGTATCCTAACACGAGGCGAGCAGCTCCACAATGCGGAACCGGGCAAAGCACACAACCCCGTCTCCTTTCGCGGCGATCTCGACCTGCCAGGGCATAGACCCTTGCAGCGCCCACGTCGTCCACCGGGCATCGGAATGCGCCCGGCTTTGGCTGGGCGCATTCCGCAGAAGGGCTTCTGCCCGGCAATGCTATAATGCGCAGAACGCACGACGTGCCCACACGAAACGAGAACCGCAGCAGGAGTCGCAATGCTATTCGAGCCACAGAGAAAAGAATACATCGACAACGAAGGACCGATTCGCTACCTGGACGGCAGCGGCCTGCTCAGACCGCTCGATATGCCCCGACGCCAGCTGGCTCTCATGGCCGTTTTTGTAGCGGTCGCCGCTCTCATTGGCGGCGTGCTGCTGTTCAACGTGCTGGATTCCATACAGGGCAGCGCGGCGCGTTCCCAGGCGAGCGTTGAGGAGAACCTCGCACGCGAAGTGACCTACGATCTGCCGAGCTTGCCGTCACTCATCCAGCTTGACGACGCCTCGATCAAGCAGTCCTTCGCCGATGCAGGTTTCACCACCTACGAGCCCTCGCCCTCGGAGGACGGCGCCGGTTTCGAACTCGTCAAGCTGCCTTCCGATGTGAGCTTGGCGGAAGCGGGCCTGCTTTACCAGCAAGGCGTCGCGAACCTCGATGCGCCCGACGCCGCGCGCCTGCTCAACGGGTCATGGACGTTCACGGTCGAACGCGAGAACGCGTTGGGCATGCGCCTGCGCTACACCGATTTTTCATCTGGAGGCGTCGATGCCGCTGTCGAAGCCGCCATCGCGGCGGAGGGCTTCGACGCATCCACGGCGAGCGAGACGGCTGTTGACGAGGCGGGCAACACCTTCCGCACCGGATCCATCGACGTGAACGGCACGACGTACTCGTGGCGCGTCTCGGCCATCGCGCTTTCCGAGGTCTACAGCATATCCGGACTGCCCGAAAGCGCCACGTATGTCGGCGTGCGCATGACCGCGTAAAGCCCTCTACGACTCGACCGGCAAAACGCCGGACGCCTCGGCGAGTCCGGCGTTTTGTGTGCTTTCATGCGAAGATAACCTGCACTGCACGATCCTCCTCGTTCCGCCCTGCAGATAGCCTCGCCTCTTTCCACGTCAATATTATTCTTAACTAAAAATAGAATAAAACCCTTCCCCTATGAAGGGTTTTGCCTTCTCCTTCCCCGCGCATACCCCGATAGGCGCAAAGCGCCCGCAGGTGCATGATTCATTTCGACAAGGAGGAGTGCATGAGGATATCGAGCATCGTAGCAGGCGCATCGGCAGCAATGGTCGTGCTCCAAGCCGCATACTGCGCAACGCGCGGCGAGACCTTCTTGCTGCGGCCCCCCGGAGCACACGGAGAATCGGATTTCTCGGCGCACTGCATCAAGTGCGGCGCATGCATGCAGGCCTGCCCCTACCTCGCCATCCGGCCCGCCGGCAGCGACGTGGGCATGGCTGTGGGCACGCCGATCGTCGATGCACGTTCTCAGGCCTGCCGCCTCTGCGAGGACTTCCCCTGCGTCGCAGCATGCCCAACCGGCGCACTGCGCGACATCGACGAGCGTTCCGACGTCCGCATGGGCGTCGCCGTCATCGACGAGGACGCCTGCATCGCTTTCCAGGGCATGCGCTGCGAGGTGTGCTATCGCGTCTGCCCCCTTATCGACAAGGCCATCGCAATCGACTATCGCCTCCGCGAAGGCGACGCCATCCATTCGGTGTTCGCCCCTGTCATCGACGAGAAGCAATGCGTTGGATGCGGGTTGTGCGTGGAGCGTTGCGTGGTAAGCGAACCCGAGGTACCCATCCGCATCGCAACGGATGCCGAACGTGCGGACGGAGGCGAGGCTTGACGGCCGCTGCGCAGCGAATCGCGGCCTGCAAGAACGGCTCAGAACCGTTGAAGGACGAGGAAACCATGGACGAACAGAACGACGGGAACAGAAGGAGGGGTGTCATGGACATCTCAAGACGAGGATTCGTCAAAGCGACGGCCGTCGCGCTGGCAAGCGCCGCAGCGGCGGGAACGATGTCGTCGCTTATGGGCTGCTCAAGCGGAAACGCAACGGCGGGCGCGGCAGGCGAAGGTCAGAAGTACACGGCCGTTTGCCGGTTCTGCGGATGCGGCTGCGGCGTCATCTGCGAGGTGAAGGACAACAAGCTCATCAGTGTCACGGGCGACCCGGACAACCAGTCGAATCGCGGCCTCAACTGCGTCAAAGGGTACTACTTAGCGAAGATCCTGTACGGCGAAGACCGCTTGACCGTACCCCTCATCCGCGATGACAGCTCCACAAAGGGCACCGACGAGGGTTTGCGCGAAGCGACGTGGGACGAGGCACTCGAACTCGTGTCGTCCAAGCTCAAGGAAACATGGAAGAACGACAAGAACCGCCTGGCGTTCTGGGGAAGCGGCCAACAGCCCATCACCGAAGGCTACTGCACCGCAAAGTTCTGGAAGGCGGGACTGCTGTCCAACAACATCGATCCCAACGCGCGTTTGTGCATGGCCAGCGCCGTCGTGGGCTTCATGAACGTGTTCCAAACCGACGAACCCGCCGGCTGCTACGAGGATTTCGACAACGCCGACGTGTTCGTTACCTGGGGCGCGAACATGGCCGAAGCACATCCGATGCTCTACTCGCGCCTGACTGCCCGCAAGCTCTCCGGCGAGGGGGTCAGGCATTACGACTTGGGCACCATCAGAACCCGCACGAGCGAGAGCGCCGACAAGACCATGCTCTTCAAGCCCAACACCGATTTGGCCATCGCCAACTGCATCGCCAACTACCTGGTGCAAAACAAGCTCTACGACGAGGCGTTCGTGAACGACCACCTCCAGTTCAAACAAGGCACAGAGAACATCGGCAATGCCACCAACGACGGCTACGACGCCTCCGATGTCGGCAAGACGGTGGACGATGTCGCCCCTATCACGTTCGACGAGTTCGCGGCACGCCTGGCGCCTTACACGTTCGAATACACCTCCGAGCTCTCCGGAGTGCCCGTCGAGGACCTCGAAGAACTCGCCAAGGTGTTCGCGGACAAGGATGCCAAAGTCATGTCGCTGTGGACGATGGGCGTGAACCAGCACAATCGCGGCACGTGGATGAACCACAATCTGTACAACATCCACCTGCTTTCCGGCAAAATCGCCAAGCCGGGTTGCGGGCCCTTCTCGCTCACCGGACAACCCTCCGCTTGTGGAACGGCGCGCGAGGTGGGCACGTTCTCGCACCGTCTACCGGCCGACCTCGTGGTGAAGAACCCCCAGCACCGCCGCTACACCGAAGCCATCTGGGATCTTCCGGAAGGCTACCTTGACGAAATTCAGAAGCCCGGCATGCACACGGTGAAGATATTCCGCGAGATGTCCAAGGGCAATCTCGACTTTCTGTGGACGGCACACAACAACTGGGCCCAGTCCATGCCCAACCTCACGCGTTTCCTCGGCAAGGGCGAGGACAACCAGGGCATCTTCGACACGTTCATCGTGGTGAACGAGGTGTATCCGACGATGTCCACCAAGTACGCCGATGTGGTGTTCCCCGTAGCGCTGTGGGTCGAGCGCGAGGGCCAGTTCGGAAACGCCGAGCGTCGCAGTTCTGTATTCGAGAAGGCCGTCGATCCTCCGGGAGAGGCCAAGTGGGATCTGTGGGCCATCATGGAAGTGGCGCGCCGCGTCCTCGACGGCGAGCAGATCGACGGCGAGGACGCCTTCGACCACCTCTTCGGCTTCATCTACGACAAGGATGCCGCTGACTTCAAGGGCGACGATCGCGAGACGAACCGGGCTATCTGGGAGGAGTACCGCATCTTCTCGAACCCGAGCATGAACGAAAAAGCCAAGGCTATCAACGACAATGCCGACGGGACGTTCGAAGGCAAGCTGAAGATGGAGGCCAAGCAGCTTGCTCCCTATGACGAGTACCTGGCCCACCACGGCCTTACCTGGCCCGTGCGCGAAGTCGACGGCACGTGGCTGCCCACGAAGTGGCGCTTCTCGAACGGGGCGCAGGAAGACGGCTTCGACGAGGTGGGCGTCGCCCAGTATGGCACCCCCGGACTTGCGAACGACGTCAGCTTCTACAAATCCGCAAAATCCAAGCCCTCGGTGGTGTTCCGCCCTTACGAACCGCCAGCGGAAACGCCCGACAGCGAGTTCCCGTTCTACTTCGTCACCGGCCGTTTGCTCGAGCACTGGCACACCGGCACCATGACGCGCCGCATACCCGAGCTTGACCGAGCGCTGCCCGAGGCACTGCTCAACATGAGCCAGGAGGACTGTACTGCACTGGGCGTGAAGGACGGCGACATGGTCAAAGTGACATCGCGGTTCGGAGAATTCGACATTAAGGTGTCCACAGCCGGGCGCACCCAACCGCCAGCAGGCACGGTGTTCGCTCCCTTCTTCGCAGAGGAAACACTTATCAACCTGGCCGTGCAGGACACGTACTGCCCGCTGTCCAAGGAACCCGACTACAAGAAGACCTGCGTGTCCATCGCGAAGATCGAGGGGTGAAACCGATGAAGAAGTCTTTGATTACGGCGGCCCTCGTCATGACGATGGCCGCGGGGCTGGGCGCCGTGGCAGGCTGCAGCAGCGAGCCGGCAAAAGCGGACGTCAACGCAAGCATCCCCGAAGGGGCCGCGCCGCTCATGCCCGCCACGCACGATGGACGCTTCGACAGTCTCGGCGCGAACGGATGCTATGGCTGCCACGGTGCGAACGATCAGGCGAATCCCATGCTCAACGGATCGGTCGCGCTGCCTGAGGACCATTACGCGGACGGCGGTTCGAATTCGAAGGAACTCGAACCCACCCGCACGCAGTGCATTACCTGCCACGTGCAGGGATAGCGAGAGCCCGAGCGCCCCATCGGCCCGAAGGCCTTTGGACGCGCAGACCGGGAGGGCGCACAACCCTCCCGGTCCTTCCCTCTCCGGTCCGACCCACGGATACCGGAAGCAACAAGTACGAAGGCGAGGAGCATCATGGTAATATCGAGTCTGGTCGTGGAGACGAAGCCCGAGTGCACCGACGAGGTGTCGGCCGAGCTCGCAGAGCGCGCGGGCGTCGAGGTGCACGAGACGAACGGTTACAAGATCGTCGTCACCATCGAAGCTGAGACCGTCGATGATTCGCATGCCATCGCGAGCGGTTTCATCGACATTCCCGGCGTCACGGGCATCAACCTCGTGTACGCCAACTTCGAAGACGACCCCACCCTCGCCGAGGCCGGATCGCGATGAGCGCCACCCCGGATGCGTCTCGCTCGTTTCGCTGGACCTGGTTCCGCCACATCGTGCAGGTGGCGGCAATAGCGCTGTTTGCCGCACCGGTGCTCATAGCGGGCTGGAGCCTGTTCGGGGCTTCCGTCGGCGGCGACGACCCGCTCTCCACTCCTGCCGACCTGCCCTTCTTCGGCAGCCTTTCCTCCTCCTCCGTCGGCGGGCTCGCCCTTCTAGACCCATTCGGGGTCCTGCAGGTCATCGTCGCCTCGAAGACTGCACCGGTCGAGTGGCTGCTGGCCGCGCTGCCAATAGTGTTAGTATACGGCCTGATCAGAGGACGAGCATTCTGCGGATGGGTATGCCCGGTCAATCTCGTGCTGGAGATCGAGGACGCATTCAGACGCAAGCTGGGCATCGAAGTGCGCGAGGCGCCCGTTCCACGCCGGGCTAAGCTCTGGATCGCATTGGGCGTGCTTGCACTCTCGGCCCTCACGAGCGTTCCCGTATTCGAGGCGTTCTCGCCCATCAGCGCGCTCAACAAGGGGGTGCTGTTCGGCGCCGTCACGGGACTGTGGATGCTGGCCGCCATCATGCTCGCTGAGCTGTTCTGGGGTCATCGCGTATGGTGCCGCGCGCTCTGTCCGCTGGGAGGCTTCTACGAGGCGCTTGGACGCGCAGGCCTGGTGAACGTCAAACTCGATCAGGAGGCCTGCATCCACTGCAACGCCTGCAAGCGCTCCTGCCTGGCGGATCCGGTCATCCTCGAGCCCGTGCTCGCAGGCGAGGATGCAGTCGTCCGCGCAGGAGACTGCATGGCATGTGGCGCCTGCATCGACGCCTGCCCCACCAAAGCGCTCTCCTTTGGGCTCGGCCGCGGTGCGAAGCCTGCGGAGACGGAGGAACCCGCGGCCGAGCATGCGTAAAGGCCGCATGCTCCCGTAACGGGCAGAGGCGGAGACCGGATGCGCGTGCTCCTGAGCGTTTTTACACGTTGAGCAGCTTGTGGCGCAGCGCGTAGTCTACGAGGTCGGCTCGGGTCTTGAAACCGAGTTTTTGGTAGATCTTGCTGCGATGCGCCTCGACGGTTTTCACGGATAGGTAGATTTGCTCCGATATCTCCTTGTTCGTGAAGCCCTTGGCCAACAGCTGCAATATCTCCAGTTCGCGATTCGATAGCTGCTGGTACGAGCGATCATGCTCTTCGCCGCCGTCCACGAGGTGCTTTGTGAGGAGAGCTGCCATCTTAGGATGGATGTAACTGCCTCCGCCGGCCACGGCGCGAACCGCAGCGATAAGCTCCTCGGAGGTTGAGTTCTTCAATACGTAACCCGATGCGCCACCGCGCAGGGTGTAGAAGAGATACTCCGGCTCGGCGAACATTGTGAGAACGATGACCTTGGTTGCAGGAAAGTCCTTGGCAATCTTTTCACATGCGACAAGCCCGCTCTGCCCCGGCGGCATGGAGATATCCATAAGGAGGATATCGGGCTTCTCGCGCGCCGCCACCGCGTACGCTTGGGCTCCATCGGCGGCCTCTGCCACCACTTCGAGCTCGGGATCTTGCTCGAGTATCATCTTGAAGCCCGCACGCACCACCTCGTGGTCGTCGGCCAGCATGATGCGTATCATGCCCCCTCCTTGCCTTCCGTCGCATGCATCGGAGCAACGAGCGTAACCTTCGTCCCATCCTGCCCCGACGCAACGTCCAACGTCGCTCCTATTATATTGGCGCGCTCCTGCATGCCGAGCATCCCGCATCCGCTCCCCTTGATCTCAGGCTCATCGGCATTGAACCCGCAACCATGATCCACCACGCTCACGTGCAGCCAACCATCGGAGTCCTCAAGCGTTACATAGATGCGATCGGTGTCGGAATACTTGCACGCGTTCAGAATGGCCTCTTGGCAAATGCGGTACGCCTGCGTCTCAAGCGCCTGGTCGAACCGGTCGCACGAGAGACCACCCGCGAACAAAATCTCAGCACCGTAAGTCTTTTCGAATACCGCCGCCTGGGAACGCAACGCCGCAACGAAGCCCAGATGATCGAGCGCCAAGGGCCTGAGCTCCACCGATATGTTATGCAGTTCATCTAGAATGCGATCGATGTCGTTCGCCGCGTTGAAGACGAGCGCGGCACCTTCGCTGTCAACGTGGGCATCAAGACGCTTGAGCAAAAACGAAACGGCCAGCAACTCCTGAGCGATGCCGTCGTGCAGTTCACGTGAAATACGCTTGCGCTCATCCTCCTGCGCGGCGATGACGCGCGAGAGCTCCGAACGAACGTATATGGGGTTACGCGCGGAATCCGCACGTTTCCCGGACGCGATGCGCTCGAAATCCATGAAGTCGGCGGACACGACGTCCAGATCGCACATCTGACCGCCCAGATCTTCGATCAGCCGCCGGTAGGCCTTTTCGTGACGACTGCTCACCGAGCGGTACGCGCAGAGCAACGCGGCGACCACGCGTCCTTCCTGCATGAGCGGCAGTGCGCAGAAGCTGCGCAAATCCTCGGCGAAAACGATGGGATACGACGAGTATTCCCGCGGATCGATTTCTTCATCGATGTCGATGAACATCATCGGCTTGCCCGCTTTGATCACGATGCCGCCGATACCGTGACCGGGTGCGAGCACGATGCGACGATAGCGCTCCCCTGTCGCGCCAGCGCTGTACACCCATTTGAGCGGCGCGCCGATGAATGCTGTAAGGCCGAGCGCGACAAAATCGAAACCATGGCGCGTCCTCAGGGCAGCGACCGCCTCCGCATACGTCTCATCTTTACCCGCCAGGACATAGTCGCTGAAATTCGAGGCGCCCACCTCGCCCTCCTTCCCTCTGTCGCAGCACAGGGTATGTCGCGCTCCCCTTCGACAACCCATTATCCCCCAAGTCGAGCTGTTTTGCACGGTCGGCCAGGATCCCGCCGTCAACAAACCGTCGCGCATCCGGGTTCCGACCGCTGCCCGACGGGAATACGAGCGTGATAGTCTTTCGGCTGCACGCACCCGATGAAAGGAGCTTTTCATGGAGTACAAGACTGGAGACAAGCCGGGCGAGGGATCGTACCGCTGCAAGAACTGCGGGTACATCGTCCGCATCACAAGCGAGACCGAGGCGTTGCCCGCCTGCCCCAACTGCGGGCACCATGAGTTCGAGAAAAAGGATTAGCCGACACCTGAGCGGGCGGTTGCAAGCCGGGCACTTCGAGTCCATCCGGACAGAACGATGCTCGCCTCCGTATCGAATTCGCTTTTTGCCGCCGGAGGCAAACCGCCCAGGGTTCGGCCGATAAAAAAGCCGGGAACCTGAGGTTCCCGGCTATCATATGCATGGTGGGCGATACAAGATTTGAACTTGTGACCCCTACCGTGTCAAGGTAGTGCTCTCCCCCTGAGCTAATCGCCCATGCTGATGAAGTGCGATGCGTTTTCGCATCAGCAAGAAGACAGTCTACCAGAACGAAGCCGCGCGGCAAAGACCGTTTTTAAAAAATTCAGCAGCCACCTCGCATGCCGCAACGCATCATCCCTCTCCCCGATTCAACAACGCAACGATCGGCCGCATGCAGATCCTTTGAAGCTCGGGATGCCCTGTGCGCCTCTCACGAACCTCGAACTCGCTCGTTGTCGAGCTTCCGGAGAGATCCAGCCATCTCTCAGAGACGTGGCGCCGCCCCTCGCCTATACTGTCTCCATGGTTTAGAAACGTGTGCCAATGCAAAGGAGATGGACATGACCGAACGACCAGAAACCGTCCCTCGCGGTCTCGAGGGCCTCGTCGTCGTCGAACTGGGCGATTACGTTGCCATGCCAGCTTGTCCACGGCAACTCGGCGAACTCGGAGCCACCGTGTACAAGGTGGAGACGCTTTCGGGCAACCTTCATCGCATGGACGGGCCGGGCTTCGGCATGCCCGAGCTCGGCATGGACAACCCCGCTTTCGATATGAGCAACGCCAACAAGCGATTCCTTTCGCTCGACATGCGCACGGAAGGCGGACGAGAAATCATGTCGAAGTTGTTGGACAAAGCGGACATCTTCGTGACGAGCCTTCGCAATCCGTCGCTCCAGCGGCTCGGCTACGACTACAAGACCCTGCATGAGAAGTACCCCAAACTTGTTTATGGCCAGATGCGCGGCTACGGCGAACGCGGCCCCATGAAGGACGCCAAGGGTTTCGACGCCACCTGCTACTCGGCACGCGGTGGGCTTTTGATGTCCATTCCGCAGGATGACGAGCACTTCCAGCCCGGCAATATGCCGGCGGCGTTCGGCGATTGGAACGCGAGCATCGCGCTCGGCATGGGCCTTATGAGCGCGCTCTGGCGTGCGGAAAAAACCGGCGTCGGCGACCTGGTCACCGTGAACCTGCACCATATGGCGCTGTGGGCCATGCAAGTACCCGTCGTCTCCCAACCCTTCGGCGTGCCGTTCCCGAAGAACCGCAAAGAGGCCCCCTGCCCCACCAACAACGCCTACCAGACGTCCGATGGCGTGTGGTTCCTCATCTGCTACGGATCGTACGATGCATGGTATCCCTTCGTCATGCGCCTGATCGGCCTCGAGGAGTACGCCGAGGACGAACGCTTCGCAAACTGCGCCCACATCAATGCAAACGGAGAGGTGCGCACCGTCATCCAAATGATGGCCGATGCCTTCTCGCAACACGACTGGGCGTACTGGGAGGCTCTTTTCAAGGAGAAAGACGTCCCCTATGCGATGTGCAACACCATGGACGACGTGATGCGCGATGAGGAGGCTTACGCCAATGACATCCTTCGGCCCATCCGCTACGACAGCATCGGCGAGCATGCCATCACCACGACGCCCGTGCGACTGAAAAGCGTGGGCGACCCGGTCATCACGCGCGCGAAGCCAGTAGGCTACGACACCGCCGCCGTCATGGAGGAACTCGGCTACAGCAGCGAGGACGTCGAGCGCTTTGTCGAGATGAACTGGGTCCGCTGCTTCGATGGCGAAGCTCCCGAGTCCATCGAAGAGCCCTCCTTCGGTCCTGCGGGGCTATAGTTGTGGATAGGTGCGGCCCTGAACCGAAACGCTCTCGCCGAAGGCGAACCGGCATCAAGCCCAAGCCAGAGCACGTTCCGCCCGACTGCCGCACCGACGACACACGGACCGGCTCCGAAACCTGATTTTCTACCGAATTGAAAAAAGGACTTGCGCGCCCCGGTACGTTCGGATATCATATTTCCTCGCGATGCGGACGTGGCTCAGCTGGTAGAGCACGACCTTGCCAAGGTCGGGGTCGCGGGTTCGAACCCCGTCGTCCGCTCCATCGTCAGTGCAAGGCCGGTCATTCGTACTTGGTTTGACCGGCCTTTTCATGACGGATCGCTGCGTGGCGACGTGGCCAAGTGGTAAGGCAGAGGCCTGCAAAGCCTTCACCCCCGGTTCGAATCCGGGCGTCGCCTCCATTCGCTTTCCTTTGTGCCTGCGAATGTTGTACAGCCCTATAAGCGGACGTGGCTCAGCTGGTAGAGCACGACCTTGCCAAGGTCGGGGTCGCGGGTTCGAACCCCGTCGTCCGCTCCACGAAACCATGACCCGCCATGCGGCAACGCGCGGCGGGTTTTTCTTTCATTCCGTCGTTCTCGAACCATCGAGAAGCTTCTGACTGATATGCGAGCGAGAAGCCCCCGTCCTCCCCGACTCCGCCGCTCCCCGTCCTTCCCCTATCCGCCTCCCCTTCCGAATCTGTTTGCTGTACAATTGCAACGTTTTGCCAACAGGGCAATCTTGTACAAGACAAGCTGCGAAGGGACGTGGTATGGCGAGAGCAGAAGCCGCCGGAGCCGAGAAGATCGAGACGACCGGCGAACGGGAGCGGTTCGGGTCGCGATTGGGATTCATCCTGATATCGGCAGGATGCGCTATCGGCCTGGGCAACGTGTGGCGCTTCCCCTACATCACGGGGGAATACGGCGGCGCGGCCTTCGTGCTCATGTACCTCGTGTTCCTTGTCATCCTGGGGCTTCCCGTCATGGTAATGGAGTTCGCCGTGGGGCGCGCCAGCCAAAAGAGCGCGGCGAAGGCCTTTGACACGCTGCAGCCGTCAGGTAGATGGCACTGGTTCTCATGGTGGGGCTACATCGGGTGCATGGTGCTCATGATGTTCTACACCACGGTGGGCGGCTGGATGCTGTCGTTCGTGGTGAAGATGGGCACGGGAGCGTTCAACGGCCTGGACAGCGCGGGCGTCGGCGCCGTGTTCAACGGCATGCTGGCGAATCCCACTGAACTCGTGGGATGGATGCTCGTGGTCATCGTGCTGGGCTTCCTCGTGTGCAGCCTGGGACTCCAGAAGGGCGTCGAGCGCATCACGAAAGCGATGATGGTGTGCCTGCTGGGCATCATGGCGCTGCTCGTGATACGCGCCGTCACGCTGCCGGGAGGGTTGGAGGGCCTTGCGTTCTACCTCGTTCCGGACTTCGGCAAATTGTTTGCAGGCGCAACGGCTGCAGAACAATGGGCCACGTTCGGCAACGCGGTATTCGCAGCCATGGGCCAGGCGTTCTTCACGTTGTCGCTGGGCATCGCCGCCATGGAGATCTTCGGAAGCTATATCGGCAAGGAGCGCTCGCTCACCGGCGAGGCGCTGCGCATCTGCGGGCTGGACACAGCCGTAGCGCTCATGGCTGGCCTCATTATCTTCCCGGCATGCTTCGCATTCGCGGTGGAGCCTGACAGCGGGCCGGGCCTCGTGTTCGTCACGTTGCCCAGCGTATTCAACCAAATGCCGCTCGGCCAGCTGTGGGGCGCGTTGTTCTTCGTGTTCATGAGCTTCGCCGCGCTGTCCACCATCATCGCGGTGTTCGAGAACCTCATAAGCTGGTCGATGGACAAGTGGAGCTGGACGCGCCGAACAGCCGTTGCACGCACGGCCGGTATCGTTACGGTGCTCAGCTTGCCGTGCGCCCTCGGATTCAACGTGCTCTCCGGCGTGACCGTGCCCGCTCTTGGCGACATCCAATCCATCGAGGACTTTATCGTCTCAAACAACCTGTTGCCGCTCGGCAGCCTGTTTTTCGTCTTGTTCTGTGTCACAAAGAGCGGTTGGGGTTGGGATAATTTTCTGGCTGAAGCAGACGCCGGCAAAGGCGCAAGATTCCCAGCCTGGTCACGGTTATGGCTTAAATTCGGCATCCCAGCGCTCATCCTGGCGATTTTTGCGATGGGCTACGTTCCGAAGATCGCCGTGTGGCTCGGGATGGTCTAACGCAGACGCATCTTCACGTGCGCGTTACGATTCGTTGAACGATCCGCCTTTGCAATGCTCGTGTAAAACATCGTTTTTATACTGCTGTATCGAAAAACCGACGTGCCCGGTCGATATTGAAGGCCGCCGTTTACGGCGGCCTTCGCTGCGACGGGCGCGCAGCACGGCCCTTGGGGCGAACGGGGTTCTACAACAAAGGAGCGGTACATGGCGGAAACGAAGAAGACGCTGGCCGAAAGCGCGCAGGCAGCGATCGCGCGAACCATCCTCGGATACGTGCAAGGGGGCGACCCGGATGTGCAGCTGCCCAAGATCCTCAGGGCCGTGGACGTGCTGATGCCCAACGATTACCTGGTGGAGCAACGTGCTTTGTTCCACCAGGTAATCGACGATCCCGACAACAACTGGATGACGTTACTAAGAAGCCTGTGGACCGATATCGATCCCGGCGTGCGCGAGAAGGCGATCGAGAACTTCCTCGTGAACGCAAGCCTCATCGGCCTGCGCCGCCAGGACGCCGCAGCGGCCGAGCACGGCTGCAACGTGCCGTGGGCCATGCTCGTGGACCCCACGAGCGCCTGCAACCTGCACTGCACCGGCTGCTGGGCTGCCGAGTACGGCGATCGGCTGAACCTCTCGTTCGAGGAGCTGGACTCCATCGTGGAGCAGGGCAAGGAGCTGGGCGTGTTCTTCTACCTGTTCTCGGGCGGCGAACCGCTCGTGCGCAAGCGGGACATCATCCGGCTGTGCGAGAAGCATGACGACTGCGCGTTCACGGCGTTCACAAACGCGACCCTCATTGACGACACGCTGGCCGAGGACATGCTGCGCGTGGGGAACTTCATACCCGCGATCTCGGTGGAGGGCTTCGAGGAGGCCACGGACGCCCGCCGCGGCTCCGGCATGTACCGGGCCGTCGTGCACGCCATGGCCGTGCTCAAGCGCCACCGCCTGCCTTTCGGCGTGTCATGCTGCTACACGCACGAGAACGCCGCCTCCATCGGCAGCGAGGCGTTCATCGACGACCTCGTGGCGCGCGGGGCAAAGTTCGCCTGGTTCTTCACCTACATGCCCGTGGGGGCCTCGGCGCCGACCGACCTCCTTGCCACAGCTGAGGACCGTGCGTTCATGTACCGCCAGATCAGAGCCTTCCGTAAGACGAAGCCCATCTTCACCATGGACTTCTGGAACGACGGCGAGTTCACGCAAGGCTGCATCGCCGGCGGGCGGCGCTACCTGCACATCAATGCAAACGGCGACATCGAGCCCTGCGCGTTCATCCACTTCTCCGACGCGAACATCCGCACCACGCCTATCCTCGAAGCGCTCAAGCGGCCGCTGTTCATGGCCTACCACGACAACCAGCCGTTCAACGACAACCACCTGCGCCCCTGCCCCGTGCTAGACAACAAAGACCGCCTGGCCCAGATGGTGGCTGCCTCGGGCGCGCACTCTACCGACCTGGAAGAGCCGGAGGACGCGGCAGCGCTCTGCGCCAAGACGCACGCTACGGCCGACCACTGGGCGCCCGTAGCGCAGAGCCTCTGGGAGGAGGGGCACTGGACGAGCGGCCCGAACGCGGGAAGGCGCAAGTAGACCTGCAACCTACGAGGCGACTCTCGCAGGGAGAGGACGTGCGGAGCCGCCGAGCAGGTGCGAAAGCCCCTCATCCCATGCGCCTCCGCCCGCAAGAGCCGCCTGCTCGTTGGAGCTCTTTCGCTGCCGGCGGGCCCGGGCGTCCGAACCGGCCGGGGGGCTTCGACGTGTGAAGCATCACCTACAGCAAGCTTGGAATGTCCGAAAGGGTTCTCACGCGGACGTGAGGACAGTCGGTTTCCGCATCGCGACGGTCGATGATGATGGGGCGGATTCCTGCGGCTGAAGCCCCGTCGCCGTCGGCGTCAGGACGGTCGCCGATATGAGCAACATGCGCCGCCCCGACACCCAAGCGCTCGCATGCGAGATCGAATATGACGGGATCGGGCTTGCGGTAGCCCACGACTGCCGATGACACCACTTCGTCGAAGTACGGCAGCAGCTGCATGCCACGCAGCAGATCTTCTAAACCCGCGTCCCAGTTCGAGACGACGGCAAGCAGCAACCCGAGTTCCTTGAGCGCGCGCAGGCATCCCAGAACATCGGGATAGGCTTCCCAGTGGTCGGAACGTTCGAACGCCGCATGGACCTCGCCAGCCATGCCGTCAGCATCGTGTCCTATGCCGACCAGATGGCACACATAGCGGTACTGATCGAGCCAGATGGCCGTCGACCCTTCGTGCGAACACCAGAAGTCGCCATCGCGCAAGTATTCGGCCTCGTAGTAGGCGTCCATCGCAGGCATATACGGCTCGAAATCGCGCACCGTGAGGTCATGACCGCGCTCCGCCGCCACTCGCGCCATCGTCTCAGCCACCGAGGGACACGGTCTGATGAGCGTCGAGCCCACGTCGAAACACACCGCTTGTATCGTCCTACTCTTCATGGCCGTCATCGGGTTCGATGTGCACGAGGACCTCTACCACATTCGGATAGCGCCGCTGGACAGAGCACTCGACCGCTTCCGCCAGCTCATGGGCTGCAACCACCGTCATGTCAGGAGCCACAAGCACATGCAGATCGGCGTACACCTCGCCCTCCGTGCCGCGCGTGCGGATTCGGTGGGCGCCCCGCACACCCGCAATCGACATGGCCGTCGCCCGAAGATCGTCCTCGGGAATGCGCGCATGATCTGAAAGCGTGGCGAATGCATGCTTGAAGACATCGTAGGCGGTCGCGAGGATGGCAAGCGTGACCACCAGCGCCATGATAGGATCGGCTATGGGAAATCCGAGCGAAACCGCGACGAGTCCAACGATAACCCCCACCGATACGAGCGCGTCGGAGAGCGTGTGATTGGCATCTGCCGCAAGCACTTCGCTTTTAAGCCGTTTCGCGCAGCGGCGCTCGTACGTCGTCACGCCCAGGTTCACTGCAAGCGTTCCTATCATGACAGCGAAAGAGATCGGCGTGACCTCGACCGTAAAGACCCCGGAAACAAGCTTCGCGATCGCGCTCGAGCCTACTTCGAAGGCAGCCAGAAGCAGCAATGCGCCGATGGCGAGGCTCGCATAGGTCTCGAACTTGGCGTGACCGTAAGGATGCCCCTCGTCCGCCGGGCGCACCGCGAGCGCGATGCCTACCAACCCAACGACGTTGCCGGCAGAGTCGAACACCGAGTGAATACCGTCGGCCTGCATGGAAGCCGAACCGCTGATCACGCCGTAGACGTACTTCGCCGCAGCGACGGCAAGGTTGAGCATGAGGACGATCCAGAGCACGCGCCTGATGGAGCGCATACGCTGCGATACGGGATTTTTCGATGCGAACGCCTTGGCCATGGCGCGTCCTCTTTCGTGCTCGAACGGAATAATCGCCGTCCCTCGCAAGCGGCCGGCCCTCCGACAGGCTGCCTGCACGGGTTGCGCGACGCTCTTTACCTCGAAGGCCTCATGCGGGCGGATCCGACCATCATAGCGCACTTTCGAAACCGTCGGATAAAAATGAGGCTGTCGGCGACAAGCCGTCGCCTGCTCCTTGCCGCCGCCCTCGCCGCTCTTCGGCCAGTCGATCAACGCGATGCTTCGGCGCCGTCGGCCGCACTGCACGCGGTCGGGGCGCGCAGCCGCATTCGCACTCGATCCCAATCCGTCAAGGCGATCGCCACACCGGACATCATGAGCGCGGCACCGAGGTAGTTGAGCGGCGCAAACCGCTCGCCCAACAAGACGAACGCGAACACCGCCGAGAACAATGCTTCCGACGACCAGATGATGCCCGCGCGTTCAGGCGTCGAATTCTGCTGCGCGACGGGCTGCATCACGAAGCAGTATGCGCTGCACAGAAGCCCGAGCCCGAGAACGGCGATCCACTGCTGCGGCGTCGCGGGAAGCACGATCGTTTCGAAGCATACCGTCCCTGCGCCTGCAAGAAGCGCCGCGACGCCCAGCTGCAACGCCCCAAGCTGAAAGGAGTCCACCCGATGCGAGACGGAGCCGACGAACACGATGTACACCGCATTGAGGGAAGCTGCAAGCAGTATCCATAGCGAGCCGGCATCGAAGTCGAGCGGATTCGCATCGGTGAGGAAGCACACGCCCGAGATGCAGAGTGCGGCCGCTATCACAATCCCCAGCCGCGGCAGCTTCCTGACGAGCACGGCTTGAAAAACAGCGACGAACACCACCTGGATTGAGATTATGAAGCCGCCCGTGGAGGCCATGGTGGTGCCGAGTCCGTACAGGACGCTCGTACACACCCCGAAAAGGACGGCTCCGCTCGCACAGGCGCAGAGCGCCGTGGAACGCGAGATGCCGCGCAGCCGGCGGCGAAATACGACGGCGACCGCGATGAAGGCGACGGAGAAGCGCAGGAACACGATATCGAGCGGCGAGAGTCCCTCGATGCCCATCTTCATGAACAGCCACGAAAGACCCCATGCCATCGCGATACTGATAAGCACAAGCTCGCTCTTCCTCTGAGACATGCTGCTGCTCCTTTTTTCGATAGACCGCATCTTTGCCAAACATATGGTAAGCGGCTGCTGTATATTTGTGAAACGCATGTTTATAATTTTATTCATGAGAAAGCTGCATGCTTATGAGCAGACGCTATCGCACGCTTATCGAAGTCGTGAGGCTCGGAAGCCTCACGAAAGCCGCAGAGAAGACCGGCTACACGCAATCGGGCATCACCCATCTTCTGAACTCGATCGAAGCAGAATGGGGCGTGACCTTCGTCGCACGTAACCGCAACGGCGTATCGTTGACGTCGGACGGCGAGAGGCTGCTTCCGTTCGTCCAAGACCTCGTCGCAGCCGAAGAAGCGCTTCATGAGCAGATCGACGCCTGCAAAGGCTTGGAAACGGGACTGGTGCGTATCGGGTCGTTCAGCAGTATTTCCACCCACGCACTCCCCCGGATCATCGGCTCGTTCAAAGCAGACTATCCGGGGATCGACTTCGAAATACTGCACGGCACCTATTCCGACATTGAGACTTGGCTGCATGAGGGCCGTGTCGATCTTGGCTTTCTCGTCGATCCGGTCGATGCTAAGTTCGAAAGCCGGTTTTTCTTCCGCGACAAAATCGTCGCGGTGCTTCCCGAGCATTTCGACGGTCCGACAGACTGCCCGCTCCCTCTTTCGGAATTCGAAAGGCATCCTTTCATTATGATCGAAGAGGGAGACGGCAATCGATTCAGATCGTACTTCCGCGCCTATGGCATTCGCCCTCGCATCGACTACAGCGTGCGCGAGGACGCTGTGGCCGTAGCCATGGTGGAAAGCGGACTCGGCATAAGCCTCGATTACGAGCTGAGCCTGCTGCGCGCCCCATACCGGGTCGTTACAACCGACCTCGAGCACCCCGCATATCGAGAGATCAGAATCGCCTGGAACCGACGACGCAAACCGTCTCCGATCGTCCGCACGTTCCTCGACTTCGCGACTGACGACGGAAAGCCGCACCAAACCCTATCGGAAGATACGCGGTGATGGACCGAATGCACCAGGCGGCAGAACGCAGGGCGGACCTGAGGCTGCGATGCAGGAGTTTTGGGCCCGAATGCAAAAAACACCTGCAGAAGCAGGTGTTTCGATTTTGCTGGTGTCGGAGGCGGGATTTGAACCCGCACACCCGTTGTGTGGGCACTAGCACCTCAAGCTAGCGTGTCTGCCGTTCCACCACTCCGACATTGCTCGCGCTTTGCGCAACGCAGATTATTCTACCCGAACTGACTCCCCTTGTGAAGAACCTTTTTCGTCAATTTTGCCGTCTAGCTCGATGCGATCGTGCCATGCGGGTAGATGATCATGAGCACAATGAGCGACAGCATGAACACGATCGCGAACACGATGGTGATGCGGTCGAGGTTCTTCTCGACGATGCTCGTGCCGGTCTGCGTGGAGTACACCGAGCTGGCGATCATATCGGAGATTCCCGTGCCCTTGCCGGAATGCAACAGGATGAATACGATGAGGCCGACGCCCGAAACGACGAGCAGAATGAGCGTGATGATGAGAAGCGGGTTCAAGGTTGGTCTCTTCTTTCGTTCAAAGTGATATCGGTATGCGAGTTATTCAGTATAGCGAAACGTGCGGATCGGGGCAAGCATGCGCCGACACGAGAAGGCTTCTGCCCGTCATAGCAGCCGGAGCTTCGAGACCTACAAGGTCCAGAAGCGTTGGTGCGATGTCGCAGAGCGCGCCCTCGGAGCCGTCGAGCGTTCGTCCCCGTCCCGAAAAATCGACGAGCGCGAGAGGCACGAGCGCCGTCGTATGAGCCGTGAAGGGACTGCCGTCTTCGGCGATCATCTTGTCGGCATTGCCATGATCGGCTGTGATAAGTGCCACGCCGCCCGCGCGCTCGAGCGCTGCGAGCACCTCGCCCACGCCCGCATCCACCGCCTCCACGGCGGCCACGGCGGCCGGGATGACGCCCGTATGGCCCACCATATCGCAGTTCGCAAAGTTCACGATATAGACGTCGGCCACGCCGTCGTCGATGGCCGCGGCCAGCGTGGCGGCCACATCGGGCTCGCTCATCTCGGGCTTGAGGTCGTACGTGGCCACTTTAGGGCTCGGGATGAGCGCACGCTCCTCCCCCGCCTTCGGCTCTTCGCGGCCGCCGTTCAGGAAGAACGTCACATGAGCATACTTCTCCGTTTCGGCGATGTGGTATTGGCGAAGACCCGCTTCGGCAAGCGTATCGGCCAAGACGTTTTCGGGAAACTCCTTCGCAAAGGCGACCGGCGCGGGAATCTCTGGATCGTATTCGGTCAGGCACACGAAGCTCACCTGCGGGTACGCGCCGCGATCGAAGCCGGCGAACCCGGGGTCCACCAGGGCGCGCGTGATCTCGCGTGCGCGGTCGGGACGGAAGTTGAAGAACACGACCGCATCGCCCTCGCGCATCCCGCGGTCGGAGAGCGCCGTGGGCACGACGAACTCGTCGGTGACGCCTTCGGCATAGGAGGCCGCCATGATCTCGGCCGGCGTTGCATCCGTGCACGGCTCGGCGGCCACGACGGCGCGCCATGCCCGCTCGACGCGTTCCCACCGGTTATCGCGATCCATGGCGTAGTAGCGTCCCGAGATACTGCCAATCTCGGCCTTGCAACCCTCGTCCGCGAGCTCGGCCAGCACGGCCTCGAGCTCCTCCAGGTAGCCCGCGCCGCTCTTCGGCGGCACGTCGCGGCCGTCCATGAAGCAATGCACCACGATATGCCCGACCTCGGCCTCCTTCGCGGTGCGCGCGAGCGCGTAGAGATGCTCGTTGGAGGAATGGACGCCGCCGTCGGACACGAGCCCCATGAGGTGCAGCGCCGCGCCCGGCTCGCGTGCCGCAGCGAACGCGTCGTTTAGCACGGTGTTCGCCGCCAGCGAGCCATCGGCGCAGGCGCGGTTGATGCGGGTGAGCTCCTGGAACACCACGCGCCCCGCGCCGATGTTGAGGTGCCCAACCTCGGAGTTGCCCATCTGTCCTTCGGGCAGGCCCACAGCCTCACCCGACGCCTCAAGGCGCGTCCACGGGCGCTCCGCGAACATCTTATCGAGGTTCGGGGTGTCGGCGAGTGAGATGGCGTTGCCGGAACCGGGCCGAGCTAAGCCGAATCCGTCCATTATAATGAGGCATGCCGGCAAGGCGAGATCGTCGACCGAAGCCGCATGGGATCCTTCGATTGCATTCACTTCGTTCACTCCGCTCAGAATGAAAGGCGGGACTACAGACACGCTTCGACGAGCTGGGCGAACGAGGCGGCATCCAAACTTGCGCCCCCAACGAGCCCCCCGTCGATATCCGACTTCGCCATGAGCCCCTCAACATTGCCGGGATTGACGGAGCCTCCGTACAGGATGCGGACGCATTCCGCAGCCTCAGGGCCGAACTGTTCGGCGAGCGTGGCGCGGATGGCGGCACACACGGTCTCAGCCTGCTCGGGCGTCGCCGTTCGTCCCGTCCCGATGGCCCAGATGGGCTCGTAAGCAACGATGCTGCGCGCAACATCGTTGGGCTCGACGCCCGCGAAGGCTGCGCGCACCTGCGCGGTGACGTACTCGTCAGTGGTGCCCTCGTCGCGCACCGCAAGTGATTCGCCCACGCACACGATGGGGGTCATATTGGCCGCGAGCAACGCCTTAACCTTACGATTGACGTCCTCGTTCGTCTCGCCGAACAGCTCGCGGCGCTCCGAGTGGCCAACTATGCAGTGCGTACAGCCGATCTCCTTGATCATGGGAATGGATATTTCGCCGGTGAATGCGCCCTTCGGCTCCCAGTATACGTTCTGCGCGCCCACCGCGATTTTCGTCTTGTCGAAATCGAGTACGGTCACGGCCGGTTTGAGGTCGACGTACGGCGGGCAGATTACCACCTCGGCGCGGTCGGACCATGACCCTTTGTAGCGATTGGACAGCTCCTGCGTGAGCACCACAGCTTCCGCCACGGTATTGTTCATCTTCCAGTTGCCCGCCATCATGGGTTTGCGTGCCATTAGGTCTTCCTTTCCATCGAAACATCCCGCATGGGGGGGGGCAAACCCCCATGCGGGACATCTTCTACTTCTTAAGCGCTTCCACACCCGGGAGCGCCTCGCCCTGCACGAGCTCCATGGAGGCGCCGCCGCCGGTCGAGATGAACGTCATCTTGTCGGCCAGGTCGAACTTGTTGACGGCGGCCACGCTGTCGCCGCCGCCGATGATGGTGTCCGCGTCGGCGTTGGCGGCCACGGCGTCGGCCACGGCCTTCGTGCCGGCCTCGAACGGCTGCATCTCGAACACGCCCATGGGGCCGTTCCAGAACACGGTCTGGGCCTCGGCCACGGCGTCGGCGTAGAGCTTCGCCGTCTCGGGCCCGATATCGAGGCCCATCATATCACCGGGGATGTCGTCGACCGAAACCGTGAGCGTTTCGGCATCTTCGGCGAAGCGGTCGGCGCACACGACGTCCACCGGCAGCAGCAGCTTGACGCCGCACTCCTCGGCTTTGGCGATCATGGCCGCCGCGCGCTCGACCCACTCCTCTTCCTTGAGCGACGTGCCCACGGCCTTGCCTTGCGCCAGCAGGAACGTGAAGCACATCCCGCCGCCGATGATGAGCGTGTCGCACGTGTCCATGAGCGCGTCGATGACTTTGATCTTGTCCGACACCTTCGAGCCGCCGAGGATGGCGGTGAAGGGACGGCGCGGCTCCTCGAGCATGCCCGAGAGCGTGCCCACCTCGCGCTGCATGAGGTAGCCCGCGTACGCCGGCAGCAGCGCCGCGACGCCGGCCGTGGAGGCGTGGGCGCGGTGCGCGGTGCCGAACGCGTCGTTGACGTACACGTCGCCGAGCGCGGCCAGTTCCTCGCAGAACGCGGGGTCGTTCTTCTTCTCGCGCGCATCGAAGCGCAGGTTCTCCAGCACGAGCACGTCGCCGTCGCGCAGCGACGCGGCCTTCGCGCGCGCGTCGTCGCCCACCGTGTCGGTCGCGAACACGACGGGCTTCCCCAAGAGCTCCGAGAGCTTCTGGGCGGCAGGGCGCAGCGAGAACGCCTCTTCGCAGCCCTCGCCCGCCGGTCGGCCGAGATGGCTCATGAGCACGACGCGCGCGCCCTGAGCGACGAGCTTCTCGATGGTGGGCAGCGCGGCGCGGATGCGCGTGTCATCGGCGACGGCGCCGTCCTTCACCGGCACGTTGAAGTCGACGCGCACGAGCGCGCGCTTCCCGGCGGCGTCCAGCTCGTCGATGGTTTTGATATCGGCCATAGGGCCCTCCTAAAAGTCTTTCTTTTTGTCGAACAGGTTGGCGTAGTAAGACAGCGAGGGGCGCTGCGGTGCCCGAGATTCGCGGGATGGCGCGGGCGATGCGTACTTGGGTACGCGAGTCCGCGGCATCGTGCGAAGATCGGGTGCCCCAGCGCCCCGCAGCGTCGACAGAGATTTTGCTCGTTAGAGCAAAATCTTCACCAGATCTTTAACCCTGTTCGAGTAACCCCACTCATTGTCGTACCAGGAGATACACTTGACGAAGTTGCCCTCGCCGCCCAGCACCATGGTGAGCTTGCTGTCGAAGATGGAGGAGTGCGGGTTGTCCACGATGTCGATGGAGACGATCGGGTCCTCGGTGTACTCCAGGATGCCCTTGAGCGGGCCTTCGGCGGCGGCCTTCATCGCGGCGTTGATCTCCTCGGCGGTGGCGTCCTTCTCGAGCTCAACCGTGAGGTCGACCATCGAGCCGTCCGGCGTGGGAACGCGGGTGGCGAAGCCGTCGAGCTTGCCCTTGAGCTCGGGCAGTACGAGCGATACCGCGCGGGCCGCGCCCGTGGTGGTGGGGATCATCGACATGGCGGCCGCGCGGGCGCGACGCAGGTCCTTGTGGGGAAGGTCGAGGATCTTCTGGTCGTTCGTGTAGGAGTGGATGGTGTTCATGTAGCCGCGCTTGATACCGAAGTTGTCCATGAGCACCTTCGCGAAGGGGGCCAGGCAGTTCGTCGTGCAAGAAGCGTTGGAGATGATGTTGTGCTCGTCCTTGTTGTACTGGTCGTCGTTCACGCCCATGACGATGGTGATGTCCTCGTTCTTAGCCGGCGCGGAGATGACGACCTTCTTGGCGCCCGCATCGAGGTGCGCCTTGGCCTTCGTGCCGTCGGTGAAGAAACCCGTGGACTCGACGACGACGTCGACGCCCAGCTCGCCCCAGGGCAGGTTTGCCGGCTCGCGCTCGGAGAGCACCTTGACCGCATGGCCGTCAGCCACGAAGCCGTCCTCGGTGACCTCGACCGTGTCGAAGGCGCGCCCGTGGATGGAATCGTACTTGAGCAGGTGGGCCATCGTCGGAATGTCGCCGAGGTCGTTGATGGCAACGACGTCGATCTCCGGGTCGTCCACCATCGCGCGGAACGCCAGGCGGCCGATGCGACCGAATCCGTTAATGCCTACTTTGGTTGCCATGCGTATCCCCTTTCATAAAGATACTCTTACTCAATTACGGCATGAATACGATGATACAACACGAACGCGCACCATTCTAGCCGCGTCTCTCGATCGCCACCTGCCCGATATGTCGAGCACGAAGGTGAACGGCCGATTTCAGCCGTAAAACCGCTGTCTGCGCGTATGCAGACAGCATGCATGTATGGATTTATGGCGTTTGAGCGGACAGCGTCTTAAGGACGTGGCTGCTTCGTCTTGCCGAAACTGATGGCGCCGACCGGGCAAACCGACGAGCAGTCCTTGCACTTCGTGCATTCGCACAGGGGCCTTGAATGGTCAACGTCGTGCAGGTTGATTTCCTCAAAGCAGACGTCTTTGCATCGGGTGCAGGCGATGCCCTCGGTGGTGCGCAGGCACTTGCTTCGATCAACATGGGGCCGCAGCCGCGTGTTCAGACTGCTCGCGAGCGACATGATCGCGCCCAGGGGGCATATCTTATGGCACCACCTTCTGAACACGAACAGCTCGAGGGCGAGAAGCAGCGGGAACACGATGAGCAGCCAGGATGGCTCGTTGAAACCAATGAGCCGCCACAGCCCGATGACGAGGCAAAACGTCAGGCCGATCGGGCACACAAGACAGAAAACCGGAAATCCGAACACCGCCGTTGAACCCAGCGCACCCAAAAGCACCGCGAAGCGCGAATCAAAACGAGGGCGCGCCCTCGTCTCGGGATGAGGATGCGACAAGACGGGGTCGCCGTCCTCGTCGTCGGCCTCGCGGGAAAGCTCGCGCTCCTTTTTCGGGGCGAGCAGCAGGGACAGGGGCACGGGACAGACCCAGCCACAGAACACCTTGCCCAGCACGAAGGCGATGATGATCAGGCACGCCAAGGAGGCCACCGCCAGCGGGATGAACGTCTTCGATGCGATGAGCACCTCAAGCGAGCCGAGCGGACATATCGCCGCGATGCTGCCGAATCCGAACGAGGACGGGGTACCCGGCGCAAGGTTCGTCGCAAGCCCGACAAGCACGAGCGCAAAAAACAAAAGCATGGCAGCCACGCGGAGATACGTCACCGGAATCTTTCTTTTCATGACACGCACTCTTTCTCGAAGGAGAGGTGCTCCGTCAGCGCACGAGCGCAGGCTCCACCTCGATGCCGCGCACATCCCCTCCCCCATAGCTCAACAGCCTGGAGGACGGACAGCGGTTTTCGCAGACCCCGCAGCCGTTGCATGCGTTCTCATCGACCACAGGCCTGTCGTACTCGTCAAGCGATATCGCTTCGTAGGGACACGCCTGCGAGCACAGAACACATGCGCTCTGCCCCTTCCAGGCGATGCAGCGGTCTTCGTTGACAACCGCATGCCCTAGCACGAGCGACGTTTCGAAGAACTCGTCATCGGGCATCGGATCGAACGCGAAGCGCGCGCCGCCCGACGTCGCAAGCGCGCCGGTCGGACAGACTTCGGCGCACGCCCCGCAGAAATTGCACCATCCCAACTTGAAGTTCATCTTGGGGCTTCGAATTGAGAGCAGTCCGTCCTCGAGCGTCGCCGGCGCGATGACCCGGGTGGGACACGCGCTGCGGCAGCGATCGCAGCGCGTGCACCGGGCAAAAAACTCCTGTTCGTCGCCGCCTCCCGGCGGTCGAATCAGACTCTCGTCTCCGGGCGCGAGTTTCGCGGCGCCGCCCACGCACGCCAATCCCGCTATCGCGCCGGCTGCGTACACGAAATCCCGGCGGCCCATGCTCGGGCCATGAGGCGCCTTCGGCTTCGCCGAGCCCGCTTCGCCAGCCATGCTAGCACCGCTCCGCGCTCGCGAATGCGCCCGCCGTCTCCTTCAATGCGGCAAAATCCCGCTTCACGTAGGCCGCCGTCAACTGCGCCAAGCCGCGATAGAAGTCCGTCTTCGCTCGGAGGTTCACGTGCCGGCAGAACGCCGGCACCCAATTGACCAGGTGTCCCTGCATGAAATCCCGCTGTGCGGCCAGCAGCTGTTCGGCCGAGGCCGCTTGCCCGGACGCGGACGCATCGAGATACTTGCCGATGAGGAATGCGAAAAACTCGAACTCGAGCGCAACGTGGTCCTCGCACTCGTGATACCGTTCGCTTCGCCCGAGGCCGTAACGGTGGTACCACGCAAGCACCTCGTCGCGAGCCTCCTGCATGAGAAGGCCCTTCTCGCTCGTGAAGACCGACTCGTAGGGATAGGCCGCGGTCTTGTTGGTCGAAGCGGCGCCGCAGAATACCTTGGCGTAGTCTTTCGCCAGATCGAGCGTCGATGCATCGAACGATGCGAGATAGCGCCGCATGAGATACAATCCCTCGTCAAGCGATGCGTCCCCAGAGACCGTCACGCCGCCTTCCTGCAGCATCTGCAGAAGATCCCCGTCGACTTCTTCGCGGTACAGGCGCGCCAGCAAGGCGTACATCTCCATACGATGGCGCATGGCGTCGTCAAGCTCCGCCAAATTCGTTGCTTCCATAACTGCATCCTCTCAGGTGCCGCGCGTATCCGCGCGCCCGTGCGCGTGGCAGGCGGGCGCGCGGAATCGCTCAATGTCAGTAAACCAGCAGGGAGGCGCCGGCGCAGTAGAGCAACGCGCGGAAGGCCAGCCCGCCCAGAAGAACCAGGACGACCGCCGTCGCCGTCGCCCCAACGCTTGCCCGGGGTGCCTTGCGCGAGACGACCAGGGCCGCCAGCGGAAGGACGAGTCCCACCGCCACGACGCCGCCCCAGAACAGCATGGCAAGATCGCCCGAGAGCATCCGCTCGCCAATCGAGGCGGGATCGACAGGAGGCACCGTCAGCAGATCGACGTGCATCGCCTGCGTGTATCCGGCGCCGGCAAGCGAGCAGAAAAAGACAGCGAAGGCCACGACTGCGAGCGCGAGCAGGACGACGGCCGCAATCGCGACGACGATCGCCTTCGAGCAAGCCGTGTCATCCTCCGTGCAGACGGCCATGAGCAGCGCCATGACAAGCGCTCCCAGCGAGGCGGCATCCAACAGGTAGTACAGCGGCAGCAAAATGGTGTTCCATGCGGGCATGGACGCCATCATGTAGGAATGGCTCATCACGAGCACGAGCACGACCGAGAGCAGCGCCGAGACGACTTTGACCGCCCTTCCGACATCGCCCTTTCGCCTGAGCCGCACGAAGTAGACCACCATGGTGATGGCAACCAGGCCAAGCGCGATGAGCTCCTGGTTGATGCCCGACGTGATATTGCCGAACTGGCCGAAGTAGCGCGCCGGCGTCTGGAGGTGCAGAACGCTTGCCAGTCCTCCGATCACGAGCGCGGCAAACGCCGTAATGAGGCCGGGGAGCTGTATGCGCGCATACTCCTTCTTCATCGAGGCGACGGAGATGAACCCGAACGTCCCGGCGGAAAGGCATATGAATGTGGTGAAGACTACGAGAGGCCACTGGAGCTCCATGTTCACAGCCTCCATTTCTGCTTGTCGAGGATATAGATGTTTGTCGGCCCGTTGCCGACGTCGGGCAGGGTATGGGCCCTGTCGCCCGCCTCGGCGACCAGCTTTGATACCTCGCTCGACGCGTCATCGAGGTCGCCGAAGTGCAGGGCGCCTCCGGTACAGGCGCTCACGCATTCCGGCTGCCCGCCGGCCGCGATCAGCTGCTCGCACATCGTGCACTTCTCGACGACCTTCGTTTCCTTGTTGAGCGCGCGCACAGCATAGGGGCACGCCATCACGCAGAATTGGCATCCGATGCACTTCTCTTTGTCAATCTGCACGGTGCCGTCTTCCAGCTTCTGCGAGGCGCCCGTAGGGCAGACGCTCACGCATTCCGGCGTGCGGCAGTGCTGACACTTCATCGGCAGGTAGTACATCTCCACGTCGGGAAACGTATCGCCTTCGTTGATGGGATTGGGGCCGACGCGCAGGATCTTCGTCCAATGGTTGCCCAGAGGCGGGTTGTTCTCCACTTTGCAGGCAACCGTGCATGCATAGCAGCATACGCACTTGTTGCATTCGGTTACGATCGCATACTGCATTACAGCGCCTCCTTCTCTTCTTCGGTCAGGGGCATCCACTCCCTCAGACGCGGATCGTCGCCCGAGGTGATGATCTCGATCCCGGTGTCGGGATCGCGCGGCACCACATGGCCGTCCGGGCAGTTCTCCGGCGTAGCCTTGTAAACCTTCACCAGATAGGCGCGCAGAGTCGTGCTGCCCAGAACGGGGTCCTGGGCGTACTGATCGACCAGGACGTTGACGTTCGAGAGATCCCAGCCGTGTTTCGGCGCGGGCAGCTCGGGATACCACCAGCCGTGATCCGCCTCGATGATCCTCGGGTCGATGCCGGCGAACAGATCGGCCGTCTCGCGGACCCTTCCGCGGCGCGACTCGATCCAGCACCAGTCGCCTTGCTCGATGCCGAGCTGGGCGGCCGTGTCGGGGTGAATCTGGAAATGCGGCACGGGGTAGAGCTCGCGCATGTAGGGCTGCTGACGGCCTTCGCTATGGAAGTACAGTGGGTTGCGGTGCCCGGTGGTCATGATGAGCGGATACTCCTCGTAGACCTCGGGGGTCTGATAGGGACTCTCGTAGGGCTCGCGCACGATCGGCAGAGCCGCCAGGTAATCGTCCTCAAGGCCGACCTCGCGCTCCACGCCCTGCGTGTCGGCGGGGTATGACTCCAAGACGGTCGACCACAACTCGAACTTGCCCGTCGGCGTGGGGAATCCGAGCGGACCGGGCTTACCGGTCACCATGAAGTCCTCGCTCTCGGAATCGAAGTACCCCTCAACCGAGCGCAGCCAACCCCACAGATAGCGCTTGTAATAGCCAAACGGCGACATTTTCTTGAGCGACCACTGCCCATGCTCCTGGAACTTGTCGCAGAAATCCTGGTAGCTGTCGAACTGCAACGGGGCGCCGTCAAGCCCCAGCTCGGTCGGGCCGCCCGCCTGCATGACGTGTCCACCCATGAAGTCCATGGGCTTCATGGTGATGACCGACATGTCGAGCGCCTGCTCCTCGGTTGGCCATTGCGCGTCGCCGAACTGCCCGAGGAACGGGACCTGCGACTTATCCGCGGGCCACCAGGGTGCGCCGAGCGCGGGAGCCAGCTCGTTGATGAGGGAGAGGCTGTCCCACTTGCTTTCAGCCATCGGCTCGACGATCTTGACCATGGCTCCGAAACCGCCCTCGCCGTTCTGCGAAGCGCGCACGCACGTATTCTCCAAGAAGTGGCGCGCCGGCAAGACGATGTCGGCAAGCTCGATGGTCGGCGTCCACCACAGCTCCCAGCCCAGGTAGAAATCGAGCGTCTTGAATGCCTCCCAGTTGGCAACGGCGTTGCCGGAATGGAAGTGGCTGCCCGTGCATGAGATCATGCCGCGGATGGGATAGGGCTTGCCCGACATGATTTGGTCGGTGCAGGTGGTTTGATCGTGGAAGATAGCTGCGTTGCCCACCTGGCCGGCCCAGGGGATGAGCGGGAAGCGCCCCGCGCCCGGCGTGCCGTCCTCGCCCACCGCGCCGGCGCACTGGCCCGATTGGTCCGGCGTCAGTTTATTGTCGACAAAGGGCGTATGGTACTGGAAATAGGTGTTGTACAAGAAGTAGAGCAGGTCGCTTCCGCGATTGCCGCCGAACGTGTCGATATTGTTGGTGACGCCGCTCAGGCACAAGATGGTGCGGCACGTCTCGGTCGCGTTGCCAGTATGCTCGATGGGTAGGTTGTACATGATGCCGCCCATGCCCGGCTCCTTGCTGTAGGCAAGCGCCGTCTCGCGGATCAGGTCGGCGTCAAGCCAGCAATGCTCGGCGGCGCGCTCGGGCGTCCAGTACGCCACGCGCTGGGCGAACCGCTGCCACACAGGGACGGCCCTGACCGTCCTGCCGTCCTTCAGCGTGACCTCGAACTCCCCCTCAAGCGCCGGGTCGAGGTTAAGCGCCTCGGGAAAGCCCGGATCGATCGTGTTCAAAGCAGCGGTGTCGTCGTAGTTGTCGTCCTCGGGAGTCAGGTAGCTGGGATGCAGCACCTCGCAGTCCTTCTCCGGGTCGGGATACGTCGGGCCCGTCTCGCCTTCCCACAAACCCGACGGCGCGTCGAAGAAGGTGACCTTGCCCTGCCTGGCGTTCCACACCGCGAACTTCTGCGGCGAACCGCCCTCCACCATATCGCTCTCCTTGAGCAGACGGGTGCGTATATTGAGTGGATAGGCGCCGGGCATCTCGTACTTGTTCGTCCATGCAAACCCGCTCGGCTCGAGATCGTCCACCACGAGCATGGGGCCGTTGGTCCAGCGCTTGATGAACAGCTCGTCGTAGGTTTTATTCTGAATGATGACGTTGATCAGGGCCTGCGCAAGTGCATCATCGGTGCCGGGCCGAAGATGCAGCTGATAGTCGCACTCCTTGCCCAGATTCTGCAGCCGCGGGCCAACGCAGATCGACACCTCGGAATTGGACTTCATCTCAGCGGCCACCTTGCCGGCCGTGTCGTAGTTCGAAACCTCCTGGTTGGTACCCCATTGGAAGAAGCACTTCGCACCATCGTTGCTGGCCACCCAGTGCGGAGATGCATAGGCGATCATCGCGCCGCTTGCAATACGCGGACCCTTGCATACCTGCCCCGCGGTCGAGCCCTGATTGGAAGTCCCCACCACCGCCGGCAGACTCTCGGTGGCGTATGTGGTGGTACGGCCGGTGCCGTGCAGAATCTTAATGGAATGCCACCCGTTGTTTTTCGGATCCTCGACGATTTTCCTCAGCCCGTCGGCCGCTTGCTGGATGGCCTCATCCCACGAGATGCGCACCCAGCCGGGATCCTCACCCTTGGGATTCGTGCGCTTCATCGGGTACTTGATGCGGTCGGGATGATATAGTGCCTGCATGGCGCCGCGGCCTTTGCAGCAGCAGTTGCCATGCGACGAAATAGCCGACTCGTCCCCCTCGATCTTGATCACACGCCCGTTCTTCACGCTGACCCAGATCGGGCATTCCATCTTTCCGCAGGCGCGGCAGTGGCTGCGGATGCGCTTGACCTCTCCGTTGTCGGCATTGAGCTCTTCGGCGCTCGCCTGCTCCAATCCGGTCAGTGAGCCCGGAGCCAGAACCGCGGCGAGGGCCGATCCGACGCCCACCTTGGCGAATGTGCGCCGACTCATGGTATTCGTTGACAAGTTGCATCTCCTCCTCTTCGATCGACGGCTCAGAGCGCCTCTCGAATCCCCCCGAGCCTCAAGATTGCTCGTATTCGCTGTCTTTTGGCACGTCCCCCTTTCACGACGATGCCTCTGAAATCATTTATACTTACCAGAAGGGGAATCAAAGACATGACGATTCGAGCGCAATGCGATCGCGCAATGGAATCATGCCATTCCAAAACGAAGCGCCTCGCGGGGAGAGGGACATGAATTCAAGCTATCTGAACGAGTTTCTCGTCGTTGTTCGGCATATGAATTTCACCGCAGCAGCCAAGTATCTCAATCTCACGCAGTCCTCGTTGAGCAAGCACATGGCCGCGCTTGAAAAGGAATTCGGCTGCACGCTGTTCAAACGCAACCTCCAGGGGATCGAACTGACCTCGCAGGGGCGCGTCTTCAGCATCGACGCGCAGAAGATGCTCAATCTCTACGATGAGGCCAAACGGCACGTGAGATCCGCGACGCGCGAAGTCCGCCTGGCGGGGAGCATCGAGGACGACGCTATGGTGAGGTTGGTGTCCGAGGCGAAAGCATATCTGGCTGCGCACGATCCCGGCTTCACGCTCTCCTTGGCGCATTGCGGCACCCAGTCGCCCTTCGATCAGCTTGCGTCGAGGCAGATCGATCTGTTTGTCGAGGTCGCCCTGCAAGACGAAGAGACCGATCCGCGCTGCGATTCGTGCATTCTGGCAACGGTGCCTTTGGTGGCCATCGTGAGTCGCCAGCACCCGCTGGCGGATCGCGAAGCAATATCCGTGCATGATCTGGAGGGACGGTTGGTCGTACACCCCATCGGCGGCCTCGGCTTCGCGCGCGGAACCCTTGCCGTGGACGAGTTCTTCCGCCGCCATGGCGTCGTTGTCGAGCAAGAGCTTATCTTCGCCGACTCAACGCGCGATTTCTCGTTCTCGAATCTGGAGGAAAGCATCTTGGTGACCCCGCGCTCGAATTTCTCCAAGCGGCTCTTTCCCGGCTCGCTGGATGACTACCTTCCCCTGCCCATCGAAGAGCCTGACGCGGCTTTCCCCTACCACCTCATCTGGCGCAAGAACGAGCAGGCCGACCAGATCACGATCTTTCGGGAGGTACTGCTGAACATCTCGGAAAGCATCTGTCCGATCAACGCTCATTGGCTTGCGCGTGGACGTGTGTGAGTTGCGGGACCGGCGGGCTCGGCGTACGGCGAGCCCGCGCGTGCGCCGCCTCGCCGCATCAAGTCCGTCGGTATCCCGAAGAGCGCCCTACCCTCGCGCCTCCTTCGCCATCTGCTCGATGCGGCGCACGCGATGGTAGACCGCCGATTTCGACAGCGGCGGGTTTGCGCGTTCACCAAGCTCTTTGATCGTGGCATCGGGGTACGTCACCCGCAACCTGATGAACTCCTGCAAGGCGGGCGGCAGGTTCTCCATACCGTGAGCCTCGAGCACGACGCGTATGGCGAACAGCTGATCCACCGACGCACTCGCGGCCTTTGCCTGATTCGCCACTTCGGCATTCGTCATGCGGTTCACATCGTTGCGGACGCTTTTGATAACGCGCGCGTTTTCCATAGCGAGCGCGCTCTGATGTGCGCCCGTAAAGGCAAGGAACTCCAGAATGGCGCTGCCGCTTTTGAGGTAGACCATGTAGGAACTGCGCCTTTGCATGATGCGCGCCTTGATGCCCTTCTGGTCGAGCAGCTCCACGATGCCTTCGGCTAAAGCCTCGTTTTCGACCGTGATCTCGAAGTGGAAATCGCCGCGCGGATCGGCGACGAACCCGCCGCCTAGAAATGCACCGCGTAGGTAGGCGGCCGAGCAGCACTGCTTCTCGACAAGGTCGGGCTTGACCCCCATCTCGAGTCCGCCGTCGTCGGCAAGCACTCCCATATCCGCGAGGGACTCGGCCAGATGCAGCTGCGACGGCACCTCGATCAAGTAGTTCGGGGTCTTGTGCAGCACGCTGCGACGCACGGTGAGATGGGTCTTAACATGGTAGAGTTCGTGAAGGAGTCTGATAATCAGACGTGCGACGCCGGGAGCGTCGGTGGCCACCTCAAGCCGATAGGCACCCTGCCCGCTGAGGAACAGTGTCCCCTCGATGCGCACGAGTGCGGCAAGCGCCGCTTTCTCGCAATGCGTGCACGCCGGAGGAACGCGTGCGAGCTCGTCTTTTACCTCCGACGTGAACGACATAGCTTCAACACCCCCGAGAACGCGTCGCGCAGAGCCTTCGGGTCGTGCCACGTCGGACGGATCGGATCCACCAGGTTGCGAGCAATAACGACCGGTCCCTGCGCCTGAATGGCCTGCACGTCATGATAGCTCACGCGTACAGGGCGAATGCGCCCGGACAGCACCGCATCGTCCATCCCAGATGTCGAGGCATGCTCTGGTTCTGCGCCCGTGACAGCGCTGAACAGACCCGTCGCCGGGCTATCGGGCCGGAGGGGTACGACAGTATGAACCAGCATGTAGTCCACGAGCCCCTGCATCCCGTGATCCATAAGAGCCTCGACATGCTCGCGTGCCGTCAGACCCCACGTCTCGCCTTGCATATCGGCGAGCGAGCACACGAACAAGGTAGCGCCTTTCGAAGCGCGAATGGCATCGACGACGCCAGGTACCAGGAGGTTCGGGATGATGGATGTGAAGAGCGATCCCGGACCCAACACGATGAGGTCGGCCTCGCGGATGGCTGTGAGAGCCGGCGCATAGGGAACGATGCGATCGGCAGCGCTGAGCGCCACTTGATCAAGCGCCGTGCGGGAATGGCACGCGACCGCCTGGCCCTCGATGTAGCGGCCGTCGCGCGTTCGCGCGACAAGGGTCACCCGATCGAGCGTGGAGGGGTACACGTGCCCGCGCGCGTTCAGCAGCCGCTCGCAGATGGCGACGGCTTCGGGGAACGATCCTGCCGCATCCTCGAGCGCCGAGAGCATGAGATTGCCGAGCGTATGGTTGCGTGCGAAGGAGAATCGGTACTTGAATGCGCGCGTGAGCGGATCGCTCGCATCGGAGGCCATGGCGGCGATACATTTGCGCACGTCGCCCGGCGGCGTCACATCGGCCTCCTCGCGCAGGATGCCGGTGGAGCCTCCATCGTCGGCCATCGCCACGACGGCGTTCGTCTCCAATCCCATGGACAAAAGCGTCCTGATGGATACCGGAGCGCCCGTGCCGCCACCTATGACGACAGCACGGAGGCGCTCGCCAGGCACGACGACCGAACGCTCGGATTCGAGCGCCGCGAACGCAGCGGTAGCTGAAGGATCATGACTGAATGCAGGCATTTCCATCGTCGACATCCTATGCCTTCGAATCCGGCGAGGGCACGCGACTCGCAGAATCGTCCGAGGCCGGCCCCGTGGAGCACGGATCCTCGAACGAGCCGGGCGCCGCTGCTCGCGGATCGGCGACAAGGCGCCCGTCGGCGCCCTCGGCAAGCGCCAGGTCGCGATGCGCGATGCTCACGCGGTAGCCCTTCGTCTTCAGGTAGTCGCCTGTAGACTCCGCGAGCGCAACAGAGCGGTGCTGCCCACCGGTGCATCCCACAGCGATGGCGAGCTGCTGCTTGCCCTCGGCAACGTAGCCGGGCATGACGCAGTCGAGCAGCGCCCGCCAGCGCGCTTCGAACTCTTCGGTCTCGGGACGGTACAGCACGAAATCGCGAACCGGCTTATCGAGGCCCGTGAGGCCACGCAGCTGCGGCTCGTAGTAGGGATTCGGCAGAAAGCGAACGTCCATGACGAGGTCGGCGTCGAGCGGCGCACCATGCTTGAACCCGAACGAGTAGACGGTCACCGACAGTCCCTGCTGCTCGGAACCGGGTGCGAACAGAGCCCGAATGGTCGCGCGGAGCTGCGCAGGGAGCATGTCGGTGGTGTCTACCACGTGATGGGCGCTCTCGCGCAACTCGAACAGCAAGTCGCGCTCGCGCTCGATACCCTGCGCGATGGAGGAGCCGTCCGTGCAAAGCGGGTGTCGGCGGCGGCTCGACTTGTAGCGCGCAACCAACTTCTCGTCGTCAGCATCGAGGAAGAGCACCCTATAATAGATGCCGAGCGCTTTGAGCTTCTTCAGCTCGCTGTTCAAGTTTGTAAAGAAATCGCGATTGCGAGCATCGCACACGACGGCCAGACGGCGCTTTGCATCAGGCTGGCCCGGCATTCCGGTGAGTTCAAGCAAGTTGCCGATAAGACTCGAGGGCAGATTGTCGACGCAGAAGTAACCTAGATCCTCAAAAGCGTGCATGGCCTCGGTGCGCCCCGCTCCGCTCATGCCGCTCACTACAACCAACTCGGGCATGTCCGCCAATCCGGCATTCACATCAGCCATACCGTCATCCTTCCATGTCTTCTTGCTCGCTGCGACCCTGCACGGCAACCCGTACCGCCTCGTCCACGACAGGCGACCAGGTGCCGGCCGGGCCCTCGCCTGCGGGCGGGCAGGCGGCCGCACGCTCGTCGAGCGCATCGGCAGCGTCCAGGCCGTCAGTCGCATCGATGGCGGGCGCGCGGACGACCTCGTCGACCTCGCCTCCCACGACGCGCTCGTCCTTCCGCTCGTTATTATACTGCTGCAGCACGCGGTAGAGCTCCTCGGCCACCTCGTTCGGCACGACGCGCGCCTCCTTGATCTCCTCGAGCGTGGCGCCTTTCAGGTTCCTGAAGGACTTGAAGTGCTTGAGCAGCGCCTTCTTGCGCACCGGGCCCAAACCCGTCACGTCGTCGAGGATGGAGGCCGTCATGCCCTTACCGCGCAGCTCGCGGTGGAACGTGATGGCGAAACGGTGCGCCTCGTCGCGGACCTGCTTCACCAGGTAGAGCGACGCCGAGCCGCTGGGCAGCACGACGGGGCCCGTGTCCTGCCACGGCACGAACAGCTCCTCGTCGCGCTTGGCCAGGCCGCACAGCGCTATGTCGTCGATGCCCATCTGCTCGAACATCTCGAGCGCCGCCGACAGCTGCGGCTTGCCGCCGTCGAGGATGATGAGGTCGGGCTTGCTGCCGAAGCGCTCGTCGGCCATGCGCTCGGGCGCGTAGCGGCGGCTCATGACCTCCTGCATGGACAGGAAGTCGTTCGCCTCGTCGAGCGGCGTCTTGATCTTGAAGCGGCGGTACTGATTCTTGTCGGGCTTGCCGTTCGTGAACACCACCATCGAGGCCACCGTGTAGGAGCCGTGGATGGTGGAGATGTCGAAGCACTCGATGCGCATGGGCGGCTCGTCGAGGGCGAGCGCGCTCTCCAGCTGCAGAAGCGCGTTGTTGATGCGCTTGTCGTCGTAGTTCGTGCGCACCTTGTAGCGCATGAGCGTGTGCTTCGCGTTCGTCTCGGCCATGCCAACGAGCTCGGCCTTCTCGCCCTTCTGCGGAGCGCAGATGCGTACCTTGGCGCCATGGGGGCTGGCCAGCTTCTCCGTGAGCCATGCCTCCATGGCGTCATTGTCCTCGGGCTCATCGCGCAGGATGACCTCGTGCGGGATGGAGGTGGTGGCGTCGTAGTAGCGCAGGAGGAACATGTGCAGCAGGTCCTGGTCGGGCACGTCCTTGCCGCGGTTCAGCACGAACTCGTTGGAGTTGATGATGCGTCCCTCGCGCACCATGAACACGTGCACGCCCGCCACCGTCTCCTCGCGGAACAGGCCCACGACGTCGGCGTCGAGGTTGCGCGTGGACACCGCGTGCTGCCTGTCGGTGAGGCTGTTGATCGTGTCGATGCGGGCCTTGATGCGCGCCGCGCGCTCGAAGTCGAGCTCGGCGGCGGCGGTCTGCATCTCCTCGGTCAGCTCGTCGACGAACTCGCGGTGCTGGCCCGCAAGGAAGCGCTCGATGCGCTTGACGTTGACCCGGTACTCCTCGGGCGTGATGCCGCCGCAGCACGCGCCGGGGCCGAGGCCCACGTGCGCGTCGAAGCACGGGCGCGCGTCGCGGTCGAGCAGGGCGAGCGGGTCCTTGTCGAGGCGGCGCTTGAGCCCGCGCCAATCGGCGCACGACGTGGCGCACAGCGGCACGACGCGGCGGGCGATGTCCACCATGTCGCGGGCGGCGCGGCTGTCGGTGTAGGGGCCGAAGTACTTGGTGTCGGGGCGGTGCTTCTCGCGCGTGTACTTGATGGCGGGAAAGACGTCGCCCTTCGTGAGCGCGATGAAGGGGTAGGACTTGTCGTCCTTGAAGTCGGCGTTGAAGAACGGGGCATGCTGGTTGATGAGGTTCTTCTCCAGCACGAGCGACTCGTGCTCGTTCTCCACCACGAGGTAGTCGAAGCTGTCGATCTGGTCGACCAGAAGCGGGATCTTCGCGCGCTCGTCCTGGTAGTTCACGTACTGGCGCATGCGAGCGCGCAGCTGCTTCGCCTTGCCCACGTAGATGACCTGGCCGGACTTGTCCTTCCACAGGTACACGCCCGGCAGCGTGGGCACGGCGTTCAGCTCCTGCTTGATGCGCTCGAGCTTGGCGGCGAGCGCATCGTCGGCGGAGCCATCCCCGCGCTCGCGCACGGCGCGGTTGAGCGCGGGCCGGCGGCGGCCCTCGCGCTCGAGGCGCTCGGCGGCCTCGGTATCGGCTGGTTCGTCGGCGTCCCAGCGCTCGAAGCCGCCCGCATCGGAGGCTTCGATGCTGCCGTCGGGAACGCTCGCTACGACATCCGGGAAGAGGCGCTCCACGCCGCCTCCGCCATCGCTCACGAAGCCGCCGCCTCCCAGGATGCCGCCGCCGTGTCCCTCTTCTATCGACTCGCCTTCACAGGCGCTCTCATGCAGATCGTCCATAGCCGCCAGTATAGCAAACCCTCGACGCGTCGCCTTGTGGCTCCTCATTCGGCAAACAAATGTTTCACGTGAAACACGCGATCGGGGATCATTGCCTCCTTTTCTCGGCCCGCGGGCTTCGCCGCAATCGCGACCTTTCGCCGGACAAGCCGCTTCCTTGCTACACGCACAGCAGCGAGGAGTCCGCCGCACGCACGCCTCGGCAGAAAGAAGCGCTTCGACGCCATCCGCTTTGTATAGGATCGCGAAATATACGAAACGTATATTCCCCGCTTGAGCCGCTTTTCCTATGGTTGCACTGCGGCGAGGGGGTTCGCGCTCCAACGCAGCGGAAAGTCGAGAAACGAAAGGGATCACTATGAAGAAAACCGTTCAACCACTAGAAACGCCGGGCGGCTCAGGCGTGCCGGGCGGCTCAGGCGTGCCGGGCGGCTCAGGCGTCTCAAGGAGGGCGTTTATCCGCAATGCGACCGTGGCAGCGGGTGCGATCGGAGCGATGGGAACGCTCGGCCTGGCCGGATGCGCTCCGCAGAAAAGCTCCGAGGCGGACGGCGCCGACTCCGATGGACCGGGAACATTCGCCAGCGATACCCGCATGACCGCAAGCGCCGATGGGCTTGTTCCCGACACCACCGCCGATATCACCTACCTGCCGCGACGAGGCGAGTACCCGACACCCGCCGTCGAGGCTCCACCCACCACCGAATACACCTGCGACGTACTCGTGGTAGGCGGAGGCCTCACCGGCCTGAATGCCGCCTACGCCGCGGCTTCAGCGGGCAAGAGCGTCATCCTCGCCGAAAAAGGCACTCCCGGCTATTGCGGGCTTTCCGCATGGCCCAGCTGCACGGCCTATTACGATCCCGAGCTGGACGCCGATATGGATACCTGGGATCACTACATGCGCAACAGCTGCGATTGCTTTGCGAATCTGAATTGGGAGGATGCGTGGTGCGCGGAGTCGAAGGAGGCGTTCGAACGCCTGCAGCAATGGGGTTGGATCCAATCCTACGACCGCGCCGCCGACACCGAATTCTGGGTTGACGGTAACATCTACCACGACGACCTCAAGGGCTACAAGAATTCCGTTCCCGACCGTCGCCGCGTGTTCTGCCAGGTCCTCGACGACAACGGGGTGACCACCCTCGATCACATCATGATCACCGACATCGTGGAGGAGAACGGAGTCTGCATGGGCGCCGTGGGCCTGCACTACCAAAGCGAGACGTTCGTCTCCATCGCCGCGAAGGCGGTCGTTCTGGCCACGGGCAACGGCGTGATCAAGCCCATGGGCTATCCGATAGGCTCCGACACCTATGATGGCGTGTGGATCGGCTACAACCACGGCCTGCCCATCACGGGTCTGGAGTTCGAGGATTTCCACATGACCACGAGCTACGCGCCTTCGAACTCCCTCACCAACAACGCCTACCCCTACCTCGAGCCCGTCTGGCCGACCGGCGGCACCGTGAGCGCGGAATCGATGAGCAAGCAGAAGAAGGTGAACGAGCGCTACACCGAATTCGCGAACGGCTTCAACCTGGAATACAACGACATCACGCTCATGGACGGCGAAGAGAGCGGGGCGGCGGCATCGGTCGCCAGCACCAACGGCAACGAGAGCGATCCGCGCAAAGGCAAGATGACCAGCCCCCTGCCGAAGGGGCACGTCTACGGAGCCGCCGTCGGCATGAGTGTGCACACGGCGGCGGGCATCTGGTGTGGCGTGGACGACCTCACCTGCGCGACCGGCCTGCCCGGCCTCTATGCCGCCGGCGACGGCACCAACGGTTGCTACGTCGGAGGGCCCTGCTACGGAGCCCAGCGCGGCTCCACTTCCAGCTTCATGAGCGTGCAGGGCTTCCATGCCGGAACCTACGCCGCCCAGTACGCCGACGGCGTCGGCGACGTGACGCTTCCGCAAGCCGCGGTGGATCAGCTCAAGGAAAAGGCGCTGCAGCCCACCACATTGGAGCGCGGCTACCATCCCGAATGGATCAAGGAAGTGCTGCACTCTATCATGGCTCCGGGATGGATGAACTGGGGAGGTGCGACCGAAGAGACCCTCAACGCGGCGCTGACGAACATCACCACGTTGCGCGACCTCGTTAAAGACAAGATTTACGCCCAGTCCGGACACGCGCTGCGGCAGGCTCACGAAGCCGAGCACCTGCTGCTCGCCATGGAGCTGAAAGTGCGCGCGAAACTCGAGCGCAAAGAATCACGCGGACACCATTACCGCAAAGATTATCCGTCGCGCGACGACAAGTACCTGTACTTCCTCACCATGACGAAAGGCGAAGACGGCAGCATTTCATGGGGCAAGGTCGATCTGCCCGAACGTTGGACGGGCGACGTGAACGCAGACTACCTCGCCCGCTATCCCGTGCCGCAGAATCCCCTGGACGCCAAGCTGCATTACCCCGAGGCAAACTAGCCTCTCCGGTTGAACCGATCCTCACACAAGAAGAAAACCACGAACGAAAGGATGGCCTGATGTCAGTCATTCGTCAAAACCTCGACTCATGCATCGGATGCGAGACATGCGTGAACGTGTGCCCTATGGACGTCTTCCGCATGGACGCCGACCATATGAAGTCGGTTATAGCCTACGTGCAAAGCTGCCAAACCTGCGGCCAATGCTGGCTCAACTGCCCCACCGATTCCATCGGCCTGCAAGATGCCGAAGTAAGCTTCGGCATCAACTACGGCAGATAATCGAACAGACGCGAGGCGAACGGGCCGCAGGGCCAAACCGAGGCTCGGCGGCCCGTTCGCCTCACAGAACAGCACCGGCGCGATACGAGAGAGGACGCGCTACATGAAAAGATCCCGCCCATCCACGAAGCCGATCAGCTCCTGCTTCGAATGGACGCCGATCTTGCGATATACGCGCGACGTGTAGCTTTTCACCGTCGGCTCAGAAACGTAGAGCATCTCGGCAATCCGCTTCGCGCTGTAGCCGCGGTAAACTAGGACCCCCACCTCCAATTCCCGTTCCGTCAGTCCCACATTCGCGAAAGCCCTCTTTGCGGCTTCGTTGTGCGAAGAATGAGCATCCTCGGAAGCTTTCCGGGCGATTTGCAGCGCATACACGCTCAGGTACGCGATCGTTCCCAAGGCTGTCACGCACAACGCCACCGTCACCACCGAATTGAGGGCATCGCTCGATACGACGCTTTCCGCGATGGGCACGAGATAGCGGAAATCGAAGGAGAGCATCCACGGCAAAGCAACTAAGAGAATACCGAGGATGCCGAATGCGAGGACCGCGGACAAACGCTTGCGGGCGGCGGCGTAAGCGAAGGTCATCCAGATGAAAACCTCCACGCAGTGCTCACCGGCAATCAACACGCGCCGCGCGAGCACGCTTCCGTCGTCGGGGAAGAGGGCGACCATCAAAAGGCCTACCATATACACGCTGGCCAAGATGATGAACACCACAACGAGCCCGCTCTCCGGATCTGCGAATCGTCGGAGACAGAGCACCACTGCGGAAAAAGTACACAAGCACAAAACCGATGCGAACAGCTTGCTGGACATCGACGCATCCCCCGAGAACTCGGGAATCCGCAGACGGACGTAGACGACGCAAAAGTAGACGAGCAGCATCATGAGCGCAGCCATGCGCCATGGAAGCTGTCGCATGGACGATAGATCGAACGTGCGCGACAATGACGCGCCACGCGCCGAAAAAGCCGCGCACATTCCCGTACAAACCGCGCACACAAGAAGAAACGGCGCATAGGGCAAAAAACCGCTGCAAACCACGATCAGCCCCAGCTGCGATGCCGCGAACGAGATGGCAATACCGAGCACCGCCCGGCCTCCGCCATCGCTTGAGAGCCGACACCCCCAGAGCAGTACAAACGCAGCTTCGAATGTCGCGACAAGCGGCATGCCCGCCATAATGAGAATGCGCGAAGAGGAGGACCCTGCTTCGCAGGCGATCAGGAGAGCGTGACCGACCGCGCCAAGGAACCCGCCGAGCACGGGGATCGTCCGACTCGATCGGAACAGGGCTTCGAGCCGCCTTCGAAGCGCGATCATCACGGCGAAAGCGACGATCAACTCGATGGAATAGCACAGATGGAAAAAAGCAACCGTCGCAGCATCCATCGACGCTATCGATGGAACCACCGATAGCGGGTAGAAACCCGAGGACTGCAGACACGGCCACAAAAACGCCAATCCGGCAAGCTCCCAAGCCCGCGTCGAATTGAATGCGGCCTTACTCGTCGTCGCCAAAACCCCTCCAACTCCCCCTCGGACACTTCATATTGTAGCACGCCCGAAGATGAGCCCCGCCCCTGCACCCTCCTTGGCGGATCGAAGGAGGCTTCTGCGGCGGCGACCCTGCGCAAGCGATGCGGTAACGGCGTGAACGCTTTGCGCAGCCAACGACAACCTGAAGCCCCTCGAGGGCGTCCCCTCGGGAAACGCATTCAATCGGAATGAGATGCTGATTCAAGAAATCACCCAAAACGTTCTAAATGTCCGTAAAGGTGTTGATAATCCTTAGAATCTCCCTATAATACACTGCGGTTCGCGATCACAAATAAGGGGAGGAAGCAATCTTTGTTGCGAAACTGTTGCGAGAGACGCAGTACCCTCAATTCGGTCGGAGCCGTACCCGGAGACGTTTCAAGAGGATGAAACTCCCACTCCCATCTTGCATCCCCGCTCCCTGCGACGGTTGCAGGAACCCCATCCCCCGTGCCCTGTCGTTGCGCCAGGGCGGATTTTAGAAAGGAAGGTGATTGTAATGGCTTCAGCTGATGCGAACACTTCGTTCCACGGAATCGCAGCGCGTCTTGACCGCATCCCGATCTCCGGCTTCCACAAAAAGGTTATGTGGTTGCTTGCCGGCCTCACGTTCTGCGACTCTGTCGATATGGGTGTCGGCGGACCCATCGGCATGGTCCTGCAAGATCAGGGCTTCATGACGCTTGAACAGTTCGCTTTCTTCAACTCCATTACGATGGTCGGATACCTGATCGGCGGCCTGTTGGCCGGCGCCATCTCCGACGGTATCGGACGTCGCAAGGCGGTTCTCGTCTGCGGCAGCCTCTTCACCGTATTCTGCTTCGTGGCAGCCGCCTCTCCCGACGCGAACTTCCTCACCGGATGCCGTTTCTTCATGGGCGTCGGCCTTGGTGCCGCGTTCCCGGCGGGCTATTCGGCGCTGACCGAGTTCACGCCTCCACAGAAGCGCGGCAAGTACCAGTCCTACGTCGGCCTCATCGCCAACTGCGGTACGCTCTTCGCTTCTGTGATGAACCTCATCATCCTGCCGATCGCCGGCTGGCGCGAGGTGTTCGTTTTCTGCGGCGTCCTCGGTGCAGTCGTGATGGTGCTGTGCTTCTTCTACCTGATCGAGTCGCCTCGTTGGCTCGCCCTCATGGGCCGCAACGAGGAAGCTGGCAAGATCGTGTCGAACCTCGAGAACAAGATCGCCTCCAAGGGCGTGGCGCTTCCGCCAGTCCCCGCCGAAGAGATCGAGCGCCGCGAGCATGCCGAGAACGTGACGCAGCTGCCGTGGAAGTTCCTCTTCACCAAGAAGATGATCACCCGCACGCTCACGGCCATGTTCCTCTGCTTCGTCATGAACGTCCTGGTGTACACGGTCATTTCCTGGACGCCGACCATCCTGAAGGCGAACGGCTTCGACACGGGCCTCTCCACGCTCATGACCGTTGTCATGCAGCTGGGCATCCCGGTGGGCGTCGGCCTTCTGACGTTCTACGTCGAAAAGGTCAACCGCAAGACCATCCTGATCGTGACCTTCGTTCTGATCGCCATCCTGGGTCCCATTTGGTCCATGCTGCCGACCGACCAGCCTGCTCTGGTCATGTTCTTCGGATTCCTCGTGTGCGTGTGCACGTTCACGAACTCCGTCACCACGTCGGCGATTTATCTGTCCGAACCGTTCCCGACCGCCTGCCGTATTCGCGGTGCCGGTGTGGCGAACGCCTTCGGTCGTCTGGGCGGTATCTTCAGCCCGATGTGGATCGCGTTCTTCGTGGCAAGCCCCATGGGCACGCTCGGTGCGTACGTTATCAACTCCGCGCTGGCCATCTTCATGGCCATCTGGCTTGCGATCTTCGGCGTCGAGACGCGCGGTCGTACGCTTGAGGACATCACCAAGGGTCTGCTGGACAAGTAAACGTTTTTTCTTCATCCTCGAACAACGTTTCCCAGAAGAGGGCTTCGTGCATCGAAGCCCTCTTCTCTTCCCCGGACAGCCGAAAGCGCCACGGCGCCGCAGGACACCAGATAGAAAGCTGTCGTTTGTGCGGTGAACGCGCCGCAGAATGCGATCGCGCACCGAACAACCTGCGCCTTTTGGTACCATGATCCCTGTTAGCACCTATTCCGAAACCTCGGCGACAAGAAGGAAGGCCGCCTTCTATGGCACGAAAGAAAAAGAAGACCGGGCTCGTTGACGAGCCGAAGCCCGAGCGCAAACCGCACATTGTCTGGTTCGATGCCGACGGTGTCGAGATCGGCGATGACGGTTACCCTATGACGCGCATCCGAACGAGGATGCATCGCCTGTTCAACGCTCTGTTTGTGTGGGCTATCATCGCCGTGCTGATCGGCATTTTCTGCACGGTTTTCGCCTACGCACAGAATCAGGAGTTCTTTCTTGTCGGCAACCTCGACGTGGAAATGAGAGGCGGAACACAGCTGAACGGCTACGATTTCGCCTTCCTGCTCCGGGTCGAAGGCTTGCTCTGCCTCTTCACGGCGCTTCTGAGCTTCTGCGCCAATTTCATCGGTTTCAACTGGATGTACGATAAGCGCAGCCCGCGAGCTATCACGAGTATAATCGCGGTGATCGGCATCGGCTCGATCCTCTACGAGCTCGCAGCGCTTTTGGTCGTGCACGTGCCCGACCCCGTATCCGTGGTCAACATCGTCCTGGCGGCGCTTGTTTTCACCACGATGGCTGCGGTCGAACGCGAGAAGCCCACGCTCAAAAAGGCGAAACGCGTCACGAAGGTCATCAAGAAGAGATAGCTCGGCTTACAAGCAACCGGACATGAGTACATGTTCTCGTCCGCATGAATTGCACGATCCCACGCATCGAGCTCTCAAGCGCAAGCCGCAAAGCCACACGACTTGCAGTCGGGCGGCTTTGCGGCTTGCGCGACCATCGTCCTCCACATCCACAACCGTTCTCGAATCTTTTTGTTTCAAGTTCTTTAAATAACGATTTCCCGACCGTCCCCCTCTTTATAATAGAGTGGTTAGCGCATTTCCCCCTGAAGGAGGTCCCACGAAGATGAGTTATGTCGAACGCGTCATCGAGCAGGTGAAGGCCAAGAACCCCAACGAGCCCGAGTTCATTCAGGCCGTCACCGAGGTGCTCACCTCACTCGAGCCGGTCATCGAGTCGAATCCCGCCTACGAGAAGGCGGCGCTGCTCGAACGCATCGTCGAACCCGAGCGCGTCATCATGTTCCGCGTGCCCTGGACCGACGACGCAGGCAACGTGCACGTCAACCGCGGCTATCGCGTGCAGTTCAACAGCTGCCTGGGGCCCTACAAGGGAGGGCTTCGCCTGCACCCATCGGTGAACCTCGGCATCATCAAGTTCCTCGGCTTCGAGCAGATTTTCAAGAACAGCCTGACCACCCTGCCCATGGGCGGCGGCAAGGGCGGTTGCGACTTCGACCCCAAGGGCAAATCGGACATGGAGATCATGCGCTTCTGCCAGAGCTTCATGACCGAGCTGTTCCGCCACATCGGCGCCGACACCGACGTGCCGGCCGGCGATATCGGCACAGGCGCCCGCGAGATCGGTTTCATGTTCGGCCAGTACAAGCGCATCAAGAATGTGTGGGAAGGCGTGCTCACAGGCAAGGGCCTGTCCTACGGCGGATCGCTGGCGCGCACGCAGGCCACCGGCTACGGGCTCGTCTACTTCGTTCAGGAGTATTTGAACTGCCATGACGACTCCTTCGAGGGCAAGACGGTTGCCGTGTCCGGCTCGGGCAATGTCGCCATCTACGCCACCGAGAAGGCGCAGCAGCTCGGCGCGAAAGTGGTCACCCTCTCCGACTCCACCGGCTGGATCCACGACCCGGCAGGCATCGACCTCGCGCTGGTGAAGCAGATCAAGGAAGTGGAGCGCGGCCGCATCTCCGAATACGCCGCGCGCAAGGAGGGCGTCGTATATACACAAGGCCGCGGCGTGTGGAGTGTACCTGTTGACATCGCCCTGCCCTGCGCCACGCAGAACGAGCTTTTGATCGACGACGCCAAGCAGCTCGTGGCCAACGGCGCGAAGATCGTCGCCGAGGGCGCGAACATGCCCACCACGATGGACGCCACCGACTACCTTATGGACAACGGCGTGGTCTTCTGTCCCGGCAAAGCTGCCAACGCCGGCGGCGTGGCCACCTCCGGCCTCGAGATGTCCCAGAACTCCGAGCGTCTGTCCTGGACGTTCGAGGAGGTTGACACGAAGCTGCAGAGCATCATGAAGAACATCTACCACGCGGCCGACGACGCGGCCCGCGAGTACGGCCACGAGGGCAACTACGTCATGGGCGCCAACATCGCCGGCTTCAAGAAACTCGCCGACGCCATGATGGCCCAGGGCATCGTGTAGGACAAGCGGAATACAAGGCGAATACGAGAGCGGCCCGCCAGTTCGCGGGCCGCTCTCGTGGTTCCGGTAGCGCAGGAAGCCTAACCTTGGCGCTTCCGTGCCGGCGCGCAACTTTCGGGTTTATCGCGCTCAAGCAGCGATATCGTGCGCTCCACAAGAGCGGTCAGGTCGGCGCCATCCTCTGGATAGTATACGGCCGCCGACCGCACGCGGCAGAACGTCTTCTTTCCGTCGATGCGGACCTTCCACATGAGAGCCAGCTCGAGCGCGCGCATTAGGTCCGCGAGCGCATGCGTTTCGATCCGTTCGCGAACGGCAACGACAAAGGCTCCGCTGCCGATGCGGGCTTCCACATGGTTGCTGTGCACGACGGCATCGATCTCCTCACGCACCTTCCCCAGATAGCAGCGGCGCGCTTCCCAACTGATGGCGAACGCCGTTTTCTCGAAATCGTCCACCATCAGGCAGATCAGTGTGAGCGGCTCCCCCGAGCCGCCCGCTGCCTTATCGAACGTCTCGACAAAGCCGTCGTAGGTGAACATCCCCGTCTCCTGGTCGATGCGCTTCTCTCTTTCGATCCGCTGGCGCATGCGGCGTATGCGCAGAGCCATGAACGCGGCGACGACGACGAGCAGCGCGAACCCGACCGAGCACGCCGCAATGCAGAACATCCACGACTGCGGAACCCAGCCGTCTGCCGGCATGATGGACAGCGTCCACTGGGTGGGCATGTCGAAGGATGTCTTGGCCCCGTGAGAGAAATCATGCCCCCGTTCGAAACGGCGATGATGTCTTTGCGACCGTCCTGAGGGCTGACCGCCCACAGTTCATAGAGGTAACCTTCGTCTTCAAGCATCGAAAGATCGAGCTGGTCGATGACGTACTCCGCCTTCAAGCCAACCGCGATCTCACCGTAATACGCACCATCGACGTCCACTGGTTCGATGAACAAAAACGCCTGCATACCGTTCGAGAGCTCGACCGGGCCTTCGACAACGAATCCGTCGATCCACTTGGCAAGCGTATAGACATAGGTGAACTGGGTAAGATCGCGTCCCACCAAGTCGGCGAACCGATCCTCAGGAAACGCATAGCGCATCGTCTCGTCCACCACGTATCCCATGTAGATCGCCTCGTCGCGTTCGAGCAACTCGGCCGCCGAGGCGGCCAACCAAGATTCATCGTCGGGATCCACCTTGAGAGCGGCGACGAAATCGCTCGTCTGGCTCAGATCGCCGCGCAGCTTCAAGGTAATGGTCTGCTGGAAGGAAGCCAACACGTTGTCCGCATCGTGTCTGCGGGCGTTCTCCACTTCTCCATAAACGAATAGTCCAAGCGCAGCGCACGCTGCAATCACCACAAGAGAGAACGCCGCGAACTCAACAGCGCCGCGAAGGCCTTTCCGTTTCATGACCGTTCCTCGTCCTGGTAGATGCAGAACGACTCCTTCCCGCGCTGCTTGACGCGATACAGCGCGCTGTCGGCTTGTTTCATGAGCTCGTCTGCGCTCGCCTGATGATCCCATACCGACACGCCCACGCTGCAGTGAACCGAGAATGCGGAGCCGGTGGTTTGGACGTCTGCATGCAAGCTGCTCGTGAGCTCCTCGAGAACGCGATACAGCTCGCTTCTATCGTCGAAGTCGGTCATGAGCAGCGTGAACTCGTCTCCGCCGTAACGCCCCACCAGCCCGTCGTAGCGACGCTCATACTCCCGTAGAAGGTACCCGACGCTCTTGAGTGCAACGTCGCCGGTCGCATGGCCGAACGTGTCGTTAACATGCTTGAAATCGTCGAGATCGATGAAACAAAGCGCGTAGATGCCGTCGTCGGCGTTCTCCAGCACGTTTTGCAAACGGCTGGCGAACACGGAGCGCGTCATCGTGCCCGTCAGGCCGTCCGAAAGACCCGAAGAAGTGAGCTCGAGGATGTCGGCTATGCCGGCGTCGGCGGGCTGATCGTCGCTATAGAGCTTCTTCTGCAGTTCCGACACCGACCTTTCCAACGTGCGCGCTTCTTGCATCTGCCGCATGAAGCTGCGCCTCATGATAAGGAAGGCCGTGGCTATCAAGACAACAGCCACAAGCGCCAGGGGAGAGATAGCCCACATGACCTTGGAGTAGGCTTCCCAGAAACTCGTCGCGCACACAGCATCCCACTCGGTCTCCGCGATGGGAGCGACCGTGTAGTACTTCACATCTAAGCCGTTTACAGTCCAGAAGCTCACCGGATTCAACGCGAGCAGCTCGCTCTGCACGGTGTCGGCCGTCATCCCGAAGGCGATAGAGTCACGGATAGGATCGAGGAAAGGGTCGTCGTACACGAAACCCGAAGTGGCGGACATAACCTGCCCTTTACCGCCGATCACCAGGGATTTCACATAGGAGCTGGCAAGGCTGTCGTCGAGCATGGCCATGATCTCGTCGAAGTATATGGACGCGAACACCGAGCCCGTCATCGCGCCCTGCTCGTCGCGCAACGGCACGATGATGGTGTAGTTGAGCGTCGTTCCGTCCGCGCCCGCCACGAAGCTGTCGGTGACGTAGCGTTGGCCGGTGGAGTACACGCGCTGCATATGCGAACGGCTGGCCAGGCTAGCGGCTCCCGTGGCATCCCACACGTTGATGTCTTCGTCGACATAGCACAATAAAAAGAACCCGAAATGCTCGTTCACTGCGTCGACCAGATTCACCTTCTCCATGACATCGACGTCGGGATCGGAGAGCGTAGGATGTTCGGACAGTGTCTCGAGCAGCTTGAACGTTTCATCGATGCGGTCTTCTATGCGAGGTTGGGCTGCCGCAAGCGTCACATCGGCCTCGTGCTGCATATCGTACACCGCAATAACGGCACCGGTCAGACACACGGCCACGACGGAAGCGAGCGCAAGCAGAACGCCGCATACGGCCATCCGCCTGAACGAGAATCGCGAACGCCCTCGTGATGTGCTGGAATCTTCCGCCATGCAGCTCCTCTTCTTCTGAAGGCAGATAAGATCAGCATACCATAACAGCACCCCCCCCCCGGGGTCACCCCCTTGCATCGAGAACCGACGACAGGGCGGGGTCGCCGGAGTCCGGACGATCGCGTCGCAAGCCGCTTTCGACCCGCAGGTCCACTCCGAATCCGAGACTGCAGCCGGCTTGTCATAGCCTTGTCGGCTGCCTTGACCTACAATAAAGGACACAAACGAGGGGGAAGGAACGGCTATGGCATATGAGACGATACGAACCGAGGCACGCGATGGGATGCTGACCATCACGTTGAACCGCCCTGAGGCGCGCAACGCAATGAGCTCGCTCATGATGCAGGAACTTTCCAACGAGCTGGAGCGCTGGGACGACGATCCGACGCAGCGCGTCTGCATTCTCACGAATGCTGGCACGTGCTTTTGTGCAGGCGCCGACTTGAAAGAACTCGCTGCAGGCACCTATCATCTGCCGCCTGGCAAAGAGGACTGGGGGCTGCTCGGCATGTCGAAGCATGCGTTCAAAAAGCCGCTCATTGCCGCCGTAAACGGCGTGTGCGTCGGCGGCGGCATGGGCCTTGTGCTTGCCTGCGACATCGCCATCGCCAGCCGGCACTCCGTCTTCGGGCTTCCGGAGGCGCGCCACGGCCGGGCATCCACCGGCGACGGCGCCATCCTGCGGCTCATGCAGCAGATCCCCCATAAATACGCTGCCGAGCTGATCCTGGTGGGCGACAACATTGATGCGGCACGAGCGTGCGACTGGGGACTCGTGAGCCGCGTCGTCGATGAAGAAGAGCTCATGCCTGCGGCACGCAAGCTTGCCGCAGGCATCGTAAAGAGCGCGCCTTTGGCCGTGGAATACTCGAAGGCCGCCATGAAGGAGGCGGCGGCCGAAAACGACCTATGCCCTGGCAAAGGCTGGGCGATCATGGATCGCTACCAAGAGCTCGTGAACGCAACCGAAGATGCGCAGGAGGGCCCGCGAGCGTTCGCGGAGAAGCGCGAACCCTCCTGGAGCGGCAGATAGCCAGCGAGGCGCCTGCTAGCGCGAGGACGCCTCCTCGGCCGCACGGGCGGCTGCCATCTCGGCGGCCTCGGCGGCGTTTGCGGGGCTGATGCCGTAGCTGGGTGCGAGCACGCTCTCGGGCATGGGCGCACCGGCATAGCAGCGAACCGCTCCTTCGGCATCAGCCTCATCAATCTCAGTATTGGAGAAGCCCAGCTCCTCCAATACCTCGCGCGTGTCATAGCCCACGGGACGAGACCGGTAGAGCACCGGATCCCCAAGGCTCGCCAGACGCACGGGAGCAGTGGTCACAGTGTAGGAGTTGTCGGAGCCGTATCCCTGATCGTCGTACTGCACGCGACGCAGCTGGTCGTTGGCGAACGCCTCGGGATCTTCCAGGACATCGGCCACCGTTCGGCATCGCTCGCACGCCAGCTCCCGCTCGACGAGCAACGGCTCCCACTCCGCCCAGGTCCTCTGCCTGAAGATTCGCTCCATCTCGGCGATGACCTCGACGTTCTTGCCGTTACGAGCGAGAGCTTCGAGGCTGTTGTACTCCGGATCCTCCCAGTAACGCGAATCCATTCCAATACTCTCGAACACCTTGCGGTGGAACTTGTTGTAGTTCCCGAAGCACATCACGAACCACACGCCGTCGGATGTAACGTAGCTATTGTTGGTCGGACAGGGAGCCTCGGCGCGGTTCTTCGGGTGGGGCTGCCCCTGCTGCTGAGCGCAGATCGCGCTCATCATGCCCCAGTTGGAGACATGGTACAGGCTCGTCACCACCTTGTCCCCCACCCCGGTGCGCTCGGCGTTCCAGAGCGCCGCCAAAACGCCCACGGCAAGCGCGTTCGAGGAGTTCCAATCGCCGAAAGCAACGGGGCAGTTGCCCACCTCGAAATGCTCGCCCGCGTTCGGAAAGCTCATGGTTACTCCCCCACGTGCACCGTATGTTATCGCGTCGAATCCCTGCTCGTCGGCCATCTCGCCGCGTTCGCCGTACCCACGCAGCTGCGCCCATACGAGCCGAGGGTATTTCTCGTGGAGCGTTTCGTAGTCAAGTCCCAAGCGGCGGAGCGCCGGGGTGCGATTGCTCGTGATGAACACGTCGGCGTCAGCCAGAAGGCGCATCATGACCTCCATGCCCTTCTCGGTCTTCAAGTTCAACGAAACCCACTTACGGTTGAAACCGCCGCAATCGAATGCTGCGTCATCGGCATCGGTCTTGAACTTCATGCCCCACGACACACCCTGCGTCCTCTGGTCATCGCCGATCTCGCGCTCGACTTTGTATACTGTCGCCCCCAGCTCGCCCAACAGACGCGCGCACCCTGGCGCCGCCGCGAACACGGTGAGGTCGACTACCTTCAGCCCCTTCAATCCACCCATAGCATCCTCCTGTTTGCATCTCCGATTAGCATTCGCCTCTGCGCTGCGCAGCAGCCCGGCTTGTCCGTTTGCAGGATGCGGAACCAAGTTCGGGCCTGCCGATCGCAGCCGAGTTTTCCAAAATCAACAGCAGACACCCCCAGGGAACTGCTTCAGTTTTTCACCTCGATCGTTGACAAGTAGCTCGCAAGTTTTCGATCGATCAAACTTGCAGCATCCAAATCGCCGTGAAATGCGCACCAGTAGAACATAACGCCCGTAGAAATCGAAGCGATCTCGATCTTCACTTCCTCGAAATCAAGATCAGGAAGAATGGTTCCTTCCCGTTGTCCCTCGACCAGATACTCGCATGCTTTATCGAGCACCACAGCATTTTCTTTGGGTCGATTCCGATAATCGAGCACCGGATTGGTCGGCGTATAGAACGCCGTCATAAACTCCCAACCCGCCTCTTCGTAACATTTCACCATATGCTGGTATATATTGCGCACCTTCTGCGATGCTGTCATGTTTTCGATGCCGACGAGCGATTCAGCCTCGTAGCGCCTGAAGGTGTACACCAGATAGTATCCGATCACTTCTTCTTTGCTGTCGAACAGGTGGTAGAACGCTCCCGTCGAAAGACCGGCTTCTTTGCAAATGGCACGCACGTTAAGACCTGCAATGCCCTGAGTCTGGACGATTCGGACAACAGCTTCCATCAGCTTCTGCCTGCTGAGCGCAGAACGCGCATCCTGTTTGGAGAGAAACGTCGTGGGCTGCTCCATGAACGCCTGTTTTGCCACTATGCAACAACATCCTTCTTTGGCTCACTCATTCGCCAACGCGCAGTCAATCTCCGAGACAAGCCTCCGAGTACTCGCAGCATCTTCGCGCAACGTCCTCAAGAGAGGGGCGAATTCATTTTCGATTCGATCGATTTTACCGTTCAAACAATCGATCTGCGCCTTGATTCTGTGTTTTTTCATGAGATTAAGTTCTTTCAATACGGAAAACCGCTGTTCGAGTTCATGGATCTGCTGTCTGTAATAGCCTGTATCGGCTAAGCCTGCAATCGACCGAATATCCGCTTGCAATCGAGCGGCATCACCGATCAGGCGCTCGCGCCGAGCCTCTAGGTCCGGCTGCTCGCAGTCCGTCCAGGCCTGATACGAAATCCTTCGATGCATTGCGCGATCCCGCGCATCCTTCTTGAGAGCTTCCTTGCGAGCATGACCTTCCTCGATCCTCGCATCAAGCGCTCGATGGAACGTCGCCCCATAACCTTCCTTGCGATTGAAGGAGGCGTATGCGACATATACCAGCCGATCAGCCGGAACGACGCTTTTCCGAGAGCGGGCGCACATCATGTCGCAGAGCGCAATCTCGTGTTTGACGATGTCGCATCTAAGCGGAGATGTTTCCTCAAGCAATCGCAACCATGCAAGCATAGTCTCGTGCACATGCTTCGCGCTCTCGTACGAAGGCATCATCGAATGAGCCTCGAGCATCAAGCCGATTTGGCTTTTGCGAGCATGATACACGTGCGCCGCCAAGGCCGCTCCTCCTTCGGGATCCGCTGCTAAAGCGCGTCGGATCGCCGTCGTCGCCTTATCGAGATCCAGTGTGCACATTTTGGAATCCCAACCCGCATGCTCGGCCAACATCGCCCATGTCTCTTCGTTGCGGGAATCGGCCGAGGGCGCCTTGCAGCTGCATTCCGCACCCATCGCCCTGTCGTCGTTAGAACAGGAGGCAGCTGCTTTTTCCAGCCGATAGCCCATCGCGCCCGCATCGACGCGCCCATCCAGTGTTCGATTGTTCAGGATTGCAGGCATTATGTCCCCCTTTGATCGAATGCGTTATCCGGCAGCGCAGCGACCGTGTGCCGCCCGCCCCTTATCAGCTGCGTGCCTCCATCGCCTCCTGAAGCCCCTGCAGTCGGGTTTCGAACTGCGCTTCCGAGAACACGCGCGGGTCTGCCTGATCTGCATCGAACATGGTATACGGCAGCCCGAAGCGGTTTCTGAGCTGGCGCTGCATCTCGAACATGATACCCACCCACGGCTTGCAGCTGCGCATAACGTTGCACAAAACGCCGTCGCATTGATAGCGATCCAACAGACCGCTGCGGTAATCCGCTCCGATCTGGACGCCCGTTGCGTTGTTCGTGCTGGAATACGACACGCACAGCTCGTAAAGGTCTTCGAACGTGGTGCCGTAGTTGCCGGTATACGGCGTTCCCACCATGTTGATACCCTTTTCGGCAAGCGAAGTCGAATTCTGGCGCAAATACGGCCAGCAGCACAAGCCGTCCCACATGATCCGATACCGCTCTTCGCCTGGAAATGTCGTCTCGTCCGCCGCGATGCGCTCCTGCAGCTCCCCGATGAAGAGTTTCAACGCCTCGGTGGTCTCTTTCTTGCCGCGGGCGACAATCATCAGCGCCATAAAGTTGTACTCGTCGAACGCGCTCGCCGGCGACGGAACGGTCTGACCGATGAGATCCATTGCCTCTTGGAACAAACGTCCGTTCTCGCTCGAAGTCTCGAGAACCTCTTGAAAACGGTCGTAATCGAAGGTTCTGCCGGTGACCTCTTCAAGCCGTTCGACGATTCCCTGCAATTGGCTTTTCACGTACTCGATCTTCGCCGGCTCGTAGTCGGCCTGCGTGCTGTAGGGAACATCGAGCATGATCATCGGAATATCGTATTTCCATGCTAGGTTCTCGTACCACTTGTTCACCGTCGAACAAATGTTGTTGCTCACGCACAGGAAATCCGGTGCTGGAATATCAAGGCCGTGCCCGAAATCCTCATCGCGCTCGTCAAACCCGATGCTGATGCGCGCATACGAGCAGAGATCGGAAGAATACCCCAAGCTCTCCGCCTTTTCGCAAAACAGTTCGGCGCCCTTCTTTGCCGCAACCGCAGCAGCATGGTTCTCGGGATAGACCACCTTGATGCCCATCACCTCAAACAGCTCCTTGGCGAAGTTGGAGGTCGAGTAGCAGATGGGATCTCCCGCCGCTTTGGCCACGCGAATCTCCTCGTAGATATCGCCCATCTGAGCACGCATAAGCTCGCGCGCGCGACTTTTCGTCTTAACCGTTTTCATGAGTCCGTGCACACCCCTCCCGTGAATCCGCTGCGCAAAAGCCCGTGCCCGAGCGATCTCCGAGCATCTCGGCGAAAGCCTGTATGCGTGTCGCGGCCTGTTCGCTTGCAACTTCCTGCGACTCCATTTCCAGCACAAGCAATGCGATGTTTTGGGCTTCAAGCTGCTGTTTCATAACCGGCACGTCGAACTCTTCCGCCTCGCAGAACTTGACCGAACACATCACGACCCCGTCTGCGCCGCGCTCGCGCACGAGCGCGGCAAGCAGCTCGCCTCGTTCCTTGAGCGGGTCGAGCGCGACGGACACGCCCCGGACGCGCTCCCAAAGCGCGGCAAGCGAATCGAACGGGTCGACGCGTCCGGGAACATCGTGGCTGTAGCGAGCCGACTCGGAAATCGTGAGATCGCCCACCACCGCGATCCCGTTCTTCTCCAGCTCGACGAGCAAAGAAGGCGAATCGACGAGCACTCCCGTCAGTACGACCTTAATGCCCGGAAACTCATGCACGGACAGCGCCGCCAGCGCATCGTCGAGCTGTTCGACCAGTGCCGTATGTCTTTCTACAGCCATGCTTCGAGCAGCCGCGAAGACCGCCTGCCGCATACACGGAGCGATGCTGTCGGCATGCCGGGCGGCAAGCGCAGAGAACCGTCGCAACGCTGCACGCTGGCGATTGTACAGAGCGATGCTCGTACGCATTGCCCGCTCCGTGATGCGGGAACCCGTAATCGTTTCGAGTCGCTCGGCCACGCGATGCAGCTGCTGCACCATATATGCATGGGCCTCAGGCGTAGTGCGAACGGTCGGTTGGACAACATCGATGATGGCCGCATCGGGACGCGCGAACTTCCAGTTTTCTTCGAGGTTTCGCAACCCATCACACGTAGTGGGAACGATGACGCAGTCCAAATCGTCGTAGCTACCATCGAGCACCCGCTCCATCAGGGTGAACAGGAGAGAGCAGTAGAACGCCGGGTAGTAGCTTCCAGCGGCACCCGTCGACGAGCCCCCGCCCCATAGCTCGATCGGGTGCATGCCGGCGGCGTGCACCAATTCAAGCGGAAAGAAATAGGGCACGCATCCTGCCACGGCCCGTCCTTCGGCCTTGGCCTGCTCGACCGCACGCCAAGGATGCTCCGCACCCTCGCGCAATTGCGCAAGGATATCCTCAATATCTGACATCGTATAGTCCTCCTGCTTCCCTGCCGGCGACGGGCCCTGCCGCCACCGAGCGGATCCTACCCTTGCCCAGCGCTTCGATCGCAAACAGAGCGGCCCCCAACGCACCGCTCAGTTGGCAGCTATCGGGAATCTCTATAGCTACCCCGAGTTCGTTTTCAAGAGCCCGAACCGCACCTTGGTTGCGGGCCACGCCGCCGCTCATGGCGACCGGGCCCTCGACAGGACCCAATCGGCGGACGAGGCTTGCCGCCCTCCTCGCCACCGATCGATGAATGCCCGCCACGATGTTAGGAATGGGCTCGCCCTCCGCAAGGCGCGATATCACCTCGGACTCGGCGAATACCGTGCACGTCGAGCTGATCTCCACCGGCAAATCAGCCTGCCCGTCAAGCTCACTGAGCAACGACACATCGCTCTCAACGACGCGCGCCATCACATCGAGGAACCGACCCGTACCGGCAGCGCACTTCTCGTTCATGATGAACTCGTCAAGTGCGCCGTCCGCTCTCAGGCGCAGCGCCTTGGCGTCCTGTCCCCCAATATCAATGATCGTACGGACGCCGGGCAGAAGCAGGCTCACGCCTTTCGCATGGCAGCTAATCTCGCTTACCTGCTTATCTGCCCGGTTGAAACGTTGCCGCCCATAGCCAGTCGCGACGCTATAGGCTATGTCATCCCAAGCAAGGCTCGTTTGCTCGAACAGAGCGGACAACGCCTGGTCTACGCCGCTGGTGCCAGCGCCCAAAGCACATACCGACGAACCGACCGTTTCGCGCCTCTCGTTGACGATGACGGCTTTCGAGGCGGTGGATCCTATATCAATTCCCAATCCGTACACAGCACCGTTCCTATCCGTACGACTCGACCTGTTTCACTTCATCGCGCGAAGCCTAGCTTTTCTCAAGCTCGGCGACGAGCATGTTGCTCACGCCGTTGGTCTGCTCGCTGATGCTCTTATACAGATCCCGCACCCCATCGAGAGCCAGGACGTCCTCGAAGAACCTGTCGTCATATTCGATAAGCTCCATACCGGCATCGAGCATTGTCTGCGTGCTCGTGGCATCAAGGTCGCTCAGCTGCGAACCGATCTCGCGCGTGGCTTCTTCGAATGCCTGCTTGACAGCAGCCTGGTACTTCGCATCAAGAGCATCCCATGCTTCCTTGTTGATGCTCATGTTGTACGAGGACAAGATGTGGTTGGTACGGCACAGATAGCCCTGAACCTCCTGAAGACTCGCGCCAACCGCCGTGTCGGTGGGGTTCTCCTGCCCATCTACCGTGCCGTTCTGCAGGGCGAAGTACACCTCGCTGAACGCAAGCGGAGTCGGCTCAGCGCCGAGAGCCTGCCAGAACGCCATGTGGTTGTTGTTCTCCATCGTGCGAACCTGGAAGCCCTTGAAGTCGTCCAAGCTGTTCAGGGCCCTGTTCGATGTTGCCAGGCGGAAGGTCGCGTCCTGGAGGAAGCCCAGGTTGTACAGCCCGCCCTCGCCATAGGCCTTCTGCAGCGCCGTTGTGAAATCGTTCTCGCCGTTCAGCACGCCCTCGATGCGTTCGGCCTCGCTTGTCGCGAACACCATCGGCAGATCAAATGCAGCAAGTTCGGGGATGAACGACACAATCGGGGCAGGCTGGGAGACGACCATCTGGATGTCGTTGCTCTGCTCTTGGCGAATCAAATCGACGTCGCCGCCGAGCTCGCTGTTGCCATGGTAGTCGATTGTGAGCTTGCCTTCTGTGATCTCGCTTACCCGACCGGTAAACTCTTCAGACCAGAGATTGCCCGCGGATCCGGGACTTGCGCAGTCGGCGAGAATCAAGGTCGTCGGTGCAAGATCGGCGTATTCACCTTCCTCGGAAGATGCACCGCTCGTTTGCGAACCCCCCTTGTCGCTTGCGCATCCGGCAAGACCCAACGCTCCCAATGCCAAGGAGGCGGCCAGCGCCGAAGCGACGCCAATTTTCGCCATACGACCACTTCGCCGGGCTTTCTCAATCGTTTGCATTTCCCCACTCCTTTCAATACCCTTTCCAACCGTTCTATCTCATTGGCTTTGAACCAACGAAACCAAGCCTTAGCTCAAAAACCATGTCGAGAGCCAAGGAACGTACACGATCACAATGAGCGCGATCAGAAACGCCGCGATGAACTGCACCGAGCGACGCGCGATAGCCATCGGCTTTTCGCCCGCGATATTCGAGACGACGAACAGGTTGAGTCCGAATGGCGGCGTTGCAAGGCCGACGGACAAGCAGCACACCAGCACAACGCCGAAATGCACCGGATCAAGACCCATCGCCTGCATGGCAGGCAGCAGGATGGGAGCTAGGATGATGATGGCCGGACCTGTATCCATCACCATTCCCAAGATCAGGAACAGAACGGTCAGCACCGTCAGGGCGACCCACACGTTACCGAACGTGCTCGTGATGAATGCAGTGATAGCCGAGGAAGCCCCCGTCAGTGCAAGCACGCGCCCGAATGCCGTGGCGAACGCAAGCACAAACGCCAAACCGCCGTATGTGCGTACCGCGGTGACCATAATGTCTTTGATTTCGGATATCTTGATGGTCTTGTAGATGCACAGCGAAACGAATAGCGCGTAGAACACGCTCACGCAGGCCGCTTCGGTCGGCGTGACGAAACCGGCGTAGATGCCGCCTAAAACGATGACCGGACACAACAGCGCCGGCACGCTATCAAGGAACAGATGGATGAAGCCCTTGCCCTTGATCTCCTCCATCGCGCTTTCGATGCGTTCGCGATCTTCGCCTTTGCGCTTGCAATAAACGATGCTGTAAATCATCATGCACAAGCCGATGAGGATACCCGGGAAGATACCGCCGATGAAAAGAGAACCGGTCGAAACGCCTGTTGCCAACGAATACAGAACGAACGGAATCGACGGCGGGATAATGACGCCCAAACCGCCTGCCACCACAATAATCGCAGCACTCCATTTGCGGTCATAGCCCAAGCTGATCAAAAACGGCACGCACATGGCGCCTACCGCTGCAGCCGTTGCGGGACCGGAACCGGAAATAGCTCCGTAAAACAGACAGGTTAGAATAACCGCGCAGGGCACGCCGCCAGGGAAGCGGTCCACAAAGAACGCGAAGAAGTTAAACAGCTTCTTCGAGATGCCGCCCTCCGCCATGATGATGCCGCCGAAGATGAAGAGCGGCACCGCGAGGATGGGCGTGGAATTCGCTCCCGAAAAGGCGTTGTTGATCAACTGAGGGATGCTTCCTCCGGATCCCGCGAACACGATGGGCGCGAGCGATCCCGCCACCATCGCAATGCCGATAGGCACCGCCAACGCGGTGGCGATTAGAAACACTGCAAATACAAGCACTGCCGGCATTACCCTCGCCCCCCTTCGATAGCCTCAGTGTCCGCGCTGGAAGGAGCGGTACGCAGCCCCGCAGCCGCTTCCTGCTCTGCCACCTGTTCGACGCTGCTTACGGGAGGCACCTTTATGCACCTGAGATGAATGACTGCCATCTGAAGACTGCGCACCGCACCGAGCACGAAACCAGCCAAGACGATGACGTACATAATCCACATGGGCAGCATCATCGCAGGAGAACTCTCTTCGCTCGCAACGATGCTTTCCAGAACGCCCGCACCGCCCCACGAGAGCACCGCAAGCATCACAAACGTAAAGACATCCACCAGAAAGGTGAACACGTTTTGGGCCTTCCACGGCATCAGCTCGATGAGAGCGGTGACCCGAAGTGTCGTGACCGTGCGGATGGTATAGGGAAGCGACAGAAACACCGTAGCGATCCAGGCAAAACGGCAGAACTCCTCAGCCCAGGTGAGCGTTGGCATGAACGGCACATTCCTTGCAATGACCTGCAACAACTCCACAATGCAGATAGCGATCAGAAGCAGTATGAGGATGGCCTCCTCGAAGTGGCCATCGATCCATGCGAGAGGAGCAAGCTTCTTCTTGGATGTAACATTTGCATCTTCCATTGCTGCGTCCTTTCCAAAAGGCACTCCCGTGATGCACAAGGGCCCTTTTCTTCCTTGTTTCAAGCTGCGATCAGCAATCCTGATCATCGCAGCTCGACACGGCCAATCCGGCTTCGCGACCGTCGCGGATAGCATCGACAATGAGATCATTCCCGTCATCGCGCGCAGATCCTGCAATGTGCGCCTCGATGCCGAGAGCGCGAACAGCCTCAAAGAGCTCTCGTGCGGCAGACATACCGGGAAGGGACAGCGCCGTATCGCACGCGACAACCCGCGTGCCCGCTTTCGAGACCAGAGTCGCCTTTTCGTTCGAGAGTTCAATACTCGACACCCCAGTGATAACCTCGACGCCGTTTTTCTCGAACCAGGGCAGCAGTCGATTGCGATAGCGCGGCGGCATCTGCTCAGCCACCTCCTCGCCCGACGTTACGACCGTTACCGAGCGATTTCGCTTTTTGAGCCAAAGTGCCCCCTGCAACCCGGGCATGCCGGCCCCGATTACGACGACGTTATTTCCCACGCCAGGCAGAAGCATCTTGGAAGCCGCGCCGACGAAGCTGGCGCCGAACAGGCGAAGCGGCAGGTCGGACATCCTTTGAAGCTTATCGACGTCCGTGCTGTTGCGCCGTGTCGCCCCTTTTGGACTCACGATCTCATATCGTCCACCGCACGCAACGATTACCGCGTCGGGCGCTTCGACTACAAGAGTCTCCGCTGTCGCCTCGACGCCGGTTTTCACCGTGATGGAAAGCTTATCGACCATGTGGACAAGGTGATCGAGTATTGCATCGACGTTGTCCAAAGAAGAGCCCTTGATCAGGGAAGCCAGGGGCAGATGACCGCCGATTCTCGATTTCCTCTCGTACAGCACCACCTCGTGCCCGCAGGCGGCAGCCGTGCAAGCGGCCTCCATACCCGCAGGGCCACCGCCCACCACAACCACCTTCTTTATTACAGCAGCAGGCTTGGGATCCCGGTCGTAACGGCCAAGAGCAGGGTTGACGCGACAAACGCGCGGCCCCATTGTGGCGATCTTCCCCCCGCCTTCGCACGTGCCGCAACGCGTGCAATGCCGGATGTCTTCAGGACGTCCCTCGATGAGCTTGCGAGGCATCTCAGGATCTGCCCACAGCGCGCGATTGAAGCCAGCCAAGTCGGCCTTGCCCTCGGATAGAATTATCTCTGCCTTCTTTTCATCGAGGCGGCCCACGCATACCACCGGCACATGTACCGCTTGCTTTATTGCCGCGGCAGCAGGAATGAGCGTTCCTTCGCCCTCGAAATCTTTCATGTACGGTTTCATGAACTCGTCAGGCTCCGGATAGGGAAAATAGTCAACGGGCAGATAGAGCATCGGAGAGAGCATCCGGCCGAACCCTTCTCCGGTGACAGAGATGTAATCGACGCCTTCAGCCTCGAATAGCTTGGCGATCTGACAGGACTCTTCGATGGTCATGGCACGCTCGTGACCGAATTCGATACCATTGAAACGCACCCCCATCAAAAAACCCTCGGGGCTGTTTGCGCGGACGCCGCGCATGATCTCGCGCGGCAGACGGGTTCGATTTTCGAACGAACCGATACCGTAGCGATCGGTTCGCTTGTTCCATACCCGGGTCAGAAAACTTGCCATGAAGTAGCTGTGCGCAGCATGAACCTCCACACCGTCAAAACCCGCTTCCACAAGCCTGCGCACTGCGGCAAAATAATGCTTTTTCATGATTTCGATCTCTTCGAGCGAAAGAGCCCGCGGAACAGGGTCATTCAGAGGCATCTCCTCATCGGTCAGCGCAGAAGGGCCGACAGGGTCCGTGAAGTCCGCCGGACCTGGATGATGCAATTGCCCCACGACGAGCGCTCCATTTGCATGGACAAGGTCGACGAGCTCCTTCAATCCGGGCATGAACTTGTCATCGAATACGCCACCCATGGTAAACTTCGCATCTCCCCAGGGCATGAACGACATCGTGTCCACGCAGACCAATGCCGTGCCGCCCTGGCTGATCTTGTCATACAAAGCCTTGACTCGATCGGTGACAAAACCTTCGCTCGACCAATACCTACTGCCTGCAGCCGTTTTAACAATGCGGTTTTTAAGCGTCCTGCCCCCTACCTCGATCGGCGAAAGCAGCATGTCGAATGTCGTCCTCAAGACAGATCCCCCTTCTTCGCACAACCGGCCGATAAAAACACAGCTGCTTTAGAATGCGGACATCAGCGGGGCGAGCGTGTTGACAGTCATGCCGCCGTCCACCACGAGAACTGCGCCTGTGATATAGTCAGCCTCGTCACTGGACAGGAAATATATGGCGTTGGCTTGATCGACAGGCTCGCCCACGCGCCTGAGCGGGGTCATGGCGTTGCGCTTTTCACGAGCACCGGGCTTGTCGATGCGCTCGCGGTTGATATCGGTGTAGGTGTGCCCCGGAGCGACCACATTAACGCGGACCTTGCGCGGGCCCCACTCGCCCGCAAGCTGTTTCGACAGCATGATCACGCCAGCCTTGGAGGGGCTGTACGATCCCGAAAGGAATATCGGGTTCAGACCTCCCATCGAGGAGATGTTGACGATCGAGCCGCCTTTGTCGAGCATCTCGCGGCCGAACGCCTGGCAGCAAAAAAACGTGCCGTTCAAGTTGACGTCAACGCATGCTTTCCAGCTTTCCGCGGAGAGGCTTTCCAGAGGAAGGCTTCCGGGACCCTGATATGCCGCACCGCACACTAAAGCGTCCACCTTACCAAAACGCTCGATAACCTGATTCTTTGCAGAAACCACGGACTCTTTATTGGAGACGTCGGTGCGAATGCTCGTCACGTTCTCGTGTGCCGAAGCCCACTCCTGCACACGATCCTCCAAGATGTCCAGAACAACAATCTGGCAGTCGGGCTCTCGTTCGATAAAGAGTTGGCAGGCCTTAGCTCCGATGCCGTCAGGCTTCGAAGCACCGGTCACCACGATCACGCGGCCCTCTAGTTCTCCCATCTTCGCCCCCTTCGATTTGGTATAACAGAACATGTTACGTAACATGTTCTAAAATACACACGGGGAGACAGGACGTCAAGGCGCGGAGCTGAAGCAACCGTTCACCAAATGGCAAGATTTGACCAGTCCGGTTCGAGCAAGGATTGCAATGCGTCGTTGCATAAAAAAGCCCCGGCGCTTTGCCGGGGCTCGTTAAACCAGATGAGAAGGCGTTAAGCCTAGAGAATACCCTGGATCATGATGAACAGCGGGGCAAACGTCAACGACACGATGGTCATCAGGTTGATCAGGATGTTCATGGACGGGCCCGAGGTGTCCTTGAACGGGTCGCCCACGGTGTCGCCCACGACGGCGGCCTTGTGGGCCTCGGAGCCCTTGCCGCCGTGATGGCCCTGCTCGATGTACTTCTTCGCGTTGTCCCATGCGCCGCCGGCGTTAGACATGAAGATGGCCATGAGCATGCCGGTAGCCACGGCGCCTGCCAGGAAGCCTCCGAGCATGGCCGGGTTGAAGCAGCCGATGGCGACCGGCACAATGATGGCTAAGATGCCGGGCAGCATCATCTCGCGCAGCGCCGAGGACGTGGAGATGGCCACGCACTTGTCGTATTCGGGCTCGGCCTCGTAGGTCATGATGCCTTTGATCTCACGGAATTGGCGGCGCACTTCCTCCACCATCGCGTGGGCCGCACGCGACACCGCGCCCATGGTGAGGGCGGCGAACATGAACGGCATCATCGCGCCGATGAAGATACCTGCCACAATGAGCGGGTCGGTGAGCGTCAGTTCGAACTGAGGGATGGCGTGATGCATCGTGGCCTGGTAGGACACGAACAGCGAGATAGCCGACAGGCCCGCGGATGCGATGGCGAAGCCCTTTGCGATGGCGGCCGTCGTGTTGCCCACGGCGTCCAGAGCGTCGGTGCGATCGCGCACTTCCTCGGGCAGGCCCGCCATTTCGGCGATGCCACCCGCGTTGTCGGCCACGGGACCGTAGGCATCCACGCCGATGGTGATGGCCGTGTTGGACAACATGCCCGTCGCGGCCAGGCCCACGCCGAACAGGCCCACGGCGATGCCGCCTTCGGCGGAGGCAAGCGGGAATGCCATATTGCCGAACGTGAACGCGCCGATAATAGCGAGCGCCACCAATACGATGGGCGCGATGGTGGAGAGCATGCCCGTGCCGATGCCCTCAATGATGACCGTCGCCGCGCCGGTATCGGCCGCGTCGGCGATCTTGTGCACCGGCTTGTACTTATCGGAGCAGAAGTACTCGGTGATCTTGCCTATGGCAAGACCTGCGACAAGGCCGCACAATACCGAGCCGAACAGCCACAGAGGCTGCGCCTCGACAGACTGGGTGCTCCAGATGTAGAACAGGCAGAAGATTACGATAATCTCGATGCCGGCAGCCAGATACGTACCGCGGTTGAGCGCCTTGTGCAACGCCGCGCCCTCCTTGGCACGCACAGCGAACAGGCCGATGATGGACGTGATAATGCCGCAACCCGCGATGATCACGGGCGTGACGAGCGCCCACACGAGGTCGCCTGTGGCGAAGTAGCCGCCCAGCGCGCCGAACGTGGCCGCCAGGATAGTGGGGGCGAGGATCGCGCCCGTATAGCTCTCGAACAGGTCGGCGCCCATGCCCGCAACGTCGCCCACGTTGTCGCCCACGTTGTCGGCGATGGTGGCAGGGTTGCGAGGGTCGTCCTCCGGAATGCCCGCTTCGACCTTGCCCACGAGGTCGGCGCCCACGTCGGCCGCCTTCGTGTAGATGCCGCCGCCCACACGGGCGAACAGCGCTACGGCGGAAGCGCCGGTAGCGAAGCCCTCCACCATGCCGATGTTCGTGTGCATGAGGTTGGCGAGCTCGGCGTTGATGTCCACGCCCATGGCCAGTCCGAACACCATGGCGATGAGCCACAGGGACAGGCCCAGCAGCGCGAACGACGCCACGCACAAGCCCATCGTAAGGCCGGACTTAAAGCTGATGTTCAGCGCCTTGGCCACCGACTCCTCGGCGGCGTACGCGGTGCGCGTGTTTGCGCGCGTGGCCACGTGCATGCCGACATAGCCCGCGGCGGCCGACATGACGCCGCCCGTGACGAACGCGAGCGCCGTGATGGGCGACAGTGCCACAGCCATCACGACGGCCACGATCACCATGAAGATGACGAGCAGCTTGTACTCGCTCATGAGGAACGCCTTGGCGCCCTGCTGGATCTTGATAGAGATGTTGTTCATCTTGTCCGGACCGGGGTCTTGCCGAAGCACCCACGATCCGAGGTAGCCCGCCATGCAGATGCCTATCAGGGCGCACACGGGAGCCATCCATGCGACTGCAGTAGTCACGTGATTCCTCCTTGATTTGACCGACACGAACCGATGCGGCCTTCGCACCGGGCATTGAGGTGGGAAGATCGCAACTGCCTCATTTTAGGGGATTTGCAGGTAATGTGAAGTCCGAATCGCAGTTTTTTGGGCTGCAGAACAAAAACCCCGGTCGGCGCACCGGTGCGAGCAACCGCTGGCATGCGGACACGAGCGCACACGCCTGCCGAACGGTTATACTGTGCACTTCGAAAACGAAACAGCAGTCTTTCCGCACCCAGTTCGAGGAGCGTTTCATGTCATCATCACCGGGCAGCAGCGCAGCGTCCGCTGCGAACTCGGCATATGGAGCCAACGCCGCAACAACGAGCCCCCGACCCGCGCGCAATTCCATCGCCGCCGCGGTCGCCTGCTTCGTCGTAGCGGCGTCGATCGGCTTGTACGCGGCATTGGGAGGCGTGGACGCACCCGTCTTCGGCACAGCGGCGTCCATCTTCTGCCTGGCGCTCTGCGGAGCAGCCCTGCTTCTGCGCGAACGACGCTCCACGCGCGCCCTGGCAGGCTGGAAGCGAGCGCGACCCCTTCTTATCGCGTTCGCCGTGCCCTTGAGCTTCTACCTTATAGAGCGACCGTCGAACGAGGGGTTTTTAAGCATCGACCCGTACTATATCCTCGTCAACCTGTGCGTGCTCGCCGCGCTCTTCGCGCTCGTCTACGCGCTCGGACAGCAATCGCGCGCCGCAGTGGCCGCTTTCCTCGCAGCCTGCTTCATCGCGGGCGCGGCAAACCACTACGTCATCCTGTTCAAAGGTCAGCCCGTGGTGCCCGCCGACCTCTTCGCCCTCTCGACGGCGGCATCGGTGGGCTCAGGCTATTCCTACCTGCTCGACGCTCGTCTCCTCGAATGTATCGTCATGCTCGCGGGGTACTGCACGCTGCTCGCGTTCGTACCAAAAGTGCGGCTTTCCATTCGACGTGCAGCCCTCAGCACAACGGCCGCCTTCGTGGTGGCGGCCGGATTCGGAATATGGATCACCTCGTGCAATCTGGAGGATGCCTACGGCTGCACCGTGGACGTCTGGGGCGTGAAGGAATCCTACGCCGAGCAGGGAACAGCCCTCTGCTTCCTCAAGCGCGCCCAGGACCTCTCCCCCACCCGCCCCGAAGGCTATGACGCGCAGACCGCCGACGAGCTGCTAGCCGCCCACGCACCCGTGCCGGCGCAGCGCGTATCCGATCAAGAACCGCCTTCCGTCATCGCCATCATGAACGAGACATTCGCAGATCTCTCGCGCTACCCCGGACTGGCTGGAACCGAGGCACGGCCCGCTGCGTACTACGACATCGCGGCATCGGCCCTCGATGCAGGCGAAGCATATGTCTCGGCGCTGGGCGGCGGCACATGCAACAGCGAGTTCGAGTTCCTCACCGGCTCGAGCATGGGCCATCTCGGCGGCGGCGTGTATCCGTACGTGCTCTACGACCTCGACGGCACGGAAAGCCTCGTGTCGTATCTGTCGGCGCTCGGCTACGGCACCCACGCCGTCCATCCGGCCGAAGCCGAAAACTGGCGCCGTGACCGGGTGTATGCGCAGCTCGGCTTCGACGAGTTCTCCGACATATCAGTGTTCGGCGGCGCGGACACGCTGCGCGGCCTCACCACCGACCGCGCGACGTACGACTACGTGCTCGACCTCCTCGCCGAGGAGGTCGGACCGCAGTTCGTGTTCGACGTCACCATCCAGAATCATGGAGGATACGACACGGGAGGGATCGGCGAGGAGCTGGCCGTCTCCGTGCCGCTGGCCGACGGATCGGAATCTACCGACCTCGACGAATACGCAAGCTGCATCCGTCAGGCCGATCAGGATCTGGCGTATTTGACCGAGCGGCTCGACGGGCTTGATCGTCCCGTCGTGCTCTGTTTCTTCGGCGACCACCAACCCGGATTCAGCGACTGGCTATTCGAGGCCACCCATGACGGCTCCACCGCCGATGAAATCGGATTGGAAGCCGTGCAGGAACGCTATACTGTCCCCTATTTGATATGGGCAAACGAGAAGGCGCTCGAGAACGGCGCTGCTCCGCTCGCCGCAGAGCCCATGGACGCGAACGACAACCCGGCCCCCGACGATAAAGGCGACGCCTGCACAGCCCTCGCCCCGTGTGGGCAGCGCACGAGCCTCAACTACCTGGGAGCGCGCCTTGCAGGAGTTGCCGGCCTGCCGCTGACGAGCTACCAGAGCTTCCTGCTGACCACGAGCGAGCGCATACCCGCCATTAACCTCAACGGCTTCCTCACAGCCGACGGTTCTTGGCACTGGTTTGGCGAGCAGACCGACGTCGACGATGCCCTGAACGCCTACGCCATCGTGCAATACGGCAACCTGTTCGAGAAATCTTCAGAACGCTCCCCCCAATGGCTGGACGCCGTCGGACCTTCGTAAAGATCCTTCGGCAGAAGCCGAAAGCGGAAAGGACGTTCTACAGGTTCTCCTTCACCCAGGTTATGTTATCCTTGACCGTCGCGATAAGCTCGTCAAGGTCGTCGAACTTGCGCATGGGGCGCAACCAGTGCGCAAACTCCACCTTCACGCGCTTGCCATAGAGATCGCCGTCGAAATCGATCAGATGCACTTCGCAGGTCGCCGTGGCACGATCGGCGAACGTCGCCGCCACGCCGACGTTCACAGCAGCCTTGAATCGGGCGCCGTCGACATCGGCCCAGGCAGCGTAAACGCCATCGCTGAGCGGGCGCAACTGATCGGGCACCGTCAGATTGGCCGTGCGGAAACCGAAGTCGGCCCCTTCCCCGCGTCCCGGAGAGACCGTCCCTGTCATGAAGTACAGGCGACCCAACAGGCGATTCGCTTCCTCGATATCACCTTCCGCCAAAAGCAGGCGAATGCGCGTGGCCGTGATGGGCGCGCCATCCTCGCTCTTGAGGCCATGCGCGCACACCTGCGTTCCCATGTTCGAAGCCCACGCATCAAGATCCCGGACCGTGCCCGCAGCACGAGCGCCGAATTTGAAATCGAATCCTACATGCAGGAATGCAGGAGGAGTACCGTCGAACGTCTGCAAAAGGAACTCTTCAGGACTCGACGCAGCGAACTCCCGTGTGAACGGAAGTATCACAACAGCATCGACCCCCGTCGTTGCAAGCATGGCGAGACGCTCGTCGTTTCCCATAAGCTTCTTCAAGCGCTCGGGATGGAAGGTCTCGTCGGGGTCAATATCGAACGTGAGCGCAATGCTCTTTCCGCCGCTCTCGCGTGCTGTTTTCTGCGCGCAGCCAAGCAGAAAACGATGCCCCAGGTGCACGCCGTCAAAAACGCCGAAGGCACACGACGAGTCCTTGAAAAAGCTGTGGTCGAACGATGCGTCGACTCTATAGATCTCCGCCACGAGACACCCCCGTCTGAAACACACACCGCGCCCGGTACCAGCCGAGCGCCTCATCGTACTCGTACAACGCCGCAAGTCGGTTTTCCGCGACAAGTGCGACAAGCTCGCCATCTGCAGGAGGCTCGAGGCTCTCCCGCACACCCGCCGTGCAGGCGCAGAACTCCGCGGAAAGCGGCGATGTCCTTCGCTCGAACAGCTCCAACGCGGCTGACGGCAGCTGCGCTCCGTTCGCGGCCTTTCCCGCCAGGTCCTTCGATGCGAAGGCGAAGCGAACGCCCAGCAGACGCACCGGATCGAGCGCAGCACGATCCTTCAGCTCGGCAAGAGCCTCGAGGCTCGCGCACTCCTCGAGTCCGAGCATGCCGATTGCCGTGCGCTCAAGCGCCTCAACGTGCGCCGGACACCCGAGCGCCAGGCCCGCATCGCGGGCAAGCGCACGAATATAGGTCCCCTTCGACACGTGGAATTCGATGTCCCACACGGGATAATCGCGTGCACCGACCTCCCGCACAGCCAAGAGCCGCGCATCGTACACGGTGATATCGCGCGGCGCAAGGTCGATGATGGTGCCGGCCCGGGCAGCTTCGTACGACTTTCTGCCGCCCACTTTGACGGCGGAATAAGCAGGAGGCATCTGCTTGCGAGAACCTACGAGCCCGGCGACGAATGCAGCGGCGAACCCCTCGTCAAGCACGCGCCTCGGCACCGGCGCCGTCCGCACCACGGCACCGTCGGCATCGTCGGTGTCGGTGCCCGCACCGAAGGCGACCGCTACACGATAGCGCTTGTCGTGGCCGGTCAGATACGGCCCCAGCCGCGTCGCCGGGCCAACGCACACGGGAAGCACACCGGTCGCCATGGGATCGAGTGTCCCCGTGTGCCCCACGCGCCGTTCCTCGAAGATCGATCGGCAGCGGTTCACAACATCATGCGAGCTCATGCCGGCAGGCTTGTTCACTCCGACGACAAGCGAACGCCCCGACGTCCCCCTCTTCACGCCCGGCGCGCCTCCTCGGATGGACGGACTGCATCAACCGCCCGGTCGCAACCAGCGCCGACAGCCTCGACGAGCACCCTGCGCACGATGCCGCGCGCTTCCTCGAGCGAGCGCTTGAGCGTAAAACCGGCGGCAGCCCGGTGGCCGCCTCCGCCGAAGTGCCGAGCAATGGCGGCGACGTCGGTATCATCCTTCGCGCGGATGCTGCCGCGTACGACATCGTCCTGCTCGCGCAGCACGCAGGCAACCCGCACGCCAGCCACCGAGCGCAGCGCATCGATGACGGGCTCTGCATCAGCCTTGACCGCGTCCAAGGCAGCGAAATCAGCCAATGAGAGCCAGCTTAGCGCGACGGAGCCGCCAGCCTCCAGCTCCATGCGATCGACAGCAATGCTCTCAAGGCGGATGGACGCCAAGCTGCGGTTCTGAAAGACCTCGCGTGACACTGAAGACGGATCGGCGCCTGCGCCCACCATGTCCGCAGCAGCAGCGAGCGCTGCGCGGTCGGTGTTCTGATACTGGAAGCGGCCCGTATCGGTCACAAGGCCTGTATAGCAGCACGTAGCCACATCGCCCACGCGATCCGCTCTCATAAGGCGCGCAACTTCCCACACGAGCATCGTAACGGATGCAGCTTCCGGATCAACGTACGCCAATTCGGTCATCGCGGTATCGGCAGCGTGGTGATCGAGCGTGAGCGATGCAGCACAGCGGTCGAGCAATGCCGCAGCGGCCTCTCCCATGCGCTCGCGCGTGGGCACATCCACCGCGACAAACGTGACCGCCTCGCCCGAAAACGACGAGGCCGGAACCATATCCGCGATGCCGGGCAAGAACCCGAGCCGCGTATCGACGGGTTCGTCCTTCGCCAGCAGACAGGTCGCACGTTTGCCGAGCGAGCGCAAAGCGGCGGCCAGCCCCAACTGAGAGCCAAGACAGTCCCCATCGGGGCTCACATGCCCGCAGATGACAAAATCGTCGCGGGACGCAAGGAAACGCGCAACGGAGGGAAGATCAATGTTCGTCTGGGGCGTGACCGCCATCGGCGCCTCCTATTCGTCACGCTCGGCCGAAGCCTGAGCTTCGACCTCATGTTCGGCGAACGCATCGGCATCGGCCGGCACATCGCTTTGAACGTCGATGGGTTTCCTGTTGCGCACCGCATCCCGCTCAAGCGCCGTGGCAATGCGCTCGGCCTGATCCACGCTCGTATCCAGTAAAAAACGCAGCTCGGGCGCAACCCTCCACGAAAGCTTTTTCGCCATCAACGATCGGATAGCTCCCGACGCCTTCTGAAAGGCTGCCGCCACGTCGTCATAACGCTCCGGCTCGGTGGTATAGAACACGTTGCATACGCTGCGATCGTAGCTGACCTCGCAACCCGTAATGGTAACCAGCTCAAGACGCGGATCGGATATCTCGAACAAAAGGATGCTCGCAATCACTTCGCGCGCTTGCTCGTTGACCTTGCGGTTCGATGAACTCTGCTTCATGGTCCCATCTCCTTCCGAAGAGGCATTTCGTTTCCAGTCAGCGCTGCGCTGGATCCTTCGCCTCGCTTCACACGATCAGGATGACAAAAAGGGCTTCTAGCTAACCGAGCGACCTCGGCATCCAACGTCAGCCCTTAGGTCCAGCATACCGCGAGGGGAGCGGTCGAAAAGGGACGCCCCGTCACGGTAACCGCAAAGTTGCCATAGCGGGGCGTCCGGCGGTGCCCACCAAGCGAGTTCCGCACGAGTCGAAACGTCCACTAGAGGTTTCGCGCGAGCAGGACTGCCGAGCGACTGAGCATTGCTGGGCGCTTCGCGGAGCAGGTCCTTCTCGCTATTCCGTGCGCTCGACTTCTTTCACGACGTACCCCTCAATGGTGTCGCCCACCTTGAGGTCCTGGAACTTCTCGATGCCGATACCGCACTCGTAGCCCTGCTTCACGGATTTCACGTCGTCTTTGAAGCGGCGCAAAGATGCCATGACGCCCTCGAAGATCACGGTGCCGTCGCGTACGATACGCACCTTGTCGTCGCGGTGCAACTCACCCTCGACGATGTAGCAGCCGGCCACGGTGCCCACCTTCGGCACCTTGAAGGTCTCGCGCACCTCGGCGATGCCGGTATCCTCTTCCACGATGTCGGGGGACAAGAGGCCCACGCGCGCGGCGTTGATCTCCTCGATAGCCTGATAGATGACGCGGTACAGGCGGATGTCCACCTTCTCCTTCTCGGCCTGCACCTTCGACTTGCCCGTGGGGCGCACGTTGAAGCCGATGATGATGGCGTCGGAGGCGGAGGCCAGCGTGACGTCGGTCTCGGTGATGCCGCCCACGGCCGAGTGCACGATGTTGATGCGCACCTCGGACTGGTCCATCTTCTCGAACGCGTCGCGCAGCGCCTCGATAGAGCCCTGCACGTCGGCCTTCACGATGAGGTTCAGGTCGGTCTGCTTACCCTCCTCGATGCGACTGAACAGGTCGTCCAGGCTCACATGAGACTTCGTCTCCTGCTCGGCCAGGCGGGCGCGCAGCGCGCGCTCCTCGGCCAGCTTGCGGGCGTCGCGCTCGTCCTCGAACACCCGGAACTCGTCGCCGGCGGTAGGAACACTGTTGAGGCCGAGGATCTCCACCGGGTCGGCCGGTAGCGCTTCGTCCACATGCTTGCCGCGCGGATCGATGAGCGCACGGACGCGGCCGTAGGAGGCGCCCGCCACCACGACATCGCCCGGATGAAGCGTGCCCCGGTGGACGAGCACGGTGGCCACCGGTCCGCGGCCCTTGTCCAGATTCGCCTCGATGACGAAGCCGGAAGCCTCGGCGTCGGGGTTCGCCTTGAGTTCGAGCACATCCGCCTGCAGAAGGATGGTCTCCAGCAGATCGTCGATGTGCAGCTTCTGCTTCGCGGACACCTCGACAAACATATTCTTGCCGCCCCACTCTTCGGGAATGACCTCGTATTCAGTCAACTCCTGACGCACGCGGTCGGGGTTCGCACCCGGCTTGTCGATCTTGTTCACCGCCACCACGATGGGCACGTTGGCCGCCTTCGCGTGGTTGATAGCCTCGACGGTCTGCGGCATGACGCCGTCGTCGGCGGCCACCACGAGCACGATGACGTCGGTGACCTGGGCGCCGCGGGCGCGCATGGCCGTGAACGCCTCGTGTCCCGGCGTGTCGATGAACGTGATCTTGCGACCGTCGATGTTCACAACCGACGCGCCAATGTGCTGCGTGATACCGCCGGCCTCACCCGCGGCAACGCCCGTGTCGCGGATGGCGTCCAGAAGCGACGTCTTGCCGTGGTCGACGTGGCCCATGACGGTGACGACGGGCGGACGGGGCTTGAGGTCCTCATCGCGATCGTGGTAGACGACTGCGTACTCCTCTTCCGGAGACACGACACGCACCTTGCGGCCCATGTCGTCGGCGATGAGCTCCACCAGCTCGTCGCCCATGGATTGGGTGAGCGTAAGCACCTGGCCCAACATGAACAGGCGCTTGATGACGTCGTTGGGTTGTACGCCGAGGATCTCGGCAAACTTCGCCACCGTAGCGCCCTGAGGTATCTCCACGACGGAATCGTCGAGGACGAGCGTGGGATCGAGACCCTTCTCAATGGCCTCGAGCTCGAGACGCTCGCGGTTCTCGGCTTCGCGCTTTTCTTTGCGCTTCTTGCGGCGGCCCTCACCTTCGTGCGAGGTGGCGGCAGCTACGGCAGCGCGAGCCTCGGCCAGCACCTTGTCCCGCTGCAGCTTCTCGGCCTGCACGGCCATCTGGGCGTAGCGGTCTTCGCCTGAAACCTGCTGCATCTCCAGCTCAGGAACAACCTGCTCGAAGTGCGATGCGCCCTTCTTGCCCTTCTTTGGACGCTCGGGCTTGGCGCCGCGGCGCGCGCCGGCGGCGGGATGCGCCTGCTTCTGGGCTTCGATACGCTGCTTCTCGGCCTCGATCTGAGAAAGCAGCGAGTCGAATGCGGGCTTCTTCGCGCCCAAGACCGGTGCAGGCTTCTTGGCGTTCTGCACTGCTGTTGCGCTTTTGGAGCCCTTTGAGCTGCGGTTGCGCAGCGCCTCCTCCACCGCCTGCTTCTTGGCGACCTCGGCCGCCATCTTGGCGGCTCGGGCTCGGGCTCGGGCCTCGGCGGCCTCGCGGGCGACACGCTCCTTCTCGCTCTCGATCTGGCTTGCCAGGCTCTCGAACGGCGAGGATGCAGGCGCCTTCTTCGGCTTGTCGGAACCATCGGCTCCCGCGCCGCTCTCATCGTCGGACGAGCCCTCGGCGCGCTGCGCGCGCTCGGCCTCGCGGGCGGCACGCTCCTGCTCCACGGCTTCGCGACGGGCGCGCTCCTCCTCGGCGCGCTTGCGCTCGGCCTCGGCCTGCTCTTCAGCCAGCTTTCTGGCCTCTTCATCCTCCAGCTTGCCCGCGCGCTGCTTGATCTCGGGCTCGAGGTTCTTGCGTATCTTATCGACGTAAGCGTCCGCGAGCATGCTCGCATGGCTCTTCGCGGGGATCTTCATCTGCTGCAGCTTGTCGAGCAGCTCCTTGCTCGACATATCGAATTCCTTCGCCAACTCATGTACTCGCATGCTGGCCATATACCACTCCTCTACTTCTATCTCGCTTCGCGCGCGTGCGTTGCGACGTCGGCGGCGATCCTGTCGTACTCGTCGCTGCCGAGCGTCGCCTTGAGCGCCCGGTCGAGCTTTTTCTTCTTGCATGCGGCGGCGAAGCACTCCTCGGAGCAGACGTACGCCCCCCTGCCCGGCGCACGGCCGGTCTTGTCAAACGACACGACGCCGAACGGGTCGCGCACGATGCGCATGAGCTCGGCCTTGCCGGCCAGCTTCCCGCATGCGATGCAGCTGCGCTGCCGCTTCGTTGTCGCCATGGAACCGCCCCTCTCCTGCTTCGACCTATGCCTCGTCGAACTCGGCGTGCACGCCGCAGTACCGGCTGCCCGGACGAGCATGGTTGCGGCAGCGGACGCCGTCTTCGCCCACGAACGCGCACACCCCCGCTTCGTCATCGTCGATCTCGGCCTCATCGATGAGCATATTGCCGTCGGATGCGGCGAGCGGCTCGCCGGTGAAACTCGTGCTCTTGATGTCGATATGCCATCCTGTGAGGCGCGCGGCCAGACGCGCGTTCTGCCCCTCCTTGCCGATGGCGAGCGACAGCTGATCATCGGGCACGATGACGGTGGCGTAATGATTCTCCTCGTCCACCATCACGCGCGTGACCTTGGCCGGCGACAGCGCGTTCGCCACGTAGACGGCCGGATCCTCGGCCCACTGGATCACGTCGACGCGCTCGTTGCGCAGCTCTTCAACCACCATGCGCACGCGGCTGCCCTTGGGACCCACACACGCGCCCACCGGATCGAGATTCGCCTCACGGGAGGCGACGGCCACCTTCGAGCGCGCGCCCGGCTCGCGGGCGATGGACTTGATTTCCACCATCCCGTCGTAGATCTCGGGCACTTCGATCTCGAATAGGCGGCGGATAAGATCAGGGTGCGTCCTCGACACGACGATGGGAGGCCGCGCCTGCTCGCCACGCATCTTCGGCGCATCGGAATTCGGATCGCGCACTTCGATGATGAGCACCTTCAGGCGCTGGTTGTGACGGTAGTGCTCGCCGGCCGGGCGCTCGTTGCGCTCGTTCGGATTGCGCTTCACGTCGTAGTGCGGAAGCTCAGCCTCCACGCCATCGCGGATCTTGATGATGGTGAAGTCGGGCGTGCCCTGCAAGACCGTGCCCGTCACAAGATCGCCCACGCGGTCCGAGAACTCCTCGAAAATGGACTGACGGCCGGCCTCGCGCACGATGGATGCGATAACGCCCTTGGCGTTCTGAGCGGCAATGCGACTCACATCGGCAGGCGTGACGTCGCGTTCTTCGTATTCCTCGTACTCGCCGGTCTCCTCGTCGGGTTCGCCCACGGGCACCAGTTCATACACATAAATGCGACCCGTCTGGCGGTCGATGGTCACGCGCGCGTCCCACTCGAGATCCAGAATGCGCTCGTAGCTTTTCGCGAGCGACTGCTCCAGACGCTCGATGAGGTAGAACTCGTCGATCTTGCGTTCGTGGGCCAGCGCCTGCAGCGCCTCAATCAGTTCTGAACTTGCCACGTTTTCGCTTCCTTTCCTCCGAATGCTCTAGGAGCCGAAATCGATCGCGCCCTTCAAGCGGGCACGTTTGATGGTATCGAACGGTATCTGAACGGACTCGCCGTCCACGTCGAGAACGACAAGCCCTTCCTTCGCGGAAAGGATCGTCCCCGTCCAGGAGCTGCGCCCCTCGCAAGGCTGGGTGGTCTTCACTACGGCCGTCTCGTTCGCGAACCGGGCGAAATGATCGAGCGTGCGCAGCGGGCGGTCGATGCCCGGCGAGGATACCTCAAGGGTATACGCTCCGGGAAACGGATCGAGCTCGTCCATGATGTCGTTGATCCACGCCTGCGCGGTCGACAGCTCGTCAAAGCTCACGCCGTCGGGCGTGTCTATAAACACGCGTATCGTCGGCGCCTTCTTCGCCCCCACAATCTCCACGGTGACGACTTCGACGCCCTCGGCCTCCGCGCGGGGGGCCAGCGCATCGAGCAGCTGCTGTTCCTTCTTGCTGAGCACGCCTTCTCCTTCCCCGCCGCACGCTCGTTCCTCGAGCGAAGCCGGCGTCTTCTTCCATCCTGCTGACCCCGTGCATCCGGGGCCCTACAAACAAAGAAAGCGGGGCAAGCCCACTTTCTCATGTCTCGAAAGTATGGTGCGCGCCACATCCAACCCGTCCCACGCGCATTGCTTCGTAGTTTATACCATATTCAGCATGACTTGCCTAGAGATGCGATCGGGCTGCCCGCAATCTCCTCACATTTTCGGATCGTCCGAGCAACACCTCGAAAGCGCTCGGAGCCTTGCTCAGTACACCATGCCCATCGCCTCGCGCACCTCGTCGAGCGTTGCATTCGCAATCTCGTTGGCGCGGCGGTTCCCCTCGTGTAGCACGTCCTCGATGTAGGCCATATCGCCTTCCAGTTCGCGTCGACGTTCGCGAATGGGCGCCAGAAAGCCGTTTACGCTTTCAGCGACGTACTTCTTGAGCGCGCCAGCGCCGGACTCGCCAATCTCGTCGGCAATCTCCTGCTCGGTGCGCCCGGTGCAGAGGGCGGCCGTGGTCAGCAACGCCGATACGCCGGGCCGGCTCTCCTTGTCGTAGGTGATCATGCGGTCGGCGTCGGTCTTGGACTTTTTGATGAGCTTGGCCGTCTCCTCGTCGGTCGCCGACAGCGCAATGGCGTTGCCGTAGCTCTTCGACATCTTGCGCCCGTCGAGTCCGGGGATCTCCACAGCGTCGTTGAGCACGCCTTCAGGCTCGGGGAACACCTGCGCGTAGCGTTCGTTGAAGCGGCGCGCGATCATACGCGTCTGCTCGATGTGGGGAAGCTGGTCTTTGCCCACCGGCACGATATTGCCCTTGCAGAACAGGATGTCGCACGCCTGATGCACGGGATAGGTGAGCAAAAGGCCCGTAAGCGCATGGCCCGACGCCTCCATCTCGGACTTCACCGTGGGGTTGCGCTGCAGCTCGGCCTCGGTTACGAGCGACAGAAACGGCAGCATGAGTTGGTTCAGGGCGGGCACGGCCGAATGCGTGAATACGATGGTCTTGTCCGGGTCGATGCCGCAGGCCAGGTAGTCCACAACCATGTTGCGAACGTTGTCTGCGATGTGCTCGGTGGTGTCGCGATCGGTGATCACCTGATAGTCGGCAATGATGATGCGCGTGGCGATGCCCATGTCTTGGAGCGCGACGCGCTCGCGAATGGTGCCGAAGTAGTGGCCCAGATGCAGCCGACCTGTCGGGCGGTCGCCGGTCAGCATGGTGTAGTTCTCAGGATGGACGGATAGATCGGCGCGGATCTCGTCCGAGCGCTTGCGGCTTGCCTCGAAGCTATCGATACTCATTGCGTCATTCCTTACCTGCGGTGGGTCACGGGCGCGGCCACGTCCTGGCGGTGCCGCGCATCGGCGGGCCGGAGCACCCCGATCCGCACCGCAACAGTATAGCGGTTTTGGACGCGCGCCCCGCAAAAACGCCCGAATCGGGAAGCCTCGGCGCAAGCCTCGGGAGCCGAGCGCTATAATCGTCGCCCAACGGAACCCGTTCGGGGCCCGGATGAACCGAACGACACGATCGGGCGCCGCCACCTACCCGCCGCAGGGAACCGGCGAACGCCTCCTGCAAGGAGTTGAGCCATGAACGACGTCATCGAAAGCCTTACGCACGACCAAATGGTCGAGCTTTTGGAGATCTACGCCAAGAACCTTGTCGCGCTGGACGGCACTTGGTTCCAATCGGTCGAACGCGACGACGGCATGGACGCAGCCATGCACCACGACCGAGAAGCCTGGCGGCGGTTCAGCGTGTCGGAGGCGCGACGCATCAAGAGCTTCCTCGGACTGTCCGAGCATCCCGGACTCGAAGGGCTCGCGCAGGCACTCCCCCTGCGCTGCCAGTCGGCCGCAAATGTCGACGAGATCATACTGGAAGAGGGCGAGTTGCTCTACCGCATCGTCGATTGCCGCGTGCAGAACGCGCGCGACCGCAAGGGTATGGGGTTTCACCCCTGCAAGAGCGTGGGCATCATCGAGTACGGGGTGTTCGCCGAGAACATCGACGATCGCATCGCATGCGAGTGTCTGAGCTGCTATCCCGAGATCGAAGATGAAACCTGCAACTGCTCGTGGAAGTTCACATTGAAGTAGATACGTTTCCGCTACTCGGGCAGTTCGACAACGATCAGTCGGCGCTTTGCCGCACGCGTTGCTTTTCGTCGTACATGGCCTGGTCGGCCCGGCGGATGAGATCGCCCAGTGCGAGGGGCGCACAACTCCACGTGCTCCCGATGGCGGCCGTGGCCGCCACTCCCCGATCGCTGGACAGCGCGCGCATGGCCTCCTTCCATCGCACTGCAAGCGCAGGAAGCTCAGCCTCGTCGCCGTTGCACGCCACCACGAGGAACTCGTCGCCGCCGTAGCGGTAGCCGTGTATGCGCTCGTCGGTGACGGCCCGGATGCCGTCCGCCACCAGCTTCAGCAGCACGTCGCCCTGCTCGTGGCCTTGTGTGTCGTTCACGGTCTTCAGGTGGTTCACGTCGAAGAACAGCACGCCGCACGACGAAAGCTCCTGGTAGGCGCTCGCCTGCATGCGGGCGAGCCTCGTGCGGTTGAACAGCCCCGTGAGCTCGTCGTGCTCGGCCATTTCGCGTTCCCTGGCGGCCAATTCATCGGTCAGGTCGGTGTAGTAGCCGCTGAGCAGCAGGTTGCCGTCGCGATCGTCGGTCACGCGGTAGAACACCTGCATGGGCACGTAGCTGCCGTCGCCGCGGATGAGGCGCAGTCGTAGCGTGATGGTCTCGCGGGTGGCGACGAGCTTCTCCAGCGCCAGGCGCGCCATCTCCTCGTCGTCGGGATGCACGCCCGTGAAGCCGTCCGTGCTGTAGAACCTGACGCACTCGTCATGGCTCATGCCGCTTATGCGACAGAACTCCTCGTTGATGAAGATGGGCACGGTCCTGCCGTCGGGAGTCACCAGCTGCTGCACGAAGCCGCCCGGCATGTCGTTCATGATGTCGCGCAGCACCCGGTTGTCGCGCAGTATCTGCTCCTCGTTGTCGCGACGCCGCAGCATGGCCGTCATGTAGTCGCCCAGAGCCATGAGATGACTCACGTGGGAGGCGTTGCGCATGGGGTTGTCGACCCCCATGAAGCCGACAAGCTCCGTGCCGCTGCGCAGCGGCACGAGAATGAGGCGCTGGATGCCTTGGTTGGTGATGATCTGGCCCGCATCGATACCGCTGTCCGCAATGCCGCGGGAGTCGTTCAGAAAGATGCTTTCGCCTTTCCTCAGAATGCCCAGAGCGTACTCCTGCAACGCATAGGGAACGTGCTGCAGGTTTTCCTTCTCCGGAACCACTCCTGGAGCACAGGTCTCATAGGTGTTGTTCGACTCCTGCCGCTTCTCGTCCAGCTCGAAGACGTAGGAACGATCGCCGTCGAAGTACTCGCGCATCTTCTCGAGCGCCAGGCGGATGGAGTCGTTCGGGTCGGATCCCACCAGCAGGTAGCGCGAGACGTCGTTGAGGAAGCTCAGCTGCTCGTTGATCTCCTGCGCCTGGCGCTCCGCCCTCCGCTGGTCGGCCAGGGCGACGCTCAGTGAGCGTGCCTCTTCGCTGATGGGCGTATAGGTGGTGTACATGACACTTTTGATCGGGCCCTTTTCCACTACGCGCCCCACAAGATGGAACGGCACATAGCTGCCGTCTCCTCTGAGCGTGCGGATATCGCATTCCATCTGGCGGTCTTCGAGCACGGCTTCGTCGATGGCACGCATCAGGCGCTCGCGATCATCGACGTGGACGGCCCGGATGGCGTCGTGCAGGCGCAGCTCGGCAGCGTCCCGACCGACCAGCTCGATGTAGCGTTTGTTGATGTGGGGGCAGTCGATGGTGCCGTCCGCGGCTATCTCGAAGATGATCGCGCCGCACGGCAGGTTGTCCAGAAGCTCGCGGCGGCGTTCCTCGCGCTCACCCTCCGACGTGATATCGGCAAAGTAGGCGTTGATGCACCTCGAACCATCCGCGTCTGCCGTTGCGCGGTAGAACGCCTGAAACAACAGGTAGCCCTTCTGCTTGTGCAGAAAGCGCGCCCGAGCCGAAAAGACGGTACGCTTCTCCATGGCCTGCGCGATCGCCTGTTGAAGCGCCGCCACGTCGTCCGGATGCACACCCGCATAAACGTCCGAGACGACGAGCAGCATCGCCTCGGCACGGCCCATGCCCATCATGCGGCAGAACCCGTCGTTCACGAACACGGGCACAACGCTGCCATCGGGCGCCATCCTCATGCGGATGAAGCCGCCGGGAGCTTCGTTGATGAGCTTCAGAGCGAGATCGCTCGCCTTTTCCAGCGGCAGGCTTTGGACGTCGCCTTCCCGCAAGCGGGCCTCGGGCGCGTTCCGGTTGCACAGAGCTTTCTTGAGGCGCGCGCGGACAAGGCGCGGATGAGCAGGTAGTGCGATGACATCCTCGGCCCCCTGCTCGAGAGCGGCCGCCTGCGCAACCTCGTCGTCTTCCGGCGCGAGGGCGAGCACGGCGAAGCTCGACGTCATTCCACCGTCCCGCAACCGCCCGAGAAGATCCCCGGCACCCGGCGCAGCGAAATCGCATAAGATCGCATCAGGAACGGAAGCGTCGACGAGCCGCAGGGCGTCTTCAACCGACGTCGCAAACTCGAAACAAAAATTGTCTTCGGCCGCTGCGCAAAGAGCATTGCGCTCAGCAGGCGCGATGTAAACGCCCAACACTGTTTTCGGTTGTTCTCCCATCGCGCTTGCGCCGCTCATGCCCGCCTTCTCTTTCCGTCGCGTATACGTTGCAGTATACCGAGTTCGACCGCGATATGGTACAAGAGGTTGCACGTGCCACGATGCTTCGCATAGTATCGCCAGATGCGCATGCCAAAGCGGATCGAGAAGAGTGGAAACGCGTCCAAAGCCCGCATATCATGCCGGCAGCCCGGCAGAACCCCAGCAGCGAAGAGGACGGAGCGCAACCGAGGAGGGAACCCGGCAACCGCGCAAAGACGAAGCGGGCCGTCGGGTTGCCCCGACGGCCCGGATGGTTCATGGTGGTCGCTACAGGATTTGAACCTGTGACCCCCGCCGTGTGAAGGCGATGCTCTCCCGCTGAGCCAAGCGACCGAATACGTTGATGCGTTCCAACGTGCTGGAATATTCTAGCGGCATTTCGCATTTCGCGCAAGGGAAGATTCCCCGAATCACGAAATTCGTTTTACGGGCGCACCCGCATGCATCCGACCATCGTAGACGCTCCTCGCAAACCGCACATACATCCAACTGGCATCCATGCGCGTTTTGGGATAGAATAGCGGAGCGCTTGAGGGGCCTATAGCTCAACGGTGGAGCAGAGGACTCATAATCCTTTGGTTGCAGGTTCGAATCCTGCTGGGCCCACCACGATACAACCGCCGTCGATCGCACAGATCGACGGCTTTTTTCGTCAAGCAGCCAATCGCGAGCCCCGTCGATACGATCGCATTGGAGCAGGACGGTACCCGAACGGGACGGCCTCTCCATCATCATCGCAAGACTCGATCCGGAAGTGGACCATGAAACAGATAGCAGTGCGCTCCTGCCTGCTTGCCGCAGGCATTGTCATTATGGCGGCCGGTATCGTCATCGTCACGAAAACGAGCCTGGGCACCTCCCCCATATCCTCGCTCGGCTACGTGCTGAGCCTATCGTTTCCGAACATGTCCTACGGCGCGTTCATGTTCGCTTGGAACATCGCGCTGCTGCTAGGACAGATCGCCGTGCTCCGGCGCGACTTCAAGGCGATCGCACTGCTCCAGATCCCCATCTCCGTGGTGTTCAGCTTGGGTATCGACGCGTTCAACAACCTGTTCGCCCTCTATGAGCCCTCCTCCTATCCAGAATCGCTCGTGCTGCTCGCGATCGGGGTGGTCGTGCTCGCATTCGGCGTGGCCTGCACGGTGGTCGCCAACGTTGCCATGAACAGCGGCGAAGCACTCGTCTGCGCAGTCGCGGGCAAGGCGGGCTGGAACTTCGGACGTACGAAAGTGGGCTTCGACCTCGTATGCGTCTCCTTGGCCGTGGCGGCTTCGCTCGTTCTGCTTGGGGGCATCGAAGGCGTGCGCGAGGGCACGCTCGTCGCCGCGTTCGCCACCGGGCTGGTCGCGAACGCTTTCATTGATCTCATGGGCGGCGCACGTCCGCCGCTGGCCGAGCCTTCGAGCGGAAGCCGGAAGACGGGGAAAGGCGAGCGCGCGCCCGAAGCCGGCGCATGATCACCGGCATGCGAAGCCGACGGCGGGCGAGCGGCCTCAAGCCTTCCTGCGCGAAGCCTGCATCTTGCGCTCCGCTTAGGGACGTCTCGCAAGATAGCACTGGTGGATGCGCGGATTGCGCTCGAAGTCGTGCGGAATGGTCTGCGCCGTGATGTTCTCGAGGACCACGCCATATCTGGCAAGCGCATCGACATCGGGCTTGAAGCTCCGCAGGTTGCAGGAGAACACGATCTCGCCGCCTTCCGTCAGAAGGCGGGACGCACCGATGAGGAGCTCTACGTGGTCGCGCTGCACGTCCCACGTACGCTTGCCCATGGCCTTCGAATTCGAGAACGTCGGCGGATCCGCGAAGATCAGATCATAGCGAAGGGGCTTGCGCCGGCATTCGGTGATCCAGGCCATGACGTCCGCGCGCTCGAAGGAGTGCTCCGGACCGTCGAAGCCGTTGGCCTCCATGTTGCGCCGGGCCCAATCCAGATAGGTCTGCGAAAGATCCACCGTGGTGGTCTCCACCGCTCCCCCGCCGGCCGCATGCACGGTGGCCGTACCGGTATACGCGAACAGGTTGAGGAAGCGCTTGCCAGCCGCCTTCGAGCCCACCAGCTGGCGCGTGATGCGATGATCGAGAAAAATGCCCGTGTCCAGGTATCCCGAGAAGTCCACTTCGAGCAAATAGCCGCCCTCGTCGATATGCGTGACATAGGAACGGCTCCCCGCATCACGGTACTGGCTTCCGCCCTTGTCGCGACGGCGCGTCTTCGCGAATACGTGGTCCGGGCGCACGCCGAGCGCCACCGGCGCGATGGCTAGCACATCGTCGAAGCGGCGTTGGGCCTTGGCAGGATCGACCGAGGCGGGCGGCGCGTACTCGGCAACATGCAGGAAGGCAGTACCCGCAGCATCCCCCGCTCCCGCATACACGTCGACAGCGACCGCATAATCGAGCAGATCGGCATCGTACACGCGGTAGTTTTCCACTCCCTCGCGTCGCGCCCATTTGCGGCGCTCCTTAGCCACTTTGAAAAGGCGCGCAGCGAATTGTTCCGATGCAGGCTCCAACACCTCCACGCGATGTTCCGCTCCGCCCGCCAGATCGGGCACTGTGACCGACGTCGCTTTGATGGGCGGCGTATCGAACACGAGCGCTTCGACAGCGACGCGGTCGCGCCCGAGCACGACCCGCACGTGGGGCGGCGCCCCAAAACGCGCTTCGACAGCGGCTCCGCCCGCCTCGGCGAACGTCGAGCCTGCAGGCGCCGCAGCCGCCGCAGCGACGAATGCAGAAGCATCGGCCTGGGCGCTCGCCTCGGAAGATCGCTCGCGCGCGCCCAGCACGCTGGCCACGAAGCCGACCGGGGCTTCGTGGCCCAAACGCTCGCCCGCACGCGCAGCGGCGGCGCCTACGCGCTCGACGAGCCCAACCACGCCTTCTGCACCGAACGCCTCGATACTGACCGCCTGACGCAAACCCGCGCGCTTGGCGCGACCGCGAGCCCGGGCAATGGCCGGCGACGAGGTGGACGCGCCTGCGAAGCGCACGACGTCCAGGTTGGGTCGGGCCGAGCCGGGGTCGTCAATCGTCCCCTCGACCGCGGCCCCGGCCAGCCCGCGCTCGAATCGCTCATCGGCTTCAGCCAGCAAGTCATCCCACACATGCTCGTCGAAGCGCGCCCATCCGAAGAAGCCCCATCGATCGCGCGTAAGCCCGGGCGCCAGATCGCACGCTACGCTCGCCGCCTCGACGACCACGGAACCGTCGCCACACGCAGGATCGACCAGCGATGCGCCCGCATGCGCGATTTCATCCCATCCGGCGATCGCCAGCAGACCGGCAGCCAGCGCGCATTCGAGCGGCGCTTCCGCCCCATCGTCGGGAGCGAGATACGCGCGCCGGTACAGCGATGCGCCCGATAGATCGAGCGAAACGGTGGCGCGCTTGTCGCGGATGCGCACATCGATGGCCGCATCGGGATTCTCGGTATCCACATCGGGACGAAGTCCTCGCACCTCGCGCAGCCGATCGCACACAGCGTCCTTCACCTTTAGCGCCGTGAAGCGCGTGTTGCGCAGCTCGTCGTTCGAACCGTGCGCCGACACCGCGATGCTGGCGCCGGGCGCGATGACGTCCTCCCAGGGAATATCCAGCACATCGTCGAAAAGGAGATCAGCCATACGCGCGTCGACGCGTCCCACCACGAGCATGATGCGCGAGGCCAGCCGCGACCACAAACACGCTTCGAGCGCACGTCGCACGTCGCAATAGAAGGCCACACCCCCACCAAGCGGACGCACGCGCTTGATCCCGAGCCGTTTCAGTTCCTCGGCGAGCGGTGACTCCAACCCGGAAAGACAGCTAGCGAAGAATTCGAGGTTTTCCTTGTCCATGAAATGCGGTCCAATCGGTCATGCGGCTGGCAGCGCCTCGCAGTCCAACAGGATGCGAAAGCATCGGTTGGTGCATATCGTATCCGATCAACCTAAGGGGGATCAGACCAGCGCCCCAATATCCATAAACGATCGGGCCCGACGATGCCGGCCTCTCAACGGGAAGTAAGTCAATGACGGCAGAAAAGGTATCGACCCGCAGAAATTTCTGCGGGTCGATACGGTTCTAATCTTCCAGGTAGTCCTTCAGCTTGCTCGAGCGGGACGGGTGGCGCAGCTTCGCGAGCGTCTTGCTCTCGATCTGGCGGATTCTCTCGCGCGTGACGCCGAACTCGCGCCCCACTTCCTCCAGCGTGCGCGGATGGCCGTCCTCCAAGCCGAAGCGCAGGCTGATGACCTTGCGCTCGCGCTCGGCCAGGCCGTCGAGCACCTTCGACAGCTGCTCCTGCAGCATGCTGAACGAGGCGGCATCAGGCGGCACCACCGCAGCGTCGTCCTCGATGAAGTCACCCAGCTGGGAGTCTTCCTCCTCGCCGATGGGCGTTTCGAGCGACACGGGTTCCTGCGAGATCTTCTGAATCTCGCGCACGCGCTCGGCGGGCAGGCCCATCTCCTTGCCGATCTCCTCGGGCGTGGGCTCGCGGCCGAGCTCCTGCAGCAGCTGGCGCTGGATGCGCACGAGCTTATTGATGGTCTCCACCATGTGCACGGGGATGCGGATGGTGCGAGCCTGGTCGGCGATGGCGCGCGTAATGGCCTGGCGGATCCACCAGGTGGCGTACGTCGAGAACTTGAAGCCCTTCGTGTAGTCGAACTTCTCCACCGCGCGGATGAGGCCGAGGTTGCCCTCCTGAATGAGGTCGAGGAACAGCATGCCGCGACCCACATAGCGCTTGGCGATGGACACGACGAGGCGCAGGTTCGCCTCGATGAGCTGCTGCTTCGCGTCGATGCCCACCTGCTCGATGCGGCCGAGGCGGCGCTTCTCGCGGCGCTCGAGCTCGATGCCCTCGTCCTCCGCGCGCTCGAGCTCCTCCGTGGCGGCCACGCCGGCTTCGATCTTCATGGCGAGGTCGATCTCCTCCGCCGCGGTGAGCAGCGGGACCTTGCCGATCTCCTTCAGGTACATGCGAACGGGGTCGCCCGTGAGCACCGTGATGCCCGCATCGGCGCCGCGCTTGCGCGCGCTGCGAACCTTGCTCTTGCTCACCTTGGGCAGCGGCACTTCAACGGTGGCTTTCAACTCTTCTTCAGGAATGCCTTCGAGCAGATCCTCGTCGTCGCTGTCCTCCGTCAGCCCGTCGGCGAGCTTGTCCTCGATGGCGGAGGAATCGGATCCGAGGTCGTCCGCATCGACGCCGGGCTCCGCGACGAGGTCGTCGGAGCCTTCGTCGTCGAGTGCATCGTCTTCTAGTATCTCTTCGGGTTGAACCGGGGCTTTCGCAGTGTCGTTCTTCTCAGGGGCTGATGCTTTTTTCTTCGAAGCTTGGGCCACGTGATCTTCCTTTCCTGCTGTGAGCGCGGGCACGGCAAAACTCACGCACCGGGCGCAAAGATACAGCTGAACAATATACCACAAGTGACGAAGAACATGAACCCTCAATCGAATCGCGGATATATCCGCCATCCTTCTCGCGATTCTCGCTCCTTGCATTCCGCCTGACGCAAAGAGCGGATACGGCCGATCGGCACCCCCCCCCGAACGAGAAGGATGAAGCGCTTCATCGACGTAGCTACCCCTCGGACGAGCGCTACGCCACGATGAGGGCAATGATCGGCAGCGTGACCAGCGAAAGCACCGTGGTAAGGAAGGTTCCTCGCGCCATCGCCTGCACATCGCCTCCGTAGGCGAGGCACATCATGGTGCCAGAGGATGCCGCGGGCATGCCCGACAGAAGCGCGGTGATCGCCAGGATATAGGGGTCCTTAATGAATATCCCGCCCACCACGAACACCAGGAGGGGCACGCCCACCAGGCGCAATGCCGTCGTCACGTAAGCCCAGCCGTCGGATATCATGTCCTTCAGCGGCATCTTCGCGAGCGTCGAGCCTATGACCAGCATGGCCGCGGGCACGGTCATCTGCCCGAGCAGCCCGCATGCCTGCCCCACGAAGCCCGAATCGGTGACGCCCAGAAGCGCAAGGGCCATGGCAGCAAAGCAACTGAGCAGGCACGGGCTCACCAACTGCTTAGCGATCAGCTTCAACTGGTACGCGGCGCCCGGCCCGCGGCCGCCCGCATCGTCGGAACTCATGATAAACAGCAGCCCGACGGAATACAGGAAAAGGTTGTAGGGAATGTTGTAGATCGCCCCGTAGAGCACCGCGTCAGCCCCGAACACGGCATCGAGCACAGCGAAGCCGATGAACCCCGTGTTGCCGAACGCGATGAGGAAGGCGTGCGCGCCCCGCGCGCTCTTGGAGACGCCCCGGTACAGGAAGCGGACGATGAGAAAGGCAACCGGGCACACGATCACGTATACCGCCGTCGAGCAGGCCATCATGACGAGGATGGTCTCGGAACTTGGAAGGTTCTGGTTGCCCAGCACCGAATCGAGAATCATGCCCGGCAGCGCCACGGTCATGACCAAGCGCGACAACGTCGAATCGAACGTGTCGTTCATCAGATCCCGTTTGCGCGCCACGGCTCCGAGCAGCACTATAGTAAACAGAACCAGCATCTGAAAACCCGCGTGTCCCAATACCTCCATCGTGCGATACCTTCGCTTCCCCTTCTCCGTCGGCGATCCCGCAACGCGGCATCGCCGACTATGATACCCTTTCCCACATGCGGGCGCTTCGGCGTCCCATGAGATGCCGGCACAGCTTCCAAGCCGCGACATGCAGCAAGTTCATAGGCGCAGCCGTCTCACAGCAGATCGTCCGGATCAATATCCACCGCAACGTTCACGTCGCGCTCGGGTTTGCGCTTCCGAAAGAACGGCAGCAGCGCTCGCGAAAGATCGTCTTCGACCGGACACTTCACCACAATATGCCAGCGATAGGTTCCCCGAAGCTTCGCGAGCACGCACGGCGTCGCAGGCAGCACGCTCCATCCATCGCCCCCAAAATCGCGCACCGCGCTTGCAAGGCCATCATGCAACGAACATGCGGCGAGGCGTACGGAAGGCTCGTCTTTGCCCCACACAAGCACATTGGCCATGCGCACGTAGGGAGGATATCCCATAAGCCGACGCTTCGGCAGCTCGTCGCGCAGAAACAGCGCGCGGTCGTAGCGGGCGGCGGCGCGGATGGGGGCCGCGTCGGCCTCATAGGTCTGCACGAGCACCCGTCCCGGCAGCTCGGAGCGCCCAGCCCGACCCGCTACCTGTTCGATCAGGTCGAACGTGCGCTCGGCAGCGCGATAGTCGGGCAGCTTCAATATGGTGTCGGCGTTGACGACGCCCACGAGCGTCACATCTTCGAAGTCGAGCCCCTTCGCGATCATCTGCGTACCGAGGAGCACGGCGGCATCCGCGGCGGCAAACTCTTCGAGCAGCCGTTGATGCGCGCCCTTGCCGCTTGTAGTGTCGGCATCCATGCGAACGATCGGCACGCCGGAGTCCGTTCCGAACATGCCGTCGAGCAGCACCCGCAGCTCCGCTTCGACGCGCTGGGTGCCGGCGCCGAACTTCTTCAGGTAAGGGCTGCCGCACTCGGGGCAGACGGACGGCGCCGCCTCGCGATAACCGCAATGATGGCAGATGAGGAAGTTGCCGCGCTCATGGAACGTGAGCGAGGTCGAACACGAGGGGCACTCCGGCACAAACCCGCATTCCCGGCACAGCAGAAAACTCGCAAAACCGCGCTGATTGAGCAGGAGCACTGCCTTGTGCCCGACGCCAAGCTCCTCGGCGAGCGCGCAGACGAGCGCGTGCGAGAACATCGAACGCGAGCCGCCGCCGAACTCCTTGGCCATGTCCACCACCTGTATGGCGGGCAAAGGACGCCCGTTGGCTCGCTCGGGCAGCACGACATGATGCCAGGCGGGGTCCTGAGAACAGGTAAAGAGCGCCTCGATGGAAGGCGTGGCCGAACCGAGCACCACGGCCGCACCGGAGCGGCGGGCCATCCACACGGCCACGTCGCGCGCGTGGTAGCGCGGAGCGCTGTCCTGCTTGTAGGAGCCCTCATGCTCTTCGTCGATGACGATGAGGCCCACGTCGCGCAAAGGCGTAAACAGCGCCGAGCGCGCGCCCACCACCACACGCGCTGCTCCCGAGCGAATGAAGTCCCACTGGTCGAAGCGCTCACCGGCGCTCATGCGCGAGTGCATAACGGCCACGGTGTCGCCGAAGCGCCCGCGAAAGCGCGCCACTGTTTGCGGCGTGAGCGATATCTCCGGCACGAGCACGCATGCCGTGTGCCCTGCAGCGAGTGCTGCCTCGATGGCCTGAAGATATACCTCGGTCTTGCCCGAGCCGGTGACGCCGTCGACGAGCACCACCTCCCCCGTCTCGCGTGCACGCGCTGCGTCGATAGCCGCAAGCGCTTCGGCCTGGCCCTCCGTAAGCGGCGGCTTGCGGCTGGGAATGAAGAACGGTCCCGCAGGTTGGGCCGATTCCGCACCGTCGGCCGGTTCCGGCGGCCGGCGGGCCGGCGGAACCGCGAAGCCCCGCATCCTCCGGCGGCGCTCGATGCGAACGACGCCCTTGCCCTCCAGCGTCTTGAGAGCGACCGACACCGCGCCGAATTCTGCAGCGAGCTCCGCCACGCGCAGCTCGCCCGCGCGCAGCGCCGCCACGATGGAAGCCTGCTTGACGGCATTCTTGCGGGGCTCGAACCCATCGAATGCCGGACCCGGCACCACCCAGCGGTCGTCCACCTCGCCGACGGCCGGTTCCTCGAGCCGCCAGTAGCCCGCGTTCGCGCGCACCATGCGCGGCACGCCTCCAGGCGGCGTGAACAGGCGCACGCACGATGAAAGTGGCGCAAGATAGCGCTCCGAAAGCCACTGCGCGCAGGCGGCGCCCTCCTCATCGAAGTACGGGCGACTCACCGCGCGCGCGATGGGCTTAATCTTCGACGGATCGAGGCCGTCCGGCCATTCCTCCGCGATACGCTCCTCGATACCGATGACGAAGCCGACGGCCTGTCTATGCCCGAACGGCACGACAACGGCACAACCAACCTCGATAGGCTGGTCTCCGCCTGCGTCGTCTGGCACGGCATAGGTATAAGGCGCGTCCAGCGCCTGCGTGGGTATGTCCAGGATGATCGATGCGAGTTTCATGGCCTCAAGTATAGCGCACACCCGTGCGGACCCGGCCCGACCGAGCCCTCTGTCGCAAGAAATCCCCGCGCTCCTGCTCGAGCCCGCAGGCCCGCCTTTTCGCGCGCGGTTTTGGCGCCTACGCCAGACCGCACGCTTTCCGCAGATCGTCGGCCTTATCGGTGCGCTCCCAGGTAAACTCGGGAAGCTCGCGCCCGAAGTGACCGTAGGCGGCGGTCTTGCGATATATCGGGCGGCGCAGGTCCAGCTCGTCGACGATGGCGCCGGGACGCAAATCAAACACGGCCTCGATGGCGGCCATGATGTCAACCTCGGGAACCTCGTTGGTGCCAAAGGTGTCCACCATCACGCTCACGGGTTTCGCCATGCCGATGGCGTAGGCCACCTGCACCTCGCAACGCCGCGCGAGACCGGCTGCAACCACGTTCTTCGCCACCCACCGGGCAGCATAGGCAGCCGAGCGATCCACCTTTGTGCAGTCCTTGCCGCTGAATGCGCCACCCCCGTGACGGCCCATGCCGCCGTAGGTATCGACGATGATCTTGCGACCGGTAAGACCCGCGTCGCCCATGGGGCCGCCGATCACGAAACGGCCCGTGGGATTCACATGAATCTCGGCGTCCTCGGCGAGCGCCACGCCCTCGCGCGCGAGCACCGGGTCGATCACGTTCTCGATTATCTGCGTACGCAGATCATCGTGCGCTATCTCTTCGGAATGCTGCGTGGATACGACCACCTTCTCCACGTGCACGGGGCGTCCGTCCGCATAACGCACCGAAACCTGAGTCTTGCCGTCAGGGCGCAGATGAGGCATGCTGCCGTCTTTGCGCACTTCTGTCAGACGCTCCGCCAGGCGATGGGCCAAATACACCGGCATGGGCATGAGCGTGGGCGTGTCGTCGCACGCGTAGCCGAACATCATGCCCTGGTCGCCCGCGCCGACGCGCTCGTAGGGATCGTCATCGGCCAGGCCGTGCTGAGCCTCCCAGCTCTCGTCGACGCCCTGCGCGATGTCGGGACTCTGGTCGTGAATAGCGTTCAGCACGCCGCATGTGTCGCAGTCGAAACCGTATTTCGCACGGTCGTAGCCGATGTCACGCAGCACCTCGCGCACGATGGCCGGCACGTCGACGTACGCCTGCGTGCGTATCTCGCCCGTGACTATGACCATGCCCGTCGTTGCCATGGTCTCGCAGGCGCACCTCACCTGCGCAGGATCGGCCGGCTGTCCGCTCGGAGCGATGTAGCCGGATGCAGCCAACTCGGTCTCCTTCGCCAGAATGGCGTCGAGTATGGCGTCCGAGATCTGGTCGCACACCTTGTCGGGGTGACCTTCGGTCACGGATTCGGACGTGAACAGGTACGAATCATGCAGGTCGTCCATGTGGCTCTATCTCCTCGCAACGTGCAAGGCACACCTCTTCGAGCATGCCCTCGGTTTCGGATCAATGTATCACATTCTCGCCGTCACAGAGGAAAAGATGCATGCCGCTGCGGTTGCTCCGCAGAATATCCCCGCGTACGAAATCGGGCGAAACGGTTTAAGGCTGTTTACCCTTGCATGACGGCGCGGCGTTTCCCGGATGGGCGCATGTGCACGAGTTTTCGGTCATGGTACACTTTTCTACATCATGCCCTGGATGAAAGCAGGATCGCCCATGCCAACCAACGCCGACTACACCCGCGAATACTTCGACATCATGGAATCCCTCGGCGGCGACGTCGAAAGCCGCCGCTCCGCCTACGATTACATGCGGAATTCGACCGCCATCGTCCACCATCAGGTGGTAGCTTCGAGCTTCGTGCCCCGGCTGTTCAACGCCGAAACCTACACCGTGATGAAGAAGACGGCCGAAACCGCCCACGGCATCCTCTGCAAGGTCATCCAGCACTATCTGAACGACCCCGCCTATCGCCGCGCGTTCGACTTCGACCCGCGCCTTGAAGAACTCATCTTGCTGCCGCGGGGCTACGATTCGCTGCTGCCGTTCGCACGCGTGGACACGTTCCTCGACGAGGACGACTACCGCGTGAGATTCTGCGAGTTCAACGGCGACGGGTCGAGCGGGATGAACGAGAACCGCGAGATCACTCTGTCGGTCGCGCGTTCGCGAACCTTCGAGGAGTTCTCGAAGCGCCATCGCGTCGAAGGCTGCGAGCTATTCGAAAGCTGGGTGGATGCGTTTATGGACATCTACGCAACCTACACGCGACGCGTCGACAACCCGCGCATTGCCATCGTCGATTACCTGGAGAACGGCGTGGTGGACGAGTTCCGCCTCTACGCAGAGGCGTTCGAGCGTCGCGGAGTGCCCTGCGCGGTAGCCGACGTACGCGATCTGTCCTTCGACGGCGAGGTTCTGCGCGATAGCTCCGGAGAGCGCATCGATGCGGTATGGCGACGCTGCGTGACGAACGACGTGATCGATCATTGGGACGAGTCTCAGCAGCTCGTTGATGCCGTGCGCGCCGAGTGCGTTGCGCTCATCGGCAGCTTCGCGGGACATATCGTCCACGACAAGCAGATCTTCTCGGTGCTGTTCGACGAACGCACGACCGCCTTCCTCGATGCCGACGAGATATCCTTCATCGAAGAGACGGTGCCCATGACAGCCTTTTTGGACGACGAGCACGTAAACCTGCCGCAGATCCGCGCGAACCGATGCGAATGGATCATCAAGCCGACCGATCATTACGGCGCCGACGAGGTGTACGCTGGCGCCGCTGTGTCGCAGGAGCGTTGGGAGGAGCTCGTCGATCGCTATGCAAACGGCCGAGCCGGCTACCCCTTCATCGTGCAGCGCTACATCGTCCCCTTCAAAACCGAGACGCTGCCGCCCGACACGGGGATCGACAAGCTCCCCGATGACGAAGTGCCATGGGATCCGAAGTCGTACAACAATCTGAACGGCCTGTATCTGTACGACGGCGTCTTTCAGGGCGTGTTCAGCCGTCTGGGGCCCCTGCCTACCATATCGAAGGACATGCAGGGCATGACGGCAGCCACCATCTGGGTGGATGTAGACTGACGAAGCCGCGTCGCCCCTCTTCGCAAACGCATCGCGCGGGGAGGGGCGCAGGTGCCAGCGCGGGGGCGGCCGGCTTCCTGAGAGAGGGGATATGCATGAATACACCGGGCAGCGACGCGCCGTTCGCCGAAGCGCTCAATACCGCGGCCGCCATTGCAGCGGCAGTTTCTCTCGCGATCACGCTCGTCGCAGCAGGATTTGCTGTATGCGCAGCGTTTCCACAGACCACCGGAACGCTCGCCGGCGCATTCTCGGGCAACGACAATCCCGACACGCCCTTTTCTCACGACGAACTCGTGCAGGCCGCCGTTGCTACTCGCGATTACACGGTAGGATCGAACGACCGTGACAAGCTATTCTCCACGCTGCATGCAATCAATAGGAGCGCGGGCACGCCCTACGCGGAAGCAAGCCCCGACGAGCTGGCTGCAGCTCCCGAAGAGTACACGTTGCCCGCTGACGCCCTGTCCCACCTCGACGACGTGTACCGCGTCGTCGTCGATGCGCGAATCGCGCTCGTCATCATCGCGCTTCTTGCCGTGGCGGCAAGCGCTCACGTGGCTTACCGCAGAGGTCGTCGCGCTCTCGGCGGAATACTTCTTGCGGCAGGCATCGCGGTAGTCGCAGCGTTCGCATTGCTTGCCGCCTGGGTGGTCACGGACTTCAACGGCTTTTTCGCCGCCTTCCACTCGCTGTTCTTCGCGGATGGAACCTGGACGTTTTCCTATGATTCGCTGCTCATCACCATGTATCCGCCCGAATTCTGGATGGGGATGGGCGCGGTGTGGCTCGCCATCACCTTCACGCTCTCGCTGACGGCGATCGTCGCAGGCATCCTCCTGCGACGCCCAGGCCGCATGGCGACGATCCGGCACGGATAGCATCCGGAGCCTGAATATATCCAGACTCCAATGAAGCGAATGGCCTTCGTTGGGATCCAGCGGGTTTCCGACGAGGGCGCAGCGCGGTTTCTCCGGGAATCCAGCGCTGCACTCGCGCTGATCCAGCGTGCATCTATCACGGCCCAACATGAAAAATGCATTGTCTTCGAGTCTTGCGCGCATCAAAGCGCCCATCACAATGCACGGAAGTACGCAGCCCCCCGGATAATCGGCTACCCGACGCACCTACAGTCAGCACGCAATCATCCCTCGCAAAGCCCAGCAAGCCCTCTCTCGATAATTTGAATGGGAATGGAAGGGGTCTGGCTTGCGACGACCGCGTTGTTGTCTATACTGGCAATCGTGATCGACGCGCATCTCCGCTGCGCGCGGCAAGCCCCTCAAACGGGCCTACGCAAGGTCACCGATGACGAAACCACCTCTGACGACGCGAAGGATCATCACTGCCATGACTGGTGAGAATATGGACAAAAACGTACGCGTGCGCTTCGCACCTTCCCCCACCGGCCGCCTCCACGTGGGCGGCGCCCGCACGGCCATCTATAACTGGGCGTTCGCGCGCGCCATGGGCGGCGATTTCATCCTGCGCATCGAGGATACCGACCCCGAGCGCTCGACCGAGGAGAACGTGCAGGTCATCCTCAACGCCATGAAATGGCTAGGGCTCGATTGGGACGAGGGCCCCGAGGTGGGCGGCGACGCCGGCCCGTACTTCCAGACCCAGCGCATGGACACGTACGCCGAGGCGCTCGAGCGCATGAAGGAGCGCGGCAGCGTGTACCCCTGCTTCTGCACGAAGGAGGAGCTCGACGCCAAGCGCGCCGCGGCCGAGGCGAACGAGGGCGGCTACGCGGGCTACGACCGCACCTGCCGCGACCTCGACCCCGCCGAGGCGGCCCGCCGAATCGCCGCGGGAGAGCCGCACGTGTGGCGTCTGCGCGTGCCCGAGGACCACGCCGCCATCGAGTTCGACGACGCCGTGTACGGCCACGTCAGCTTCCCGGCCGAGGTGATGGACGACATGATCGTCGTGCGCACCGACGGCTCCCCCACCTACAACTTCGCCGTAGTGTGCGACGACGCGAACATGGGCGTCACGCACGTCATCCGCGGCGACGACCACCTGTCCAACACGCCCCGCCAGATCCTCATCTACGAGGCGCTCGGCTTGCGCGTGCCCACGTTCGCGCACCTGTCGATGATCCTGGGCCCCGACGGCAAGAAGCTGTCGAAGCGCCACGGCGCGGCCTCGGTGGAGGAGTTCTACGAGCGCGGCTACCTGTCCGACGCCATGGTGAACTTCCTGGCGCTTCTGGGCTGGTCGCTTGACGGCGAGACGACGCTCATCGACCGCGCCACCCTGTGCGAGAAATTCGGCCTCGACCGGGTGACGAAGAAGGACGCCGTGTTCGACGAGACGAAGCTCGACTGGATGAACGGCCAGTACATCAAGGCCATGGACGCGGGTGCTTGGGTGCAGGCGTCGATGCCGTGGCTCTTCCGCGCGCATGCGGGCGTCGCGGCCGTCGGCGAGCTCGCCGACGAGGCTCGCGACGCGGCGGCGGCCGACCTGGGCGCGCGCCCGGAGTGGTACGCCCAGCTCTACCCGCTCGTGGCCGAGCGCCTCGTGCGCCTCGACGAGATCCCCGCCAAGCTGGCGTTCATGTTCTGGGGGCCCGAGGTGCGCGAGCTCGACGAGAAGAGCGTTAACAAGGTACTGAAGAAGGAAGGCGCGCGCGCCGACGAGGCTTTGCGCGCCTGCCGCGGCGTGCTGGCCGACGAGGGAGTCGCGTGGGAGGCCGAGGCGCTGCAGGAGGCGTGCCGCGCCCGCGGCGAGGAGCTGGAGTTCAAGCCGAAGCTGCTGTTCCAGCCGTTGCGCGTGGCGGTGTGCGGCAACATGGTGTCGCCGCCCCTGTTCGAGAGCATCGAGCTTTTGCCCCGCGAGGACGTCCTCGCCCGCATCGACCAGGTGACAGAAGAGGTGTTCGGTGGCTGACGTGCCTGAAAATGACAAAAACGCACAGGAGTCCGGGGCTGATCCGAAGTTCGAAGATTCCTCAATCCGCAGTAGTGAAGGACAGATCGCCGTACTGCGGGGATTCTGCATGCGCGCCCAGGGCGCCGCATGTTCGCGCTGCGCGCTGGCCTGCCCTGCCGAAGCCATCTCGTTCGAAGACGACGGCCGCCCGTCGATCGATGCCGATGCCTGCACGCGCTGCGGCATCTGTCTGGGGATATGCGATGCATTCGCCTCTCCCCGGATCACGATGGACGATCTGCACGAGCGATTCAAGCGCATCGCCGAGCGAGGCGAGGACGTGGTAGTCACCTGCAAGGAGAACATCTTTCCCGGCCTCGAGCCGGCGGCAAATGTCGTCGTGCTTCCATGCCTGGCAAGCCTCTCTCCCGAATTCTGGACGCTCGTGCTAGCCGAAAACATCCCTGTGAAGTTGGCGGCAGACCTATCCTACTGCGCCGACTGCGACCGCGCTGGGGAGATGGGCGAGATGCTGTACACGCATGCCATCGAATCGGCTGAAGCCGCTACGGGGCGCACGGTGGGCTCCCTTGATTCGATTCCCGAGAAGGAAAACCTGCTCAAGGACATGGCGAACCCCGTCGGCGTCGACCGTCGCAGCGCGTTCGAAAACCTGGTCGGCGACGTGGGCGACATCGCATCGGGCAAACGTCGGCTGCGCAATTCCGAAGTTCTGCACGAATTCTTGGAGCGCCGCGAAAAAGCGCGCGCGCAAGCGCGGCTCAACCTGAGCGATGGTATCGACTTCGAGAATTTCGTGCCGCAAGGCCGCACGCGCAAGACGATGTGGCCGCGGCGCAAGATGCTGCTCGAGGCCATCAACTGCGACCCCTCCATAGCAGATCATGCATCCGTAACAGTGTCACGCACTGACTGCGCGCTATGCACGAACCTTCTCGCCTGCGCAGACGCCTGCCCAACCGGCGCGCGTCATCGTGATTCCACGACCGGCCAGCTCGCCTACGACGTACGGTACTGCAGCGGATGCGGACTCTGCGTCGCCGCATGCCCCGAAGGAGCCATCGAGCTCGTTGAGGCAACGGCAGCTGTATTCCTAGACAGCGAAGGCGAAGGCACCTGCAACTGACAGATCCGCCTCGATCGCTCGCATATCGACGCCAGCGAGAGCGCTTCGATGTGCGAGGGACAGGACCGCGCTGCGGTTTCGGCCTGTGCTAAAATGGTCGAAACCGCGAAACGAGGAGCCCTCATGACCGAAGCAGAACGTCCGAATCCAGACGACGGCCGGCGGCCGGCTGCAGACGGCACCCCCGATCATCGAACCGAATCTTTTACAAGCGCAGGCGGCGCTGCAACTCCACCGCCGCCTCCCGTACCGTTTGCGCCGCCTCCGCTTCCGGGCGGAGATCCCGGAACGGCAGGGAGCGCGACTCCCGCTCCTGGGCAGCAGCAGGGCGCCTCCCACCAGCCAGCCGGAATGAGCGCTGCGCCGTCAGCGGGATCGTACCCTCCACCACCTGCCGGGTCCTTCCCGCCGCCTCCTGCCGGCCCGTACGCTCCGCCGTACGGGCAGCAGCCCTATCAGGCCTCCGAATGTGCGCAGCCTCCCTATCCTCCGCACATTCCGAACACCCCGCAGCCGTACCCTGCAGCCCAGCCGCCCCGTAAGAAAGCCTGGCCCTGGGTACTCGGCGGTTGCTTGCTCGCGTTCCTGCTCGGCATTGGCGGATGTGTCGGATGCGTTTCATGCGCCGTCCTCATGTCCGACAACGACACCGCACGCAGCGAGCGCAGCGCCGACGACTACGACCATCGTTACGGTTACGGATACGACGACGGTTACGACGACAGCTCTAGCGGCTCATCGTTCTACACGCTCGAATCCATCAAGGATATCGTCGGCGCGGGCGCGGGGACCGTCGAGGACAACGCCTGCACAGAAGGCGTGTACACGATTGGCACAGACATCGAGCCGGGGCTGTACTTCCTGGAGGGAAGCCAATCGGCCGAAAGCGAGTACTACGTATTCGACGAAGAGGGCTCCGACTCCTACAGTATCGACGACGCCGTCGTGTACTTCGGCAACTACCTCACCGAACTTGACCGTGGCGACGTCATAGCCTTTTTGCCCGGCGACGATTCGCTGCATATGTACCCCGTTGCGAAAGCCGCATTCTCTCCCGAAGCGCCCTACCGAAGCGGCCTGTATCGGGTGGGTACGGACATTCCCGCCGGCACGTACACGATCACCGTCCAAGAGGACGCCGCAGCGCACACCAGCAACGACAGTGGAGCGTTCGTCATGAAGGATCTCGACTTCGATGACGACTCCATCACCGATACGAAGTACGTTATCGCAGGCGGCTCGCAAACCGTGACCGTACAAGACGGCGACTATCTGGAGCTGTTCGCAGCCGTGGCAACACCCGCGGAGCCTGCGACTGCCTAGGCTTTTTCGCCACATCTTCCGACGCCTCGCCCGCCTGCGCGGATACCCCCTCGGCGGCTCACGCCGATCGGATGCAGCCTTGAGCTGTGCGATCGCAGCCGCGCATGTGATCCGTCGCCGAAGCAGCCGCCGTCCCCTTCCCGTCTCACAGAAAGGACACCCTATGCTTTCAGACCATCCCTCTCGCGAAGAGATCGAGGCCGTCTTCCGCAACGACCGATTCGCAACCGACGCAGCGGGCTGCCGTGTCGAAGAAGGATCGAAAGGACACGCCGTCTGCTCGATGAAGCTCGCCGACGTGCACCGCAACGCCATGCACAACGTGATGGGCGGCGCTATTTTCACGCTCGCCGATTTCGCACTGGCCATCGCCTGCAACCTCGGCGAGGAGCCCACCGTGTCGGTCGAGTCGAGCATCTCGTTTTTGTCGGCTACGAAGGGAACGGAGCTCATCGCCACGGCGACCTGCGACAAATCGGGACGCAACCTCGGGTTTTACACAATCCTCGTCGAAGATGACCTCGGCAAGCAGATAGCCCGCATGACCGCCACCTGCTATCGGTAGCCGCGCCGCAGAAGGCCCCGCTTCGGCTCAACCCCTTTCGGGCGCGAGCGCTCTTCGTATCGCAAGGTGCGTCCCGGGCAAAGCAGGTTCGGCTCGCAGCTTACGCATACCCGTAGGGTTTGCGCAGATATACGAGAAAGAACGTCGTCAGCACGAGCGCGCACGCCTCCGCCACGATAATGGCACTCCACACCCCATCGATGCCCCACACAATAGGCAGCAACATGACCGTAGACGTCTCGAACACGAGCGTGCGCATGAAGCTGATAAGCGCCGACACCTTGCCGTTATTGAGCGCCGTGAAGAACGCGGAGCCGTAGATGTTGAACCCGCATACCAGAAACGACACAGCATAGATGCGGAACCCGTGCAGCGTCATGGCGGCGAGCTCCGGGTCGTAGCCTACGAACACCCCTACGAGCGGCGCGGCCAAAAGCTGCGAGGCTGCGAACATCGCCAATCCCGTTCCGCCCACGAGCGTGAAGCTTTTGCGGAAAAGTCCCTTGAGCTCGCCTGTGTTCCGCGCACCGTAGTGGTAGCTCACGATGGGCCCTGTGCCCATGGCGAATCCGAAGAACACCGCCGTGAAGATGAAGTTCACGTACATGATCACGCCGTAGGCCGCCACGCCGTCCGCGCCGGCCAGGCTCATGAGCTGGAGGTTATACAGCGTGCTCACCACTGACGCCGCCACTTCGGTCATGAGCTCCGACGAGCCGTTCACGCACGTCTTGCCCAATGCCCGGAAGTCGACCTCCGGGCGAGCGAAGCGAAGACGGCTTGTCTTGCTACACGCGAAGAATGCCGTTGAAACCGCCGCGGCCAGAATCTGCCCCGTCGCCGTGGCCAGCGCCGCACCCGCGATGCCCCAGCCGAAAACGCCAATGAACAGGTAGTCCAGCACAATGTTCGTCACACCGGCTGCCACGACCACCGCAAGTCCCGCCTTCGGCTTTTCGGCCGCTATGAAAAAGCTCTGGAACACGTTCTGAACGATGAAAAACGGCAACGCGCCCAACAGCAGGAAGCCGTACATGAGGCCCTGATCCATAAGCGAGCCCTGCGCGCCAAGAGCGCCGAGCAGTGGCCCGAGCGCGAACGCACCGACGGCGCACAGCGCCACGCCCGTGACGACCGCTGCCACAGCGATGAAGCTGAACAGGCGGTTCGCACGCATGGCATCGCCCTCGCCCATCGTCTTGGCAACGAGGGCCGCGCCGCCGGTACCGAACATGAAGCCCACCGAGCCCAGCGCCATGGCCAGCGGGAACACGAGGTTCACAGCCGCGAGCGCCTCCTTGCCCGCGAAGTTGGACACGAACAGGCCGTCCACCACGCTGTAGATGGACGTGAATATCATCATGGCGATGGACGGCAGCGCGAAGCGCACGAGCCGCCCGTAGGTGAAGTGATCCGATAGCTTGATAGCCATGGCGCTCACCCCTTCTCCGGATAGGGCAGAGCTTCCACCTGAGCACGTAAAAGCTCCAGGTAGGCGCGAGAAAGTCGCAGTAGTGCCTCGCACTCTTCAGGCGACATGGCGGCGAAAGCGGCTTCCTCAGCCTCCACCACCGGGCGGATGCATGCCGCCACCAGTTCGCGGCCCGACCGCGTCAGATGAAGATGCGTTCCGCGGCCACGTTCGACCCGAAGCTCTACGATTCCCGCGCGCTCCAACTTGTGCACCGAGGTGTTCACCGTCTGCTTCGTCATGCCAGAAGCCGCACACACATCCTTCTGGAGACAGCCGTCGCCTAGATCGTCAAGGGCATACAGGATGTCGAAGGCGCTGTCGGACAGACCCATCCTTGCAGCCACGTGGTGGTACAGCTCGTCCCCGAGTCTGAACAGGTTGTTGAATTCGCGATTGGCGCGCGTCGTCCGTGCGTCCATGGCGTCGCTACCTCCGTCGCTTCGTTCCGTAAGTCCGATATCGTACCCGCGGTATTTAAGTCCGAAATCGGATTCGGGTCAACACAGTTCACAGAACGCCCATGGCAAGCGACGGCGAATATCGTCCTATGCCTCCTCCGCGCGCACGAAGAACGCGCGTGCGTTTCCGAAGAACGCCTTGTCGGCCGCCGCTCTGCCGAAGCGGCTCGCGATGAGCGCGTGCAGGGCTCCTGCTCGGTCGCAGGGATCGAGCCAACTGGGAACATCGCAGCCGTCGTAGTCGCTGCCGAGCGCGAGCGTATCCTCGCCTGCAACCTCCAGCACATGGTCCACGTGGCGCAGCACGTCGTCAGGCGTAGGATCGGCGTGCACGTCGGACAGGAATTCCCTGCAGAAGTTAAGACCGACGATCCCGCCTGCGTCGGCGAGCTCTCGCAGCTGCCAGTCGGTGAGGTTGCGCGGATGGCCGCATACAGCGCGCGCATTGGAATGCGACGCGGCAAAGGGACGCGTCGCGACCGCGCACACGTCCTTGAAGCCGGCATCGTTCACGTGCGACACGTCCACCGCGATGCCGCGCAGCTCCAGCTCGCGCATGCAAACTCGCCCGAAACCGGTAAGCCCGTCAGTCGTGTCGTTGCCGCTGCCCAGAGCGTTGCGCCCGTTCCATGTAAGCGTGACCATGCGCACGCCGGTTTCCGCAAGCACGTCGAGGCGCGCCTCGGCGTCCGCATCGTCCTCGAGAAACGACGCGCCTTCCACCGTGAGCATGCCCGCCGTCTTGCCCTCCGCGAACGCCGCCTCCATCCCTTCGACCGTGCGTACCTGCAAAAGGCGCTCGGCGCACCGATCCAGCTCGTCGGACCAAAAGCCTCGCACGCGCTCAAAGAAGGACCAAGCAGCATCGCCGCGCAGTTTGTCAGGCACAAACACCGCGAAGCATTGGCACCAATCGAACGGCGCTGTCCTCGCAAGCGAGATGTGGGCGTCATTGTCCGCGAGCGTGCGCATGCGCGCGGCCGGAACGTGCGCGTCGTGAGCGGCGAACCCGCCGGGAGCAGAGGCGTCGCCATGGAGCGCCAACCGATCGAGCGTGTCGGAGTGCAAGTCGAACACGCGCAGGCGCCCTTGCGCGGAACCCGCATCCGCGCAGTCGCCCAACGCCTCCCCCAGTCGCACCGCGTCTTCGACAGCGCAGTCATTGAAGGTCAAAAACGCTCCCATACACGTATCTCCTTTCGAAGCACATCGAGCGCGCGAGGTGTCGGCGATGCCGAGCGTCCTCGCCATGCGGCTGATCGCGCAGGTCACCTGACTCAGGCGCAGCGCGACGCCGAGCACCGCGCCAGAACCGTTGCCGAACCTGCCTTAGCGGCCTCGCTCATCCCGCCAATTCTTTCAGAAACTCTGACACAGGCCCGAGCAGGTTATCGCCCTCGTCCAGTTTGAAGTAGCGCAGCGGCAGCTGCAGCTTGCGCTTGTCCGCCAGGTAGCGGCCGCCCGCGCGGCGCAATCCCGTCATCCGGTCGCGCGAGACGTCGATGGGTTCCACCACCAAACGGCCCCCCGTCACCGACACGGTCTTGATATGATGCTCGTTCGCGAAAGCCTTGATACGGGCGCGCTCAAGCAGGTTCTTCGCAGCCTGCGGCATGTCGGGGCGCTTATCGGCTAAGTCGGCGGCCACGTCCTCCACCGCCTGCCCGGTGGCGGCCGAGGCGATCTTGCGGTACCAGAGCACCCGCTCGTCGGCGTCGGGCACGTAGTCCTCGGGCAGGTAGGTGTGCCCCGGCACGTTCACCGTGATGTCGGAGAGCGCGGGGGGCAGCTGGTCCATGGCCTTGAGGTCGCCCTCGCGCGTGGCATTCACGGCCTGGGCGAGCATCTGCGCGAACAGGTCAAAGCCCACGGCCGACATGTTGCCCGATTGCTCAGCACCCATGAGGCTGCCGGCTCCGCGTATCTCCAGGTCGCGCATGGCGATGCGCATGCCGCTGCCCAGGTCGGTGTGCTCGTCGAGCGCGGTGAGGCGCGCCTGGGCCTCCTCGGTCAGGCTCACGTGCTCGGGGAACATGAAGTAGGCGTAGGCCTGCGTCGACGAGCGGCCCACGCGGCCTTTCAGCTGGTACATCTGCGCCAGGCCGTAGCGCTGCGAGTCCTCGATGATGAGCGTGTTCGTGTGCGGATTGTCGATGCCGCTCTCGATGATGGTGGTGGCCACGAGCACGTCCAGCTCACCGGCGCTGAAGTCCTCCATCACGCGCTCCAGCTCCTCCTTCGACATCTGCCCGTGCGCCACGCCCACGCGCGCCTCGCCGGCGGCGGCCGCCACACGGCCCACGGCCTCCTCCATGGTGCGCACACGGTTGGACACGTAGTACACCTGCCCGCCGCGCGCCAGCTCGCGCCGGATGGCGGCGCTCACCAAGTCGGGGTCCCACTCGCCCACGTGCACCTCGACGGGGCGGCGCTCGTCGGGAGGTGTGAGGATGAGGCTCATGTCGCGCACGCCCGACAGGCTCATCTGCATGGTGCGCGGTATGGGCGTGGCCGAGAGCGTCAGAACGTCGATCGACTCGCGCAGGTTCTTCAGCTGCTCCTTGTGGCCCACGCCGAAGCGCTGCTCCTCGTCGATGATCACGAGCCCCAGGTCGTGCGGGTTCACGTCGCGCGAGAGAAGCCGGTGCGTGCCCACGAGAATGTCCACGTCGCCCTCTTGGAACCCGCGCAGCGCCTCGGCCTGCTGAGCGGGCGTGCGGAAGCGCGAGAGCACCTCCACGCGCACGCGATAAGGCTCGCAGCGCTCCTTGAAGTTCGTGAAGTGCTGCTGCGCGAGGATGGTGGTGGGACAGAGCACCATGACCTGCTTGGAGTCCTGCGTGGCCTTGAACGCGGCACGGATGGCCACCTCGGTCTTGCCGAAGCCCACATCGCCGCAGATCAAGCGATCCATGGGCTTGGCGGACTGCATGTCGGCCTTCACGTCGGCGATGGCGGACAGCTGGTCGGGCGTCTCCTGATAGGGGAACGCCTCCTCCATCTCGCGCTGGGCCGGCGTGTCGGGGCCGAAGCGGTAGCCCTGCACCGTCGCGCGGCGCGTATACACGTCCACCAGGTCGAACGCCAGCTTCTTCGTGGCGGCGCGCGCCTTCTTCATGGCACGCGACCAGTCGGCCGTGTTCAGCCGCGTGAGACGGGGGCTCGCGCCCTCCGGCCCCACGTAGCGCGTGACGCGGTCGAGCTGCTCCACCGGCACGTAGAGCTTGTCGCCCTCGGCGTACTCCAGCAGCAGGTAGTCGCGCGCCGTGCCGTCCACGTCGCGACGCACGAGCTCCTTGAAGTGCGCTACGCCATGCGCTGCATGCACCACGTAGTCGCCCGGTTTGTAGGGAAAGGTGATCTCCGTGATGTCGATACGGCGGGTCGGACGCGAGGGCGAGGCCGCCCCCTGCGTGTCCGACACGCTCACGAGCGCCAGCTTCGCCTTCGGGATGATCATGCCGAGCGGGATGTCCACGTCCACGACGTTCACCACCCCGCGGCGCAGGCGGCGCTTAGCAGCACCCGAGAGCTCGTCGACTTCGCCCTGCACGTCCAGCGTCTCCTGGATGGGCAGGCCCTGGTCCACGAAGGCCAGCTTCATGTCCTGGCGGGCGCGGAAGTTCGGAGCGCTGAACACCACCGTGTAGCCGCCGTCCACGAGCGTCCGCAAGCGGCCGTACAGCTTGTCGGGGTGTCCCGCCACCTCCACGCGCTTGACCGGCAGCTCGTCGTCGATCTGCCCGCCCACGCGCATGATGGACACGTACGTGGCCCGCTGGCCGTCGCCGAAGCTCACATTCGATGGCTCGACATACAGACCCGCCGCACCGATGCCCGAGCCCTTCGCTCGTCCGACGATGTCGTCATAGGCGTGCACCATATCGTCGAAGAGCGAGCGCGGCTCGATGAGCGCGGTAAGCGCTCCAGGACGCACGTAGTCCCCGAGCGTAGAGGTAGCATTGTACAGATACGGAAGGAGCGCGTCCGATCCCTCAAAGCGCAAGCCGCCTTCGAGCTTCTCCAGCATGTCACGTAAAGCCGGGTTTGTCTGAGCAGGTCGCTCGAGCTTGTCGCGAGCGCGGACAAGAGCGCTCTTGGTAGCCGCAAACTCAACGATCGGATACACGTCAACATGCGAAAGCGAAGAGATGGTCTGTCCGGTGGTGGGCACGATGCGGCGGATCTCGTCCAGCTCGTCGCCGAAGAAGTCGAGCCTCACCGGGTACACCAGGTTGCCGGGGAACACGTCCAGGGTGCCGCCGCGCACGGCGAACGTGCCGGGACCGTCCAGCTCTCCGGTGTTCTGGTAACCGCGCTCCTCCAGGGCCCGCGCCACGTCCCCGAACTCGGCTATGCCCGCCGCCTTCGAGCCCTCCATGTCCGCCAGCTCGCGGCCGGCCTCGAACGAAAGCGGCAGATGGACGTCCGACCCCACCGGCGGCAGCGCGCGCACGAGAGAGCGGGCGCTGGCCACCACCACGGCCTCGCGGCCGGACGCCAGGGCGTGCACGACCTCCATGCGCCGCGCTGCCTGGGCCGGATCGCTCGGCTTGCTGCCCCACGGGTAGTCGGCGCGCTCAGGGAAGCGCATGACGCGCTCGTCGCCCAGATACGCCGCCACCTGGCGCGCGAACGCGACGGCTGCGTCCTCACCCGCCACCACGACGAGCGTCGTCTGCGGCCGGTGTGCGAACCGCGCCGCCACGAGGAACGGGCGCGCCGACGAGGCCACGCCCAGCGTACCGTCCTCCCCCGCGTCCAGTCTACCCCAGAACGCGTCGAGGCAGCCCGATTTCTCCAGGGTGAACGTCAGTGAGTCGATGAGCATGGCGTGTCCTCTTCCATATGCGAGCAGCACGAAAAGCCGCGTGAAAGCGGCTTCGTGCGTATGGTTGCGCGGCGGGCCGCCCGCGGACGGCCGGGGAGCAGTATACCGCGCCGCGGACGGCCGCCGCAGGGCCGAAACCGCCTCGTGAAGGAGAAACCACAGGCGGCAAACCGATGTATCGAAAGAACGGGGGATCCGGCGCACGTTCCGGAGGTCCCTTCCGAATTCAAGGGCCCCCGTCACCGTTTCGACCGCTGTGAAGCGCTTCGGCGGCAAGAAAGGACTCGACGCAGTTCGCGACCTGCGCAAACGCACAGAGGACAACAGATCCGCCGTCGAACTGGGGGCTCCGAGCGCGCGAAAAGGCTTCACAGCGGTCGAAACGGTGACTTTCGGAACGCTTTTTCGGCGTTGCATCGAGACTGTGGAGGATTCGACGCCTCGGGCCCCGGGCCTCGCGCTGCGTTCAGGATGACATAGGCCCCGCCGCTACCGCACGCCGGACGCCGCCACGACCTTGTCCCACGGCTGGAAGTCCGGGTTGTCCCGCCGGCCACGGCTTCCGCGCGGCCGTCCCAGGAACACGACGCGGTCGGCGTCGCAACGCTCGATCGCCGCGTCGACCCGCGGCAGGATCAGCTCGTGCTTCAAATGCGTGTCGCCCACCACCAACGTCGCGCCCATGGACCTGCCTTTCCTCGCGACAACGTGCCGTCGCCTCCCAGTATAGCGGCAACGTGTCCGCGAAGTTCGCTATACTGGCCAGTGCCACCACCGCAATGACCGAAGGAGATCCTATGCCGCGTGAGACCATGGCCGCCAAGCGGGAGCGCGCGCTCGAGGTGGCGCGCCGCATGAACGAGCACTATCCGGCCGCCGAGTGCGCGCTCGTATACGGCGGAGACCCGTTCCGCCTGACCATCGCCGTGCTGCTGTCCGCGCAGACCACGGACAAGGGCGTAAACAAGGTCACTCCCAAGCTCTGGGAGCGCTACCCCACGCCGGCCGACCTCGCCTCCGCCGACGTGCGCGACGTGGAGGACATCATCCGCACCATAGGGTTCTACCATACGAAGGCGGCGAACGTCATCAAGGCCGCCCGCATGGTGGTGGCCGACTACGGCGGCGAGATCCCGCACGACATCGACGAGCTGCAGAAGCTGCCGGGCGTGGGCCGCAAGACGGCGAACGTGGTGCTGAACGAGGCGTTCGGCATCGTGGAGGGCATCGCGGTTGACACGCACGTGTTCCGCATCGCGCACCGGCTGAAGTTCGCCGGGCCCTCGGCCGATACGCCGGCCAAAACCGAGACAGCGCTGCTCAAGCTCTACCCGCGCGCGTGGTGGGGGCCCATCAACCACCAGTGGGTGCTGTTCGGCCGCGAGACGTGTATCGCGCGCAACCCGAAGTGCGGGACATGCTTCGTCTGCGACCTCTGCCCCAGCTGCGGCAAGGTGTAGGGTCCCCCGACTCCCCTTCGGCGAAAGGATCTTGCTTTGGACACCCTCACCATCGTCGGCGCGCGCGAGGGCAACCTGCGCGACGTCACGCTCGCCATCCCCAAGAACAAGATCACCGTGTTCGCGGGCGTGTCGGGGTCGGGCACGTCCACGCTGCTCGTGGACGTGCTGGCAACCGAGTGCCAGCGCCTACACTTGGAGGCCCTCTCGGGTCCCGATGGAGGCAATGCCGGCGGGCGCCTCATGTTCGCGGGAACCCCTGCCGCCCTTGCCGCCCACGGCGAGGGCGCCACGGCCGCCTGCCTGCGCCGGACGCTCGGGAGGTAGCGGAAGGTCGGCAGGGCTCGGCGCGCGGGAAAGCCCTTGACTTCGAGTGCGCTCCAAGGGGTATCGTAGGCGGAACGACACATCGCGAACCCAGGAGGCACCCATGAGCGTCACCACGACCCTCGAGCGCGAAATCTTCCCGCGCGGCGAGAAGAACTCCTTCGGCCAATACTTCGTCGGACAGAGCTACCTGCACATGCTCTCCACCGAGCAGGTGTCCATCGGCAACGTCACGTTCGAACCCGGCTGCCGCAACAACTGGCACGTCCACCATGCCGACGAGGGCGGCGGGCAGATACTGCTAGTCACGGGCGGGCGTGGCTGGTACCAGGAATGGGGGCGCTCGGCCCGCGCGCTCAAGGCAGGCGACGTGGTGAACATCCCCGCCAACGTGAAGCACTGGCACGGCGCCGCCGCCGACAGCTGGTTCGCGCACCTGGCTGTGGAGGTGCCTGCCGTGAACGGCTCGAACGAGTGGTGCGAACCGGTGGGCGATGAGGAGTACGCGGCGCTGTAGCGCGCGGAAGAACACGCCCGCGCAGGTGCGTTCGGCGGTATTATTGAAGCACGGAGAAACAAGCAAGGGGGAACTATGCGCTATCGGGAACTGGGCAGCACCGGCCTCGAGGTAAGCGAGATCGGCTTCGGCGCCGAGTGGATGGAGAAGAAGTCGACCGCCGAGGTGAAGGCCGTCGCGGACGCGTGCGTCGCCGCCGGCATCAACATCCTGGACTGCTGGATGGCCGAACCTGAGGTGCGCAGCAACTTGGGCGCGGCCATCGCGAACAACCGCAACCGTTGGATCATCCAGGGGCACATCGGCTCAACGTGGCAGAACGGCCAGTACACGCGCACGCGCGATTTGGCCTTCGCACGTCCCGCGTTCGAGGACCTGCTGGCACGCCTGAGCACCGATCACGTGGAGCTGGGCATGATCCACTACGTGGACGACCTGGAGGAATACGAGGGCATCATGGCAGGCGGTTTCATCGGGTACGTGCGCGCACTCAAAGCCACGGGCACGATCGGCCACATCGGGCTCTCCACCCACAACCCCCAGGTGGCGTTGCAGGCCGCGCTCTCCGGCGAGGTCGAGGCCATTATGTTCAGCGTGAACCCCGCCTTCGACCTGCTGCCCGCAACGGCCAGCCTGGACGACGCGTTCACGTTCGACTACTCCGACGAGCTGGCCGGCATGGACCCGGCGCGCGCCCGGCTCTACGCCGTCTGCGAGCGCGAGGGCGTGGGCCTCACCGTCATGAAAGGCTACGCAGGCGGGCGGCTGCTCGACGCCGACGCGTCACCGTTCGGTGTGGCGATGACGCCCGTGCAGTGCATCCACTACGCGCTCACCCGCCCCGCCGTGGCCAGCATCATGGCCGGCTTCGACACGCCCGCCCACGTGGCGGACGCGGTTGCCTACGAAAGCGCGACCGACGCCGAGCGCGACTACGCCAGCGTGCTGGCCGGCGCGCCGAGCCACGCCTACTATGGCCAGTGCACGTACTGCGGGCACTGCGCGCCGTGCCCCTCGGGCATCGACATCGCCCTGGTGAACAAGTTCTACGACCTGGCCGCGATGCAGGACGAGGTGCCCGCCGGCGTGCGCGCCCACTACGGGGCCCTGAACGCTGCGGCCGACGACTGCATCGCCTGCCGAGCCTGCGAGCCGCGCTGCCCCTTCGGCGTGCCCATAGCCGAGCGCATGGAGCAGGCCGCCGCCCTGTTCGCGTAGGAGCCGAGCCCCGAGCCGACTGGGGGCTCGGGGCTCGGTATGGCCGGCGCGCCCGCAACCGCGGTAACGCGAAAAACGGCTCCGCAGTCACACTTTTGGGCGCTGTGAAGCCTTTCGGGCGCCGTCGAAGCGCAGCAGGCGCTTCGACGTCACGAACCAGACGGCGTAATCCCAGGTCGCCTATTATCCTACGATGCGCGTCCGCCCCAAAACCCTTCACAGCGACCGTTTTTGTGCGTTCCGGGCCGTTTCCGGCGCAAAAACCCTCCCGCGCCGCCTCGCGCCTCGCCTCTCGCGTCCGCCGCGCCGCCTGCCGGCGCTACTCCCCCGACGCCCTTGGCCGCAAAGCGCTCGGCGGCCTCGTCGATGCAGGCGAGCGCGTTCAGAGCGCGCGGGTAGCCCACGTAGGGGATGCACTGCGACACGGCGCCCACCAAAAGCTCCTTGCCGTTGCCCAGCCTCAGGTTGCCCAGGGCGTGGCCCGTCAGCTGCGTCTCGCAGCCGCCCTGCGTGGCCAGCAGGCACAGCGTGACCAGCTCGCGCTCGGCCAGGGTCAGGCCGCCGCGCGTGTACCATAATTGCTACTTTTTCTAGTATTTATGAACGCCGCAAGGCCGACCCCTCCCCCGCGGCAGGCGGCAGACGCTTTTGACATTACTTTGACATCAAAGTATAATCTCCGAGCATCCGACGCATCGAAAGGAGGTCGGCTTGCGCGGAACCGTCAACCAACTGGCCCGGACGCTCGCCCTGGCGAACCGCTTCATTACCGAGCAGCTCGAGCAGCACGGCCTCGCGGGGATCGCGCCCTCGCACGGCGACATCTTTGTGCAGCTGTTCGCGCACGGCGAGCTGCCCATGAGCGAGCTGGCCCAGCGCATCGGCCGTGACCCGTCCACCGTTACCGCCCTCGTGAGAAAGCTCGCAGTCGGCGGCTACGTGTCCACAGCGAAGCTGCCCGAGGACAAGCGCGTGACGCTCGTGGCGCTCACCGAGCGCGGGCGACGGCTGCAGTCCGTGTTCGAGTCCATCTCGAACACGCTCGCCGACGTGCAGTGCCGCGGCCTGGGCGACGTAGAGCTGGAGGCGCTCGACCGCACGCTTCGCACGATGCAGGAAAACTTCGAAACCGCTCTGGAGGGAGAACACGCATGAACACCACCGCCCCCACCCGCCCTCGCCGCCTGCGCGCGGCCCTCGCCGCCTGCGCGCTCGTCGCGGCGACGCTCCTCGCCCTGACCGCCTGCTCGTCGAACGGCGGCGCAGAAAGCTCGAACGACGCCGCGCCCGCGGGCGACAACGACGACAAGACGCTGACCGTGGCCATGGAACTGGCCTATCCCCCGTTCGAGACGAAGGACGACGCAGGCAATCCCAGCGGCGTGTCCGTGGACTTCATGAAGGACTTCGGCGCGGCGTACGGCTACGACGTAGTCATCGAGAACACCGCGTTCGACGGCCTCATCCCCATGGTGCAGACCGGCAAGGCCGACTGCCTCATGTCGTCCATCACCATCACGGACGCCCGCAAGGAGTCCGTGGACTTCTCCGACCCCTACGCCATGGCGCAGCTGGCTATCCTGGCGAACGCCCAATCGGGCATCGGCAGCATCGACGATTTGAACCAGGCCGGCAGGAAGGTGGCCGTGAAGACCGGCTCCACCGGCGATGTGTTCGCCACGAAGAACCTTACCAATGCAGAAATTGTGCGCCTGGCTGACGAAAGCGCGTGCGTGACCGAGGTCGTGCAAGGCAAGGCCGACGGCTTTTTGTACGACCAGCTGACCATCTACCGCAATAATCAGAAGAATCCCGACACCACCGAGGCCGTGTTCATCCCGTTCCAAGATCCCGAATACTGGGGTATCGCCGTCGAAAAGGGTAACGACGAGCTTTTGAGTCAGTTGAACGAGTTCATCGCCCAGTCCAAGGTCGACGGTGAGTTCGACCGCCTGACCGAGAAGCACCTGGCCGCCGAGAAGGCCGCCTTCGACGAGCTGGGCTTCACGTGGTTCTTCGACTTCTAAGCCGTAGAGCCAGTCCGTTCACGACCGGGGCAAAGCGGCCCGCGGCGGCGCAATGCCGCGGACCTCGGCGCCTCCCTGCGATCCGACCGTTTGAGAAAGGCGCCCGTTGAAAGCACCCTCACCGCTCGCCCGCCCGTTCACGGCGGCGCCCCGCCAGGAAACGCCGCCGCTCAAGGCCGCGGCGAACTACCTTTTGGTCTGCGTCGCCGTGATCGCCGTGTTCTGGGTCTCGCTCGGCATGGCCGGCATCACGCTGAACTTCGACTTCGTGGAGCAGTACCGCGACCGCATCGGCAGCGGCTTCCTGCTCACGGTGGAGCTCTCGGCGGCCAGCCTCGTGGCCAGCATGGCCATCGGCGTGCCCGTGGCCCTGGGGCAGAGCGCGCGCGTGCTGCCCGTGCGCTACCTGTGCGACCTGTACGTGAAGCTCGTGCGCGGCACGCCGCTGCTCGTGCAGATCTACCTGTTCTACTACATCATCGGCACGGCGTGGGGCATCGACAACAAGGTGGTGGCGGGCGTCGTTATCCTGTCCGTGTTCGCCGGCGCCTACATCGCCGAGATCGTGCGCGGCAGTCTGCTGTCCATCGACGAAGGCCAGCTGGAGGCCGCCCGCGCCGTAGGCTTCACGCGCGCGCAGACCGTGCGCCACGTGGTGCTGCCTCAGCTGGTGGCGCGCACGCTGCCGGCACTCACCGGGCAGTTCGCCACCATCGTGAAGGACTCGTCGCTCCTGTCGGTTATCGCGGTCATCGAACTCACGCAGACCATCCGCGAGATCACGGCCACCAACTACAACTTCTTCGGCGGCTTCCTGCTGCTGGGCGGGCTGTACCTGTGCCTGACGCTGCCAATCATGTTCGTGAGCAAGCGCTTCGAGAAGAGGTTTAGCTATGCGCATGAGGCTTGAGCACCTGGAGAAGGGGTTCGACGGCGTGCCCGTGCTGCGCGGCATCGACTTCGATGACGACGTAACCACGCTCGCCGTCATCGGGCCGTCGGGTGGCGGGAAGTCCACGCTCCTGCGCATCGTGGGCGGGCTCATCGCGCCCACGGACGGCACAGTGGAGGTGGACGGCGAACGCGTGGACTACGACGAGCGCACGCTTCCGTCCTACCGCTCTCAGCTGGGCTTCGTGTTCCAGGCGAGCGGGCTGTTCCACCACTTGAGCGCGCTGGAGAACGTGGCGCTACCGCTTTCCGTGGTTCATGGCGTGCCCGAGGACCAGGCCCGCGAGCGCGCCGCCGACCTGCTCGCGCGCTTCGGGCTGGCGGCCGAGGAGGCCAAGCGCCCCACCCAGCTCTCGGGCGGACAGCAGCAGCGCGTTGCCATCGCACGCGCCGTGGCGGCGTCTCCCAAGATGCTGCTGCTCGACGAGCCCACGAGCGCCCTCGACCCCGAGTACACGAATGATGTGCTTGACCTCATCCGCGACCTCAAGGAGACCGGCACCCGCTTCATCGTGGTCACGCACGAGATGGGCTTCGCCCGCCGCGCCTGCGACAAGGTGGCGTTCCTGCACGGCGGGCGCCTGCTGGAATACGGCGAGAGCGCCCGTCTGTTCGACCATCCGGCCACGCCGGAGCTGCAGCGGTTCTTGGGCAAGCTGCTGGAATGGAGCATCCGATGATAGGCGTGCTGTACGAGTCGGACGAGTGGTCCGACCACAAGCTGGCGGCCGAGCTGGAGGCGTACGGGGCGCCCGCGCTTCTGCTGGACATGGAGGACGCGGCGAGCGTGCAGGCGGCGCTCGCCTGCGAGATGCTGGTCAGCCGCGTGTTCGCGAGCGCCCGGTTCCGCGGGCACACGGCCTCGCTCGAGCGCATGGCGCTCCTCGCGCGCACGGCCGAGGAGCGCGGCATCCCGCTGGTGAACCCGGCGCGCGCCCACTTCTTCGAGGTCGACAAGCGCCTTGCGACCGAGACGCTGGCCGCGGCCGGCCTCGTCACACCCGCCGTCTACGCCTGCGCGCTTCCAAAGGACATCGACCCCGCATCGCTCTCCTACCCCTGCGTGCTCAAGCCGAACTGCGGCGGCCGCACCACCTGCACCGCCATCGCGCGCAGCGCTGAAGAGGCCCAGTCGTTCCTGGCCGGGGCCCCCGTCATCGCGTTCATCGCCGAGGAGTACGTGGAGCCGGCGCGCGGCTTCCTCACGCGCATCGAGGTGGTGGACGGCGCGTGCGCGCTCGTGGTGAAGCGCTCCATGGCGGACAACGGCCTGTCGGCCTACCGCTTCGGCTCCACCTACGCCGCCTACCCCGACGTTCCCCGCGAAGTCACCGACGCCGCGGAGCGGGCCGCCGCCGTGCTGTCCATCGAGCTGGGCAGCTTCGACGTCATCGAGTGCGGCCGCGGCCCCTGCATCATCGACGCGAACTCCGTGTCGAACGTCTCCGAGGACTGCACCGAGCTTTTGGGGATGGACCTCATGCGCGCCCACGCCGAGGCCATCGCCCGCCGCTGGCACGCCCTGCCCACGAACTGACCTGCGAGAAAGGACCCGGCCCATGCTCACCATGAAGGAAGTCTTCGACCGTTTCGACGAGATCGGCTGCTGCAGCTTCGCCACGCCCGACGGGCACGGCGGCGTGGAGGCGCGCATCGCCCACTTCTTCGCCTACGACGACGAGGGGCTCTACCTGCGCACCATGGACGTGAAGCCGTTCTACCGCCAGCTTAAACAGAGCGGGCGGCTGGCCGTGAACGGAGAGCGCACGGAGGCCAAGGTCGTGTTCGACGAGAACAACCTGCCTCTGTTCAAGCCCGGCTACCAGATGCGCGTGGCCGGCGAGGTGCGCGAACTATCGATGGCCGAAGTCGAGGCCAAAGCCCCGCACGACCGCAACTTCAACGTGGCCGTGTACGACATCGCCAAGTACCCCGAGACGCGCGTGTTCGTGCTGCACCGCTTCCACGGCGAGCTGTACGACTACGACTACGCCATGGTCAACCGCGACCATAAGCTCCACCGCGAGCGCTTCGCGTTCGGCGGCGACGCGTACGAGGAGCCGGGCCTGCGGATCACGGACGACTGCATCGCCTGCGGCACCTGCCTCGCGGGCTGCTCGTTCAAGGCCATCGTGCCCGGCGAGCCCTATGCCATCCTGGGCGAGCGCTGCGACGAGTGCGGCAACTGCTACCACGCCTGCCCCGCCGGCGCGGTTGTGAGCAAGGGAGAGTAGGGGGAAGGACGGGCGGCGGCCTCGTGCGCACGCACTCGGACGGGCGGCAGAATAATCCTTGCACGGCGCCCGCAAACCAGTCGCCCCTTCCCGCCGCCACCGTTCGCCGATCGCACGCGGGCGCCATCGGCGTCAAACTTGGTACAATAGCCATGCTGATCTGCGCCGTCCTTCTGACGCGATGGAATCGCACAACCGTTTCCCCACCCAATCAGACCAGGAGGTCGCCATGGTTTCCCCCGGAGACATCGTCGTCTACCGCCATCACGTCTGCAAGGTGGCCGCCGTGCGCGAGGCGTACTTCGAGGGCCGGGACTACTTCGAGCTGCACGCGCTGTTCGAGAACTCCCTCAAGCTCTTCGTGGCCGTCCGCGAGGCCGAGCCGCCCACGCTGCGCCCCGCCATGTCGCGCAAGGAGGCACTCGCGCTCATCGACTCCATCGCCGACGCGCAGACCATCGACGAGGACGCCCTGAAGCCGGGTGCGAGCACGCCCACACTGCTGGAGCGGCGCCTGAAGGAGGAATACGACAAGCGCCTCAAGACGTTCTCGCCGCAGGACCTCGTGCCTATCATGAAGTCCGTCCACGAGCGCACCGTGCGCCGCTCCGGCGCCGGCCGCCAGATCACCGCCACGGACAAGAAGTACTTCGACCTAGCTGAGAACCTGCTGTGCGACGAGCTGTCCGTATCACTGGGCATCGAGCGCGATGACGTGCGCGACTTCCTCGTCGATCGCGTGAAGAAGGCCGAGGCTCGCCGTCGCTGACGCATCGCCAGGAACGAGGCCTGTTATACTGGCGGCATCGCGGCCGCAGGGGCCGCGCGCCCACCCAAAGGAGCCCGCATGATCGAGCTGCCCGAAGCCCACGTTCTCGCCCGGCAGATGTCCGACGCCTTCGCCGGCCGCACCATCGTCGCGGCCGAGGCGAACCACTCGCCCCACCGGTTCGCCTTCTATACGGGCGACCCCGCCACCTACGGGGCGCGCCTCATCGACCGCACCGTGAAGGGCGCGAAGGCCACCGGACCCTACGTAGAACTCGCGCTGGACGACGGCATAACGCTGCTTCTGCGCGAGGGCGTGAACGCACGCTACCTGACATCCGGCGACCCCGTTCCCGCGAAACATCAGTTGCTGCTCACCTTCGACGACGGCACACATCTCGCCTGCACCGCCTCCATGTACGGCATCTTCTCCCTCGTCGACACCGGTGTGGACGACGATGGGTACTACGTGGCGGCCCGCGACGCCGTGCCCGTGCTGTCGGACGCCTACGACGAGGCGCGCTTTCGCGAACTGGTCGCCAGCGTGCCGCCGTCTACCAGCGTGAAGGCGTTGCTCGCCACCGAGCAGCGCATCCCCGGCGTGGGCAACGGGGTGCTGCAGGACATCCTGCTGAACGCGCGGCTGAACCCCAAGGCGAAGGTCTCCTCTCTCGCGGGCGACGACCTCGCGCGCCTGTTCCGGGCCCTGAAGGACACGATTGCAGCCATGGCCGCGCAGGGCGGCCGCGATGTGGAGCGCGACCTGTACGGCCGACCCGGAGGCTACTGCTGCCTCCTGTCCGCGAAAACGTGGAAGGACGGCTGTCCTGTCTGCGGCGGCGAGGTGACGAGGAAGCCCTACCTGGGAGGCAACGTCTACTACTGCCCCATCTGCCAGCCGCTGGCCTGACCCCCGCCGACCCGCTTGCCCGCGGCCGCCGGCATCTGGTCGGATGCCCGTCAGGCCGGCGCCTGGACCCTCGCACTCTACGGAGCGTTCATTGCGCGCGCCGCCGCGCACAGGTATCGTGGGACGGCACGCGAAACCGAACCAGGAGGAGAACCATGGACGTCAGACGCACCGGCGAGCTCATCCGCAGCCTGCGGGAGGAACGCGGGCTCACGCAGCTCCAGCTGGCGCAGCTCGTGGGCGTGGGCGACAAGGCCGTGTCGAAGTGGGAGCGCGGGGGCGGCTGCCCCGACGTGTCGCTTTTGCCCGCGCTCGCCGAAGAGCTGGGCGCCACCGTCGAGGCGCTTTTGGCAGGCAGCCTCTCCCCCGACGAGCTCCAAGGAGGCACTATGAGGCGCACGGCATTCCGCGTTTGCCCTTCCTGCGGAAACATCATCACCACCACGGGGGACGCCGACGTCTCCTGCTGCGGCAGGAAGCTCGGGCCGCTGCCCGTGCAAGCCGCCGACGACGCGCACGCCATGCGGGTGGAGGACGCAGAGGGCGACTGGTACCTCACGTTCGACCATCCCATGGAGAAGGCCCACAGCCTGGGCTTCGCCGCCGTCGTGGGCTACGACCGCCTGGCCGTGGAGAAGCTGTACCCCGAGCAGGGCGGCGAGGCGCGCCTGCCGCACCTGCCCGGCGGCACGCTCTACACCTGGTGCACCGAGCACGGCCTCATGCGGCATCCCGCCGCGCGCCCCCGCCGCTAGGCGCATCCGGCTCGGCAAGCGGTCGGCAACGGGCCGGCCGAGCGCCCGTCAGGCCGGCGGCTGGCTGGCCGCGGCCGCCAGCTCGCGCACCCGGGCGACCACCGGCGCGATGGCGGCGCGGTCGGTGCCGTCGAAGCCGCCGCGCATGCCCGAGAGCATCTCGGCGGCGCGTGGGTCGGTGGCCGCCTGCTTCTCCTGCATCTTGAAGAACATCTTCATGGCCAGCTTGTTCGGCAGGCTCAGCCTCTCGTAGGCGAACCCGCCGCGCAGGTAGAACCGCTCCACGCCGTCGAGCTCCGGCGAGGGAAACTCCCGCGCCATCGCCTCGTCCACCATATCGGTCCACTCCGGCGGCGTCGCGCCCACGGCGAACGCGACGAAGGGGGTGCCCGGGTGCGCTGCCCGGGTGCGCGCGAGCCACTTCTTCCCCACCAGGCCGCCCGCATGGAACCAGCCGCCGAACACGACCACGTCGCACGCGCCTGCATCTATCGCGTCAGCCCGCTCCACCGGCACGGCCTCGCAGCCCAGCTCCTCGGCGATCCATTCCGCGTACCGGCGCGTGAACCCTGTCTGCGACGCGTACACCACGATGGCGCTCATCGCGCACCTCCTTCCGCCGCAGCGCCCGCAGGCGCCCCGATCGCATGTGCAGAGAAGAACCGTCCCAGGTGGTCGCGTATGAACGGCTCCGCGTCCTCCCAGGGAACGTCCGAGAGCAGCAGCAGGAACACCGGCCCGTAGAACTCGCGCGCGAGGGCACGCGCGTCGTCGAGCGCGAACTGCCCGACGGCCATCAGGTGCTCGAACACCGCGCGCTGGATGGCCAGGGGCTGCTCCACGAACACGAAGCGGAACGCCTCCGCAGCGTGAGCGTCGGCGTACCGGCTTGCGGCCAGCAGCCGGCGCAGCCGAACCATGTCTCCGTCCGCGAAGAAATGCCGGAACCCCGCCAGCACCCGCCGCTCCGTCTCCTCAAACGCACCGGCGTACCCGGTGGGGTCCTCGACCGGCGCGGTCATGACGCCCTGCTCCTCGAACACCGCGCGCGTGCGCTCAAGCTGCGCGGCCAGCACCGCGTCGAAGATGGCCTGCTTGCTCGGGAAATGGTTGTAGAGCGACGCATCCTTGATACCCACCGCCGCCGCGATGTCGCGCACGGAAACGGCATGGTACCCCTGCTCCGCGAACAACCCGAACGCCGCCTCGACGATTCGTGCTTTCGTGTTTCCCTCACGCATTCATCCCCCTATAAACTAGCGAATGCTCGCAATTATACTAGCGATCGCTAGTTTTGCAAGAAGTATCGAAACCGGCAGTCGCGCGCCCAAGGTTGGCATGGTCCATGAATTTCTCGATCGCAAAATAACCGTACGAATGTTTTACGTGAAACATTTTGCCGAAGAGAACGTCGAACAGAATCGAGTTGAAGATAGTCCCGCACGGAATGGACTGGAAGCGCTGCGCCTGCGAACACGGACGCACGCATGGTCGCCTTCCAGTCGACTGTGCAGCCAGCACAAGGCGAGTGCCCGGCGTCGACAGAAGGCACGGCTCCCGGCGTAGCCACAGAAGCGGGCTGGAGCACCGACGCTGCAAAGACGAGGGGATGTTTCTCAGCGCCGAACCCGCGGGAGCGAAGGGGATGTCCAGCGTCGAATCCGCGAGAACGCTAGGCCTTTGTCGCGGCCTCGAGCATTTGCTGGAGTACTTCTACGTGGCTGCGGCGCTTGTGGGTGGCGGTACCCAGGAGGCAGACGCTCCGGTACTCGCCGTAGCGGTCAAAGAAGTGCGGCACGGCATCGCGCTCGCGCATATCTTCTCGATAGGCATCAGCAAAGGCATCCCAACCGATGTTGCCGTGCAGATAGCGCTCGAGCATCGTTGGCGCCGGGGCGAACAGCTTGTCGTGCACGTAGTCGGCATGCAGAAGCCGAGGCACAAAGTAGGCCAGATCGTTCTTCTTCGTGAAGCCCGCGAGCTGATTCGTGTTCTTCAAGCGGGTGTCCAGCAAAAGATCGACACCCCACGATGCGAGATCTTCGAAGAACTGCTCAGCAGAGGTCTCATACGCACTAATGGTGTTGATTTGCATAGGGGCAGGCTCCTTCTCGGCGGCCGCGCGCGACTGCGGGCCGGAGGGTTTTCCCTACAGGATACCTGCGCCGCCCTCCGAAGGTCCTTGCATCACAGCACCGTGGCGAATCCGCAGGTGATTCGTCACGCAATCGCTACGCCTTGCAAGTCCCCATCGCAGCCGCTTCCGCACGTTGGCTTCTATATCTGCGACGGTGCGGAAATACCCTATCTTCGCCATTTTTGATCACTCCCATGCTGTTTCCCAGTACAATAGAAGGCGAAGCCGAAAGCATGGGAACAGACGCGAGGTGCGCTGCATGGACACGAAGGAAGCACTGCAATCGTTCGACCTCGACCCGCGGTTGCTCTACGATGCGATCGCCTTCAGCACCGACGACTACCTGTACATCATCGACATGAAAACAGACACGGCCGTCGTGTCTGAGAACATGCTACACGACTTCAACCTGCCCGACCGCGTGTTTAAGGGACTCATCCCCCGCTGGCGCCAACACGTGATCGAACGGGACCGCCCGAGCTTCGACGCCTCCATCGAAGCCATGCTCTCGGGCGTGACCGACGAGCACGACCTCGAATACCAGGTGCGTACGCGCACCGGCGAACTCGTATGGATCGTATGCCGTGGCCTTCTCATGCGCGACGACATGGGCGAGCCCGTATTGTTCTCGGGAGCCATCACGAACCTCGAACGCAAGGGCAAGGTGGATGCCATCACCGGCCTATTCATGCACGGCAAATGCCTTCAGGTGCTCGACCGCCTCCTCGCGTGCGAACGACCCTCTGGCGGAGTGCTGCTGCTGGGCCTTGACGACTTCTCACGTGTAAACTCCCTCAACGACCACGCGTTCGGAAACGGTGTACTGCGTCGCTTCGCACAATCGCTCCAGCGGCTCTTACCTGAAGGCGCCTCGGCTTTCCGCTTCGACGGAGATGAATTTGCCGTCGTGTTCGATAACGCCGACCGCAATGCCATGCAAGATCTCTATCGCACGATCCACACCTTCGCGAACCGGCAGCAAGACATTGACGGTGTTCCGTACTTCTGCACGGTTTCAGGAGGCATCGCTCTTGTCGGAGAGGATGGCGAAAGCGCGCTCGAACTTATCAAGCACGCAGAAAACGCACTTGAAGAAAGCAAGCACCGGGGAAAGAACACAGTCTCCTTCTACTCGCCGGCTATGTCGCAGGAGAAGCTGCGGCGACTAGAACTGAGCGATCGCCTCCAAACATCAGTGCTGGACGATATGCAAGGATTCTCGTTGCATTTTCAACCGCTCGTCGATGCTCAAACATTGCATGTGGCCGGCGCTGAAGCACTATTGCGTTGGAACGCGGAAGGTTTCGGCTCTGTAAGTCCTGCGGAGTTCATCCCCGTTCTGGAGTCGTATGGGCTCATCGGCGCTGTTGGTCGATGGGTTCTGAAGCAAGCCATGAACCAGTGCGCTGCTTGGGCACGCATGTTCCCGGATTTCGTCATGAATGTAAACATATCTACGTTGCAGCTGTTCGAAGCCGACTTCGTACCCTTTGTCGAACGGACGCTGGCCAGCTCAGGCGCAGAACCTCGCTGTATCGTGCTGGAAATGACGGAAAGCTGTTTCGTCACCGACCTCGACACGCTGCGTACGACGTTCGACCGCCTGCGCTCCCTCGGCGTGCGCCTGGCCATGGACGATTTCGGCACCGGATATTCTTCGCTCGGCCTGCTTTCGCAGTCGCCGGCCGACATCGTGAAAATCGATCGATTGTTTATCAAGGATATCCACGTCGAAGCGTTCAATCGCGCCTTCATCGACGCCGTCATCGACCTATGCCATAGCGTGGGCATCAAGGTCACGGTCGAGGGCGTAGAGGAGCGACTGGAACTCGACGCCGTACGCGCGATCGGAGCGGACGGCGTGCAGGGCTTTCTCGTATCGAGACCGGTACCCGCTGACGAGTTTGAGCGGAAATTCATGCAAATCCCGTAAACGGTCAGCATGCTGGAACAAAAGCTTGACCAGACATGCCCCAAAAGCGGTCGTTGAAATGCGGCGCAGGTCACCGTGTCGGGATACGAACCGTCATCAAGCGAGCGAACGGGTTCATCCGCAATCGGAGAGCAGCCGCATCCCTATGGAGAGCTCGGACGCGTGCGCGGATTAGTCTTCGGAAACAGCGCGTCGGGAAAGCGGCGAGCCCAGGCGCGCGAGCTCGCCTGCCGTGGTCTCCACCAAAAGCGGCAGTGCGGCAGCCACCTTCGGCGTGAGGCCTATTGTGGCGACCACCGGCGAAGGATTCTCTACCTGCATGCCCAAGCACAGGCCCTGAGCCTCGTAACCTAAAAGCGCGGCCGCATCGAACAGGTCGACGAGCTTCAGATCGTGCAGCGAAGCCGTGGCACCGGTGCGCCGCGCCATGGCATCGGGCTCGAAGCGAAACACGGTTCCCGGCTCCGCATCCGTACCGTCCACCGCGTCCACCGTGATGATGACGTCGAATTCGCGTACGCGCTCGATCATGTCGAGACTCAGGCATCCCAGGTCGAACAGTTCCACGTTCTCCGGAATCTCGTAGCGCTCGACAAGCTCCTCGTAGACAGCAGTGCCCAGCCCGTCGTCCAGCATGAGCTTGTTGCCCACGCAGAACACGCCGATGCGCCGGCAGCCTTCCTTCATGTCCGTTTCTCCCATAGCAATCACGACCCCAGCGTCGGTCGGACGACGAGATTGTAATATGTGGCCCCCGCAATCATCGCAAGACCGGCAATGACGCAGACGACGGCCCATACGCGCTGACGGCGCAGGTAGACTCGTCTGTCCACGCCGCGCGCTTCCGCACGATGAGCCGCCAAGGGCTGGGCGATAATCGAAAACGCGACGGTTCCCGCAGTCAGCGTGGCGAACACCACCAGGGCGACGACGATGGCGAGCGGCGTGCGCTCGGTCCACGCTGCGTAGAACATGTTGTCAGCGAACAGCCAAATGGGATAGAACAGAATGGTGACCCAGAAGCCGTGGGCGGGACCCCAAATGGGCGGCAAAAACAGCGCGCCCACATTGATGCGCGGCAGTCCTTTGAGGAACTCGTCCTCCTGCGCTATCTGCTCGTCGGTCAATTCAGCCACGATCCGCCGTCCTCCTTGCTCGGGTTTCCGTCCTGCATTATAGCGAAGCGCCGCACGCCGGCCGCCGAGGACGTCGCGGGCGGCGGGGGTTCGCGGTGGAAGCCCGGAGGCTGCGGGAACCCGGAAGAGCTTTCGCAGGAAGTATCGCGGGGCGATCTCCGTCGAGCAGCGGAGTGTGCGCCTGTCGATCAATTCGGCTACAAAGATGCTTTTCCCGCGAAATGTGCGCGCTGCTCTGGGATGATGGGAGCGGCCGCGAAACGGCCGGATCCGAGCGAGAAGATAGGAGCGTTCATGCGCTTTCTCGGCATCGCAGGCTCTCTGCGCAAAGGAAGCTACAACCGGCAGCTGGCCGAAGCGGCGCGAGCCGTCATGGCACAGCGCCATCTGGACGTCGAATTCGAGCTGCTCGAATGGGCCGACGTGCCGTTCATGAACCAGGATATCGAACATCCCGAACCTGCTCCTGTCGCCCGCGTCCGTGCCGCCGTGCGCAGCGCAGACGGCGTGTGGCTCTTCAGTCCCGAGTACAACCACGCTGTTCCCGGGCCGTTGAAGAACCTCATCGACTGGCTCTCGCGCCCCGCAGGCGAAGGCGAGCCGCAGGTGCTGGCCGGCAAGCCCGTCGCACTCGCAGGCGCGAGCATCGGAATGAGCGGCGCCGCGCATGCCCAGGATCAGCTCGTCGGCATCCTGAGCTTCCTCGATGCGAACGTGATGAACAAGCCGCGCCTCACCATCCCCCACGTGGGAACGCAGGCCCCGGAGGGCATGCTCGCTCTGGACGCCTCACTTCCCTACCTCGAAGCGCAAGCCGACGCCTTCGTCGCCTTCGTGGAACGCGAGGGGAACTAGCAAGCGAACCTCTCGATGAGCGAACGTAGCCCGCAGGTCGTTCGATCTCCGTCAGCCGAACGATAGTCGCAGCCTTCAAGTCATACAAAAAGCCTCTTGTTGGGGCTCTCGGCTTCCGTATCTTGTTCGAAAAACAGCAAAAGACTCGGAGATGACCCGGCCATCGCGAAGGCTGGGTACGCGTCACACGATACGCATACCCAGCCTGAAGCGACGAAGCAGGGATCTCCGAACCTCGCGGCATACAACAGATTCGGCGGCCGTGCGGCCGCCGAATCTCGAAACCAGATTGGTGCTTCCTAGTGCTTGAGGTCGTCCTCGCCCACGATGACGTGCTTGTCGGGGTCGTAGACCAAACCGCCGTGCTCCTTGCGGAACAGCATGAGCTTGGTCGGGGACAGGCCCTCGATATTGGCCAGGTACAGGTGGATGAACATGAAGCAGATGAAGACGTACATCATGAAGTAGTGGATGATGCGCATCGACATAAGGCCGCCCACCAGATCCGTGCCGGCGGCGAAGAACCCGATGTTCATCGTGGGGTTCCACAGGCACAAGCCGGTGTAGAACATAACGATGATGAGCACGGGGATCAGCAGGTAGCTGATCTTCTGCGGCACGCCCAGCTTGGCGCCCAGCGGGTGATCCTTCTTCAGGAACAGGTAGTATTTGATCCACGCACCCGCCTGGTGACGGTTGTCCTTCTGCGGAAGCCACGTCTTGAAATCGGTGACCTGCGAGCGGGTGCCACCGGTCGGAGACGACTTCACGAAGAAGGCCATGAGCACGCGGACGATGCAGTTGATGAACAGCACGAAGCCGCAGAACACATGCACGCCGCGGGCGATGCCCATAAACTCGGGCCAGAACGGGAAGTGGATGCTGAAGCCCGTGATGATGAGCAGAACCATGCACACGAGGTTGATCCAGTGCGTGATGACGAAGGGCAGCGGATGCGCTTCGCGGTAGTGTGCCAAGTGCGCCATATTACTTCACCCCCCAAGGGCTCGTGACAGTCTCGAAGCTCTTGCCCGTCGCCGGTTCGGTGATGTGCACCGCGCAGGCCGTGCACGGATCGAAGCTATGAACGGTGCGCAGAGCGTTGATAGGCTTCTCGATGTCTCCCACCGGCACGCCGATGAGCGCCTGCTCCATCGGGCCGTGCTCGCCTTCGGCGTTGATCGGCGCAATGTTCCAGGTGGTCGGGATGATGATCTGGTACCCATCGATCTTGCCGTCGATGACGTTCTCGGAGTGGTAGAGCGCACCGCGCGGAGCTTCCCAGAAGCCCGTGCCAGCGCCAGTGATGGTTTCGGGAGCGCGGAAGTACTCGCTGTCGCCGCCCTTCACAGCCTCGCACAGCTCGTCGACCCACTCAACCATGAGATTGGCGATATAGAGCGACTCGATCTGGCGGACGGCGGTGCGGCCGAGCGTCGACTGCGCGGCGCTGATCTGACCGGGTGCACCCAAGGCCTCGAGCAGCCCGTCCACTTGGTCCACGACGAACGGAACGTCGCGCAGGTACGCAGCCAAGATGCGGGAGAGCCCGCCAGCCTCGTAGGGCTTGCCGTCGTAGGCGGGAGCCTTGCACCACGTGTAGCGGTCGTCCACGTTGTACTCGGTGAACTCCGGCTCGGTGGTGAAGTAGGGGGAGGTGTAGGTGTCCTCGCCCTTGTACCAGGAGTGGCCCACGTACTCGGTGATGAGGCTTTCCTGCACGTCGGAGATGTTGAGGTTCTCGTCGATCACGCCCATGGGCAGATAGCGATTCTTCATCTGCTCGACGTAGTCGGTTGTCTGCTCCTGGCCCTCGAACACGCCCCAGGCAACGTAACGGCCGCAGCCCTTGCCCCACTCAAGCGCATCCTTGTAGTACGGCGCAATAGCAAGCGTGTCGGGGATCATCGTCGCCTCGACCCAGTCGCGCACTTCCTTGACAAGGTACTTGAGGTCATCAAGCTTCTGCTCGGTGGGCACGAAGGCCGTGCCGCCCGGGATAAGGGTCATGACGTGCGGCATCTTGCCACCCAGCAGCGCTGAGATCTCGGAGGCCTTCGCCTGCATGGTGAGCGCCTCAAGGTAATGCGCCGTGCAGATGAGGTCGAGCGCGGGCGGCAGCTGATAGCCGGTGCCGTCCTCGGCGTCGAACCAGTTGCCCGAGAAGATGGACAGCTGACCGTTGGCGGCGAAGTTCGACAGACGATCCTTGAGAGCGGCAAAGTCGCTATTCATGGACGTGCCGGCAGCTTGAGCCAGATCATAGGCATCAGCCGGATCGGCCTCGAGCGCGTTGATCGGGTTCACGTAGTCGAGCGCAGCCAGGTTGTAGAACCACAGGATGTGGCTGTGCAGGAACTGCGCGCCCTCGAGCAGGTTGCGGATGATGCGCGCGTTGTTGGAAATCTGGATGCCGTAGGCCTTCTCGGCCGCGATAGTGGAGGCGTGGGCATGCGAAACCGGGCACACGCCGCAGATGCGCTGCACGATCTGCGCAGCATCCTCGGGCGTGCGGTTCTCCACGACGAGCTCCATGCCGCGGAAGCAGCCGCCGGACACCCAGGCGTCGGAAACCTTACCGTTCTGGACTTCCATCTCCACGCGCAGGTGACCTTCGATACGGGTGATCGGGTCGATAACTGAACGGGTCATGTCGGCTTACCTCCCTTCCTTCTCGTCGTCTTTTTTCATAGCAGCATCGTACTGTCCGATGGACTGGTTCGGATGCTTCTCGTCCCACTTGCGCACCTTCTCGAAGTCGGCGCCGCCGTCCATGCGGCCGGACACCTTCATGCCGAAACCGTGTACGACGAGCGCGGCAGCCAGGATGCCGGTGATGCCGAGCGCGATGGTGCCGGGCTGGACCATCCAGTCGCCGATGCGCAGGTCGCGATGGCGTTTGTAGAACGGAGTGTTGACCTCGACCCAGTTCTGGCCCGGATCGTTCGGGTTGGCTTCGCAGCAACCGATGCAGGGGGAACCCGCCTGCACGCACCAGCTGCGGCGGTTGTTCCACAGCGTCACGCCGCAGTTCGACTTCGTCTGAGGGCCGCGGCAACCCAGCGGATAGAGGCAATAGCCCTTGGCCTCTTCCTCGGAGCCGAACTGATAGACGAACTCGCCGTTCTCGAAGTGACCGCGACGCTCGCAGTTGTCGTGGATCGTCTGGTCGAAGATGCCGGCCGGCTTGTTCTCGGCGTTGAGATCCGGAAGCTTCCCGAGCATGACAACATCCACGAGCACCGACACGAGCCACTCGGGGTTCGCCGGACAGCCGGGGATATTCACAACCGGCACGTCGATGCCGACCTTCTTCAGATACGCCTGCACGCCGAGTGCGCCCGACGTGTTGGGATGAGCGCCCATCCAGCCGCCGTTGACCGCGCACGAGCCGAGCGCAACCACCGCGGTGGCGTTTGCTGCCGCCTCTTCAAGATGCGCCGTGCCTGGCATGTCCGCAACGCGCAGCGCCTGGCCGTTCCACCCCTCGAGCACCGCACCCTCGTAGATCAGGATGTAATTTCCAGCCTCGATCGTCTGCGCTTTGGCCTCCTCCATCGAGTGGCCGGCCGCGGCCGACAGCGTCTCGGAGTAGTTGAGCGAGATCAGCTCAAGTACGACCGAAGCAGGATCCGGGGACTCGACCTGCGCGAACGACTCGGTGCAGCCCGTGCAGGACGCGCCCTCAATCCAGATGACCGGGTACAGGATGCCCTTCGTTGCGCCGATCACGGAGTTCTCGAGGGCCTGCGCCACGCGCGGTGCGGCAAGCTCTCCGAGCCCGGCCGCGACGGCGATGGCGCCGCAAAGCTTCATGAAGTCGCGGCGGGATACCCCGCGCGAGGACAGCAAATCCTGAAACTCCGAAACTTTGGCCTCTGTTTCCATGTGCACACCTCCTCAGGTGCCTTCTCGTCTTGCAATACTATGGTTGTATTTTCCCCGAGACCCGAGTCGCTTGGGGGGGATGCTGCGGCGGGCGCAACGTTTCAGCCGCAAATGGCATGAAAATGTTACAGAATTGTTTCGTCGTAACAAGACCATGCCCCACATCAGCGGTTTTGTACCAAGGCTCGTTGCTGAAGGTTGGTCGAACTGACGACATCGCAACGAAACCTACAGCTGCCGGAGAACGAAGCCCCTCGAAACCATACGTTCGTCCACCCCCTCTTTTCGTTGCGCGCAGACAAAAGACGGGTATCATGGTTACACGCACGCGAAGCCCAGCAGTCCTGCGCGTTCAAGGCGCCCAGCCGCTCGGCCCCGACGCTCGCACCAAACACGACGGAAGGAAGGGTCCCATGACCGCACCCGAACCCGTATTCGCCTACCTCGGCCCCGCCGGCACGTACACCGACGAAGCTGCACGCGCTTTTGCAGCGCGTCTCGGCATAGCCGAGCCGCACTTGCTTGAATGCGCTTCGTTCGACGAGGTGTTCGACGCCGTCGATCGCGGAAAGTGCGAGTTCGGCGTCGTGGCGAAGGAGAACTCGCTCGAAGGGTCAGTTACGGCAACGCTCGACAACTTTGCGTTCAAAACCCAGGCCGCCATTCTCGGTGAAGAAGTCGTCGATATCCACCACTGCCTCGTCCTCCATCCCGATGCGAAGCTCGAGGACGTGACTGCCGTCGCCTCGCATGCCCAAGGTCTTGCGCAATGCCGGCGCTTTTTGGCCGAGCGGCTGCCGGGACGCAGCACCATCACGACGTCGTCCACAGCCGAAAGCGCCCGCCGCGCAGCCGAAGATCCGAGTATCGCCGGCATTGCGAACGCGTTTGCAGCTGAACGGTACGGAGCACGCATCGAGCAACGCGACATCGAGGATCACTTCGGCAACCAGACGCTGTTCGCCCTTATCGGTCGCCAGGGTCATCCACCCGTATTCAGAGGCGAGCGCTACAAGACGTCGCTTGCACTATTCCTACAAGTAAACCGCGCGGGCACGCTGAACATGATCCTATCGGAGTTCGCCTACGCCGGCATCGACCTGTCCATGATCCAGTCGCGCCCGACCAAGCAAGCGCTCGGCAACTACATGTTCTTCATAGAGTTCGAGAAAGATGTGAACGATCTGGCCGTCCAGACGGCGCTCAACTGTTTGAGGCTGAAGCTGCGCGAAGTAAAGGTGCTCGGCAGCTACCCGATCGCCTGACCTGCGAGGGTCAGGGCTGGGGACGAGCTCGGTCGCTCGGCAGTCCTGCTCGCACGAAACACCCACAGGGCGTTTCGCCATACTGTCATCAACCGGCCGGGGGTCGATGTCTCATTCCTTAGAAGGCGATAACGCCCAGGTGCTCCATGAGGATTTTGAGGCCGATGATGATGAGGACGATTCCGCCGACAACGGTGGCAGGCTTCTCGTAGCGCGCGCCGAAGCGATGCCCCACAACCACGCCGACAAGTGACAGGATGAACGTCGTCAGACCGATGAGCCCCACAGACACGGCGATGTCCACCCGAAGGAATGCGAACGTGATGCCCACGGCAAGCGCATCGATGCTCGTGGCAATGGCGAGCATCGTGAGCTCGCGCAGGTCGAGCTTTCCATCGGCAGCGCACGCCAGACCTTCGTCGTCGGCCTCATGGAATGCATCCCAAAGCATCTTGCCTCCTATGAGAGCCAGTAGCACAAACGCAATCCAGTGATCGACCGGCGTGATATAGCGCTCGAACTGCGTGCCAAGCGCCCAACCGACAAGCGGCATGAGTGCTTGAAAGCCACCGAAGAACAGCGCGATGACCGTCGCCTGGCGCACGTTGAGCCGCTTCATGCACAGCCCCTTGCACACTGACACGGCGAATGCATCCATAGAAAGACCGACTGCGATCAAGAACAGCTCGACGAATCCCACGATAACCCCTTCTCGCTCTCATCCGAACTTCCAGCCGGTCCGCTCCTCGGAGCCTCGGGCAAAAAAATACCGACGCATACGCGTCGGTTGCGAGAATACGCGGTGCGACGGCTGCGCCACACCGCGAGTCTTGCCATACAAGGCCGGCCAGCTTTCTTTTCCGAAAGCAGCATGTTGACCGAACCGCGCCTCAAAGGCGCCGGCTACTCCCTCGCGGGACAGGAGCATTCTACCACAGCGGAAGGATCAGGGAAGAAACATGTCGCCTTCCCGGCGGAAGAAGCCCTCCGACATGAGATCGGCCACGATGGATTCGAACTCCTGAACGGTCGCGCCGGCGCGACCTCCGGCACGTTCGAACGCATCAAGCCGTCTTGCCAGCTCGTCTGCAGTGATGCCGGGCTCTGCCAACACGATGCGCACGAGCTCGGCGCGCTTCTGGCGTCGCGAGCCTTCGAACGCCGACTGCCGCGCATAATGCGCGCTGCGCCGGGAGGGATTCGCCACCAGGGTCTTCAAGTGCGCGCCGTAATCGAGCAGCGCATAATACCACCCGCGAGCATCGACATCGGGACACGTCAGTTCCACGAGAGGCGCAAGCTCGCGATCGGAGACTTTGTCGCGCTCAGGGAACAGCTCATGTAGGAACACCGTGCGCACGTTCGTCTCGATGTACACGGAGGGGCGATTGTAGGCGAACGCGACGATGCCTGCCGCCGTCGCCGGGCCGATGCCCGGCAGCCCCTCCAACTCTTCGGCGGTCTTGGGCAGCGCTCCCCCCGAGCACGCAGAGCACGCTTCGCAGGCGCGTTTGAGCGCAAGCGCACGCCGGTTGTAGCCCAGGCCCTGCCACTGGGTGAGCACCTCGGCCGTATCAGCTGCGGCTAGAGCGTCTATCGTGGGGAACAGCGCCATCCATCGCTCCCAGTGCTTGAGCACACGCTTCACCTGGGTCTGCTGCAGCATGACCTCGGACACAAGCACGGCGTAGGGATCGTCGACATTGCGCCAGGGAAGCTCGCGGTACAACCGCGCGCCCTCGGAGACCACAAGCTCGACGAACGCATCGCGGCTCAGGCCGCCGCAGGGCCACAAGTCGGAGTTGGAGCCTACGCGCACGGCTCGCATCGCTCCTCGTCGGCGAAGGACTGCGCACTGCGAGACATACGGGACGACATGCAATCCGCGTCGCATCCCCGAACCGTCGACGATCCAGACGACAGAACGCCTTCGACGACAGGATGCGAGCCACCCTGTTCGATCAGATCCTTGAGCGTGATGGAACCGAAGTATTCGTTCAACAGTCGGTCGGCTCCCTGCCATAGCTTGTTGTAGGCGCACTCCGGCCGCTTGTCGCAGTACTCGGGATCGAGGACGCACAGCGACACGCTTACCGGTCCCTGGATAGCCTCGAGAACCTCGAGCAGCGTCACCTCGGCCGGATCGCAGTTGAGGGCGAGTCCCCCGTGCGCTCCGCGAACCGTCTTGATGAGTCCGCCCTTCACCAGATCATGCTGGATGCTGCGCGCGAAAGCGTAGGGAATGTCCTCCTCTTCAGCAATATCGGACACGGACACGTAGGCATCACCGCTTTTGTAAGCCGCCCGGAGTATGCGACAAGCGTAATCGCAGCGCCTCGTGATATCCATCGATCAGCTCTCTCCCTTCAGAAGGTCCTCGAGATGTTCGAGCTCGCGCCTGAAATCGCTGACGACCGCGTCCTCGAGCGCCCGATACTCGTCGGAGTCGAGGGGCTGGTACGCCGCGAGCTTGTCGAACAGGTTGTCGGCCGTCACCGGCAGATAGCGTCGCGCGACGAGGCTCGCCTTGTAAGCCTCCTCGATGGCCTCGCGAGCAGCCATGTACATGTCGTAACGCGGCATCTGCGACGAGTACCGCACGAGGGCGTCGCGATCGATTCCGCGCAGCGACGGATGCTCGCGCGCGATCTCCATCCAGATATCGGCGCGCTCCGAAGCGGTCGGATAATCGATATCGATGACCGACAGCGGCTCGAGCAGATCGAAGAAGAACGGGTCGATCTCCCCTGCCTCAGATGCGGTCGCAAGCACGAACACATCAGGATTCTCGACCGCCGACCGAATGAGCGAAATAGCCTCGCGTGCCCCGCGAGACAGGCTTGCCATCAGAAGCCCGCCAAAATCGTCGCCCCCATACTCGGCAAGCGGAGACACCCACAGGTCGAGATCCTCGAGCATGAGCACGCCTGCGCCCTCGAAGGCGTTGCGGGCAGCATTGAGACGCGGCTGTCGGTCAGCCTGCGCCATGACGCACAGAACGGGCATGCCCTGGAGGTTCTCCTCCATATGCATGCGGATGGCCGGAAGCCCAAGCTCACCGAGCGTAGCTGCCATGAAACGATTCGCGTCCTCGCGCGCTGGCGACCTGAACAGCAGTGCGTCGCACGCAGGCATGCGATCAAGGCCGTGACGGTCATTCAGTAAGCACACGAGCTCCTGAAAGCCGGAATCCCGCTGCATGCCCACCCCAAAATCGCGCATGATGGAAACGACCTCGTTGTAACCAACGACGTCATCATAGGAAATGTCCTCCATGGATGACACGATCGTCTGCCCCTCAGAATCCTCGGCGCCGGGTGTCCGCGACGCCGGCTCAGCCGCACCGGTGGATTCGCCTAAAGTGGCTGCCGACGCTTCCGCGCGCTCTGGCGCTCCAGCAACGGCGCCTTCGGCGGCATCGGCCTTCACTGCGTCAGTGCCCTGCTCCATCGAGGCTCCGGAGCGGGGCGCGGTGGTGATGTGCTCCACTTTCATGAGCGGACCCACGCCCATGCCCAAGAAGTCCTGAGAGATCATGTCGGTCATATCCTCAAGATCCTCGCGCGTCAGCCCGTACTCCTCGAGCTTATCGAGTGCAAGATCTTGCAACTGCTCGGCATAGCGCGACGTCTCCTCAACCGTGAGGTAGGGCTCGAGGCGCTCGAAGACGTATTCGGCTATGGAGCGTTCCTTGAGTTTGCAGGCCAGAAGCCATGCCTGTTTCAGGCCGCCGAGCGCATCCTCCGAGGGGACGGGATCGTCATCATGCCGAGCTTGCTCGAAAGCCGCCAAGTACAAGTGCATACCGAGGACCGCATCGCCCGAGGCGCATGCCTTCGCCGCCCGGCGCAGGTACTCGGCCGAAGAGCTATATTCATCGTTCTGGCTGGGCGAGTTGTTCGCATCGTTCTCAAACATAACCCAACCTCCTTCGCATCGTGTCAGCGTGATCGTATATGCAAATTGCATATACTCGAGTCGCATTTTACCGGAGAAGCACAGTTCCGCACAGGGGGCCTCCCAAATACCACAAATCGTCAAGCCGCCGAAACCGCCCATCTCCTTCCCCGTCACCGCGAACCAACAGCCCTTGCATGCAAGCTCTGAGGGACTTCGCCACGCGAGTCTCCGGAAACGTGAAGGCTGCTTGAACAACCTTCGCCCTTCGGGGGGGGACGGGCAGTCTTGAGCAGTACGGGCGAGTCGCGCGTCGAGCGAGTTTCGCCCAAGCCGAAACGCTCCGCGAACGATTCATGCAGGCACGGGAGTACGAGCGGCTGACTCCGCCCGCTCTCGCCCGGCAGGTTCTACCAGTCGAGCACTTCCCAGGACTCCTCCCGCGCCGTGCGCGCGAGGGGCCGATCCGGATTCACCGCGCGCGGATGGACCGCCGCGGCCAGTACGGCACGATCGGAATGGTGGTCGCCGTAGGCGTAGGCAAGCTCCCAGTTCCCTGCCCCGTAGCGCTCATCGCCGAAGCGCTGCACAGCCGCAAGCTTCTCTTCGCCTTCGACGGGAAGCCCTTCCACGTCGCACGTATAGGTGCCGTCGGCTGCTGCGCGCATGCGCGTGGATATCTGGTGCTCGAAGGGATGATGCTCCATGGCGCGCAGGATGATGGGCTCGAAAGTCGCGGAGATGACCACCACGATATCGCCCGCTTCGGCGTGAGTGCGCATGGCCTGGTCGGCTTCGGGACGGAACAGCATGGATATGCGCTCGTCGTAGAAGTCTGCCAGAAACTTGTCCACCTCAGCGACCGGATGGCCCTCGAAGGCCGTGAACACAAGACCGCGCACCCAGCTCTCATTCTGGGGCAGACGCAGCTTATAGGCGGCAGCCCACAGCAGGATACGGAAGATAACGCGCTTTTTGAGCATCTTGCGACGCATAAGGTGCTGCACGAGCAGCACCGGGGAATTGCCCGCAATGCTCGTGCCGTCGAAATCGAACACCGCAAGGCGCGCAGAGCCCTCGCGCGAGGACTCTGCGGGTCCTGCAAAGGGCACCTGTTCGGGAGGTTGCTGGGCGATTTGGGGCATGCAACTCGCTTCTTCCCCGGGGACATGCGTCATCCCCGGGGATAAACGCGTCAGTCCTCGATCTCGTCGATAGTTTCAGCGAACTGTGAATTATACAGCTCTGCGTAAAAACCGCCAAGTTCGAGCAGCTGCTCGTGCGTACCTTGCTCCACGATGTCGCCATCGCGGATAACCAGGATAAGGTCCGCGTTCTTGATGGTGGACAGCCTATGCGCGATCACGAACGAGGTGCGCCCAGCCATAAGGTTGTCCATGGCCTTCTGGATGCGCTCCTCGGTGCGCGTGTCCACCGAGCTCGTGGCCTCGTCGAGGATGAGCATGCGCCGGTCGGCCAAGATGGCGCGCGCGATGGTGAGCAACTGGCGCTGACCCTGGCTGATGTTACTGGCGTCCTCATTGATCTCGGTGTCGTAGCCGTGGGGCAGCGTCTGGATGAAGTGGTGGACGTAGGCCGCCTTCGCCGCCGCCTCCACCTCCTCGTCGGTGGCGTCGAGCTTGCCGTAGCGGATGTTGTCGCGGATGCTGCCATGGAACAACCAGGTATCCTGCAATACCATGCCAAATACACTGCGCAAGTCATCGCGCGCGAAGTCGCGAATGTCAACGCCCCCAAGGCGGATGGAACCTCCCTGCACATCGTAGAACCGCATGAGCAGCTTGACCATGGTGGTCTTGCCGGCGCCCGTGGGGCCGACGAGCGCGACGGTCTGGCCTTCCGACACATGGGCGGAGAAATCTCTGATGACAGGTTTCTCTGGATCGTAGCCGAAGCGCACATGCTCGAAGTCGACCTTGCACTCGACTTCGGACGTACGAGCCGTCACCTGTTCCGGATCCTCCTCGGGCGCGTCGAGGAATTCGAAGATGCGCTCGGCGGCGGCAGCCATCTGCTGCAGCACGTTCGACACCTGCGTGAGTTGGGTGATGGGCTGCGTGAAGTTCTTCACGTACTGGATGAACGCCTGGATGTCGCCCACGGTGATGACGCCCTGCACGGCGAGGAAGCTGCCCGTGACGGCTACGGCCACGTACCCCAGGTTGCCCACGAAGTTCATGATGGGCTGCATGAGGCCGCTCACGAACTGGCTCTTCCACGCCGAGTTGTACAGGCGCGCGTTCGTCTCGTTGAAGTGGTCCACCGTGCCGTCCTCGCGGTTGAACGCCTTCACGATGGCGTGGCCCGAGAACGTCTCCTCCACGATGCCGTTGATCTCGCCGAGCGTATTCTGCTGCGTGACGAAGAACTTCTGCGATCGCTTCACCACCACCATGATGAGCACGATGGAGATGGGCAGGATGACCACTGTCACCAACGTCATGAGCGGGTTGATGGTGAGCATCATGATAAGCACGCCGATGATGGTGGTTACGGACGTGATGAGCTGCGTCACGCCTTGATTCAGGCTCTGCCCGAGCGTGTCCACGTCGTTGGTGATGCGCGAGAGCGTGTCACCCACGCTCGTGCGCTCGAAATACCCCATGGGCATGCGGTCGATCTTCTCCGCAATGGCGCGGCGCAGCTGATAGCTCGTGCGCTGCGACACCGAGCTCATGATCCAACCCTGCACGAACGAGCACGCCGCGGACAGCAGGTACAGACCCAGCGTGAACAAGAGGATCTGCGCGATCGCGTCGAAATCGATGCCGCCCGAACCGTCGATCTTCGCCACGATGCCGTTGAACAGCTCGGTCGTGGCCGTGGACAGCACCTTCGGACCGACGATGTTGAAGATGGTCGAGCCGATGGCGAACACGAGCACCACCACGATGGCCACCTTGAAGCGGCCCATGAAGGCGACGAGTTTGCCGAGCGTGCCTTTGAGGTCCTTCGGCTTCTCGCCCGGCATCATATGCCCGCCGGGGCCGTGACCGCCGCCGAATCCGCGTCGCGGGGCGTTGCCCGCGGGGTTCTTCTGTGCGCTCATGCCGCATCACCTCCGTTCAGCTCCGCTTCCGACAGCTGGGACATCGCGATCTCCCGGTACTCCTCGCAGGTCTTCATGAGCTCGTCGTGCACGCCCTGGCCGACGATGCGCCCATCGTCGAGCACGATGATCTTGTCGGCGTGCAGGACCGTCGAGATGCGCTGGGCCACGATGACTACCGTCTTGCCGCCTAGGCGCGCATGCAGCTCCTGGCGCAACGCCGCGTCGGTCTTGTAGTCGAGCGCCGAGAAGCTATCGTCGAACAGGTACGCGCGCGCCTCCGTGGCCAGCGCACGGGCGATGGCCAGGCGCTGGCGCTGGCCGCCCGACACGTTCGTGCCGCCCTGCGACACAGGCGAGGCAAGCCCTTCCTCCTTCGATGCCACGAGCTCGGAGGCTTGCGCGATGTCGATGGCCTCCTCCACGCGGCTTGCGGGCATCTCCTCGTCGGCGTAGGCCACGTTCGACTCGATGGTGCCGCTAAACAAGAACGCCTTCTGCGGCACGTAGCCCAGCTGCGCGCGCAGCGCCTCCTGGCTCACGTCGCGCACGTCCACCCCGTCGATGGTGATGGAGCCGCAGGTGACGTCGTAGAATCGTTCGATGAGCTTGACCACGGTCGACTTGCCCGATCCTGTCGAGCCGATGATGGCCGTGGTCGTGCCGGGCTCGGCCGTGAAGTCGAGGTGCTCGAGCACGCACTCGGCCGAATCGCTGTACTTGAAGCTCACGTCGTTGAACGCAATGGCCGCGCCGCCGGTGCTCGCGGAAAGCTCGGCGTCGCGCGCCTTCTCGGGCGCGGGATCGCAGATGGACGCCTTCGTCTCCAGCACCTCGTTCACGCGCTGGGCGGCCACGTCGGCGCGCGGCAACATGATGGAGATCATCCCGATCATGAGGAAGCTCATGATGATGACCATAGCGTAGGTGATGAACGCAATGAGGTCGCCGGTCTGGATGGTGCCGTTGTCGATGTAGGAGCCGCCCACCCACACGATGAGCACCGACACGCCGTTCATGATGAGCATCATCAGCGGCATCATGAACGTCATGACGCGGTTCGTGAACAGCTGCGTTTTCATGAGGCGCGTGGACGCCTCGTCGAAGCGCTGCTCCTCGAAGGGCTGGCGGTCGAACGCGCGGATGACGGGCAGACCCGTGAGCATCTCACGCGACACGAGGTTCACCCGGTCGATGAGCTTCTGCATGATCTTGAACTTGGGCATGGCCACTTTCATGAGCACGATGATGAGCACGCCGATGACCGCAACGGCCAAGACAATGATCCAGCTCATGGCCAGGTTCGTGCGCGACACCATGATGATGCCGCCGATGGCCAGGATAGGAGCGTACAGCACCATACGCAAAAGCATGACAGTGACCATCTGGATGAGCTGCACATCGTTCGTGCCGCGCGTGATGAGCGAAGCAGCGGAGAACGACTGCACCTCCGCGTCGGAGAACGACACGACGCGGCGGAAGAGCTTCGCGCGCAACGTCGCACCCACCTTTGCCGCCGTACGCGAGGCGATAAAGCCCACGATCACGGCCACCGCCATGCCGAGCGCCGCGAGCCCGAGCATGACGAGGCCCACGCGCAGAAGGTACCCCATCTGCATGTCGGAGAGGTTGTACCCCAGCTGCTCGTACTCAGCGCGTGCTGCGGCGATGGCCTGCTGGTCGACAATGGAGTCGCCCATATTGCCCATCTTGGACTTCGCCTCGTCGAGCATGTCGAGTATCTGCCGCTTCTCGATGGCGCCGGTCTGGTAGGCCTGCATCACCTGGTCGAGATCGAGGTCGGGGATCTGGCTTGCGTAGTGGATGGCCACAAGCGGCATGGCCACCATACGGTCGAGCTCCTCCTGCTCCTTCTTGCCCTGGTCGTTCAGCTTGTACGTACCGCTGTCCGTCTCGGTGTAGGCGTCGCGGAACGTCTGCTCGTCATCGGCCGGCAGCATCATGGCAATCTCGTCGTGGGTCTTCGCCGTCATCTCGTCGGTGGCGGCGTGCTCCACGCCGGACTGCTGGATGCCCACGTCGACGATGTCGGACGTGTAGTTCGGCAACGCAAGATCGGTGAACGCCTGCACGATGAGCAGGCACACGATGAGGACCACCGCGACCTTGCAGTTCTTCAGATAGCGGATTATGCGCACGGGGCGTCATCTCCTTCCGCATGGCTCCTGCATGCGACCTCGGGGGCCTGCTCGTGGAACTCGACCACCTTGCGCATGATGCGGACGAGGTGCTGCATGTCCTCGACGCCCACGTACTCCATGACCGCGTCCATGTGCTCGTCGCGCAGGCGCCGACCCTCTTCGGCGACGCGCTCCCCCTCTTCGGTCAAGCTCACCGTGACGGCGCGGTAGTCTCCACTCGCACGGCGGCGCTCGATGAGACCTTTCTCTTCGAGCGTCTTGAACGTCTGGGACAGCGCGCTCGGCGTCGTGTGCGTCATCTCGGCCACCCGCCCCGGTCTGACGTCCTCGCCCTCACACCTGAGCCCGGCGACCATCATGATCGTCCGCGCTTCGGAGGGCGTCACACCTTCGGGCAGAGGCGGCGCGAAGTTCCCGCGCCGCGAACGCTGCATGAGCTCGTACAGCTCGCGCTTCATTTCGGCGAACGAATCCGTCATCGCAACCTTCCTCGCTCTCGTTCTTGTATTAAATTTAGATTCTAAACTTTATCATTCCTTCGAAGTTTTGCATCAAAATGTTTCTTTTACCACAGAACCCGCATGTGGCCTTCGCAGCACAAGGCTGATCTCTCCCCGGCGGCCTACCGCACCAGCCGTCGCATCCGGCGCGGCCTCCGAGGCGGAAAACCACCGAATTCGGAAATTTGAAAGCGGGCCGCGAGGTTACCGTCCCCTTTCTTCCCGAATAATGCCGGGTCACGATAAAAACTATGGGTCGATACGCCTCCGTACGCACCCGAAGCTGGCTCATCGTTCCGAAATCGGTGTTTTTCTACCGTTCTAGAACCCGACCAGAACGAGGAGACGTCGATACGACGGCCCGCGACGATTCCGAACCTGCAATGCGGCCCCATGAGCCGACGCGTTCCGACCGCGTCTTCACGACGCGCCGCCCTAACTTTTTGAAATTAGGGGCTTGCGCCGATCGCTGACTACCGGTAATATAATCCGCGCTGCTAAAGCATGGGGTGTTAGCTCAGTTGGTTAGAGCGCCGGCCTGTCACGTCGGAGGTCGCGAGTTCGAGTCTCGTACATCCCGCCACTTACTTGCGAAACCCGCCGATTCGGCGGGTTTTTATTTGCCCGGCCGCACGAATCACCTGCGCGAACGGCCCTAAAGATCCGTGCCCGGCCGCACGAACAGCATCGGGGAGCTGCGCGCCTTGTGCCGGATTCTCGCCATGCACCGCATTCGACCTACCGGCGTATTCCGCTGCAGACTCCCTTTTGGCGCTTCCGCGCAGCCGCCCTTGAGAGGAAATTGGGTATTGCGCTCATCGGCAAGTCCCGGTAGAATAATCGCCGCTGCTAAAGCATGGGGTGTTAGCTCAGTTGGTTAGAGCGCCGGCCTGTCACGTCGGAGGTCGCGAGTTCGAGTCTCGTACATCCCGCCACTTCGCATTCGAGAACCTGCCCACCGGCGGGTTCTTTCGTTTCCGCCGCGGCGAAGGGCTCAGCGAACCGGCCGCTGCCCTATCCGAGTGATGGTGATTACGCGCAACGGGTTGTCGGGCCCGCAGGCATCCGTGTCAATAAGAGTCGGCTCGGCATTCTCCACGAACAGCGCGAGCGGGCGGTCCTCCTCGTCGCTGTTCGCCTGCGCACAGCAAGCCGCGAGCAGCACATCGGGACGCAAGCTGCCCGTCGGCTTCGACTCGAGCGAGAAGGCGAGTGTCGCGCCGGTAAGCTCCATGTCCCCTACTAGGAACTCCGCCACGCGCAACACCTTCTCCTTCTTCTTGCGAATCACCATGACGCCCTCGGGCACCGCCAGCTGGGCCGGCGCGCAGGAGAGGAGCGCACGGTACGCACTGACAGGGAACGCAGCGGAGGCCGCCAGCGCATGTGAGTCGATGTACTCGCACGACTTCACCATGAGATCGGGCACGCTCGCAGCCTGGAGCGCCTCGAGGGCGCGCTCGGGCGATACGTAGCGCGTCATCTGAAGGTCGAACAGCTCGCGCGTGCCGCCCACCCCCACGGGCAGCGCCGCGCCGAATGCGATCTTCATGTGGGGCGAGAAGCCCTGGCTCACCGCGAACGGCAGCCTCGCGCGACGAACGGCGCGCTCGAGGGCGCGCGCGAGCTCGAGGTGCGACAGCAGCGCGAGGCGCCCCTGCTTGCAGAACGTCACGCGCAGACGGAACAGGCTCGGATCAGGCATCGGGCGCCTCCTCGCAACGGCGGGCAGGGGCGAAGGCCCCGCCGCCTGCATTCGAGCCGCTCGCCTCGCGGGGCTGGGCCAGCTCGTTGTCCGCATCGAGCGCCTGGCAGACGCCACAGGCCGAGCAGGCGCCAAACGTGCAGTCGGACGTCGTGCGGCCGGCTTCCGCGCGCGAGCGCTCGCGCGCGAGGAAGCGCTCCGAGACGCCCGTGGACACGTGGGCCCACGGCATGACCCTCGTCGTGGGGTACGATGTCTGGGCGATGGCCTCCAGGTCGATACCCACCTCATCAGCAGCTGTGTGCCAGGCTTCTTCGTTAAAGCATTCCGACCACGCATCGAAACGTGCCCCGCGCCGCCAGGCGGCCTCCACCCACGCAGCCGCTTCACGGCCCGCACGGCTCATGACCGCCTCCACGAAACTGGTGGCTGGGTCGTGCCAGTGCACGTCGACCGCCTTGTACTTCACCGAGCGGCGCAGAAGCTGCACGCGCCGAAGCGCCTCTTCCGGCGTGATCTGGCCGTCCCACTGAAACGGTGTTTGCGCCTTTGGCACGAACAGGGCGCACGAAACGCTCAGGCGCAGGCCCCCCCGCTGGTCGGGCGGCGTGGCTGCCTTCATGCGGTCGTAGGCGCGCTGAGCAAGGCTCGCAATACCTTTGATATCGTCGTCGGTTTCGGTGGGTAGCCCTATCATGAAGTACAGTTTACAACGCCGCCACCCGGCTGCGAAGGCCGCATCCAAGGCATCAAACAGGTCATCCTCTGTGACGTTCTTGTTGATGACATCGCGCAGGCGCTGCGTCCCGGCTTCAGGCGCGAACGTGAGCCCGCCCTTTTTCTGCCCGGCAACCAATTCCGCCATATCCACACCGAAGGCGTCCAAACGCTGGGACGGCACCGAGATGCGCACGCCTTTACCATCGCAGGAGCGGTTCAAGCGCGTGAGGATATCGGCAATCTGGGAATGATCGGTCGACGAGAGCGACGTCAGACTCACTTCGTCGTAACCGGTGGCCGCGAGGCCCGCCACCACCGACTCCACCACGTTGTCAGCCGAACGCTCGCGCACGGGGCGGTACATCATGCCCGCCTGGCAAAAACGGCAACCGCGTGCGCAGCCGCGCAGTATTTCGACATTTAGGCGGTCGTGCACCACTTCCGTAAACGGGACGATGCACGGCTCCCAACCGGGACTTTCCGCAAACTTTGTGAACAGGCGCTTTTCGATGACAGTCGGAAGACCCTCCTCCACAGGCTCAATCCACGATCCGCCATCCTGCGCCTCGTCCTCGCTCCGCCAGCGGTAGAACGAGGGCACGTACCAACCCGGCATCCGCGCCAACGCCCGAAGGATGTCAGCCCGCAATGCGCCTTGGGACCTCATCCGCTTGATGAGCGCAAGGCCTTCCGGCAGGGCCTCTTCGCCCTCGCCGATGCTGAAGGCGTCGAAGAAGGGGGCGTAGGGCTCGGGGTTGTATGCGCAGGGCCCGCCCGCCACCACGAACGGATCGCCCTCGTCCCGCTTGGAAGCGTGCAGCGATATACCGGCCAGATCGAGCGTTTCCAGCACATTGGTGGCGGCCAGCTCGTGCGGCAACGTGATGCCCACGACGTCGAACTGCGCAACAGGAGCACAGCTCTCGATGGAAAAGAGCGGCAGCCTTTCGGCGCGCAGCGTGTCGCACAGAGCCGGCGCGGGCAGGAACGCGCGCTCGGCGGCCATGCCGTCCTGTGCGTTCACGACGTTGACAAGTATGCGCAGCGCCTGATTCGCCTGGCCAAGCTCGTAGGTATCGGGATACACCATGCAAAAATGGAAGTCTGCATCGGGTTTGTACACGCATCCGTACTCGTGGTTCAGATAGCGCGCAGGACGCTCTGCGTCAGCGAGCAAGGGCTCAAGACGCGGCCAAAGGTCAATCATGCTTACCGTCCTTGCTCGTCGCGACGCCGATCGTCCGAAGACGCTCAGCGCGCCTTGCCGGACGAGATCCGCTTCGCAGCCACGGACCGAGCGCTTGCCGCCGCCCCTGACGCACGCTCGCGTACGCCGGCAACAGCCCTCGCGCCGGTCGCGCGAGCCGTGGAGGCCGCGCGGCCCGCAGCGGCCCGCACCACCTTGTCGCGCGCTTCGGCCACCACCTGAGCGAGCGTGGACAGCGTCGCGCCGTCCTCGTAGTACTGGATGGCCGCACGGCCCATCGCAACGGTGCCCGCATAGCCGATAGCCGCCTTCACCGCCCAACCGAGGCCGGGCACGAACGCCACGATCTGGCGCGCAACCGCACGGCAGGCGAATGCTCCGCCCACAAGCGCAGCGAGCTCCTTCACGCGCTCCAGGTTGAGCTCTTCACCGTAGGCTGCAGCTACCATGAGCAGCATCTTCGCCTGGTTAAGCGTCATGACCGGCAAATCTGCGCCAGGGATGATGACGAGCAGGCCCACGCCCGCGTTCTGCAACGCGGTCGTATTCACCGCCTCAAGCGACAGGGGCTTGCGGGCAAAGGGGAACGCGAGCGCAAACGCGAGGCGTTTCTCCCTGCACGTCTCGATAACCCAGCCGCCCATGCGCTCGTCGAGCGATGCGACAGCCTCGTCGTCGAGGACGAACGGCTCCACCGGCCGCTCCGCGGCGTCGGCGCCGCGCCTGTCTGCAGGCAGCGCCGGAACCGGGGGCTTCGGCGCTGCCACATCCCCGCTCGGAATGGGATGGCCCTGTTGCGCAGCCAACTCGAAAACGATCGAAGGCAGCGTCGTGACCACCATGACAGGCACGCCTGCGGCGCGCAACTCCTCGGCATAGGCGCCAACCTTCTCGTTCAGACCGGCCACGATCACGGACATGTCGTCACCCTCGAAGGGAGCGAACGGCCTGCCGTCCAGGTAGGTGAGCGAGACGCGGGCGTGCGGGGAGGCGCTCGCGAACGCCTGGCGCACATGGGCCTGCAAATCGTTGGGAGCGCTATCGTCTAGGTACACACTCACCGACAGCGCGGTATGGCGCGCCTCGTCGATATCGAGCGCCTCGTCGATGACCGCCTTTATGTCAACGGGTAGCTGCATGACCGCCCCTTTTCTTACCGCTTGGATACGTTATGGGTCCACACCGAGCCGATCATGCCGAGCATGACGAAGTTCAACACCATGCCCGATGACCCGTAGCTCACGAACGGCAGAGGAATGCCCGTGATGGGCATGAGCCCGCAGTCCATGCCGATGTTCTCGAGGATCTGGAACAGCCACATCCCCACGACGCACATGACCACGACCGTGCCGAACAGGTCGCCAGCCGACCTCGCGATATTGAAGCATATCAAAACGAGCGCTGCGTACAGGGCGAGCAGCACCATTACACCGAAAAACCCGAGTTCCTCAGCCAGCACGCAGAAGATGAAGTCGGTCTGCGCCTCGGGCAGAAGACCAAGAGAGTGCTGCGTGCCTTGGAACAGCCCTTTGCCGAACAGGCCGCCCGAACCGATGGCGATCTGGGCCTGCTTAAGGTTGTAGCCGTCGCCCGTGGGATCGAGCTCGGGATCGAGGAACACGAGCAGGCGCGCTCGCTGGTAGTTCTTGAGCAGCTTGTACTCCACGGTGCCGTCGGCATTGCGCGTGGCCAGAACCTCGTCGAGAGCGAACACCGCAGCCACCGCCGCAATGCCTGCGACCAGGGTGATCAACAGGAACTTCGGCCGCGCGCCGCCCACCACGAGCGCCACCGCCGCGATGAACAGGTACACGAGGCCGGTGCCCAGGTCAGGCTGGGTCATGATGCACAGAAACGGCACAAGCATGATGCCGAGCGCCTTGCAGTACTCGCGCGGATCGTCAAGCCTGCCGCCGTAGCGCGCCACGATGCTCGCGTCGAGCAGGATGACGGTGACCTTGGCGAGTTCGCCCGGCTGCACCTGAATGCCCAGCTTGATCCACGATTGCGCGCCCATGCCCGCATCGGTTCCGAGGCCGGGGATGTGGGGCGAGAGTATGAGCACGACGTTGACGATGAGAAACAGCGTCGTGAAGTCGGACAGCTTCCGGTAGTCGAAGCGCCACACGAGCATCATGAGCACCGCGCCCACCGCCACGCCCGCTGCCTGGCGCGAGAAGCTGTAGTCCTCCTGCCCGCGCACGGCGGAGTAGACGATGACCAGTCCGTAAGCCACCACACAGGTGATCACGATTATGAAGGGAAGGTTCAGCCAGGGAAACCGCCGCTCGCGCGCGGGCTGCCGAACCGCGCCGTTCGACGTTTTCACCGAGCTGATCTCGGGCAGCTGTGACATCGTCGTTCCTCCTTTCCTGGCTTCTTCACGGTTTCGATCGTTCGGTTAATCGGTGCGTCCGCCCGACCCGCCCGACGCGTGCACGTCGGATTTGCCTGTGGAACCAGCGATCTCCCCCACCTCGGTCAGGCTTCCCTCGTCATAAGCCAGCGCAGCAGCCAGGATCTCGGCTCCGAGCGGCGCAGCCACCGCCGAGCCACCGCCGCCGTGTTCGACGAGGCACGCCACAACGTACCGAGGATCATCGTAGGGAGCATAGCAGGCAAACCAAGCGGTGTCCTCGTCGTCGGTGTGTTCAGCGGTACCGGTCTTACAAGCAGCTTGGACTCCGTACCGATCGAAAAGCGCGGCGATGCCCGCGTTCTCCGTCGCAACGCCGCGCAGCGCGTCGCGCACGGTGGCCAAGTTCTCGGCGGGCACGTCGGGCACGTCGAGAACTTCCGGCTCGAAGGAGGCCGCGACATCGCCTGCGGCGTTATGAACTTCTTTGAGCAGGTGCGGCTTCATGATATTGCCCGTGGCAACAGCTCCGTACGCCACGGCAAGCTGCAGAGGCGTGGCTAGCACGTAGCCCTGGCCGATGATCATGTTCGTCATGTCGCCGCCCTGCCACCGCGCCTCCTCGGGCTGATTGCGAAACCATTCGGCTTTCCAATCGGGTGTCGGCACGCGACCCGACGATTCACCGAACAGGTCGATGCCCGTCGTCTCTCCGAACCGGTACTTTTTGAGATAGTCCTGCAGTGCGGTATCGGCGATCGACCCGCCCTGCGACTCGCCATGCTCCCAGAACTGCTTTGCGATATCGTAGAACACCACGTCGCAGGAGTTCACGATACCGCCGCGCAGATCGAGCGTGCCGTGGCCGGAGTGGTTCCAGCATCTCTGCGGGATGCCCGTGTCCCAGCCATCCCACGAGCCGGTGCAGTTCCACGTGGTCCCCCCGTTCGCAAATCCATAAGCCAACGCCGCAAGGCTTGTGAACGCCTTGAACGTGGACGCGGGCGGATATAGACCACCGATGGCACGGTTGAGCAGCGGGTTGTACGCCTCATCGCTCGAATACAGCTCCCAGGCCTCGGTGGTGATACCGCCGATGAACTTTTCAGGCGCAAAGGTGGGATAGCTCGCCATCGCCACGATGCCCCCATCGCGCACGTCCATAACCACAGCCGACGCGCTCACGCCCTTGCCGGTGCCGATAACGCCGTTCACCGGGGCGACGAGGTTTGCAAGCGCTCGGTCGCACACGTACTGCACCGGAGCCTTGATGGTAAGATAGAGATCCGACCCCTTCGTGGGCTGCGTCTCGCTCACGACCTCCACCACGTTGCCGCTTGCGTCGGCCACCACCTTGCGCTGGCCATGGTCGCCCGACAAAAGCCTATCGTAGAACTGCTCGATGCCAGTTTTTCCCACGTCGTCGCCCAGCTCGATGTCACGACCCTCGGGCACGGCCGCCAGCTCTTCTTCAGATACTGCTCCCGTATAGCCGAGCACGTGCGCCGCAAGACCGCCATAGGGGTACTCGCGCACCGTGCGCGTCTGGACGGTCACGTTTTTGAAGGCATCGGAGTGTTCGGCGATAAAAGCGACATCGCGCAGACGTACATCGCCCGCCACCACGCGCTGGCTCTGCGCGCCCGTCGAGGTATCCTGAATGCGCTGGCGCACCACGTTGTACGGCAGCCCGAGCACGGTGGATAGCCGCTGGAGCACATCGTGATCGTCGGCGACCTCGCTGTCTGCAAGCACGGTGAGCGACGAACGGTTCTTCACGAGAGCCACCCCGGCTGCGTCGTATATCAACCCGCGCGGAGCAGGCGTCGAGACGGTGGCATACTGGTTCTCCTCGGATTCGCTCACATAGGACTCAGAGGAGAGCACCTGCATGCTCCACAGCTTCGCGGTGAGCGATCCGAAGACGGCTGCGGCCAGAACTCCCATCGCAACGAACCGCGATCTGAGGTTGTCGGCGGGGTTGGCAACCGGTCTTTGGGCAGCTGCCGAGGAGCGCGGAGCGCCTCCGCCAACCCGACCGCCCGCGTCGCCCAGCGAAGAGGATACGCCAACGGAGCTGATTGGCCGAACGTTCTTCTTGACACTGAGATTCGCGGACTTGCTGCGGTTGCGCAAAAAGAGCACCGCGACCACCACGATGGCGGCCACGACAAGCGTAACGAGCGCTGCGATGAAGGCAATGAGCATCGACGAGCTCCTATCGCAGTCGAGGCGTGTGCATCTCGCGTTCCTGGGCCCCTGCGGCAAGCAGGCGCGCGAAGAGCGGGTACAGCACCAGGCCCACGACGCAATCGTAGAGCGAGCACGGCAGAGCCCGGTAGAGGAACGCATCGATCGGGTTCACCGCAAGGCCGAGCGCCATGAGAAGCGCGCCGTAGAGCATCTCGACGGCGAACGTAGCGGCCACCAGGATGGTAAGCGGCATGAACACCGTGTCGTTGTCGAGCACCGCGAACGCACGTGAAGCGGCAAACGACGCAAGCACAAACAGAAAGGCCATGCCTCCCACGGGCCCCGTTCCCAGCAGATCGCACACGAGCCCCAACACGAACGGCAACACCGGTCCCGCTTCGAGCGGCCGCACGATGGCGACGACGAGCACATAGGCCAGGAGCACATTCGGCTGGGCCGAGAAAAGAGCGATCGAGGGCGCCACGACCACCTGAAGCACCACGGCAACGACAGCGCTCACCGCGACGATGATGTTCTCGCGCGTCACGTTCACTGCCCATCGCCTCCTTGGTCGCCATCGGAAGCGCCAGCATCCGAGCCGACGCTGAACACTACGAGCACCTCTTCGAGCGCCTCCACGGCGCCGGTAGGAGAAACCACCACGCGCCGCGTGGCATCGCCCTGGCGAGCGTCCACCTTCACCACCGTGCCGATGACGAGACCCCGTTTGTAGCTTCCTCCGAGTCCCGACGTGACGACGATGTCGCCGACCTGCACCTCGGCGTCGGCGTCGAGGTTTTCAAGGTACAGCAGCCCTTCAAGCGAGCCGCGCACCACACCCTCCGCACGCGTCGACTGCAGCAATGCGGCCGCGCCGCTTTGCGGGTCGGTGAGCAGTCGTACGGTGGACGTGTGCTCGGTCGTAGCCACAATCTGTCCGACAACTCCCGAAGGCCCCATAACGGTCAAGCCGCTGTCCACCCCGTCAGCCGAGCCCTTGTCGATAGCGACAGTCTGATCCCATGCCGTCGCGGATCGACCGATAACACGCGCGCCCGTCCCCTCGATGTCGTAGGCGTCTTTCATGTCGAGCAGCCCCTGCAAGCGCTGGGCTTCCTGACGGTACTCCTCGGCCTGGGCAAGCTGTTCCACCAGCTCGGCGTTCGCATCGCGCAAACCGGAAAGCGTGTCGTCGTTGGCAGTGAGATCCTCAACGCCCTCGCCGACCGAGGCCGCTCCCGATCCGACGGCCGCGCCGGCGCGCGACAGGGGCGCAAAGGCGCCGGACACAGCACTCTGCACGCCGTGGAGCGGACCGGTCTCCCCTTCGCGAGCATAGGTCGTCAAAAGAGCAAGCGAGACGATCAGGAAGGCGACAAGAAGCACCCGGCGGACTAACGCCGAACCTCTCTGTTGGAATTGAAGAGCCATGGAACGCCGGGCCGGCCTTACTTCGACCGCATGAGCGTCTGTTTGAGAGCCGTCGGCGTCTCGAGGACCTTCAGACAGCCCATGACGACGTTCGTGAGAGCGGTCTCGCTCACCCACACCGGAATCTCCAGCTTGTCGGTGAGGTAGCGATCAAGGCCGGACAGAAGGCCGCCGCCGCCCGTGAGCAAAATACCGTTCTGGATGATGTCGGATGCGAGGTCCGGATTTGTCTTCTTGAACGTCTCTTTGATGTGCAGGACCATCTCCTCGCACGGATCCACGAGCGCAGCGCGCACATCCTCGGACTGGATAGTCACCTCGCGCGGCTGCTCGGTGATAACGTCCTGGCCCGAGATGATCATGTCGCGCTCGCGTCCATCCTCGAACGGCAGGATGGAGCCTATCTTGATCTTGATGACCTCGGCCGTGCGCTCGCCGATCTTGATGCCCAGAAGGTCACGCAGGTGCATGGCGATGGCCTCATCCATCCGATTGCCGGCAAGGCGCAGCGACGAGGAGGTGACGATGCCGCCGAGGGAGATGACGGCCACCTCCGTGGTACCTCCGCCGATGTCCACCACCATCGAGCCCGTCGGCTCGGTGACGGGCAGATCGGCGCCCATGGCCGCGGCCATAGGCTCCTCGATGAGGTAAGCTTGGCGCGCGCCGGCCTGAACGGCGGCCTCGAACACCGCGCGCTTCTCCACCGACGTGGCGCCGCATGGGATGCAGATGACGATGCGCGGCTTGGCCTGCCACGGGTATTTGCGCGGCGCAGCCTTGTTGATGAAAGCCGAGATCATGGCCTCGGTCACATCGTAATCCGCGACGACGCCGTCATGCAGCGGATGCTCCGCCGAAAACGCCTCGGGCGTATGGTTGATCATGTTCTTGGCCTCATGGCCCACGGCGAGCACCCGGTGAGTGCTCTTCTCGATGGCCACGACCGAAGGCTCGTTCACCACGATGCCCTCGCCCGGAATGGCGACCAGTGTATTTGCAGTTCCGAGGTCGATGGCCATGTCCGTGGACATCTGGCCGGTCAACCCCGAGAACGCGTCCAAAAACGACATACAGGCAAACCCCTTGGAATCTCGATTCACGTAGATTCAGATTCTATCACAGGGGGTTTTCGGCAGGGGAAAATCCACAAGCGGCACACCCCCCTTCGGCCGCATGGCTCCCGTGAACCCTACGGCTCAGTGCACGCTGCAGCTGAGGCACGGGTCGTAAGCGCGCACGAGCTTCTCGATGCTGCGCCGAACCTCGTCTTGCCCCGATCCGTCGGCAACCAGGCGCTCGGCGAGCAAGCGCATGTCGGCCTCGAGGTTGGCGACGTTCTGGGCAGTGGGCGTGATCATGGATGCATGGACGACGCGCCCCCGCTCGTCGAGCTCCAGATCGTGAAAGACCGCTCCGCGCGGGGCCTCGGTGAATCCCACTGCGCGCCCAGCCCTGGCTTCGAACGGCACCGGCTTGCTCTCCCCGTCGAACCCGTCAGGCTCGGCCAGACGCCGACACAGCTCGGCACAACGCTCAAGCGCGTCGACAAGTTCGATGGCTTGGGCGACATTGTTCATGAACGGATTCGGCTCAGGCGGACGCAACCCCGCCTTTGCAGCGGCTACCTTGGCGTTTCGGCTCAAATGGCTCCAAGAGGCATTGATGCGCGCGAGGGCGCCCACGAAGTAGGGCGCGCCCGTTTCACGCACACGCGCGCACAGCGCCGCCGAATGCGGCACCGCATACTCCTCGACGCGTTCCTGAACCTCGTCGGCGCAGAACTCGATGCCCGCTTTGAGGAAACGCGCGGTATCCGAGCCCTGCACCGGGTAGCAGCCTTCCTCGACCATGGCCAGCATGTCGCCTTCGGTGGCGATATCGGGCACAGGGAAGGAACGGAACAGGTCGACTGTCTCGACCGCGAACTCCACGGACGCCTCCAGCTTGTCGGCGAGCTCGCAGTACTCCTCTGCCGAGATCTCATGGGTAAAGCCGCCCACTACCGCGGTGATGGGATGGATGCTGCGGCCCCCCACCTTTGTGCACAGCTCGTTGCCGAGAGCCTTCAGCCCGAGCGCCTTCTGGAGAAGCTCGGGGTTCGTCTCGGCAAGCGGAAAGACGCTCTTCGTCCCGACGAAATCCGGCGTCGCAAACACGAACAGGTGCGATGCATGGTTTTGGAGATACGATCCGTATACCAAAAGCTCGCGCAACGCCTTGGTGCGATCGGTCGTGCGGATACCGAAGATCCTCTCGATCGCCTTGAGGTCGGTCACGACGTGGCTCGCCGAGCAGATGCCGCAGATGCGCGAGGCGATATAGGGAATCTCCTCGAAGCGGCGGCCTAGCACCATGCTCTCAAACAGGCGCGCCGGCTCGACGACGTTCATCTCGACGGTCTGCACGACCCCGTCCTCGATGACCACGTGCACATTGCCATGGCCCTCGATACGCGCGATATGGTCGATATGAATGGCGGTCTTGGTCATGAGCGCTTTCCTTACTGCTCGGCGGCAAGAGCGAAATCGGTTCGGTTGAACATCTCAAGCGCCTGGTCGAAATCGGCGACAGGCACACCGTAGCGCTCGCATGCCTCGCGGGCGCTGGGCAGGTTCGCGTCGGGCGACAACCCTCTGCACCCATTGCAGGGCCGGCCCAGCTTTACGCACTTCGCACCGCAGCCAGCCGTGGTCACCAGACCAAGGCACAATCGACCCTTCCCGAAAAAGCAAGCGGTCTCGTTGCGCTTGCAATCACCGCACATGGTGCGCGTGGAGACCGTCTTGTTCGACCCGTACAGTACGCGCTGCAGGACGTCGATGAAGTCGACGGTATCCACCGGGCACGAGCGCACCTCGTAGTCCACATCCACGACCGAACCCACCGAGCGGGGGGCTATCATATCTCCGCAAGCCGTCGGAACCCGATCGTATACGTGAGACGGCCGCTCAAGAAAATGGTCCGCTGCCATACCGGGAATACCGGCTGTCGTGGCGCAGGCGCCGATGGCTATAAGGACGTCCGCGCGCTCGCGCAGCGCGCGGACCGTGGCTTCGGATTCCTCGGTGGTCACAGCGCCCTCGACGATAGCGACGTCAAACTCGTCAGGCATGGGATCGCTCGATGCGAGCTGCCAGTAGCTCAGATCGATCTGGCCGAGCACGTCGAGCAGGTGCTCCTCGCCGTTCGTGATCTGCAACTGACAACCAAAGCAGCTGGCCAGCCCCACGACGACGACGCGTGGTGCCGTGAGCTTGTCGGTGAAACCCGGGGTGGCATATCCGCTCATATCACATCGACTCCTGGATGTTCTTGGCTTCCCAGTAGTTGAACACCGGCCCGTCGATACAGGCGTATTGGTGCCCGATTTGGCAATGGCCGCACTTGCCCATGCCGCACTTCATATGACGTTCGAAGCTCATGTAGATGTGATCGTAGCTGATATTCTTCTTGCGCATCTCTTCGATCACGAACCGATACATCACCGGAGGACCGCACACGGCGCCGAACGTGTTCGACGCGTCGATATCGAGGTGCTCGAAAGGCTTCGTGACCAGACCCACTTCCCCATCCCAGGTATCGTCGGGATGGTCGACGGTCAGATACAGGTCGAAGTCCTTGCGATGGCGCCACATCTCGAATTGGCTGCGGAACATCACCTCCGCGGGCGTTTTCGAACCGTAGATGATGGTGACCTTGCCGAATTCGGAGCGCTCGTCATGGATGTTGTTGATGAGCGAGCGCAACGGCGCGATGCCGAGGCCTCCGGCCACGAGTAGGATGTCATGGCCCTTCATATCCTCGAACGGGAACCCGCGCCCGAACGGCCCGCGCAAACCCACGATGTCACCGCACTGCATGCGGTGCAGCGCCTGGGTAAAGGCACCGGCACGACGCACGGTAAGCTCGATGAAGCCACGCTTCGACGGCGAGCTAGAGATGGAGATGGGCGCCTCGCCCACGCCGAACAGGGAAACCTCGACGAATTGGCCGGGTTCATGGTGGAACGCATCGCGGATGCGCTCGTCGGTCAGGCGAAACTCGAAGAGCTTCTCGGTTTCCGTGATGTCGGTTATGGATGTGATGCGCGCCGGCCACGGCCGATACGGATTCGCAGCCATCATGTCGGAACCGGACAGCGGAGCGGGCTCATCGAAGAACGGCCGCACCTGAACGGTGGACGCTGCACAGCTATTGGGCATCCTCGGCCCCCTTCCTCACGAAGAACTTGAGCACCTCGATGGGGTTGATACCGGCCTTGCACGCCTTGACGCAGCGACCGCAGCCCACGCACAGCATACGATCATGATTCGCAAGAAAGCCGTTGAGCTTGTGGTACATGCGATGCCGCACGCGCCGCGCGGCGGTCGGACGGAAGTTGTGGCCGCCCGCCACGAGGGCGAACTGCGGCGACGTGCAGGCGTCCCATATGCGCTCGCGCCTGCCGGTCTTGCCGTCGGGATCAAACGTGTCGCGGATGTCGAAGCAGAAGCAGGTGGGGCACACCGCCGAGCAGGCCGTGCACGACAGGCAGCCGCCGCCCAGTTCTTCCCAGAACGGATCATCGTGAAAGGCGTCCATGAGCATGGCGACGTCCTGGATGTCGGGAATGGCGTGATCGAATGACTGCTGACGCGTACGTGTGACATGGCGAAACGCGATGCGCTCCTCGTCGGTGGCTTCCCGCGGCTTGCAGGAAGCCTCGAGGATGTTAGCCGCTTCGACGCTGCCAATGCTCACCAGGTACTTGTCCCCGATGTCCTGGAGAAACAGATCGTAGCCGAAGCGCGCCTCGTCAGCGTCCCACAGATGGCAAAAACAGGTGCTTTGCGGCATGCAGCTCAGGCCCACCACAAGCGTGGCATCGCGCCGAGCCGTATAGTAGGGATCGGGATAGCGACCGTCGCGGAACACGAGATCGAGCCGATTGATGGCGTTGATGTCGCAGGCGTGCGCGCCGAAGATGACGCGCGGTGTGATCTGCGCAGCGAAGTCCGTCACGCCGTTCGCGCGCGCATCGAAGGCAAGCAGCGTCTCGTCGGGCGGCAAGAGGTACTTCTTAGGGGATGAGATGGTGGTCTCGTAGCTCAGTTCGATCTCGTCGGGCGACCCGATAGCATCGAACACATAGCTCCCGTCGCGTTTGACCGGCGCGACCACTTCGTAGTCCTTCATAAACGCCGACACAAGCGACGGCAGTTCCTCGGAATCGATGACGCGGTACAGCATGCTCTCGTCCGTTCTCGTCTAAGTGAGCGCCTTGGCGGATCCGATAATCGTCCTGCGAATCTATTGCGCGATCGGCATGAAGCTACTCGTGTCGACTATCGCCTCGTTCACGATGGCGCTTCGCGCCTGTCGAGCATCGCGGCGCCGCGCCAAGCGATCGGGCTCGCCCTGTATCCCTTGCATCGACGATGCAAGGGATACAGGCAATGAACGCCGGCACGAAAGCCTTCCCGTGCGTCAAATCGGTGCGTCCACCGGATGGCTGGCGCGCCTTCTTACGCGAAGAAAATACCGATTTCACGTTCGGCGGACTCGGGAGAGTCGGATCCATGGATGACATTTTCATCCATGATAAGACCGAAGTCACCGCGAATCGTGCCGGGGGCAGCTTCCGCCGGATTAGTGGCGCCCATGAGCGAGCGGCACTTTGCCACCGCGCCTTCACCGGAAACGACCATCTTCACCACAGGTCCGCTCGTGATGTACGAGATGAGGCCTTCATAAAACGGCTTGCCCTCATGCTCGGCGTAGTTGGCTTTCGCCTGCTCGTCGGTGACCATCCCAAGCTCCATACGCTCGATCCTGAGGCCCGCCCGCTCGAAGCGATTGACGATTTCGCCGATGTGGCCGTTCTTCACACCGTCAGGCTTGATCATGGTGTAGGTCTTCTGCACTGCCATGGTGATTCCCTCTTTCTCGTTTGGAAACATTGCATTGGTGAACCAAGCCGCCTCACTCAGGACGGCAAAACGGCACAAAGCCGTTTTCGTCAGTTTTGACTCGGGAAGTACAGCTCGACGTTCGATACCTTCCAACCTGCGAGGTCGCGAACGAGGGAGACCTCGTACTGGACCTCGCCGCCCTCGGGCGTGGTGGCGGTTACGTACACGGTCGAAGCGCTCATAGAACGATTCATACCGTCGATGGCGACGTCAGAATCCTGCGAGATAAGACCCGTCATAGACTCGATCTGATCAGCCGGCACCTCCGAGGAGAACACCGACGATGCCGCTTGCGGGTCGGCAAACAGCTCCTCCACGACGGTCTCCTGAGACGGATAGCCCCAACCTTGCGTGTACAGGAACACCGCGGCGCCGAAAGCGAGCAGCAGCAGCACGATGATAACGACGACGATCTTGAGTCCGACGTTGCGGCGCTTGCGGTCCTGCTTCGCGAGGCCTCGCGACCATTGCTCAAGCTCCTCGTCGCTGGCATTGAAGAACCGATCCTCGCTCTCGGAGACGCCATAGGGACTCTGCTGAGCATATGGGTCGGCATAGTAGTAAGAATCCTGGGCGCCAGCGTAGGGATCCTGATCGACGTAGACGGCCGTTCCGTCCGCGGCAACATCGAGCCCTGACATGTCTGCCGAGGCGGCAGCCGGTATAGGCTGGATGACCTGTGTAATCTCGGATGTTCCCTGAGCCACCGCCGCGATGGCGCGCTGGTAGTCGACGCTTGCCGAATCGGATAGGAAATACGTTTTGTCGGTAATCGATTCTTCGAAGGCATTGACCGCCTTCTGCATCTGGCCGCAGGCGACATAGGCTTGGCCGAGGTTCGCATAGAGCTTGTTGCGCGTATCCGGCTGCATATCGAACTGCAGAGCGCTTTCGTACGATGCCACGGCATCAGCAGGACGGTCGAGCGCCATGAAGCACACGCCCAGATTCAAAAGGGCTTTCGTAGGATCGGGATTGGCCTCGTCGAGCGCAGCCTCGCGGAACGCAACACCCGCCTCGGCGGACTTGCCGAGTTTGAGCAATGCATTGCCCATACCGGTATAGGCCTTGTAGCGCGCGTCGTACTTCGCATCAGATACCGCGATCTCGAAATGCTTGACCGCATCTTCGTAGTCGTGGAGCGACGCATAGGCCATACCAAGGTTGTAGTTCACCGCCCCGCACGCATCGTAGGCCGCGTCGGCCGTTGCCTGCGTGTAAGCATGGATGGCTTCGTTCGGGTTCTTGAGCTTGATCAGGCAGTTGCCGATTTGGTGGTAGAGCAGCCCCAGCTCGCCCGGAGCGAGAGGATGGCCGGCGTCCTGCAGGCAGCGCGTGTACGCCGCCAGAGCGCCTTCGTAGTCCTTGCGCGCGTAGCTCGCACGGGCTTGCTGGAATACCTCGTTGTTCATCTGCTTCCTTCGTTTCTTGGAAAACGGGGCGAACGCGCTAGTCGACAGCGTTCTCGATCTCGATCGTCTCGATCACATCACCCACACGCAGCTGGCCGATGACGTCCTTGCCCTCGACCGTCTGTCCGAACACCGTATAGCCCGAGTCGAGCGTATGCTGCGGACCGAGGCACAAATAGAACTGCGAGCCGGCAGAATTGGGATCCTGTGAACGTGCCATGGCGAGAGCGCCGTCGAGGTGTTTGTTGTTGGGGTTGGTGGAGTACTCCTCCTTGATGGAGTAGCCCGGACCGCCCGTGCCGAGGCCCGCGAAGGGGTTGCCAGCCTTCTTCACGACCTCATCCGAGGTCAGATCGCGGGTGTTCGGGCAGCCGCCCTGGATGACGAAGCCGGGGACGTGGCGGTGGAACTTCAGGCCGTCGTAGAAGCCCTTGCGGGCGAGCTCGACGAAGTTGCCCACGTGAATCGGGGCATCCTTGCCGGCCAACTGCACGCGGATATCGCCCTTCGAGGTCTTGATGACGGCGATCTCATCGCCCGTCGGCAGGTATTCCGGAGTGTACTGCGCCATGTCGGCTCCTTCTCGCATCTTCTCATTCAAGCTCGCCTTGCATCGGATGCTGCCCCGCGGGAACGCGTTCCGGGCACTTCGCGAGCGGTTTTCACCATATACGAAGGAAGATTCTAGCAGGTGATGGCTTTATGGAGGGAAAAACCTTATAACATTCACGGCGGCCATAGGGCGGTCCTTCGGTCGCATCGTTTTCTGCAACCCTCCTGTCAAAAACAGGTTCGCGCCGATCTGAAAACCGGCACCTCCTCCGCACTCCACCGCGCGCAGGAGCCTGGAATGTGCGATGATGGTCAGACTGCAACCGCGGCATACGCGAGCGTATGCAAAGGGACCAAGCGGCATACGGGCCACACCCATCTCCGGCCGCACGGAGAATTCGCTCGAAGCCCGCGCTGCAAACCGCAACGCAACATCGAACGAGGAGGCATGCATGAAAGTCTGCATTCTAGGAGCAGGATCGCTTGGAAGTGCCATCGGAGGAGCGCTTGCGCTCGATGGCAACGAGGTGCATCTAATCGGACGCAAGGCGCACATGGACGCCGTGAATGAGACGGGCCTGGTTCTTGTGGAGCCGAATGGCGAGCGTACAGCGCCCGTGCTCGGTCATGAGAGCGCCGCCGGCATGGGAGAAGCGGATCTTGTCATCGTGCTGTGCAAATCGTTCGACACGGAACAGACCATACGCGACAACATGAGCCTCATAGGCGACGAGACTGTTGTCATGTCGCTGCAAAACGGACTCGGCGCAGAAGACGCGCTCTGCGCCATCGTCGGATCGGAGCACGTCATCGGCGGCAAGACCTACATCGGCGGCATGCTGCTTGAACCTGGGCGCGTCCAAGCCACGCTGCCCGGCAAGGACACCTTCATCGGAGAACTCGACGGCAGCATCACCGAACGCGTCCGGCGCATCGGCGCTGCTTTCGAAAGCGCGGGGATGCATTGCATCGTCTCCGACAACATCATGGGAGTCATCTGGGACAAGCTGCTTGTCAACGTGGCGACGGGCGCGGTATGCGGCATCACGCGCCTTCCCTACGGCGCGATGTACCAGGAAGAGAACCTCGTCGCCACGGCCAAGGCCGCAGTGCAAGAGGGCATGGCCGTGGCCAATGCCGCGGGCATCACGCTCACCTACGAAGATCCGATGGACGTACTGGAACTCGCGCGGGCGGGTCTTCCTTATGACTTCAAGCCCTCCATCTTGCAGAGTCTGGAAAAGCACCGCCCCACCGAGATCGGGGTCATCAACGGAGCCGTGGTCGCACAGGGCGCGCGTTACGGCGTTCCCACTCCTGTCAACGAGACCCTTGTTGCCTGCGTAACCGGCATCGAGCGCTTCATCCGGGAATACGTGCTTGCTTAAAACGGGAAGTCGTCGCGAACATAGGGCGGCGCTTCAAACGTGCGCGCAAAGTTGATGAACGCCTGAGCGGCAGGATCGCGGAACGTCTTCTCCCGATACGTCAAAGATACCGGGTAGAATTCCCGTGCGCCCTCCACGGCGAGCGGCAGCACGGCCATGTCAGGGTTCGGCAGCAGATTCGATGTCAGCATCGTCAGGGCGACAACGGGCTCGCGCACGACCAGCGCCCCGAGAATGATCTCATCCTCGTAGTTGCGTATGAGATTCATCTCGTCGAGCGGGGCGCCGGTTCTTCTCAGGAAGGCATCGAGCGTGTCGCCGCAGGCAATCCCCGATCGATACGTGACGATGTCGCATCCCGCCAGATCGTCGTAAGACACCTTGTCGAGCGCAGCAAGCGCGTGTCCCCGTCCGACAGCCACAACGAGACGCTGGTAGAACAGCGTCTCGCATGCGACGCGAGGCCTTTCGACGGGGCCGGCTATCACAAGATCGCATCCCCCTTCGTCAAGCAGCTTATTGAGCGTTTCAGTCTCCCCTTGCGCGATGCGAAAATCGACGAATGGTCCATACTCCTCGCGATAGGCTTTCATTGCCGCAGGCAGATAATCCGATCGCACAGTGGCGATAGCACCCACGCTGACCGTCCCCGAGAACCGCCCATGGCGCCGCTTCACCTCCGCGATGCCGCCCTCGATATCCATGAGGCCGTTGTCGACCGACCGCTTGAAGAGCCGCCCGTCCTCGGTGAGCGCGACCGTGCGTCCCTCGCGGGAGAATAGCGGGCAGCCCAGTTCCTTTTCGAGGGCAGAAATGGAATGCGACAGGGCGGACTGCGAGATGCAGAGGTCCTCGGCAGCGCGCGTGTAGTGTTGGATCTCGGCAAGATGCTGAAAATAGTACAGTTGCGCAAGATTCATTGCGACCCTTTCGATGCCCTCGCGGACTTGCGATTAACAACCATCCAGTATAGGGCGTCAGGCTTCAAAGCGCCCTCCCCAACACCGCCCTTTCGCCCGGTGCTCTTCCGAGCGATGCGTTGCATGAAACCGGCGCATTCCCGTCAAAACAATGCACAGGCAAAAGCGCCCTGCGATAGCGTATGCTGGAACAGCGCCGCCTACACGCGCATTTCGCGCGTCGGGTCGCAACGAACGTACCGTAAAGCAGAGGAGGAACGACGATGGGCACGAGCATCATACCGTTGGAAGTTGGCAACACGTGCAGCTTCACCAAGACAGTCAGCGAATCAGACGTCTACCAGTTCGGCGGCATCACCGGCGACTTCAGCCAGATGCATTTCAACGAGGCGTTCATGAAGAGCACGCGCTACGGCACCCGTATCGTCCACGGCGTGCTCGCCTTCGCACTCGGCAGCACCGCCTCGACCCTTATCCAACAGAAGTACGAGTCGCCTATTCCCAGCGCATCGTACGGCTACGATCATGTGCGCTTCGTGAACCCCGTCTACTTCGGTGACACGCTCACGGCCACCTACACCGTCACGCGCGTCGACGAAGCCGAGATGAAGACGTATGCGGACGTTGTTATCACCAACCAAGACGGCACGGTCGTCTGCGTGGCTACCCATATCCTCAAGTTCCTCGTCGATTAGCAGAACCGCTTCTCGCTGCGGGTGCATCCCCGCCCGCAGCGAGAGCTCGGGACAAGGGATGCGCCCCCTGCCCCGAACAGGCGAAAACCGCCCGTCTCCCGAATGTCAGCGTGTTCGAGCAGGCGCGTTTAGACCCGTTCGAACACGCTTACGACCTCGACGTGTGTCTCGTCATCTCGGAAATTCCCGTCCGCATCAAACGAGTCGGGCGTCACCGCCGTATACCCATCCGCCTCGCCGGGAACCTCCTCCCAGAAGAAGCGCACCGGGCACTTGAACGTGACGCTCTGCACCACGCGCTCCTTGCGCGGGTTCCTACCCGCCAGGATGCGGACCTCGCTCACCGCCTCGTGCACGATGTCGAAGCGCGTCTGCTCATCCGCTTCCTCCAGAAGCTCGGGAATGCGGTCAAGCTCGTCCAGCAGCCTGCGCTCGCCAACCCTGCGCTTGTCGGCAGCGGCTATTTTAGCCCGCGTCTCCTCCAGCGCCTCCTGGAAACCGGCATCGCGGTCGTACAGGTCATCCAGCCGCCTCTGCAGGTCGCTGAACTTGCGCTCATAGCTTCGGTCGGCGGGGTCAAGCGCGTCAATCTGGTTCATGAGCATGCGCATGCGCTTGTCGTTAGCCGCCTGCTCGCGCCCGATGCGCTCGGCGTCCTCTCGCAGCTGCTCCACGTCGGTCTCGTCGTTGATGCGGCGGCGCAGCGCCTCCACGAACGCATCCGAACGCGACGCCAGCTTCACCATCTCTATGACCTCGGCATCCACGTACTCCTGCGGGTACTGGCGGCTGAAGGTGCACGACGCCCCACGCGCCTTCGACGTGTGCGGGCAGTAGTACGCGTAGGTGGTCTTTCCCCGCGTACCGTCCTTCTTGACCTTTCCCCGGTTCGGGTGCGAGGACATCTTGTGCCCGCACTCCGGGCACACGAGCAGCCCGTTCAGCATGTTCACGTGCCCGTCGTCGTGCCTCTTGGCGTTCGGCTTCCGGGTGCCCACGATTGCCTGGGCGGCCGCCCAGGTCGCCTCGTCGATGATTGCCTCGTGCCTGCCGTCGTAGACCTCGTATCCGTCGCTCTTCACCACGTGCGTCTCGCCGCGCGTGCCTTCGATGACCTCGGTGCGCCTGCGCCCGTAGGCAATCTTGCCGATGTACACGGGATTGACGACCATCCGCGCTATCGTGGTGTTCCCGAAGGTCTCCATGGTCGCGTTGCCGCGAGCGGCCTTCGTGACGCCGTGCCTGTTCAGCCACGACGCTATCGCCATGGCCCCCTTGTTCTCGTAGGCGTACATCTGGAAGATTTTGCGGACGACCTTCGCCTCGTCCTCATCGACCACAAGCTCCTTGAACTTGCCGCCCCGGTCCACGAGCCGATAACCGTACGGGGCCTGCCCGCCGTTCCAGTAGCCCTTGCGGGCCTTCTCCTCGCGTCCGCTCATGGTCTGGGTGCGGATGTTGTCGCGCTCCATCTCGGCGAACACGGCGGCGATGGAAAGCATCGCCTTGCCCATCGTCGTGGCGGAGTCGATGCCGTCCTTGACGCAGCACAGCTCCACGCCGTAGTCCTGGAGCATCTGGAGCGAGTTCCACGTGTCGGCGGCGTTGCGTCCGAAGCGCGACAGCTTGAACACGAGCACGTACGTCGGGCGCCTGCCCGGCTGCTCCTTGATGATGTCATCGAGCATCTGCCGGAACTGCGGCCTCCCGCGCACGTTCTTGCCGGAGAAGCCCGCGTCCACGTACTCCCCGAGCACGCGCATGCCGTGCATCTCGGCGTATCGGGTCAGCTCGAATCGCTGGGCGTCTATCGACTCGCCCTTCTCGACCTGGAGCTTGGTCGATACGCGGATGTAAAGAACGCAGGAGAGGGGACGGGTAGCATCTGGGTTCTTGGGATTTTTTCGTGCCATATGCCCGCCCTCCCTATTCATCAAGCTCGTCCAAGACTCTAACGTCATACACCGCCATATCCTGAAGGACCTCTGCCTCGTTGCGCGCGTCGGTGTAGTCGATGACGTCTGCCACATCGAGCTTCGCTTCCAGCAGATACCTCGCGTGTCTTTTGTCGTACTCGTACATGAAGAACTCGGCCACCTCTCGCTTGATAGTCCACGAGAGAGACCCTGCCGAATCTTCAGGGTCCTCTTCCGCTGCGCGATATACCGTAATCACGTCGGCGTCGGCATACTCGGGCGGCAGCGCCTCAGCGCCTCGTCTCGGCAAATCGGTTATCCTGGCACACACCGAGAGCAGGCCGTCGCCGTGATGCTCGTAGCAGGCCACCAGCAGCCTTCGGTATATATCGTCCGGCGCGTCCTCACATAGTCCGTCAGGTCTAAAGACAGCGGGCATCAGCTCGTATATCCCGCTCACGCGTAGGATGAACTCCTCCCAATTGCCCTCCTCGGCCAGCTTCGCCACGGTCGGGTACCAGACGAGCATCTGGCGTATTCTGCGCTTTTCCTGGTATTCAGCGTATACCGCCGGGTTCACAATCCCTGGCATGGGAGGCATGGGAATATATCGCTCCATTGCTTCGTGCAGCTCGTCCTCTGTCATATCAAGAACCGCGTTGAACAGCTTCTGGACCTCTTCGTTAGTGGTCATGTGCCGGTCGGTGTCCAGCCCATGCGCTTCCAGAAACTTGATGTCGCGCTCGCTGAAACCGAGTTCATCGAACTCCCTCATCAGCATCACCTCCTAATTAAATGCGTAATTGAACAAATAAAAAAACACTATAATAGCCCGCCGCCCGAGAGGACGACGGGCTGTTGTGACTATACGAACATCTGCTGGAGCAGACCCTTCTTCAGCTCCTGCCACTTCGCAAGCTCGTTCTTTGCCTTGATGATGACATCATTAAGGGACGAGAGACAATCATCAATCTTGCGCTGCTCATCTTTATTCGGCAATAGCAATGGCATCTCCATGATATGCTTCTTGTCACCACGAGGCATCTTTGAACCTTTTGCCGCAGACATGACGTAGCGGACAAAAGCATCCGACGCGATTAGCCAATACAAATACCCCGGCTCTACACTTGTCGGATGAAATACGAGGACATCGGTGCTACAAGTTCCTTTGCGGTCTGCCAGCCAAGCCTTCTTGAGGTACGGACGAATATTTGACATCAATGTGTCGCCAGGATGATACAAGGTCCCAGAGCCATCGGCGTTAGAATTATCGAAGGTCACACCTCCGAAATCCTTCAGCATGTTCTCAGTTCCAACGAAGTTTGCCCCTTCACTGCGCTGTCTTTCGTACATGCATATATCGCCCAGTGTCTTTTCCTCCCAATCCGGGAAGTCCGACCCGTCGTCAGCCTTGAACCTGACCTCCTGGCTGAACAGCTTCTGCATCACGCCCTTCTTGCGCTTCTCCCATGCGGCGACCTCCGCCTCCTGCGCGGCAATGATGTCGTCAACGGCAGAAAGCAGGTCGGCAATCTTGCGCTGCTCAGGGAGGGAAGGGCGCTTGACTTTTATTTTTGAAAGTTGAGGTGCCGTCAACTGCGGAACACCAGTTGATTCAATGAAAATTCTCGCATAGTTTATCTGCTCAGCAAAGAAATCAACGTCATCATCCATGCTTGGCTGGCAAACAAGCAAACGGACAATAGGCACATACATACAATGTCGTGCCACGGCATGTCCCACATCACCACGTCCCGTTACAGTAAATGTGTTACCGTCAATTTTGTAATTTGACAGTCAACCAGTATAGGGATTATCTCGCTTCCTCGAGCTGCGGAAACTCGCGTCGGCCATGAACAAATGGCGGAGCACCCTTTCCACTTTGGGCCACTTCTCGTCGTCGCGCTTGACCCTGAAGAGGTAGGCGTACCAGTTGAGGTACGACTGGAGGTACTTGAGGTCCATGCCCACGTAGCCGCGCAGGTAGCGCCTCACCCACGAGCAGAGGTTGTTGACCATGGCCATGTGCTCAAGGTACTCCGGGTCCCTGGTGTCGGCCTTGCAGGGCCGGTCGATGCCCCGCACCGCCTCGACCAGCGACCTGTGGGACTTCTCCATGTCGTGGAAGATCTCCGAGCCCTCGGCGATGTGCGGGAGCAGGGCCTCCTTTATGCGCTTCGCGGACGGCTTGCCGTGCCCGCACCTGACGGCGACAACGTTCTTGCGCGCGTCGATCGCCACGGCGATGCAGATCTTGTTCTTGCTGAGGCCCTTCTTCGGCCTCCACCCGGGGTCACCCTTGAGGTCGGAGTCAGTGACGTACATCTCGTCGATCCACACCTTGCCCCCCAGCACGATCCGGTCCTGGTAGCCGTCCACGGTGGCCATGACCCGGTGGCGCCACTCCCAGGCCGTCTGGTGGGAGATGCCGCAGAGCTCGGCGCAGGCGTCGAGCTGCACGTTGAAGCACATGAGGCGTATGAAGACCACCCACCTCCAGAGCGCCCTCTTCGCGTTCTCGAAGACGGTCCCAGTGAGCGAGTTGAACTTCCGGCCGCACCGGCCGCACGACCAGGCGCGGTGGCCCGCGGGCGTGGAGCCGTCGGAGGCGCAGCCCTCGTACGAGCACGACGGGCACCTCGGCCTCGGCCTCCACTTCCGCGCCGCCTCGTCGTAGGTCCCGGCGCCGACGAGCTCGCGGCACCTCCTGGTCTCGACGGCATCCACCAGAAGGGCGAAGTCCGCGTCGGAAAGCGCGTCGACCCCGCCCGAGAAGGGGTTCGGGCTCTTCATTTGGCGTTGTCCCATCCGCGCAGGCGCCCATCCGGCCGGGACGTCGCCAAACATAGGGCCAGATGGGCACCCGCGCAAATCTACGTTTGGCAGCGTGATTGTACCACCCTGCCGCGGCGGCTAGATGAGCACGCCCTCATCCCTACACTGGTTGACTGTCGGACTTTTGTAATAATTGGCATATCCATATAGCCCGTCATTAACCAATGCGTTGGCATAAACTGGATAAGGATAATCTTTGGACTGCTTTGCTGCACAGTTGTTCTTATCAATATCCCCACCTGCGGAAATATAAAACAACTCCCCAAGTGCCTTATCTTCCCAATCCGGGAAGTCAGACCCGTCATCAGCCTTGAATCTCAGTTTCGGTACTCCCATGTCTACACCTCCTTCAGAACTAAATGGATGTACATTTCCAATACTGCCAGCAGGAACAAATCTTCCATCGTGTCTATGGTTTCCCCCGCATATCCTCCCGGTGCTCCATACTCTTTATCCGAATCGTCATCCCCGCTGCCGTATATTGCAACGTACTGCGCAAGGACCGTCGCAAACTGACACGCTTCGTTTTCCGGCGCCCCCTTGAACCCGTACTTGCGCTCAAGGGCAGAAATGGGGTGCTCGGGACCGTCGCCCCGGAACGATTCGCTTAATACGTCCGTGATGCAGCTTTCATAAGACGAGATGCCGTCAAAGTTCGCGGCGAGCGGACCGGTCATATATGAAGGACGATAATTGATTCGCTCGACGGGAATCTTCTCTCCGCCGTAGTATTCGAGGCTGCGCAGCACGTACTTGCCTCCGTCATAGAACGGAGACTCATCTCCAGGAAAACGCGTGCGCAAGACTTCCTCCACCGCTTCAATGCACCGTCCGAAGAGCCCCTTCTCCTCCTTGACGCGCAAATCCAGTCCGCAGTATTCGAGAACACGGTTCTGTGTTTCGAGCGTCATGCAGCAAAACTCGCGGTACATCTCGCGCGAATAGTAATACAGGTCGTTATGCATTGCCGCCATCGCGCACAAAGGAATCAGGCCGCGGTCGGCGTAATGCTTCGATATGAAGGAAACCGCCTGCGACTTCACCCCCTCAGCGTGGCGTCGCTCGTCGCGCTCGTCCTGACGCCGCTCGAATCTCTCCATGCGTCCGCTTTGCCACAGCTGCAGGCCCGCAATCACAACGGTCACGATGAGGGAAATCGAGGCGCAAATTATGCTTATCCAATCTGAACAGGTCAATTACGCCCCTCCTCTCAAAGCCCCAGCTGGCGCAGCATCGACTCCGCCTTGTCGATAGCGGCCTTCTTCTCGGCTCCGATACGCTCCAAATCCGCCCGCACGGCCTCAAGGTCCACCGGCTTCTCTTCCTCGAACGTATCGACGTAGCGGGGGATGTTGAGGTTCCAGCCGTTCGCCTCAATCTCGGCCATGTTGGCCACGTGGGCGAACTTGTCCACGTCCTCGCGCTTCATGTAGGCGTCGACAATCTTCTGGATGTGCTCGTCCTCCAGCGTGTTCTGGTTCTTGCCCGGCTTGAACTCCTTGCTCGCGTCGATGAACAGCACGTTGCCGCTGTTGCCGTTGCGCTTCGTCTTCAGCACCAGCAGGCACACCGGGATAGGCGTGCCGTGGAACAGGTTCGGGGCGAGGCCGATGACCGCATCGAGCCTGTTCAGGTCCTTCACGATGTACTTGCGGATGACCTCCTCGGCACCGCCGCGGAACAGCACGCCGTGGGGCAGCAGCACCGCGACGCGCCCGTCATCGTCGTCCATGTGGTAAATCATGTGCTCCACGAACGCGTAGTCGGCATGGGACTTCGGCGGCAGCTTGCCCGCGCCCGAATACCTCGGGTCGTCCAGCAGCGCCGGGTTCGCGTCGTACTTCAGCGAGTAGGGCGGGTTGCACACCTGAACGGTCATCTTCACGTCGCTGTACTTGTCCTCGCGCAGCGTGTCGCCCTTGTAGATGTCGAAGTTCTGGTAATCAACGCCGTGCATCAGCATGTTCATGCGGGCGAGGTTGTACGTGGTGGCGTTGTTCTCTTGCCCGTAGAAGTGACCGACGCGCCCGGTCGTGAGGTGCTTCTGCACCTCCAGAAGCATGGACGCCGAGCCGCAGGTGCAGTCGCCCACCGTCTTCGCCTCGTCCAGACCGACGGTCGCCAGCGTCGCCACCAGCTTCGACGGCCCCGTGGGCGTGAAGAACTCGCCGCTCTTCTTGCCCGCGTCCGATGCGAACAGGCCGATGAGAATCATGTACGCCGTGCCCAGCACGTCGAACTGCGAATCCGACAGGCTGAAGTCAATCTCGCTGATTTTCACGATGACCTTCGCGATGAGCGCTGTCCTCTCGGCAACGGTATCGCCCAAATCCGGGTCCTGCAGCTTCATGTCATTGAACAGCCCGCTGAACGCAGCCTCGGACGCCTGCCCCATGGTGGAACCTGTCAGCTCGTTCACCGCGCGCTCGTAGTCCTCGACGCTGAATCTGTCCGCATCGTCCTTCGGGCGAACAATTTTGCGCACAAGCTCCCGGAACAAATTCTCGGGCTTAATGATGTAGCCCAGATGCTCGATAGACCACTGCTCGACAACCGGGCGGTAGTCCGCATCGGAGAACGCCTGCTCGTAGGTCAGCCCGTCCTCCTTCAGAATCTCCTGCATGTACTCCTCGGTGCGCTCCGACAGGTAGCTGTAGAAAATCGTCCCCAGAATGTAGTTCCTGAACTTCGTGGAATCCATGTTCCCGCGCAGGTCGTTCGCGATGGCCCAGAGCTTCTGGGAAAGCTCGCTCGCCTGCGCCTGGTATTTCGCAGAGTCAATCATGTCTTACTCTCCTTCTGCCTTGTAGCGGCTATATGTGTTCACGACGAACTCCTTGATGGCGCCCGTCATCTTCGTAATCTTCAGAAGCCCCATGTGATACGCGGCCAGCCTCCTGCGGATTGCCTCCTCGGAAATGCTCCCGCCGAAGGTGTACTCCGAGAAGACCTCCAGCACGTCCTTCGCATCAAGCCCGTTGTCATAAGCGAAGGACTCAATCTCGGCCTGCAGGCTCTCGCGCTCGAACTGCTCGTATGCCTGCTGGATGTCCGCGTCCTCCGGCAAATCGTAGAAGCGCGTGCGGATGAACGCCTCCATGATGTCCTTCTTCGCGCGGAGCGCATCGTTGTCCGAGCGCTCAATCTCGCGCATCACCAGGTCGATGTCCCGCGCCCGCTCCTCATCGGACTTCTCGGCGTCGTGCGCCGACTTCAGCAGGCTCAGGATGTACATCACGTTGATGCGGTCGGTTCGCACCAGCTCCACGTCAAAATCGACGTCGACGGGCACGGGAACCTTCGGGTCCCTCTTCTTCGCCTCGTCGTGGTAGTAGAGGTACCAGCTCTTGTAGCCCTCGTACTCCTCATCGTCCAGCACGACGGACAGGTCGGCCCAGTCGAACTTGCCGAAGGTCTTCAGCGTCGCCAGCGTACCGGACAGCGAGCGGAACGCCACGACGAACTGACGGATGTCGCCCTCGCTCTGGAGCTGCCCCGCATCGTCGACGGTCTGCGCCGCCTTGCGCAGCACGGGCACCTGGTTCACCCACTTGTTCACGTAATACTCGTAGCTCTCCAGCAGGTACTCGTTCGGGTCCCCGTCGCCGGAGAACAGCCGCAGCGCATCGTCCTGCGCGCGCTTGATGTCGCGGTACGACACAACCTGGCCGAACTGCTTCGTCACCTTGTCGACGCGGTTCGTGCGGCTGTACGCCTGCACCAACGTGTGCCAGATAAGGTTCTTGTCCAGATACAGCGTGTTCAGAGGCTTGGCGTCGAACCCGGTGAGCATCATATTGACCACCAGCAGGATGTCCACCTGCGGAAGGTCCTTCTGCTTCATGCGCCGCGTGATGTCCTTGCGGTACGCATCGAAGGAGTCCGGCGCGAAGGACGTGCCGAACATCGCGTTGTAGTCGTCCATGCAGCGGCCTAGAAGCTCTTGGGAGTGCTCGTCGCCGCCTTCGTCCATGTCCTCGTTGGCCTGGTACGTGAAGATTGCGGCCACGCGGTAGCGCTCGCCCTCCGGCCTCGCCTCGTTCAGTGCCTTGAACGCGTCGTAATACTTCCCGAGCGTTTTGATGGAATCGACCGCGAACAGCGCCGTGTAGATGTCCTTTCCCTGCGGGTGGACATGTTGCTCGTGATGCTCGAAGATGTCCTCCGCGATGACGCGGATGCGCTCGTCGTCATGATACAGGGCGTCCAAATCGAGGTTGTGGCGACGACAGTAATCCGGGTCGCCCAGGCGCTCGGGGTCGATGCCGTTCGCGGCGACCTGCTTCGCAAAAATCGTCCGCTGATACTCGACGGAGAACCGCAGGACGTTGCCGTCCGCGATAGCGTCCTTAATCATGTAGCGGTGCAGGCAGGCGTCCAGCTTCGAGCCCGCGTAGAACACGTCGGCGGTCGTCCTGCCGTCCTTGCCCTTGTTCGCCTCGAAGATGGGCGTGCCGGTGAAGCCGATGTAGTTCGCGTTGCGGAAATGCCGCTGGATGTCGCCGTGCATCTTGCCGAACTGGCTGCGGTGGCACTCGTCGATGATGAACACGACCTTCTTGTCGCGGTACGAATCCATCAACGCCTCGTAGCGCTTGCTCTTGACCGCGTTCGCCATCTTCTGGATGGTCGTCACAATGAACTTGCGGTCCGCCTGCTTCAGCTGCTTCACCAGCACGGCGGTCGAGTCCGAGCCGTCAACGCAGTCCTTCTCGAACGAGTTGTACTCGTCCACGGTCTGGTCGTCGAGGTCCTTGCGGTCAATCAGGAAGATGACCTTGTCGACCCTCGGCTCATCGCGCAGAAGCTGCGCCAGCTTGAAGGACGTGAGCGTCTTGCCCGAACCAGTGCATGCGAAGACGTACCCGTTCTGGTTCGACTCCAGCACGCGCCGCTTCGCCGCCTTCACGGCGAAAATCTGATACGGCCTCATGACCATCAGCACCGGCTCGGTTGTCTTGATGACCATGTACTTGTCCAGCATCTCGGTGATAGTCGAGCGCCGCAGGAACTCGGCTGTGAACTCGTCCAGCTTGTTGATGCGCTTGTTGTTCTCGTCCGTCCAGAAGAACACCAGGCTCTTCAGAATCGGATTGTAGACGCCGCCGTCCATCTCGTTCTCGTTGCAGAAATACTTGGTCTGCACCGAGTTCGACACGATGAACAGCTGCAAATAGCGGAACAACCCCTTGAACGAGAACTTGCGGTAGCGGTTAATCTGGTTTATCGCCTCGTTTATCTCCACGCCGGGGCGCTTCAGCTCAATCTGGACCAGCGGAAGGCCGTTGATGAGAATCGTCACATCGTAACGGTTCTTGTACGAAACGTCGTCCTTGTGGTCCTTGTCCATCGTGACCTGGTGCGTCACCTGGTAGATGTTGCGGTCGGTATCGGAGCTGAAGAAATCCAGATACACGGTCCGACCGTTATCCAGCGTCAGGACGTACTTGTCGCGCAGAATCTTCGCGGACTCGTAGACGCTGTGGTTGTCCACATGAATCATCACGCGGCCGAACTCTGCGTCCGAGAAGGCGGCTTCCCCCTTCGCCTCAACCAGCTTGGGCGCATTGAACGCCGCGAGCTGCTTGCGGAAATTCGCCACAACGTCGTCGTAGTTCGACATATCGACGAACTCATAGCCAATGCTCTCAAGCCTGTCTATGAACAGGTTCTCGACATCGTATTCTGATATATGAGCCATAGGCCGCCACCTCCCTTACTTGTCTTCTCTGTGTTCCGCGACCCACTCGTGGATAATCGCGGCAATCGTCGTCTCGCGCTCCGCTGCCATCATCTTCAGCGCCTTCTTGTCGCTCACCGTGAGCGACAGCGAGAGCGTGGTGCGCTTCTCGTCCTCGACGGGCGCAGAATCCGCCGAAACCGTTGTCTGCTTCGCAGCCGCCGGTTCGGAAACCGTCTGCTCTATCTTCTTCTGCTCGGCCTCGCGGTCGGCAGCATACTTCTCGAACATGTTCGCCATAGCTCGACCTCCTTTAATCATTTACGCATTTGTACAATTATACACCTTGTGTCTCGATTTGTCCATACGGAACACGGCTCTGACCTGCGGTTATTCCCTCGGGAATCCCGCAGCCTCGCGCACCGTGTCCACCAGGGCGCGCGTCGCCCTCGCGGCCTTGCCCCTGCGGTCGAACTCGACCACGGACACGCCTGCAGCGCCCGCCTGCACGAACGCCTCGGACTGGGGCAGCGTGACCACCGTCTGGTCGCCCGCAAGCCCCTCGAACCACTCCATGAAGTCGCGGGACGCCTTGAAGCGGTTCCACCCGTTCATCACGTAGACAATCTTCGCCCGGCTGTGCTTGAACACCGCCTTGCGCATGCGCATCAGCGGCTCGATGTCCCTCGACGTGGTGCGGGTGGGGATGACCACCACGTCCGCCTCCCTCAGCCATTCCGACAGCGCCTCCTGGAGCGCCCCCGGCGTGTCCACCACGGCGACCTGCGCGCCGTCCGCCTCGCGGGTGCGGTGCAGGGTGCCGCCCTGGGCGTCCAGGTCGTAGAAGCTCACGGGGATGCCGGAGCGCTCGAAGGAGAATGCTATCTCGTCGGCGACCAGGGACTTGCCCACGCCGCCCTTCTGGTTGCATACCAGAATCGTCTTCATATCGCTCACCTCGCTATACATTTAATCAATTACGCATTTCCATATTTAATTATAAGCCCGCGAAAAGCGCAGTTCAACTGCCACTTTCTGGGCTTCAGCTGGGCTTTTCGTGGTCTCGAAACGGGCTTTCCCGCGTCGCCCGGAACGGCCCGTTTCCCGCATCGCCTCGTAAACGAGCGGATGCCGAAAACCGCCGCCTTCCGCCCCTTGCGCGTACACCCGTCAAAAGCCCTTCTGCAGGTCTCTTCGCGTGCCGTTAGCGGGCCAGCACCCCTTGAAGGATGCCTTCGGCATCGGGTGCCCACGTGAAGAGAAAGGAGGTCCGCACATGAACGAAGGCTGGAAGAGGTTCCACGGCACGGACGAGGAGGTCATGTGGCGCATCCAGGTGCTGAAGCGCACCTCGCGCCTCTGCGCGGCCAAGGCCAAGGAGCTGGAGCGCATGGCGAAGGCGGACGGCGACATGCCCGCCATGGACCACGCGTCGCTCATGGACGTGCTGAAGCGCATCGACAACGTGATGGAGTGGCGGTTCGTGAACGCCCTGGGCGAGGTGGTGCTGGACGCAGACATCCTCGCCGAGAGCATCGACTGCGAGACCCTGCGCTCCATGCGGCAGTGCGTCGTGAACGCCATCGTGGACATCGAGGAGGCAGAGGAGGGGCGCGATGAGTGACTACGGCATCAAAACCTACGCCGACCTGGCCGAGACCTGCCGCGGCATGGTGCTCGCCAACGAGATAGCCAGCCGCCCGCTGGAGCCTGTGAGCGGGGATTGGGCACCCTGGGACGAGATATTCCAGTGGTACATCGTCCAGGACCCGAGCTTCCTCATGGAGCACACCGACGAGCCGGTGTTCTACGACGCGGAGCTGGGGCTGTACGTCTGGGGCGTGACAACTTACGGCACAAGCTGGACAATCCTGCCCGCGCCGGAAATCCACTGACCCACAGGAAAGGGAGACAGCTTACGCTGCCTCCCTTATCTTTTTCGGCTACTCGTACTGCTTGTCCGCATCGGCCCCGTACTTCACGCGGTCACCGGCGCGCCTTACCGCCTTGTCCTCGCGTTCCTGCAGGCGCACGCGCTTTGCCTGCTCCTCGCGCTCGTCCTCGTGGGCAAGGGCCTTCTCGGCTGACTTCAGGCGCTTCTCGGCGTCCCACATGTTCCTGCGGGACTCGTACAGACGCCTCTCCGCAGCTTCGCGCTCCCGGCGGCGCTGCTCCTCCATGGCCTGCTGAAGCAGCATGCGCAGCATCATGGCCGTCATGTCCGCCATCATGCGGGACACGGGGTCCTTGGCGTCGCGCCCGGCCTTGGCGAACACCCACGCACCGGCCAGCAGGTTCGGGCACGGGTGGTTGAGCGCGTCGCGCGCCTCCTTGGAATCGTGGAACTCGCGCCTCGCCGCGTCCACCTCGCCGCGCAGCTTCGCCAGCTGTTCCTCGGGGTGGCGCTCCGCCTCCATGAGCTGCTCGTAGCGCTCGCCCATGAACGGCTCGCCGCTCTCGCGGCAGCGGTCGATGTGCGCCCTCTGGAGGTCGCCCGCCATCTGCGCCACGTCGGACTCCTCGACCGCGTACACGTCGAATGAAGGCTCTGCCGGGGAATCCGGCTGCGGTTCCGCCGCGACGGTTGCCACGGGAACAGGTGCCGGCGCGTCTTCCTTCTGGGCCTCCGCCTGCCTCTGCTTCTCCTCGAAGTAGGCCTCGACGCCTTCCTTGGTCAGGTCGTCGGCGAGGTTGGAGGCGCGGCGCTTGCGGGAGCGGCGCTTGGGTCCCCACTCATCGACCGCCTTGTACGACCATCCGGCGGTGACCTCCCCGGTCTTCTTGTCGGTCTTGACCGTCTCCTTCAGCGTGACGCCCTCAAGTTCGAGGTTGCGCTTGAACTCGTCCACCGTGTCGGAACGGTCGCGGGCGTACGCCACCTTATCCCCGAGGCGGCGGTCGAAAGAGTCATAGCCGAATGTGTCGCGGCGCTGCGCCCATGTGGACATCTCCTTGTCCGCCCCGAGCACCTGGAATCCGTTCTCGCGGCTCAGCCTGTCGTTCACCGCCTGCACGCGCGGGGCGTACAGACTGGTGCCCTCCTTGTTGATGACTTGGCCCGAACGGGCATCGTGGTTCGCGATGGTCGCGTGGGCATGCACGCATCCGCCCTCGCCGTCCACGTGCATCGTGACCCAGCACATGGAGTCCGGCGCCAGCTCGTGGCACAGCGTGTACGCATATTCCATGCCCTGCTGGATGTCATCCTGCCTGCTCGGGTCCAGCTCGTCGGTCGCCCACGAGATGCGCACCTCGTAGCCCTCGTTGACCGCGTTCGGGTGGCGGTGCTTCTGCCCCTCGCAATAGACAATGAAGTCCTCCCTTGAGGCGGCGTCACCCATCTGCGCGGCGATGCGGTCCGTGCCGTTTTCCAGATGCTCGCGCCTGCGCTTTCCCTCACCGAACTCGGTGTACGACATGCGCCCGCGCACGTTCGGAAGCGACTGCACATGCGTCGTTGACATCAGACATCACCTCCTGTCTCCGCGTACGCCTGCAAATCCAAACGCAGCCCCTCGACTTCCGCCCGGAGCTTGTCCACTGAATCGCGGAACTCGCGGAACGCTTCCGCCTCGTCCTTCGTCCTCATCTCCTCGCGCACCGCGTCGTACATGCTCATACCGCTCATGCGCTGGTTGCGCGCACGTGCAATCTGGTTCACGTTGACGCCGATGCGGTTCAGCTCAATTCGGACACGGTCCAGCGCCGGGACGTCCAGAACCACCTCGCGACTCTGCGACGCGTGACGATTTCCGTACAGCGCGCCGCGCAGAAAATTGGAGCGGGAGCGCGTCCCGCGCCTCTCATCCAGCAGGGAAAGCTCCGCGTCGCTCATGCGCACCTGGACCACCTTGTCGCGGCGGTCTTTTTCATGCTTCTGGCGCGTCGCCTTCCCGCTTCTTTTCTCATACATATCCGCCATGCGGAACACCTCCTTTGCTGCTATCCGAAACGCCCGCCTGCGGCGGACAATCCAAACTGCCGTTTTCGGCTAATTTCGCAACGCCCGAGCGCAAAGGGGGAAAGAGCAAGCATTGACTTCGTACGTACAAATTGCGAAATTCGCAATTTGTCCTACTTCGTCAGCTTGCGAGGGGGCGGCTGCGCCGTCCCCTTCGAACCCCCGCCTTTTGTCCACCGAGATGGGCTTGCCCATGTCGGACACGGGAACGACTTCCCCTGTCCGACATGGAACCCGAATCCCTCGGTGGAACCCGGCACGGCTACCCCTGGTAGCCCGAGCCGGAAAGGCCGCCGTGCGCTTCCGACGACTCTCCAGCTTCTGCGGTCTGGGCATGCGTGGAATCCGCAGCGCCAGCGGCGTGCGCATCCTGCGTTCCGTGTCCGGTGCTCGGCTTCAGTCCCTTGACGAAATCAAGGACCTCTTCCGCCGAACCCATGTACTTCACTTCCGGGAAAACCGTCACGAGCGCGTCGGCGTATGCCTTCGTCCTCGCGGCCTGCGCTTCGCGGCGCACCTTCTTCGCCTTCGCCTCCAGCGCACGTGCTTTCTCGGTCGCGTCATCAAACCTCTTCGTTGCCATATCGGATACCTCCTTTGTCGATAAATAATTACTGCTCCACAACCGAAGTCGGCTGTGCATCTACAAACATCCGAGTACCGTCAATAGAACCATCAAGCGAGTAACTATCGCCCAATGAACCCATATCGGACCCGTGGCTATAAAACACAACCCACTCATCCATATCCGCATCATCCTCATACGGATGACCGTCAAGCGTATAAGTGAACGAAGTGTCCCCCTTCAGCGGATAGCTCACAATGTCACCGTATGTAATCGCGGATACGACCTGCCTGGTCAAATCGGCCAACTCTTCTTCGCTCAAATTGAAAGCTGCATCATTCGAGCAGAACGCGTCGTAACTAAGACCACGAGCTTCAAGAACAGAGCGCAACTCATCATCACGAATACGCCATCCGAGCGTGCCTTCATGGGTTTTATCGACGATAGACATTCCGACAGCGCCGCGCGTATTAGATTCATCAGCATCACGCGCACCGCAGGCAATGCTCAAAATCCCATAATGAGCATCCGACCTTATGTGGACGAAATACTCTCCGCTAATGAACAAATCCGTACGCTTGTAATCAATCGTCCCAGCCTCATGCGAGGTCGCCACATAATGTGCGTTGCCGCTCTGCTGAGCATCCAGGCGAGTGTTCATCGAGTCACGATACTCGATTGCACTATCGACAAGCTCAAGCCCATAACGTGCAATCGGCGGACCGAGAATCACCAGCGCGGCGACAATCACCGCGATGCCCGCAATCTTGCCAAGCACGTTCGGAATATCGACATTGCGCTTCGGCTTACCGTGCTTCGGCGGCTCGCCGCCCTCGGGCGGCGGGGCAGAAGCAAGCTGCCTCGCCATGTAGTCGCTGTATACCTGCTGCTCCTCCGGCGTGAGCGTTCCGTGCCTCGCCTTCAGGTGGAGCCGTGCCACCTCATTCGGTGTCAAATCTTCCATCTCTTACTCCTCCTTGTCCTCTGAATCTGTTTCGTTGCTACCGCCCGAGCCGAGAGGCACCGTACGCACGAGACCCCTCACGCGGGCGGGCAGGTCGGGCATGCAGACACGGCCCTGGTCGGAACCGCGGTACGCCTTGTTCATCCACTCGGTCACCTCGTACTCGGCAATCAGCGGCTCGGGCTGCGCCCTCATCTCGTCGGGCACGAACACCGGGTTGTCGGTGTACGACCACTCATGCCACTCCGGCAGGAGGCGCTTGATGTCAGCGATGAGCGCCTTGCGGCTCTCGGGCCTGCCGGACGGGATGTTCCTCTGGAACCAGTGGCGGTACAGGTCGTGGACGAACTGCCACGAGAGGATGTCCCAGGATGCCTCCGGCAGCACGTCGCCCAGGAACTGGCGAACGGGGTCGTTGACCTCCCGGAACTCGTCCAAGAGCGCGGTGCATGCCTGCGGCTCGTCCAGCTCGTAGTAGTCGGTCTCCGCCAGCAGGTGGTACAGCACGTACTCCAGCACCTCCTTGCGCTTCAGGTAGTCGTCCTTGATGTACTTGCGCTCGTTGCCCTCGAAGCGCTTCTCGAACGGCACGACCAGCAGGCGGCGGTACATGGACTCCGACCTGTCGCGGAGCCTCGGCAGCTCGTTGACGCACTGGACCATGAACCCCTTGAAAAGGACCGTGCGCGGCTCCTTGAACTTGCGGTTCAGCTGGAACGGGTCCCCCGTGATGATGGACTTGAGCGCCGCCGCGTCGTCCACGAATGTGCCCGTGTCGTTCTCGTCCGTGATTACGGCGGAAATGCGCATCAGCGGCTCCAGCATGAACGGGGAAGAGAAGTCCTTCAGCGAGATGGACTCCCAGGAACCGCGCCCCAGCAGGTTGCGCATGAGGGAGCACAGCGTGCCCTTGCCGTTGTTGCCGGACGTGGAGTAGAACCACGCGCTCTTGTTCCAGCTGACGCCGGGGCGGATGACCGCTCCGACAATCTGCCACAGCAGCCGTACGATGCTCTCGTCGTCGGACAGCTCGCCCATCCAGGACACGACGTCCCAGTCGGTGCCGTCCTCGTCGTTATGTATCACGGGGTTCGGGGCGTTCTCAACGAAGTCCACGCGCACCTTGCCGGTGAACACGAACTCCGGGTCAAAGCCGAGGAGCATCTTGCTCCCATAATCGTATACGCCGTTGTTCACAGCGATAAGGTCACGGTCATGACAACGCTCGACGTGCGGGCACACGGAACGGAGAACCGCAATCGTCTCGTAGACGCCGCGAATCGTAATCGCGCTGTCGTAGCTGCGGATGAGCCGCGTCAGACCGTCCTCGGAGACGTCGTAGGTGCCCTCGTTGTCGCCGGACGTCTGGTAGACGCCGATGTCGAAGTTGCCGTCGTCGCCCGCATCCTTCCAGAGGATGCCCACCGCGTGATGCAGCTCGCGCACAATCAGCGCAATCTGGTACGGGTCCAGGTGCTTGCGCAGGCGCAGGCGGGCGTCTCCCGTCTTCTGGTCGGGATAGGCGTCCTTCAGCGACGCTCCGACTGGCGCGGACGGGTCGCGGGGACCCCGGTTGTACGCCTCGATGGCGTTGTTGGTCGCCTGCAGAAGCTCCCGCTCGACCTGTTCGGGAGCGGAGCATATGTCCACGTCGATGTCCGCCAGATAATCCTCTGTGACCGTTCTAATCAGCTCGTTCTCGGTCATGTCTTGACCTGCGTAAACGGACGTGCTATCATAATTACAGGTAGAGGCCGTCCCGGAAGCTGTGCAGGCATCGGGGCGGTTTTCTTTTTTGCCCATATTCACACCTCCTTAATTCGTTAGCTCAATGCGCCTCACGTTGGCGCTCTTCCACGCCTCAAGGTCATCCACCTTGTAACGGACCGCATTGCCGACCTTGTAGTAACTCGGGCCTTTGCCTTGACAACGCCAGACGCGGAGCGTCCCGGCGCTCAGGCCGAGCAATTCCGCCGCTTCGTACGTCGTCATGTAACGGGGTTTCGACCCCTTCGTCTTCTTCTGTTCTTTAGCCATATCAGCCACCTCCATGTTCAGAATCCGTTTCACGAGAACAAAAAAGCTCCCGTGGAAACCAAAGAAGGACATAGGCAGAACATGCCTTGTCTATCTCGGTTTCCACGGGAGCTTCGTGTTCGTTATTTCGCCCGTGACGCACGGCCTATTTGACCGAGCGCTCGGCTCCTATTCCCGGTAGCAACCCCGCATCAAAGACGGGACGGGTGCTGAGCCATTTATCTATGCAACTGGTATTATACAGCGTTAACTCGATTAACGCAATACCCGATATTCCGTCTCCGCAGGTCAGAGGCTTGTTTCCACTCGTATACGAGCGGAAATCGCCCGAAAAAAATATTGCGCGCGCCCATGTTCCACTACTGCGTTCGAAAAGTGGAACAAGTGGAACATCCGCCTCTACTCCCCGATAAACACGGGGAACATTGCGTTCCACTCTCGGATTGGAAAGTGGAACGAGCCACCAAGAAGCTGAAAGCAGAAGAAGGGCCGTACACGGCAGGAGAGGGAACCTCTGACACACTTTGACACACTTCGAAGTGTGTCAGAGATTTCCCGCATTCATCGGCTTCCCCGAGCGATTGCCCGTTTTTCTGACACACTTCCATTTTTTATAGTGTGTCGGTACTTTCGTAGGATTTATCGGCTTCCTCGGACGCTTGACACACTAAACACACTATTTTTCCAACCTACGCGTACAGAGAAATTTTTTCCCTATTCCGACAGTCAACCAGTGTAGGGATGAGGGCGTGCTCATCTAGCCGCCGCGGCAGGGTGGTACAATCACGCTGCCAAACGTAGATTTGCGCGGGTGCCCATCTGGCCCTATGTTTGGCGACGTCCCGGCCGGATGGGCGCCTGCGCGGATGGGACAACGCCAAATGAAGAGCCCGAACCCCTTCTCGGGCGGGGTCGACGCGCTTTCCGACGCGGACTTCGCCCTTCTGGTGGATGCCGTCGAGACCAGGAGGTGCCGCGAGCTCGTCGGCGCCGGGACCTACGACGAGGCGGCGCGGAAGTGGAGGCCGAGGCCGAGGTGCCCGTCGTGCTCGTACGAGGGCTGCGCCTCCGACGGCTCCACGCCCGCGGGCCACCGCGCCTGGTCGTGCGGCCGGTGCGGCCGGAAGTTCAACTCGCTCACTGGGACCGTCTTCGAGAACGCGAAGAGGGCGCTCTGGAGGTGGGTGGTCTTCATACGCCTCATGTGCTTCAACGTGCAGCTCGACGCCTGCGCCGAGCTCTGCGGCATCTCCCACCAGACGGCCTGGGAGTGGCGCCACCGGGTCATGGCCACCGTGGACGGCTACCAGGACCGGATCGTGCTGGGGGGCAAGGTGTGGATCGACGAGATGTACGTCACTGACTCCGACCTCAAGGGTGACCCCGGGTGGAGGCCGAAGAAGGGCCTCAGCAAGAACAAGATCTGCATCGCCGTGGCGATCGACGCGCGCAAGAACGTTGTCGCCGTCAGGTGCGGGCACGGCAAGCCGTCCGCGAAGCGCATAAAGGAGGCCCTGCTCCCGCACATCGCCGAGGGCTCGGAGATCTTCCACGACATGGAGAAGTCCCACAGGTCGCTGGTCGAGGCGGTGCGGGGCATCGACCGGCCCTGCAAGGCCGACACCAGGGACCCGGAGTACCTTGAGCACATGGCCATGGTCAACAACCTCTGCTCGTGGGTGAGGCGCTACCTGCGCGGCTACGTGGGCATGGACCTCAAGTACCTCCAGTCGTACCTCAACTGGTACGCCTACCTCTTCAGGGTCAAGCGCGACGACGAGAAGTGGCCCAAAGTGGAAAGGGTGCTCCGCCATTTGTTCATGGCCGACGCGAGTTTCCGCAGCTCGAGGAAGCGAGATAATCCCTATACTGGTTGACTGTCAAATTCCCTATATATATCTATATACTTATTTTTTTCTCTCGCGCGCATTAGTTCAAAAAAAGGTGTGTCAAGTGTGTCAGATGGTTGTACTCCCCGATGAACACGGGAAAAGTACCGACACACTAAATTTTTCGCAAGTGTGTCAGAAATCGGCCACCTTCCCGTACTCCCCGATAAACTGGGGAAAGTTCTGACACACTATTTTTTCGCGATAGTGTGTCAGAACCCGAAATCGGACATGCCCGCCCCCTGCTGTACCCAGACCCAAGACCCGAACCAGCCGCCCGCAGGGCGGCCAATCCCAGCATCGAGCGAGAGCGAGATGCGCACCTGCATCCGCCTTTGCTTCTCTGACGCTCTCAAAGGCGTTTTAAGGCGCAAAAAAGCCCGTTAGGGTAACGGAGTACCCCAACGGGCTTAAATCGTCTTAAAACGCAAAATACAGCGTCCTATCCCTCCGAGGAATCATCCTCAATCATCCCGAAGTGTCGGAACGCGTCCAGAATCGCCTCGCGCTTCTCGGGCGGACACTTCGGCTGCTGCTTGCCGCCCGAGCGGTCGCACTCCATCTCCAGTCCGCACTCGGCCTTCATTTGCGCGATGTTCAGGGTACTCACGGTCAGGCCGTGCGTCTCCTTCACATACTTTCGGATGTTCTCGTACGTCGGTTGCGCCTTGGCCTCATCCAGTCCCATGTCCTTCGGGCTGACGGTCACGGGGATGAAAGTCTTCGTTGCGGATTTCCGAGATAGAACCGCAACCGTCTCGACGTGGTAGGTCTGAGGGAACAGATCAACCGGTTGAGCGCGTACCAAGCGGTACCCTTCCCCCTCGAAACGCGCCGCATCGCGTGCCCACGTGGACGGATTGCAGCTCACGTATGCGACGCGCGCAGGTGCGACGGCAGCAATGCTCTCCACGACGCCGTCGGCGAGTCCCGACCGCGGCGGATCGACGACGAGCGCGTCGATATCGCCGATGTCGGGCAGCTCGCGTGCAGCATCTCCCCCCACGACGTCGATGTCCACACCGTTCGCATCGGCATTGCGTCGCAGATCGCGGACCGATGTGCCGGCCGCTTCGACGGCAACGACATCCGCTCCCGCCAAGGCAAGCGGCACACTAAAGGTTCCGCCGCCCGCGTACAGGTCTGCCACGAGTAAACCATCGAGACCCTCCGGACCCTCTGGGCCCATCGTGCCTCCCAGCCCTTCGACGACCTCGATCACCAGCCTCTCAGCCTGGGCGGTGTTCACCTGGAAAAACGATGGCGCAGAAGTCTCGAAGCGCATGTCCAAAAGCTCTTCGCCCCAGCGCCCCCTCCCTTCAAGCGTTTCTACGCCCTTGATCTTGCGCGCCTTGCCCGGATCGGCCAGCACGCGCACGACGCTCGTCGCTTTGAGCGCACTCATGACGGTCTTCGCCACGTGCGCCCGCGGAAACGCGCCCGGCTTCGTCCAGAGCGCGACCTCGAGCTCGCGAGTTCTCAGGCTGTGGCGCACGCCGATGCGGTAGATCCCCAAATCCTGCGAACCTTCAGCAAACCCGACCGCACCGCGCAAGGATGCGGGCGCCTTGGCGATGGCATCATGAGCGAGCGGGCAGGACGCCGCCGCGACGATATCGTGCGTTCCCTCGTGGAAGAAGCCGAGCAAAAACCTGCCGCGAGGGTCGCGCCCGGCAGCAAGCTCGAGCTTGTTGCGGTATCCCCACGCGCGCTTGCTCGGCACGCACGGCTGCACAAGTTTTTCGGCGCGATCCTCATCGATACGACCAATGCGCGTGAGCGCAGCGCATACATTTCCGCGCTTGGCCGCAAGCTGCGCGTCGTAGGACAGATGAGCCCATGAGGCGCCGAAGGACGCAGCGTCGTCCATCCGCGCAGGCACACGATCAGATGAGGGCTTTACAAGCGAGACGATGCGCGCGCGCGCGAACGCCGGTTTCTCCTCGACGACTTCGACGACCGCCACATCGCCAGGAGCGCCCCCTTCTACGAACACCGTTTTGCCGTCGGCGAGCTTCCCCACAGCCTGAGCCCCGTAGCCCATGCGATCTATCGTAACCGTTTCCATGATATGCGCCTAAATCTTGAATTTGTTTTCCGTCCGAGCCATGATAGCGTATAATCTTCCGACATGCCCTCGTAGCTCAGGGGATAGAGCGTCTGCCTCCGGAGCAGAAAGCCGCAGGTTCGAATCCTGTCGAGGGCACCAGTTCGAAGTAGGTCGGATCGCCGTTGCGGCGATCCGTTCTCTTTTCCAGGCCTTCCGAGGCGCCCCTCTGCCCGGCGCCTCGGCGACGCACCGTCTATTCGATATCGCCCAGTATCTCTCCGGGCTCGTCGCCGGCATCCAAGAAGATCTTGCGCGTGACGAAGTTCCACACCATGACGATGGCCGTAACGACGATCTTCGTAAGACGGTAGTCGACGCCCAGCACGTCGGTGCCCGCCCACAAGCACACGTTGTTGATGCCCAATCCTATGACCGACAGCACTATGAACACCATGAACTCGCGTCGTCGGCTCATGCCCTCCTTGTGCGCGAACACGTAGCGCATCGATGCGACATAGTTGAACACCACGGACACCGTGAACGATATGGTCGCACTAACCAGGTACGGGATGCCGAAAACCTCGGTTAGAAAGATCAGCAAGCCGTAGTCGATAGCGAAAGCGACCACACCGACGACGCCGAATTTCATGATCTGGGCGAACAGCCTTTTCACGCCGCGCATCTCCTTGCCACCGCGCCCCGCAGGCAGCTCGACCGCCCGTGCGAGGCTCCCTGAGCCGCCCTCCTACTTGGAACCTGGGCGGGGGCGGCTCTATGGCGCGACGAGCCCGAGGCTAGCCGCGCCGATCCAGAAACCCGTCTATTGTGGCATAAACCAGACGAATATCAAGGGGTTTGCTCAGGTGACCGTCCATCCCGCACGCACGGCTGCGCTCCTCGTCCTCCGCGAACGCGTTCGCGGTCATCGCGAGTATGGGAACGGTTTTCGCATCGGCGCGATCGAGACCGCGGATGGCGCGCGTCGCTTCATAACCGTCCATCTCGGGCATCTGGACATCCATGAGCACGATGTCATAATGACCGGGTTCGGAATCGGCGAAAGCCCGAAGGGCCTCGAGACCGGTCGTCGCACCGTCCACCTGGGCTCCGACCATGGACAGAAGCTCAACGGCTATCTCGAGGTTCAGATCGTTGTCCTCTGCCACGAGGATGCGCCTGCCCGTGAAATCATAGGCAAGGGAGTCGTCGGTTGCAACGGGTCCTTCGAACACGGCCTCCTCCTCACCCTCGTCGACCGGGCATTCTATCGGTACGTCGAAAGGGATGTCCACGGTAAAGGTCGATCCCTGGCCAACCACGCTTGAAACACGGATCCGGCCGCCCATCATTTCGACGAAGCGCTTCACAATGGCCAGACCCAGTCCCGTGCCGCCGTGCTTGCGCGCGGTATCGGGGTCGCCCTGCTCGAACGACAAGAAGATAGTCTCGAAATGCTCGGGTCTGATACCGCACCCCGTGTCGCTAACTTCGAAGCGCATCCACACCTCGCAGGTCTCGGATCCCGCTTCGTCGCCAACCGTGGTCCTAGGCACGTTGGAACGCTCCAGTCGCTCGACGCTCAACGTGACGGATCCGCCCTTCGGGGTGAACTTAAACGCATTGCCCACCAGGTTGTAGAGGATCTGGTTCAGATGCAGCGCGTCTCCCAGAAGACAATCGGGCAGCGCGCCCTTCTCGACGGTCTCGTAGCGGATGCCCAGCTCAGACGCCTGCGCACCGAACACGGCAGAGAACGCGCCGACGAAGGTGCGCACGTCGAAGCCATCCCGCTTGATCTCCACCTTGCCGCTCTCGATCTTGCTCATGTCGAGGACGTCGTTGATGAGCGCCATGAGATGGCTGGAGGCCACCGTTACCTTCTCGAGGCAGGAGCGGACTTTCTCCCGGTCGTCGATGTTCTCGAGCGCGATGGCCGTCATGCCCATGATACCGTTCATAGGAGTTCTGATCTCGTGCGACATACGCGAAAGAAACTCGCTTTTCGCCAGGCTTGCATGCTCGGCGCGCTCGCACGCAGCCTCCGCGCGGCTCTTCTCCTCGGCAAGCAGCTTCGTATTGCGCTGCACAAGCCGATAGTACAGCACGAAGAACACCACGGCGACGAGCAAGAGTACGCCGCCCACGATGAACGCGTTGCGCGCCAACGTCCCCGAAAGCCCCGCGATGTCTCCGTCCACCACGCCGTAGGGCATAGCCGTGCACAAGAACCACGAACCGTCAAGCATCGGCCTGAAATAGAGGAACTCCGACTCGCCGCCGCACGTGAACGGAACGAGTGCGGATTCACCGGCCTCGAGGCGAGATCGGACTTCGTCGACAGAGCGCCCGTCGTCGAGCACGGCTGCTGCATCGAGCTTCTCGAGTATGTTGCCGCCCGAGCTGCCCTCGTCGTAACTGCCGGCCAAGCAGTTGCCCGAACGGTCGACCATAATCGAACGGGAGCCGCCAATTAAGCCCAGATCAAGCTGATCCGACATCTCATCCAGATCGTAGCCCGCCACCACCGCGACGAACGACACCGATCCGCACGCCACGGGCTCGATCGGATCGACGAGCGCGATCTTGCCGTCGTAGATCGCGATATCACGCCCCTGCGCATCGCGATACACCACGTCAGGCGACTGGTTCTCTGAGGCATCCTTTTCAAGGTAAGCAGTCGTGCCTCGCGCGGTATAGTACCGGCCATCGTCGCCGAGGAGCGCAAGATAGGCGTACTCGTCGTTGCGCTCTTGAGCCTCCAGCAGCCGCTCCACCTCCTCGATGGTGCGCGGCGCATCGAAGACAAGAGAGGTTCCGACGGTTTCCACCTGGCAGAACTTGTTCTCGACGCCGGTATTGAAATGAGCGATCACCTGATCGCTCAACTCCTGCAGATACACTTGACTCACCGATTCGATGGCTGCGCCCGTCGCCGATCGGGACGAAACCGCCGTATAGGCGAGCGTTGAGAGAAGGATAAGGACGAGCAGCGATGCGACGAGCGCGGCGCGTCTGCGCTCGCGCGAGTGTTTCAGTAGATTCATGGGGGAACTTCACCATCCTGGACATCGAAGCCTTCGACATTTTAGCATGCCGCTAACATGTCCCAGCTTACCGGCCCTCAACGCCTTCGCTACCGCGTTTCATCTGGAAAATGACAGGGCGTCTGGCACAAAGCCAGGCTTTCGGATACGATGTTTGTCATCGAAGAAGAGGAGCTTTCCGTGGAACAAGCAGCCGCAGCATCGAGCACGCCGACCGTGGCGGTGCTCGTCCCCTGTTACAACGAGGCCCTGACGATCGCGAAAGTCGTGGACGATTTTCGTCGGGTCCTGCCTGAAGCAACGGTGTACGTCTACGACAACAACTCATCCGATGACACCGCCGCCATCGCTCGTGCGCACGGAGCGGTCGTGCGCACGGAGCGCCGCCAGGGCAAGGGCAACGTCGTACGGCAGATGATGCGCGACATCGACGCCGACTACTACGTCATGGTGGACGGCGACGACACCTACCCCGCCGAAGCCGCACCGGCACTTCTCGCCCCGCTCATGGCTGACGAAGCAGATATGACGGTGGGCGACCGTCTTTCCAACGGTACATACGGCAAGGAGAACGATCGTGCGTTCCATGGGTTCGGCAACAACCTCGTGCGCTTTCTCATCAAGCTCATCTACGGATTCGAGTTCTCAGACGTCATGACCGGCTACCGCGCCTATAACGCCGTGTTCGCCAAGACCATGCCAGTGCTCTCGCCCGGCTTCGAAATAGAAACGGAACTGTCCATTCATGCGGTGGACAAGCGCTGGCGCATCCAGGAGATCCCGATCGACTATCGCGATCGGCCGGAAGGCTCGGAAAGCAAGCTCGATACGTTCTCGGACGGCATGAAGGTGCTGCTCATGATTTTGTCCCTGTTCAAAGACTATCGTCCGCTTGCGCTGTTCAGCTGGATGTCGCTGGTCTTCTTCCTGCTGGGGCTTGTCGCAGGCGTACCCGTTATCGTGGAGTTCCTGCAGACCGGCCTTGTGCCGAAACTGCCCTCTGCACTGCTGGCGGTCGCACTTGTGGTGGTGGGAATGCTGTCCTTCACGAGCGGTCTCATCTTGGACACCGTGGTCAAAGGCGCGCGCAAGCAGTACGAACTGGACGTGACGAGAGCCTACGAGCGCTACGGGCGCACGATCTGAGCATTCGCCGAACCCGAACGACGCATCTATGCAGACGGGGCGCGTTGCAGTGGGATCGTTGCATCCTCCATGTCGGTTTGCGCCCCGCCTTATTGGTATATTACCAAAACGATCATCGAATTATCAGTCGTGTCTTTGCGCGAATTGTTTGTAAAAATATAAGTTTTTACCTCTGTGAATGCGGTTCGAATAACGGCTTCGTGAGCGAACGTAATCTATAGGTTACATCGTAACGCGCGTGCTGCGCGGATGCAATCCTCAAGCTTGCCCACGTCATCCGCATGGAACCGATAGCGCGCTTCCTGCAGGCCGCCCTCGCCGTTATCGTGCTCCACACGCTCAAAGCGCAGATCAACCGAGGAGAATCCCTGCGAGAGCAGCGCGTAGGCGTAGCACTGCGCCTGGAGGAGGTGCTTTCCTTTTATCTGCGCAGGGGTTTCGTCTTCACCGCCCCCCGTCTTGTAATCTACAACGAGCGCCGATGAATCGTCGGGACGGGTGCAGAGCAGATCGATCTCGCCTTCCATGAGAGCCTCGTCCACGCGCACGAAGAACGGCGCTTCGGCGCGGCGATGCGGCCACGAAAGAACCTCGGCGAACGTGCGACTGGCAAACCAGCGAGCACAGGCTCGTTCAAGGCGGCTGCATTGGTCGGAGGATAGCCCGAAAGCGCGGCTAAGCGCAACGATGCGCGCAGCACCGGGCAGGCGCCCCGTCTCGACCGCGAACTGGGCGGCGCGGTGGAAGGCATTGCCCAGCGCAACAGCGCGATCGCCCTCCGGCTTTCGATCCTGCATGCCGCACGCGTCGTCAGGAGAGGGGGTCGCGCGGTGAGCACCATCGGAAACGAGAGGGCCAGACGCGGGATCGGGCGCGATGGACGAGTACGAAAACACATGCTCCCGCCCGGCACGCCCCGGCTCGCAAGCGGGCGCGGGCATAGGAAGCGCCGGAACGGTGAAGCGCGTTGACTCCGCGGGTGCAGTCTGCGCAGCAGAGCCGTCATCGACGCCTTCCTCTCCCTCTGGCTCTACTCGAACGCGCTCGAAACGAGCCGGCTCAGTGCCGCCGAAGTCGACGTCGCAGACACCCTCGGGGAAGTCCCCGTCGCCAAAAAGCGCGCCGCGAACGTCATCGACAAGCTCGGGATAGGCACCGCCTTGCGCCGGCTCCTTCGCATCCATGACCACCACGAGCGCTTCGCTCGCACGCGTGAGCCCCACGTAGAGCTTACGGCGCGCCTCGGCCAGCTCCTCGCGCGCCGCCCGTTCTTTGAGCGCCTCACGGTAGGCGGCCGTCGAGCAAGAAGCGGCGGCATCGCCTTCGACGAAGCGCGCGGCTGCAGCCGCATCATGCGCGTCCATTTCCTTCCGCGCCTTGCAGGCTTCTTCGTACTTCTTCGCCGCCTTGGCCAGACCCGGCAACGCCTCAAGCGAGCGGCCGGGCCCGAGCGAAGCACGGGCGAGCGATCCGCACGTCTCCACCACAAGCCTGCTCCCTCGCCCCGTCCCCGCGAATTCCGCCAAACCGACGATAGGGAACTCAAGACCCTTCGAAGCATGAACGGTCATGATCTTCACCACGCTGCCGTCCGCGCCGGAAAGCGCTCCCGGCGCTTCTTTGGCGGCTTCCAGTTCGCGTGCGAACGCCTGCGCCGCAGAGGCGAAGCCGAGGTGACGCTCACGCTCCATCGACTCCACCATGCGCACGGCCTTGAGCACGTTCGCCGCAGTAGCAAGCCCGCAGGCCCCCTCGCCCTCAAGCCGCGCCATCCATCCCGACCGCACAATCGCGTTCATCGCCACCTTCGACGCAGGGAGCGTGCGCGCCTCTCGGCGGGCGTCGGTTATAAGGCGTACGGCATGCGCAAGGCGCGGCGGCAACTCGTTCGTTTTCTCGGCAAGGCGCGCAAACCCACGGTCGAGATCGCGACGGCGGGCGCGACCCGATTCCGGATCCTCCTCCGTCGAGAGCTCCAGAAAATCGTCGGCTGACAGACGCACCATGTCGCTCGTGAGCACCTCGAAGAGCGCGGCAGTGTTCGCCGGATTAGCCACAGCCTGCAGAAGGCGCCCAACCACGCGCACCTCCGGCACCGACGAGAACAGCGAACCGCCCGCGATCACGCACTCGAACCCTTCGGAGCGCAGCGCATCGGCGTACAGGTCCGCCCGCGTCATAGCACCCAGAAGCACCACCATGTCGCCCGGTGCGTGACCGTCCGCCCTCAGCGCAGCGAAGCGTCGAGCCAGCTCGCGTGCTGATGCGCGCTTGGCGTCGTCGGTATGTACGCCCGTGTTCTTGCCGGAGGGCAGCGAGGCCAGCACGACGTCGATGCGCGGAACGCTCCCCTGCCAGCTGCTCGGCCGCTCCTCATGCGGGTCGAGCGACATGAACGCCTTGCCGAACACATGGGGCTGCTCGAACACGCGGTCCACGAACGACAGCACGTCGCGATGGCTGCGGAAGTTCTTCGAGAGCTCCACGTAGCGAGCGCCCGCTTCGGGCTCGCGCATGGCGCGCTTGTGCTCGTCGTACACGTTCACGTCCGCGCCGCGAAAGCGGTAGATGGATTGTTGCGCGTCGCCCACGGTACACAGATGCGCACAGTCCTCCCCCGCCAAGCGGGTAATCATATCGATCTGCAGCTGACTCGTATCCTGGAACTCGTCCACCATCACCAATTTGAAACGGCGTTCGTAACGGCGCGCGATGTCCGGGCGCGCTTCGAACGCCTCGAACGTCTTGATCAGCAAATCGTCGTTGTCCAGCTTGCATAGCGCGCGTTTGGCGTCTTCGTAGCTCCGCGCAACGCGCCGCGCAAGCTCCATGAGCTCCTCGGCCGCCGGCAAGGCGAGCGCGAGAGCCGTCTGCTGGGCCGCATGCCCATGCATCCCCTGGCAGGCCCTCACGCCGGCCTTGACCTCGGCTCCGCCGAACGTCGCAGGCAAGAACGCGCAGCGGTCAAGCGTCCGGGCGAAGGCTCTCCAATCGGCCGGACTCGCTTCCCGCCCCTCCGCGCCGCCATGCTCGTCAATGAACGCTGCGAGCGCGCAGACGGCTTCACCTGCAGCAAGCGCCGCTTTCTGAGATGCGGCGCTCGGCTTCGCCTGGGCGATGGCCGCAGTCGCGTCCTCGTAAGCAAGCAGGAGTTTGCGCGCGAGCGCGGACGGGCGCTCGGGCGCAGGGCCGAAGTCGACCGCATCAAGACCGCCGCGCAAGTTTGCGGCCTTGGACAAAAGCTCGTTGAGCATGCCGGCCACCGACGAAGCGCGAGGGCCTGTCGAACGTGCCGCGAACTCGGCGAAAAGCGCCTCGCCGAACCCGCGCGGGGCAAGGTCGTCGTCCTGGCCAAGCGCCTCATCGATAGCAGCCGCCACAAGATCGGCCCGCTCCGCCTCGCCAAGGATGCCGAACGCCGGATCGATTCCAAGGTCGAGCGCATGCGCGCGCAAGATGCGCGCGCACATGCCGTGGATTGTGGATATCCACGCGCCATCAACCTTAAGAGCCTCCTCGGCGAGCCGTCCGCCTTCGGCGCGCAACGCGCGCTTCACACGGGCCTTGATCTCGGCAGCTGCTTTCTCCGTGAACGTGATGGCCAAGACCTCGTCAATGCTCGAGACTGCGGGGCCGCTCTCGGCCGTAAGCGCGTAGGCGATGCGCTGGGTGAGCGTGAAGGTTTTCCCCGACCCGGCGCCAGCCGACACAAGCAACGGGCGATCCACGCATGAAACGATGTCGCGCTGTTCGGGCGTACAGGCGTTCAGATTCATCGCTACTCGCTCCTTTTCTCGCAGGCGAGCACCGGGCAGTAACCGCACGGATTGCCGCCGCGCGGTTCAGGAGCGATATGCCCCTCCAGAAGACTGCGCGCCGCCAAGGCCACGCGCTCCTCCACAAGATCGATGAGACCGCCAAAGCTCTCGGCACCCAAGGCGTCGGCCGCAGGCCCCGGCACGCCGCAAGCCTCGATGGAAATTCCAGGCACGGCATGCTCCCCGAGCGCCGTTCGGTCAACAGCTCCGGCGACCTTGGGCTTTGCGTAGGACACGTACAGCGCGCCAACGACATCGAGCCCCAACAGTCGCCGCGCCACCTGAGCGTACATGAGCGCCTGCACCTTGTTCGGTAAAACGGCGCCCGCTGCCTGCACAGCCGGCGAAGACGAGGAGAGGGCGTAGTCGGACGAGAGCGAGCCCTTGTAGTCGATGACGACAGCCTGACCGCAACCGTTCACATCGATGCGATCGATGCTGCCGCGCAGAAGACAGTCGGCATACTCGAAGGGTTCGTATGCGCCGAAGTCGAACTCGAAATGCGCCGGCTCGAAGCCTGGCAGCAAGAGCGGCTCGCGTTCGATGAACGCGGCGAGTTTACGGCGCAAATCGTCCAGCTCGGCCTCTTCGAGCTTGGTGCGGGCGATGAGCGGATTGTCCTTGGGCCTGAGTGAACGCTGAGCTGCCAGGCGCTCGTCAAAAACCTCGCCGAACACCGCGCGCGCCCGCTCGAGGTTGTCCGGGCCCACCTTCGCGAAGCCCTCTTCGCCGAAGCGCTCAAAGACGCGTTTGAGCACCGCATGCGAGAAGCTGCCTTTCTCCTTCGGGCCGAATGCAGCGTCGGGCTCGGACGTACGCAGGCGCCTGAGCGCAAACCATTTGTAAGGGCATTCAAGATACGATTCGACCGCCGAGGGCGACAGCGTAGGTGCTGCATCGGCAGCCGCATTCGGCGGCGGCAGCACGATGCGCGCTCTGCTTGCCGCATCCACTGCACCCGATACGGGTACGTCCCAGGTGAGCGATTCGCCGTGCGCAGGGGCAAGAACGAGATTCGCATGGAGCGTCTCCTCGCCGGCGGTTTGAGCGAACGAGGCGAGCGGTTCGGGCAGCCCCGTCGCACGGTCGACGCGCGCATCCGCATCCATCTCGCCGCCGGCCGAACGGTAGCAGTCGAGCAGCTCTTCGAGCATGACCGCCGGGTAGGCCTCGTCGGCATCGGAAGTGTTCAGCGCACGCTCGCACACCACGCATGCGCGCGGCGCCGACAGCGCGCGGAAAAACCGCCGACGGCTCTCAGCGAGCGCATCGACAGGACAGCGGAGGCCGAGCTTTTCCATGAGTAGCGTAGCGCCGTCTTCGGCTGCACGCACCGGATACGAGCTAGCCTCGAGGTCGCACACGACCAGGGTCGAGCACGAACACGCCGGAAGCTCGGCAGCATCGTCGAGCGTCATGAAGCGCACTGCAGGAGCCCCCTCGCATCCCCCCTCTGCGCTGGTGCACGCATGCGCAGGAACCGATGCGCGCTCCAGGTGCGAAAGCGCTTCGAGCGGAGCCACGCCCGCGCCGGCGCTTGCCGCCGCGAACCTGCGCGCAGCTCCCATGGCCGCCAGCTGCTCGGAGCGGAACGCCGGATCGCGGCCATCGAGGCGGGCGGCCGACCGCTCGAAAGCGGCCACAGCGGCCTCAAAGTCGTCGATGTCCAATGCCGCAAATGCGTCCGCAGCTGCCTCGCTCGCCGCCGTTAGGTCTCGTCGGATGGTCGCGGCGTCCGCCAACCGATCGCCCCGCCACGTTGCATCGAGATCGCTCGCCGAACGCAGCGACAAGCCAGAGAACGGGCTGAGGGCAAAGTCCGCCGCCCGCGATGCAGCATGCGCATTGTCAGAACCGACCGCAAGCAATGCGAGGAAAGCGCGGCCGAACGCGGTGTCGGCAAACGCTCGGCGGGCGGCAACGGCCGATGTCATCCCGCGCACGAGCAGAGCAGGCGCAATCTCGTCGAAGAGCGCGCGCGGGTCGCGCGCCGCAACAACCACGGACAGCGGGGATCGGCCTTCCTCGAGTGCCTCCTCACGCTCGCGCGCGACGGCGACCTCGAGCGCGCCCAGCACGAGCGCAGGTGCCGCATAGCGGCCCGCAGGCAGCAAGAAGCGAACGGCGCCGGTCGGTTCGACGGGCGCTCCGGGCGCATACAGCCTTTCGAGCAGAGACCGGAGTTCGGAAGCGCGAGGCGCCGATCGCGGGGGGAAGCGGCAGGCGTCATCGAAGCGCTCCGCGGGCGTGCGGTCAGACAGCGTCTCGACCAGCTGCTCAATCGCACACGGCACCCCATCGAACCCGAGCATGAGCAAGAACGGCACGTCCTCCATGAGCTCCGGCAGCGATGCGGCTGCTTGCGCGGCCTCGGCCATCCCTCGTTCAGCAAGCAACGTAGCGTAGCGGCCGAGGGCGTTGAGCATGGCGCTCTCGGCTTCGCTCAATCCGGAAGGAGTATCGTCTGCGCGGACGGTGGCGAGCAGCTGCGGCAGCGCATCGCGGGCGAGCGTCGATGCAAGCTCAACGGTACCAGGAGAAGGAACGATCGCGCCGCCGCCCGAGGCCTCCTCGTACAGCGCGCGCTGTACGAGCAGATTTCGCTCGGCGGACGTCACCAGGCGACGCCCGTCGCCAAGAAGCTCCCAACGGTCGGCAATCCACGTATCGGGCGTTTCCACACGCACCCCGAGCCCGCAGGGCCCGCCAGCGAGCGCTTCGCGAACGCGCAAGACAGCAGCAGACGAGGGGACCAGAAGCACTGGCGATCCGCCCGCAGCAAGACTCTCGGCGAGCACTTCCTGTGCGGCATCAAGCGCCGCATCCGCGTTGTCGAATATGCGCTGTCCTATGGGCATGGCGCCATTGTACCCGGCCTCGGCATGCCCGGCCGGCCAAGGCGAACGGCAGAACGGAAAAACCACTTGCAAAGGCGCAGACGCTTTGCAATAATAGACGGGCTGCTTTTCACGGAGAAGCGCACCCGTCCCCATAGTCTAGAGGTTAGGACGCGGCCCTTTCAAGGCTGAGACACGAGTTCGATTCTCGTTGGGGGCACCAACATGCTAAGGCCAGGAGCTGGAAGAGCTCCTGGCTTTTCTTTTCGAACCCCGTTTGCCCGCATCGAAGCCCAGCGCATGCGAACCCCGAGAAATCCCGGATGCATGGAATACGCACGGCTCTTTCTGAACGGGCTCCCTTTACGGTATGATACCGCTTATGGATATTGACGCATCTGCCTTGCCGCAGCACCCACACAGCGCACGTGCCGACTCCGACGGCATTTCATCCGCCCCCGAGGGCGGCTCGCCACGCAGCAGCGAAGATTCTCCGACGTCCCCAGACGGGCACCCCGAGTCCGTCGAGCCCGGTGTGCTGCTTGGCGCGGACGCTCCCAGCCCTCTCATCATCGTCATGCACGCCTCGGTGGGATCGGGGCATCGCAGCGCGGCGAATGCCGTCGCGCAGGCGTTCGAGCTGTTGCGCGACGGAAGCGACGAGACGCTCGACAGCTCTCTAGCAGCGACGGGAATCAACAGAGCAGCCGCATCCGACCCAGCGTGCGCATCAGCCCTGTCGTCGCATGCGCCCGAAAACGAGGCGCGCGAGACGATGGGAAGCGCATGCACGCCGCACGACTTCGACGTTGAGGTCATCGATGTGCTCGACTTCGGTCGCATTGTGTTCGATGGGAACAAGGCAGCTTCCCTGTTCACCGGTGCAACCCGTCCCATCTACGACCTCACCTGGCGCTTCTCTCTCACCGGCCGCCTTTTATGGGGCGGCGGGACCGCGTGGAACCGCATCATGTACCCCGCCTTCACCGACTATGTGCGCGAAAAGCGACCTGCAGCGATCGTATGCACCCACATCACGGCCGCCAACGTGGCCACGGCGGCGCGCATGCTCACCGGGCAGCGCTTCCCCATCGTCTGCGTGCCCACCGACTACGAAACGGAGGGGCTCTGGCCCCATCGTTCGGCAGATCTGTTCTGCGTCGCAAACGAATCCATGGCGGAAACGCTGCGCCCGCGGCGTGTTCCCGAGGAGCGCATCCTCATCACCGGCATCCCCACCCGAGACGATTTCAGGCGCAGCTACAACAAGCGAGCCACGCGCGAGAAAATGAACCTGCCGCAGAACAAGCGCGTCGTGCTCGCACTGGCGGGGGCCTACCTGCCAAGGCCCTACGTGCATTTCCGCGAGGCGATCGACAGAACCCTTCCCTACCTCCACAGCCTCGATGATTCCACGCACGTGGTCATCGTGGCCGGCAGCGATGCCGAATATGCACGTCACCTGCGCCAAGCATGCGCAGAGCTGGGTGTTGGAAACGCTACCGTGCTCGACTATGTGGACGAGATGGCTGCGCTTATGGCAGCAAGCGACCTGGTCATATGCAAATCGGGAGGCCTCACCGTGACGGAGTGCCTCTGCGCGCAAGTGCCGATGATCCTTTTGGGGAAAGCCTATGGCCAAGAGAAGGTCAATGTGCGCATGCTCACATCGGTGGGCGCCGCGATGCACGTGACCACGGCGCGCGAGCTGGTGGATGCTCTGCGCCATATCGCCGCAAATCCCGAGAGCGTCCATGCCATGCTCGTCAACGGAAGCTTTCTGCGCCGCCCCGACGCAGCCCTCGATATCGCGCGCGCCACGCTATGCCTAGCCCGCACGCCCATGGCCGACGATGCTCACTACAGGAAGCACTTCCTGCAGTTCTATTGGGGCCGCAAGCCCGCCCATATACGCTGACGCGAGCACAGGGCGGACCGAGCTGCCAGTTCTGCTCATTCTGCGAGAAGTCCGGAGAACCCCGACCACGAAGCCTATAATGAACGTCCGGCGCTCCTCCGAAGTCGGTTCGGAGCGCCTTCGATCTTCCGATACACGGCGGCGGATCGAACCCGCCCTGCAATCTGCGGCCAAACGCCGCACCCGAACAGAAACCAGAGAATACTAACATGAAACAATTCAGCGAACTCGGCCTGTCCGACGAGGCCCTGCAAGCCGTCGCACGTTTGGGCTACGAAGCGCCCACACCCGTCCAGGAACAGGCCATCCCCCTTGCGCTCGAAGGACGCGATCTCATCGCCGCCGCAAAGACGGGCACCGGCAAGACCGCCGCCTTCTCGCTGCCTTCGCTCGATCGGCTCGACCATGCCAAAGGCGGCCAGGGACCCCTTATGCTCGTGGTCACACCCACGCGCGAACTCGCCCAGCAGATCGGCGAGGTATGCACGACCATCGCCGCATCCACACACCACCGCATCCTCACCGTAGTCGGCGGGCTGTCCTACGAACCGCAAATCAAGAAGCTCAAGCACGGCGTGGACATCCTCATCGCCACGCCGGGACGCCTCGTTGACCTCATGGAACAAAAAGCGGTGAGATTGGGGGACGTGGAGGTGCTCGTCCTCGACGAGGCCGACCGCATGCTCGATATGGGGTTCTGGCCGGCTATGAGAAAGATTATCGGCGCCACCCCCGACTCGCGCCAGACGCTCTTGTTCTCGGCCACCATCGACTCATCCATCAAGAACAGCGTCGGGCGGCTCCTACACGATCCGGCCTTCGTGGAGATCGCACACAAAGGCGAAACGGCAGACACCGTAGAGCAGCATATCGTTCGCGTCCCGCAGACGCTCAAGCCCGACCTTCTCAAGGCGCTGCTCGCCGAGAAGGGCGCCGAACGCGTTATCGTGTTCGCACGCACGCGAAGCCGCGCCGACTCCACCTGCCGCCGCCTCAAACGTGCGGGGTACTCTGCAGAGGCCATCCATTCTGATCGCAGCCAGAACCAGCGTCGCCGCGCACTCGATAACTTCGCAAGCGGCCAAACCGGCATCCTGGTGGCTACCGACGTGCTCGCACGAGGTATTGACGTCGAAGAGGTGGACTATGTCGTGAACTACGATCTGCCCACCCAGCCGGAGGACTACATCCACCGTATCGGCCGTACGGGACGCGCCGGCGCAGCAGGGTTCGCCGTCTCGTTCGTGAGCCCGGAGACCGAGGATGCGCTGCGGGATATCGAAAAGCTTATCAAGCGGCCCATCCCCGAAATGGACGTCGCCTCCTTCGACCTCGAACAGGCCGCATCCGAGCAGGCAGCGCGCCAAGCGCGCTCCGAGGCGCGACGCGACCCCGAAATAAAGCAGGCGGCGAAGGAACTGGCTGCTCGCGAGCGTAAAAAGGCGAAAGCGCGCGAAGCTGCGACGGAACAGCCTGCAGCCAAGGGCGGAGCCGCGCCGAAGCGGAAGGCGCCGAAGAAGCCTGCCGGAGCGAAGGGCGCGCAGCCGAACCGGCCGCGTCCCGCCCAGCAGGCGCGCAAACAAGGGTCGAGCGGAGCCGCCCCGCGCGCCACCTCCAAGCCGCACGGCGGCTCCGATCTGCGCCCCGGACGAGCGCACCGCGCCGCCCTCGCTCAGCAGCGCTCCAAGGGCAAGCGACGCTAGGAAGCCCGGCGAAACGACACGCCGCCGGGCTCGTCCAAAGAGCCCGGCGGCGTGCATGAGATCGATGTCCGCGCACGCCGTTAGAAGCGGCTTACGCGGACCCGCAGAACGAAGGACTCTCACGAACAGGCGAAATGCCTGCTTTGCAGGCGAAATCTTATGTTAGTCGCAAGAACCAGCACGCGCACGTCAATCCCATGCACTCGCGTCCGAACTAAGCCGCGGATCCCCCAAGCTCGAATGCCGAGCCGCCTACCCCAAAGGGTTCTTGTTCTGGTTCGCAGCAACCCGCATGAAGCGCTTGGCAAGCACATACAAACCCGCCAGCACCACGAACGCGCTGCCGGCCAGCATCCACTCGCCCTGCAGCAACTCGGCGATCAGGAAGAATAGAGCGGCCGACGCGGCGAACAACAACGCCACGGCGGCAATGGCCACCCCCGCCGTCACGGCGAGGCGAGTGCCGCGGCCCTCCTCTTGCGTATCCTCGACGTACTCGACCATGACGGTTCTACCCTTCTCTTGCACGGACGCCCGCGACCGCGGTGTGCGGTTACTCCGCCGTCCCGACGCATACAACATAAAACGTGTTCCAAGACTTCAGAATACGCTTTTCGTAGCAACGACGTCCACACCAGTCCCGCATACGTCGCCGAGCAGCCGCTGTCCGGCATGCACGGGCGCTTCCAGCCGAAGCCCTGCGATCGCGCGCAACCCATCGCGGACGAGAACCTTGGGAACAGCGCCGGCCGTCTTCACGCTGACAGGTTCAAGACAGCCCGCCACGGGCAAGACCGCCGTGATCGTCCGCTCTGGGCGGACAGCCTCGTTCGCTGCATATTTCGCGCCCCGTTTGCAGGAATGACCGGCGATGTCGGCCACCCCGCCTTGCTCGTCGAACGATACCTCGACTTCGCACCCAAGCGGGCAGCAGATGCAGGTAAACGATGCAATGTCGGTTGCGATCTGCATTATGCGCCTCCTTCCCGCGGAGGCGCAGCCCGCGGAACGCGTGCATTCGATTCCATTTCGCCGCTCTCCACCCGCACGCGAACGGAGGCGCTTCCGGCCGCGTCGGACGCACTCAGGCCGATCTGCACCATTTCGGCCGGCACGGCAACCATCGTCTTCGCACGCTTGATCGTTCGGCACCGGCCCACCTGGTCGATGGCTTCCACGACAAATCGGGGCTCGCGCACCGCTTGGGCAACGCGCAGCGACAGCGCAAGAGACTCGCCCTGGCCGGAAGCGACATCGATCTCCTGCGGCACGACGTAGCGGACGCCGGCGCCAGCTTCGACGGGCACGGTCGCGCTCCGCTGCGCATCCTTTTCGCCAAGCGCGAACGCGGCGGCGAAGCTGCCGGCACGCTCTCCCTCGGCCGAAGCGTGGTCCACCAAATCGTGCACGTGCAATGCGTTGCCGCAAGCGAATACCCCGGGTACATCGGTGGAGAGCCGGCTGTCCACACGCGCACCGCCCGTCACGCCGTCGAGCGTCACGCCCGCCGTCTTCGCTACCTCGTTCTCAGGCAGAAGCCCTATGGACACGAGCAGCGTATCGCACGCGACGCGCTCTTCCGTGCCGGGCACAGGCTGCAGCGTTTCGGGATCCACCTGCGCGATGCATACGGCCGAGAGCCGACCTTCGCCTTCCAAGCGCACGACCGTGCGGTTGAGATACAGCGGGATGTCGAAGTCTTCGAGGCACTGCACGACATTGCGGCGCAAGCCTGACGGACGAGACATAAGCTCGTAAACGCCTACGACTTCGGCGCCCTGCGACACCATCCTGCGTGCCATGATGAGGCCGATATCCCCCGATCCAAGCACGACAGCCCGCCGCCCGGGCAGGCAGCCCTGCAGGTTCATGAAATTCTGCGCACTGCCTGCTGAAAATACGCCGGAGGGACGGGAACCGGCCACGTTCAAAGCGCCGAGGCCTCGCTCGCGCGATCCTGTCGCCAATACCGCCGCACGCGCCGCGATTGCACGCGCACCGCAGCCATCGACCACATGGACGAGCAGCGGATCGGAGAGATCGCATCGCGAGACATCGAGCGCTGTGACCGTTGCGTCCCGTAGCACCTCGACGTCGGAGGCCGCAAGCGCATCCGCTTCACGACTCGCGTACTCGGGACCAGTGAGTTCAACACCGAAGCGATGGAGGCCGAAACCGTCGTGCACGCATTGTTTGAGGATGCCGCCGAGACGTGTCTCGCGGTCGATGAGCACCGTGCGCGCGCCGTGCTCCGCTGCAGCACGCGCTGCGGCGATCCCCGCGGCCCCACCGCCAACGACCGCAACGTCGAAGGGCGCGTTGCATGGAGCATTGCGGGCGGAACGGTCGAGGTACGCTCGCGCCTCGACGCGCGCGAGCCGGGGATAATCGAAACGAGACGACGCGACCATTGGCGAACCAGGCAGACGCTTGTCGATACGCTCGGGAGTCGTGTCCAGCTCGCGCGCGACGATTTTCACTATCTCCGGCGAACAGAAACCTGCATGGCAGCGGCCCATCATGGCGCGGGTGCGCCACTTGAGCGCATCGAGCGAATGTACCGGCAGCGGACCGTGAAGCGCTTCGACGATCTCAGCCTCCGTCACCTCGCAGCAGCGGCACACAATCCGCCCCCATCGCGCATCGTGTGCGATACGCGATGCGCGCTCAGACTCGCCGATCTCCGAGAACGGAACAATCCGCGTCATGCAGGGGTCGAACGCTCGGTTCTCCTGCGCATTGAGCCTCTCCGCGATAGCGGACGCGACGAAACGCGCTACCGCCGGCGTCGACGAGAGCCCCGGTGAATCGAAGCAGGCGATGTTGAAGAAGCCGGGGGCATCGCCGGGTTCGCCAATGACGAAGTCGCTTCCGTCGGCATTGGCCGCTCGCAACCCCGCGAAGTTCGCGATTATGCCGGAACCGCCCGCTCCGGGCCAAGTTGCGCGCGCCCGCTCGAGGACATCATGAAGGCCGTCGATGCTGGTGGACAGATCGTCTTTGCTTACCTGCTCCACGGCATTGGGCCCCACAAGGAGATTCCCGTGCACGGTCGGCGTCACGAGCACCCCCTTGCCAGCCACAGATGGCGCCTGGAACATCGTATGCTCGAACATGCCGCCGAAGTCGACGTCGTAGAGGCAGTACTCTCCGCGCCGCGGGACAACATGCAGCTTCTGCTCGCTCACGGCGTTGTTGAGCTCGTCGGCGAAGACGCCCGCCGCATTTACCACGGCCCGCGCCGCGTAGCGCACGCCCGCCGATGTTTCCAGAAGATAGCGCAACGGTCTGCGCCGGCCACCCAGCGGGCCCTGCGGATCCCCGTCCTCGTCGAGGGCGGCAGCGGCGGCCGCATCCAGATGCTGGATTAGCACGACCCGCTCGTTGAAACGGAACGTCGCCCCATGCAGAGACGCCTGCTCGGCCGCACGCAGCGCAACCTCGTACGGATCGCATATCGCTCCCGTTTCGGCCGCCAATGCACCGCTCACCCCCGGTCCCGTCGCAGGCTCGAGACAGCGAACACCGGCTTCGTCCAGCAGGCGAACGCCGCGAATGCCGTTCGCCTGAGCCCGATCAACGAGTCGCCGCACACCGGCAAGCTCGCTTTCAGAGAAAGCGAGGACCATCGAGCCATTCCTGCGATATGAGAATCCCAGCTCGTCAGCCCACCGGGGAAACAATTCGGATCCCTGCGCGTTGAACCGAGCTTTCAGCGACCCGGGAAGCGGATCGTAGCCAGCGTGCACGATCGCCGAGTTTGCGCGCGTTGCCCCGCAAGCAAGATCGTTGCCCGCTTCGAGCACTGTTACAGAAAGCCGCCATCGGGCAAGCTCCCGCGCCGTCGCCGAACCGGCAACGCCCGCACCGACCACGACCACATCTGCTCGCAAAGGAAGTTCGATATCCATGGAGACAGCTTACTATACGCAAGCGGTAAGCGAAAGGCCTGTCATGCAAACCGCGAATCCCGCTGAAATTCGATCGGACGCATGCAATCCTCGTGCCTCCGCACGACAACGCGATTTCGACTCAGGTACCTCGCGCACCCGTACGACCACTCAGCCACGCAACGGAAGCGCTGCATGCCGGAACGCAGCGAATCCGTGCTTTGTCGTTCGGCTCGTCTTTTATCCCCGCTGGGCGAAAGAGCGTCCATGAACATCGTAGAACAAGGTAAGGTGTGAGTCGATGAACGAAGGAAGGGAGTGCTATGAGAATTGCGGTGGCCAGCGACGGTCTGGATGTATCGCTGCATGGCAACCGATGCGAGAGCTATATGTGCTACACAGTGGAGCGCGGCATCATCAGAGAATGCCAGAACACTCCCAATCCCTGCTTATCCCCTGAACTCACCGCCGAGTTGTTCAAACAGATAGGCGTCAGCGTCTTTATCGTGCATGTGCTTGACCCATCGTTTCGCGAGGCATTTGAATCCGCCGGCATCGAAGTGGTTACCGGCTCATCCGGACCGACCAACCGCGCCGTGGAGAGGTTCCTTGCCACCCTCTTTCTGGGCGCTGATATGCTTGACGACGATCTGTCCCCCAACGACGATCTCGACCTTGCTGAAGCATGACGTTACATTAGGCTGCGCTTCCTGCATATACGAAAGACCCCGCTTTTGCGGGGTCATTCGTATATGAGGCTGCCGGTTGTTCGCGCCGCTTACAAGAAACTTCCTCGCACCGACTACCAGTCCTTTTCGCAGCGGAGCGCACCACAGGCGAGCAAAAGCGCGCGAAAAGCAGGCCGAGGATCGGTGCAAGGAGGCTTCGAACGCTACCGGCCTCTTCGTGAGCGATAGAGGCTCAAACCTTACAGCGCTTTCTTAGCCACATCCACGACGGCGGCAAACGCCTCGGGATCGTTGATGGCCATATCGGAGAGCACCTTGCGATCAAGCTGCACGCCGGCCTTCTTAAGGCCGTTCATGAATACGGAGTAGCTCAGACCGTTGAGGCGAGCGGCCGCATTGATGCGAGTGATCCACAGGCGGCGGATCTCGCGCTTCTTGTTGCGGCGGTCACGGTACATGTACTGCAGCGAATGCTGCACCTGCTCCTTCGCGGCACGATAGGAACGGGACTTCGCGCCATAGTAACCTTTTGCGCGCTTGAGGACGGTACGACGCTTCTTGTGGGCGCTGACTGCGCGCTTGACACGGGCCATTTCTGATCTCTCCTATCGATTAGCGAAGACCGAGGTTGCGGGCGACGACCTTCTGGTCGGCCTTGGCCACTTCGGTCTCATGGCGGAAATTGCGCTTGCGCTTCTGGCTCTTCTTGGTCATGATGTGGCTTTTGAAAGCCTTCGAGCGCATGATCTTGCCGGAGCCGGTCACGCGGAAGCGCTTGGCGGTTCCGCGATGGGTCTTCATCTTAGGCATCGTCTGTGTTCCCTTCTTCTTTCTTCTCGTTCTCTTTTTTCTTCTTTGCTAAGACCGCCGCAGGCAGCGGGGCGATAAGCATGTGCATGTTGCGACCTTCCATCTTCGGCTGGCTTTCGATAACCGCCGTTTCCTTCAGGTCGTCAGCAAGGCGCTCCAGAATGGTGAGACCCTGCTCGGGATGCGCCATCTCGCGGCCGCGGAACATAATGGTGATCTTTACCTTGTTGCCCGCGTCGAGAAAGCGCATGACGTGCTTCTTCTTGGTCGTGTAGTCCCCCACGTCGATTTTCGGACGGAACTTCATCTCCTTGGTCTCGACCTTGCTCTGGTTCTTGCGAGCCTGCTTGGCTTTGATGGCCTGGTCGTACTTGAACTTGCCGTAGTCCATGATGCGGCATACGGGAGGATCGGCCATGGGCGCGATCTCCACAAGATCAAGCCCCTGGCTGTCCGCCACCCGCTGGGCTTCCGCCGTAATGTAGATGCCCATCTGCTCGCCGTCGAAGCCGATCAAACGACATTCCCGAACCGTAATTTCTTCATTGAGCCGTGGCTCCTGAGCAGCTATCGCGCTCACCTCCCAATCCTTCGCGCCTTGGCGCTTCATGTGAAAAGCCCGCCACTCCGAGAAGCGACGGGCTCACATTCGCATGTCCGGACCGCAGGCGATCCAAGCATTCGAGCGACCCATCAGCAGCCGAAGCGCCGAACCAGGTGGAGGGTCTCCCCTCGCTTGAGTAAACAACTTGCTTATTGTAGCATGGCGTGACGCAGATGCAAGAAAAAACTTGCGCGCAGCTCGAGCGCGCACGCGAATGCTTCAGACATCATTGCTCGGACGTGAGCTTGCAAGCTCGCCATCCCAAACATCGTTCCTCTAGCGGGGAACAGCGCTTGAAGGGCGCATCAGCCCTCCATACCAGAAGATTGCGCTTCCTCAGCAACGCTTTGCTCATGAGAGCCTTTTCTTTCCTTCCGACCAATACCTCTTCTCATTGTCATCCTCAACCTCTCCCACGATCTGACAAAGGCAAATGAGCAGACAATGCATACAGTGAATACGGCCAGCCAAAAAACGAACGTCATCGCCCCGCTTACATCAAAACCGCCTGCTTGAGAGCATACTTGGAATACGGAGAAGATCACGACATTGCTTACGACAAGGTATTGAAGGCTCTTTGATCCAACTGCCTCGATCATCTTTATCAACTTCCAACGCTTCACGTTTCGGCACATCAACCAATAGGCATAGACGAACAGATACCCTCCCATCACCCAAAGCGCTGACGGAGGAAACCGGGTCGGCATACCTCCAGTCCTCCACACATACGCAAGCAGCATCATTGACCCAACGGCTGCAAAAACCAACACGATCCGGTTCAGGGACGTTTTCTTTTTTGATAGATATGCGCCGACAACAAAGTAGCTAAAATAGGAAATGATCGGAAAACAAAAGAAAGCGTTTCCTCCGAAAAATACACCGAGCACAGGCAAAAAATGCGTATCGAATTGCAAATTGCACGATAGCAAACTCAAGACTACAACGATGGCGCATATCACGCCATTCAGCTTTTCAGCAAAAGGCTTCATCACAAAAAGCAGCGGAAAGATGAATGCAAAGCTCAATAAAAACTCCGAATATCCGGGGATATTCTGCAAGGTCAGAATTTCAATGATGCTAGTTGCCGACCACCTCTCAGCGACAAGAATAGTAAAGGCGATTCCAGAAACATAAAACGCGATTATTGTTCGCACGAATCCTTTCAGGAGCTTTTTCGCAAGAAGGGAATACGAAATACGCTTGAACAAATAAGCTATTGAACAGGTGCAGCCGAATACGAACATGAATCCTGAAAAAGTGATCAAGTTAATGTACGCACTAAAACTCTCAGATACGGTTCCACCCTAGGGAAAGAACTGGACAATGTGAGCCGCTACCATCCCTCCAACTAAGACGCCTTTGAAAAGATCGAGCGATGTATCGTGCGAATTGGCCTGTAAAGCAGAAGTATTCTTCAATGTCGGCTGTAAGTCTTGCGACATGACACCTACCACCTTTTTTTGAAAACAGTTCATATGATTGTATAACAAATAATTTGAAGACGACCTTGAGGCATATCGAGGTTGCTTCGAAGGGAGATTTGGAGATTCGCAGGTCTCGTTACAGTTCGCGCCGCCTGCCGTTTTTTGCCGCAACACAAGACGGTGGAGGAAATTCCCTTGCCGCATAGCACGACTGGGTTTGCTATACTTTTGCACCGGATAGCTTATCGCCGTTGCGCTCGCCCTCCCGAATGGAAGGACGCACTTGAACCGTTTCGCCCGTCTGCTCATGCTCGTCAGCGCCTGGGCTGCTTGCATTCTCGGCTGCATCGGCGTGTTCGTGCCGGTGCTGCCGACCACCCCACTGCTGCTGCTCGCGACGTTTCTGTTCGCGAAGTCCTCGCCGCGCTGCCATGCTTGGATCGTGTCGACGCGGGTGTACCGCACGTACGTCGCCGCGTTCAAGGAAGCCGGCGGCATCCCGATCGGCACGAAGGCGCGCATCCTGGCCGTGTCGTTCACTGTTATGGGATTGTCCGCATGGTTCGTGCAGAATCCTATCGTGTGGTTCGTGCTGGGAACTGTGTCGGTGTTTCTGCTCTACCTCATGCTCGTGCGCATCCCCACCATCTCGCCCGAGCGCGTGCAGCTAGTCCGTCGCGCCAAAGAGGAAGGCTAGGGAGCACCGCACGAGAGAGAGCGCTCACATGATGGACGTCTCACGGAAATGTTGGAAAGTTCTCGCCGTTTTGCGAGCCTTACGGCATCAATATGCCACCGCTTCGTCATGGCTTCGAGAAAATGCCGGATCAGCGCTTTTCAACGTTGTTTTATAGCTGATCGGGGATAGCGAAAACGGCTCGAACTTGCAGCAATCCGCATGAGACGCTGTATGCGAGCCCTCGACACAATGAAGCGCGCGCCCGGCAATGCCGAGCGCGCGCTTCCACCAGCATCGGACCGCGACGTTAGTTCTTATCCTCGTAGAGTTCGATGACGGCGCCGTCCTTCTCGACAAAGGCGAGGCGCACGCCGGGGCCGGCGTCCATGGGCCCGCAGATGATGCGGTCGGCATCGTCGGCGTACCGGTCGAGGTCGTCCACCGCGTAGGCCACGTGCCAACGGCGGTGCAGCTCCTCGGGGAAGGGCGTGCCCTCCTCGAATTTGAGGTACTCCACCTTGTAATCGTAGTCGTCGACGTTCGACACCCAGAACTTCATGGCCTCGTTGTAAGTCATGTTCGGCTTCTTCTCCGTGATGGGGATGCCAATGTGCATATAGTTTGCGGTCATGCCGATCTCCTCTCGTCTCCAGGTTGGCGTAGTAAGTCAGCGAGGCTGGCCGTGGTGCCCGTTCCGTCGGCCGTCAGGCCGACGGAACCATACTGAACATGTCCATGGCGGCTTCCGCGTCGGCCTGCATGGCGGCGGTCGCCGCGTTGGCCAGCGCGTGGAAGTACTTCGGATGCTCTTGGGCGATGAGCGCCTCGACGGCGCGCACGCCCGCGTTGCTCATGTAGCTGAAGTAGTTGATCTTGCGGATGCCGGCGCGGATGGCCGCCCGCGTGTCCTCGCACGTAAGACCGCTGCCGCCGTGCATGACGAGCGGCACGCCGCAGCGGATGCGCAGCTCCTCGATCAGCTTGAAATCGAGGTTCGGCGCCGCCTTGTAGAAGCCGTGCACCGTGCCCACGCTGGCCGCGAGCGCGTCGATGCCCGTGTCGGCCACGAAGCGCGCGGCTTCGTCGGGATCGGTGTACACGTTCTCCCGGTCGTCGTCGGCGTTCTCGAGCCCCTCGTGGCCCGTGGTGAAGCCGATCTCGGCCTCCACGTCGGCGCCGTACTCGTGGGCCAGCTCCACCGCCGCGCGCGTCAGCGCCACGTTCTCCTCGTAGGGCAGCTGCGAACCGTCGATCATGACGGCCGAGAACCCCAGCTCGAGGGCGCGGCGCACGTAGCCCACGTCCTCGCCGTGGTCGAGCATCACGCACACGGGCACGCGTGAGGCCTCGGCGCGCGCCACCATGATGGGGCCGATCACGTCGATGGACGTCTCCTCTTCGTGCAGCTGCGCATGTTGGATGATGACCGGCTCGTCGCGCTCCTCGGCCGCGCCGATGGCGGCGAGCAACAGCTCGAGGTTCGGCGTGTCGAAGGCGGCGGCCGCGCAACCGTTCTCTTCCGCCCAGGCGAGGACGGTTTTCATTGAAACGAGCATGGCGCCACCCTACTTCTTGAGGTACGGCGTGGTGCACGGCGCGTTCCACAGGCGCAGCAGCTCGTCGTCCATGCGCGCCATGAACATCTGGAACCCAGCCTGCTCCTGCACAGTCAGCATCTCGCCCACGAAATTCGCCACCACTTCGATGTCCTGCTTCGCCAGCTCCTTGACCGCGGCGCGGTACACGATGAGCTGCTCCATGAGCGTGGTAGCGCCCGAGCCGTTGACGATGAGCATGACCTTCTCGCCCGGCTCGATGCCGATGTCCTTCACGAGCGCGTTCACCATGATGGCGGCCGTCTCGTCGGCGGACTTCATGGGCTGGCGGCCGCCGCCCTCCTCGCCGTGCTGTCCCATGCCGATTTCCATCTCGTCGTCGCCGAGCTCGGCCAGCAGCGTGCCCGTCTGCGGATGGGTGGCGCCGCGCACGGCCACGGCCAGCGTCGCCATGTTGTCGGCGAAGCGCTGCGCGATGGCCGCCACCTCCTCGAGGCTTCTGCCCTCGGCGGCCGCGGCGCCGGCGATCTTGTACGTGGGGATGCAGCCCACGAGGCCGCGGCGGTCGTCGGCGTTTTCGCGCGGAGCGTTCGACACGTCCTCCTGCGTGACCACCTTGACCACGTTGAGGCCCTGCTTCTTGCACTGCTTCATGGTCATGTTGCCCGTCAGCATGTCGCCGGCGTGGTTGAGCACGATGTAGAGCACGCCCTTGCCCTTGTCGGCCAGCTTGATGGCGTCGACGCAGGCCTGCGGGCCGGGCGCGGCGAAGATGTCGCCCACCACGTCGATGTCCACCATGCCCTCGCCCACGAAGCCCTCGATGGCCGGCTCGTGGCCGCTGCCGCCTTGCGTCACGATGGTCACGCGGTCGGCACGGCTGAGCTTCTTGTTGATGACCATGTTGTCCTCGCCGAGCTCGAGGATGTCGGGGTTCGCCAGGGCCAGGCCCTCGAGCAGCTCCGTCGTGAGGTTGTCGGGGTCGTTGATGAACTTCTTCATCTGCATGGTGCTCCTCCTCAGTCGTTTGACAGCCGGAAAAGAAAGGCCCGCCGCACGCTGCGGCAGGCCGGGTTCCCCTCTAGTGCGCGGCGCCCTGCGCCAGCCCCCGCAAGAACAGCGAGGTGGACACGGCGCCCGCGTCGGGCGTGCCGATGGTCTGATCGCCGTAGCTGCGCGCGCGGCCGAACTTCGACGCGAAGCCCTCGGAGGCCCGCGCTCCCACCTCGGCCGCCTCGGCCGCTGCGGCGAACACGGCCGCCGCATCGTCGTCCGCGGCGGGGCACGTCTGCGCGGCTTCCACGGCGGGGATCAGGGCGTCCATCATGGTCTTGTCGCCCACCTGCGCGTTCGTGATATCCTGCATCTCGGCCAGGCAGCCGGCGAACATGCGGCGCGCGGCGTCGGCGGAAAGCTCGTTCTCGTCGTCGCCGAGCCGGGCGCCCAAGCCGCCGACGAGCGTGCCGTACAGCGGGCCCGCGGAGCCGCCGCGCACGGCCATCACGTCCATGCCTAGATCGTCGAGGAAGTCTTTGACGGAGGCGTCGTCCCACTGCTCGACGCGCTCGTTCACGAGCTTGGCAATCTTCGTGATGGTGATGCCGTGATCGCCGTCGCCGAACTTCGAGTCGATGTCGCTTAAGCGCTCGGCATGCTCCAGCATGAGCCGCGCGCCTTCGCGCAGCATGGCCTTGCACGTGCCCCGATCGATCATGGCATCCCCTTCCTGTCGGTAATCGTCGAGGTCAACTCTACCCGCAACGTTCGGTAAGGTCAATGGGAGAACCGATGCCGCCGCGCTCGGGGAGGCGCGGGAAAGCCATGCGAATCGACGTCGCTCGGCTGCAGGAGCGGCTGTGGTGCCCGTTATCGGGGGAATTGAAGACGGCGCACCTCGATTCACAAGCCCTCCGTCCTGTTGAGAACCGGACATCGCAGACAGCTGCGATGTCGGCATTCTGTCGGATGCCATAGAGATAAAAAGGTTCGTGCCTTGCGGTAACGGATGCTCCTGCCGCCTTATCCGCGCCTTCACGGGTTGTCTGCGCGAATGCCCTTGTCCAGATAGTACCCATCGGACGAGAAGCGCCTACGATAGGTGAGGTAGACAGCCGCAACGATGGCGATAGTGTTGGCGGCCGAAAGCATGAGCATGACCACGATCTGGTACTTCGCCGCAGCCACCGGGTCAGCCCCCGCAAGCAGCTGTCCGGTCATCATGCCGGGAAAGGTCACGATGCCCGCTGCCGACATGTTCGCCAGAATCGGCGTCATGCCCGCCCCGATGGCTGCCTTGAGCGAAGGGGCGGCCGCTTCGCTCGGCGTCGCCCCCAGCGCCACAAGCGAGAACATCTCGGAGGCGCGGGCATCCATATCCGCGAACAGCCGGTCGATGGCCACGGCTACGGCCGCCATAGCGTTTCCCATGATCATGCCGATGATAGGCACGAGCTGGCGAGCGCTGTACCATGGCTCGGCATGCACGATGCCCTCCACCACGATGAACCCGACGGCGAAAGACGATACGAAGAGCGACACGAACACGGCGCCCGAGAGTCCGGGGACGCGGTTCTTCACGCGCGCGGTAGCGATCTGCGTGGCGGCGATGACCATGGCTGCCAGCACGAGCAGCACAAGCCACCATGTCTGGAATTCGAACAAGTACGTAAGCAGGAAGCCCGCAGCCAAAAGCTGCACGAAGCAACGCACCGACGACACGACGATGCGCCGTGTCTGCCCCAGCTCCAGCTTCCACGATACAAGACCTGCTACCAACATGAGCGCGCTCGCCGCGAACAGCTCGATGTAGCCGATGTCCACCACGCTTTCGGTCACAGGATCGCCCCGTCCTCAGCCGCGGACGCAAAGGAGAGCACGCCGTCCGAGAGCGCAAACGTGCCGGACGCGAAGCCATCCGAGGCGCGGTGGCGGATGCGCAGGCAGGTCGTGCGCGCATTCATGAAGCTATGCACGAGGCGGCCCACCGCGAGCGCGGAGTCGTCGTCAAGCGCAGCATCCACCTCGTCGAGCAAAAGCACGTGCGGCCGCGTAGCGAAGGCGCGCAGGAGGGCGACACGCGCGGCCTGGCCGCCCGAAAGCCGCGATACGTCGCGCGCGAGCCCCACCTCGGAGAGATCCGCCGCCTCCAGCAGGCACGCGAGCTCGTCATCAGAGGGAGAGCTCATTTCGGCATTCACCTTGAGCTTCCATGGGAGCACCAGATTATCGCGCACCGTGCCCGCCACAAGCGACGCCTGCTGCGGCACGAGGCACACCTCGCGACGCCATGCAGCCGGTTGAAAGCCCGAGGAGGGATGCCCATCGAGGTACAGCTCACCCGTATCGCGCTCCATCATGAGCGCGCATGCGCGCAGAAGCGTCGACTTCCCCACTCCTGAAGGCCCCACCAGATCGTAGACGGACCCGGCCTCGAGCGCGAACGACTCATCGTGCAAAAGCGTCACGGCTTCGCCGCCGCAACGGTAGGACAAGGTGATATGCTCAGCATGGAACAGGCTCATGCGTACATGGTAGCACCGGTCGAGGCAACGTGCTCTCGACCGAGCGCTGAAGCCTATGCGTTGATGTAGACGTAAATTGTGCGGATCGTGTCGGCAAGATTGCCGGAGGCATTGGCCGTGGTGTAGTCGTAGAGCAATACCGACGACCATTCGTGCACAGCTCCGTCGATGTCGGCAGTGCCATTGAACGAGCATGACTCTTTCACCAATGTCGTGCCATCGGAGGCATACGTGGAGTACCCGGAGCGATCCTCGGGAAGCTCGACTGTGTTTTCAGACACGGCGATGCCGGCTTCCTGCAACGTCTTTTCGATGATGCGATCATTTTCTACCGCGTCAACGAAGCTGAGAGATCCGTAGCCGAGCGATGCCGTGGCGGCCGAGTAACCTGCTTGCACGATCGCGCCATCCTCTCCCAGGCCGAGGTAAACCGTCGGCGTTCCCGAACGCGTGTCGGATGGCTCGCCTGATAGCGCCACCGTCACACTCGTCTTGATGGGATTGCCCTCCTCGTTGACCTCGCGTGTGCTCGTGACCGTGGCGCCGCGCTGCAGAGCCGCAACCGCCTCCTCCTGCGTCCTGCCCAGCAGTGCGACCAGATCGGGTACGTCGGTCGTTTTCGTTGTGGCGGTGTCCGCGTCAGACGTGCCGTCTTTCGCCAGCGCATCGACATCCTGAACGCTCTTCTGCTCCTGCGCCTGCTGCGCTGCGACAAGTTGGCTCTGATTGAACCATTGCCAGGCAAAAAAGCCGAGCGCGCCCAAAAGCAGGACCAACAATACGATTACAGCAATGAGTATCCTGCGCATACGGCGGGACTTACGCTGATAAGGCGGCACGTTGTCCTTGCGCTGCCTGCCGTGCTTGCCAGCAGGCTCATCCGGCACCACTGGCTCGGAGCCATCGAACACCACGGCGGGAGGATCCTGCGGCTCGAGACTGTCAAGCGCATCGGGGTATTCATCGTCGCTGTCGCCGCGGTAGCTGAACCCGCCCGCATGCGAACCGTCGCTGTCGGACACAGGCGCGAATGCCTCGGTCAGACCGATACGCTCATCGGCATCGCTCGCGCCGGAAAGATCGGCGGGGGTTTCATCAGATGCATGTTTGATGTGCTTGGCCATCGTTGTACCTTCCTGACATGGGCGGTGCTAGCGCATGAGCGCGATATACACGACGATTGCAACCACAGCGAGGCCCGCAAGAATAATGATGATCTTCTGCATGAGCGACATGGGCGCCAGCTCGAGGTCGTCGGCGGTCGTCTTATGAGAGCTCGCATCAGACCCGACAAACTCGGTTTTGCGCACGGGGCGATCCGAAGACGAGTCGTGTTCCTTCGGCGCATCCGCGGCAACCGTCCGTTTCGTCTGCTCCTCGGCAGCCGGAACGTCAGAAGACGTGTCGCCTCCTGCCATATCGCCGCCGATCGCTTCGCCGCAGCGCGCATCATCGTCCTCCGTTGCCGGCAGCGTCGATTCGGCGCGCGCGCCCGCATGGATGACAACATCGTCGTCTTCGTCGCTCGTCACGGTTATACGGGAGAACCTGGTTCGATCAAGACTCACGGGATCGTCCTTTCGCATCATCAGCGATTATACGGGACTGCACTGGTGCAGGCGCCTTCGTCCAGATAATATCCATTGCAGAATGCAGGCATCCTGCCTGGGCGCTCATCTGCACTCGACCGGCGCCTGCCCCGTTCAGCCGCGCCTCTCAACGACGTTGGACCCATTCGAGCAGAGGAGCCCCCGGCATCCCGAGAGCTCCTCGCGGTATCGAAGTCGAGCGCCGATTTTTTCGGAGGCATCCGATCAGAGCTCAGTGCCTCTTGTTCCACCACCATGCGCCGATCAGCAGCGCGCAGAACACGACATCGGCGAAAAGAGCGGTGCTGCCAGCGGCCATGATCGTCGCCTTTCTCGTTCGGGGCGGAATCTGCGCACAGTATAGGCGCGCGCAAGCCGAATGACAACCCGAGCGGCTCCTCGTCTCAGAACCGTATCGGGCCGGTTCCCGTTCGAAGGGATGAGCAGCAAGCCTCTTCGGACTACTTCTTCAGGTCGTCCAGACTCGCCGATTTGCCCGGATACAGTCCCAGCGGCTCGAAGTGGATGGCGCCGGCCGACACGAGCGTGGTGCCGTTCTCGGCGTTGTAGTCCTCCAGGTACGTGATGTGTTGGAAGTAGTTCGCGTCCAACTCGCCGTCGTCGAGCGCGACGTTCGGTTGGATGTAGTCAGAGTACTCGACGACTTCGAGCGTATAGCCATGCTCGGCAAGGATATCCTTCGCCTGGGCGAGAATCTCAGCGTGCGGAGCCGGAGACGCGCCCACCTTGATGACCGTGTCGCCGTCCGTCGCGTCCGGAATCTCGACGTCCGACGCGCTTCCCACTGGCACAACCGAACCACCGTAGGTAGCGTCGATGAAGTCGCGCACCTCAGTGCTCTGCAGCGCGGCAATGAGAGCCTTGATCTTGGCGCTATCCTCGTCGCCGTCGCGCACGGCCACCACGTTGGCGTACTTGTCGGCCGCTTCGGAGTCGGTGGCCTCTTTGGCGAGCGCCGTCGAAGTGTCGATGCCTGCGCCGATGGCATAGTTGCCGTTAACCACGCCCATGTTCACATCGGAGAGCGTGCGCGGCACAGATGCCGCTTCGGTCTCGACGATGTCGATGTTGTAGGGATTCTCCTCGATGTCGTTCTTCGTGGCCGACAGTCCCGTGCCGTCCTTCAGCGTGATGAGCCCCTGATCCTGAAGGAGCAGCAGGGCACGTGCTTCATTCGTAGGATCCGACGGGACGGCGATCTGCTTGGCAGCCGATCCCGACGAGCCGCAGCCCGCCAGCGCAACCGCCACCGCACTTGCGACCGCCGCAGCAGCGACCGCCCTGATCAGTTTCGATGCCTTCATATTGTTCCCTTCCCTTTTTCTCTTCGTCTCTTGTCTCGCATCAAAGCGCTATGAGTCGCGTTCCCTCGTTTCAGCGAGCAGCAGCCTCCCGCTCCCGTCGCGCGGCGCATGCTCTCGCTGGACGCAAAACGCAGCATGGGCGCAAGGCGCTCTTTCGAGTTAGCGCTTGTCCACTTTTCGGGCGGCAATGTCGCCCGCACTCTGAAATACCTGCACGAGCACGATGCATAAAATGACCGCTGCTATCATGACGTCGTCCTGGTAGCGCTGGTACCCATAACGGATGGCAATATCGCCCAGTCCGCCCGCACCCACCGTGCCCGCCATGGCCGAGTAGCCGAACAGCGTAATAAACGTGATGGATACGCCACGGATGAGCGACGGCAAACTCTCCTTGAGAAACACCTTCGTCACGATCTGCCAGACACTCGCGCCGAAACTCTGCGCTGCCTCCACCAGCCCGCCATCGACCTCCGCCAAGCTCTGCTCCACCATGCGTCCCACGAACGGGGCGGACGCCACCACGAGCGGCACGATAGCCCCCGGTACGCCGAGCGACGTGCCCACGATCCAACGTGTAAACGGGATGAGCGCCACAAGCAGGATGATGAAGGGGATGGAGCGTCCAATGTTCACGATCCAGCCGAGCACCGCGTTGAGCACGCGATGAGGCTTCAAACCGTTCGGGCCCGTCACGATGAGCGCCACGCCGAGCGGAACGCCGATAACGTAGGCGAACAGCGTGGACACACCCGTCATGACGATGGTGTCCCACGTGCCCTGCGCAAGCAGCAGGCCATACGCGTCGAAGAACTGCATCAGGAAATCCATGCTACCTCCCCTGCCGATCGAGGCGAACCGCAGGGTTCCCAGGCGCGTCGACAAGCCCCAGAGAACCCGCAGCAGGATCATCCAGCCGGTTCCCTTCGGACGGCTCAGGCTCCTTCCACGCCGCTAGATCGCCCGACAGGCTATCGTTCTCGATCAGCTCACGGGTCACCGGACTCTGCGGGTTTGCGAACACCTCCGCCGTAAGCCCTTCCTCCACGATGCGCCCGCCGTCGATAACCGCGATGCGGTTGCACACCTTCTGCGCCACAGCCAGCGAATGTGTGATGACCACCATCGTGACGCCGAGGTCGCGGTTGATGTCGGCGAGCAGCTTCAGAATAGAGACCGTCGAGCGCGTGTCGAGCGCGCTCGTAGCCTCGTCGCACAACATGATGGCGGGATTGTTGGCAAGCGCTCGAGCAATGGCGACGCGCTGCTGCTGGCCGCCGGAGAGCTGACTGGGATAGCGGTCGGCCAGATCGCCCAGCCCCACGAGCTCGAGCAGTTCGCGCGCTCGTTTCTCACGCGGCTCCTTCTTCTCGTGGCGAAGCTCCAGCGGGAATGTCACGTTGCGCAGCACGGTGCGCTGCTGAAACAGGCTGAAGTTCTGGAAGATCATGCCGATGGAGGAGCGCAGCTCCAAAAGCTGCTTACCGGACAGATCCGTCACGTCTCGGCCGTCGATGAGGATACGACCTCCGGTCGGACGTTCGAGCAGGTTGATGCACCGCACAAGCGTAGACTTGCCCGCGCCCGAAGCGCCGATGATGCCGAACACGTCGCCGTCGGCGATTGCGAGGTCGACATCGCGCAGGGCATGATGAGCCGTCTCGGCGCTGCCTTCGTAGGTCTTGCTCAGATGCTGTAACTGGATCATGGTGGTCTCGATCGGTCGTCGTTTCGTCCTTGTTGCGGAAATGCGGCCATTTATTATAGACGAAGGCCGCACGGAAGCTAGGCCTGGGCCTCAGCGAATGCGCCGAAAGGCCCAGGCTTGGGCATGCACATGGCCACGGTATGCGCGAAACGCGAACTCATAGTTGGGTATCTTACGGGAAACGAACGCTGAGTCAATGGTCGATCCGGGGAAACGCTATGCGAATCCCCAAACATCAGATATCTATAATACAGATAGCCTTGCTGACTGTTCGCACAATTGCCATGTACCGAGCAGGAGACCCCGAAGACGCGAAACGGCGTCCCGGTCGGAAACACGCCCAAACGGGCCGCGGCATTAAAATTCAACAAATCTATGACAATTCGCACTCCGCCTCGACGCTCGCAGCGTGTGAGCTCTATACTCCGCCCCTGTCGCGCAGAGGCGGATCGCGCGCAGGGCAACCGTAATACGGAAGGATGACCATGAGCGAGGATCTACTGGCCGCAAACGGAGTGGATTATGACGAGGCCATTGAGCGCTTCGGCGGCAACAAGGAGCTCTACAAGCGGATAGCTGTCAAATTCGGCGACGATCCCCACTTCGCCGCTTTGAACGACGCAATCGACCGCAACGACGTCGAAGGGGCGTACCACCATGCGCATGCGCTCAAGGGAGTAGCCGGCAACCTCTCGCTGGGAAACCTCTACCGCGCGGCCAGCGATATGACCGAAGCACTGCGCTGCGGCGATATGACCACGGCACATTCCCTGATGGGCCTGGTGCGCGAGACGCACGCCTCGGCGCTCATCGGGGTGGAGCAACTGAAGCGCATGTAGAGAGTCAAAGCCGTCTTCGAGCGAGACTTACGAGCGGGGCGTTCCGCTCCCAGCACCTTCGTTTTCGTCGCGCCCAGATCCTCCTTCAGAGTCCGATCCCCCGGCCTCCTCGTCCGTACGGCCATCCCCATCGGCGCGCCCGCGCTTCGTTTTTTTCCGGGGATGGTAGTGGTGGAGCAAGACGGGATCGAGCAGATGCAACTTGAGCACTCCATACGCCGTGACGCCCGCAGCGATGCAGAATACGACGATACGCCCCATGCCACTCAGTCGCGTGATGAGCACGCCGCACAGCGCGAGCACCGCCGTCCAACCCCACATGATGAGCGTCGTAGCACGCTGAGAAAAGCCCGTCTCCATAAGCCGATGATGAATGTGCCCGCTGTCTGCCTGGTCGATGGGCTTATGCGCACGCGTGCGGCGCACAATAGCAAGCGCCGTGTCTATGATGGGCACACCCGCGGCCAGAAGCGGCACGAGCAGCGACACGAACGCCGCCGAACGCGCCACCGCAAACAGCGACACGATGCCAAGCGAGAACCCGAGGAGCAGCGCACCGGAATCGCCCATGAAGATGGATGCAGGGTGGAAATTGTACCTGAGAAATCCGACGCAGACGCCGGCGAGCGCAATGGACATGATAGCTGCATCGGGACGGAACGTGAGCACGGCAAACGCGAAGAGCGTGAACGCCGAGATGGCCGTGATCCCGGCGGCGAGCCCATCGAGCCCATCGATGAGGTTGATGACGTTCGCGAATGCGACAAGGTAGAACACGGTGAGCGGATACGAGAACCAGCCAAATTCCAAGAAGCCCGCACCGAACGGATTGCGCACGCTCGAGAGCAACAGCCCCGAGGCCACGACGATGCATGCGGCCGCCACCTGCCCCGCCAGCTTCGTCTTCGGCTTCAAATCGACCACGTCGTCGACCACGCCCACAGCGAACATGAATAGCACACCCGCTCCGACGCCGATATAGTTCACCTTGAGAGACGGGTGCGGTACGAAAGGATCGGCCCAGCCGAGTACGCACATGCCTACAAAGACCGCGAGCAGGGCGACGAGAAGGCCGCCGAGCATGGCCACGCCGCCCATGCGGGGCACGGGCTCTTTATTGACGCGGCGAGCGCTGGGATAGTCGATGGCATCGAACCTGACGGCCAAACGCTTCGCCGCGGGGACGAGGAGCATGGTCGCGAGTGCGGCGAGCACGAAGAGCGCGAGGCACTCGACCAGGTTCATGCACCACACTCCTTGTCTCGGCAATCTCTGCCATTTTTTCGAATTGACGCCGCACCGAAGGAATATTATAACGTTTCGTTTAGAATTGACTATAGGCATGTTCGCTTGCACGCTTATGGAAAGGCCGTCCGTGGCGCACCGCCCTGTTATCAGCATCATCATTCCCGCCTACAATGTCGAGGCGTGGCTTCGCCGCGCCGTGCAATCGCTGCAACGGCAAACGCTGGAGGATTTCGAGCTGCTGATCGTCGACGACGGCAGCACCGACGCGACGGGGGCGATCTGCGACGAGCTGGCTGCCGAGGACGGGCGCGCCAAGGCAATCCACCAGCGGAACGGGGGCGCGGCGCGCGCCCGGAACACCGCCATCGCCCAGGCGACGGGCGAGTTCCTCTACTTCATGGACGGCGACGACTGGTGCGAGCCGACCATGCTCGAGGACATGCACCGGCTCGCGGCCGAGCATGCGCTCGATTTGGTGGTGGCCGGCTTCTACATCGACACCTACTATGGCGACGACAAGTTCTACCGGGAGCTTCGCACCGCCCCGGACGCGGTGTACGAGACGCAGCAGCAATTTCGCGAGCAGGCCCATCGGCTGTTCGACGCGCAGCTGCTCTACGCGCCGTGGAACAAGCTCTACCGGCGCTCTTATCTGGCTGAGCGCGGCATCGTGTTCCCCGAGACCTTCTGGGACGACCTCCCTTTCAACCTGGACGTCATCCGCGATATCGAGCATGTGGGCTGCATTCCCGAGCGCTACTACCACTTCCTGCGCGCACGGGCCGAAAGCGAGAACACGAAGTACCGCAGCGACATGTACGGCAAGCGCGAGGAGGAGCACCGGTGGCTGTGCGAGCTGTACGGCCAGTGGGGGCTCGACTCGGACGAGATCCGGGAGTTTCTGGCGCGGCGCTATGCCGAGCGCCTTGTGGGATGCGTCGAGAACGTCACCAACAAGAGCTGCACGCTGCCCAAAGCCGAGAAGCGAGCCGAGATCGAGCGCATGATCTCCACCCCGCACGCGAAAGACGCGCTCGCGAAGGCGCAGCCCCGCTCGACCATGATGAAGCTCATGCTCGCACCGCTGCGCCGAGGCGACGCGCGCCTGACCATGTGGGAGGGCGCGTTCATCTCGTGGGTGCGCCGCCACAGCACGAATCTGTTCGCGCGCCTGAAGGCGAATAGGTAGGGGCGAGCGCTCCATGCCGGCAGGAACCATGCAGCGAGCACCCCACCCCGTTTTGCAACGAAAGGCGGAGACGCAATGAGCCGTATCGCGGCAGTGGTCGTGACGTACAACCGGAAAGAACTGCTGCTGCAGTGCCTCCAACGCCTTCAGGCGCAGAATCATCGGGCAGAGTTCCCCGGAGCCGAACTCGAGGTCATCGTGGTGGACAACGCGAGCTTCGACGGCACCCGCGAGGCGCTCGACGAGCTCATACAAGAGGGCGGCATCTGGTATTCCAACACGGGATCCAACCTGGGCGGCGCCGGCGGCTTCAACTGCGGAATGCGCAAAGCGGTCGAGCTGGGCTGCGACTACGTCTGGATCATGGACGACGACTGCATGCCCCACGAGGACACGCTGCTGGAGCTCCTGCGCGCAGACGCCCAGCTCGGAGGAGACTACGGCTACCTCTCGAGCGTGGTCCGCTGGACGGACGGCGGCATCTGCACGATGAACGTGCAGCGCCACCCTCTGACGCGCAGCATCGTCGACTTCGCACCCGAGCTGCAGCCCGCGACGCTCGCTTCGTTCGTGTCGCTGTTCGTGCCCGCGGCGATCATCAAAGAGCTGGGCCTGCCCATCAAGGACTTCTTCATCTGGAGCGACGACTGGGAGTTCACGCGGCGAATCTCGCGCGCGCACCCCTGCTACGTGGTCGGCAAGAGCGTCGTGACCCATGCGTCCAAGAGCAACGGCGTGGGAAACATCGCGTTGGACTCCGAGGAGAAGATCGCGCGCTACAAGCTGGCGTACCGCAACGACGTGGTACTGTACCGGCGCGAGGGCCTCAAGGGCTACGCGTATATCGTCGTCAGGGGCTTGTACCATACCGTTCTCGTGCTGACCAAGGCGAAGTCGAAGAAGCTCGAGCGCTGGCGCACCATTCTGCAGGGCAACCTGGAAGGCTTCGGGTTCCACCCCGAGATCGAGTACGTGGATGCAGGTACGGAGGAGAGCCTGCCGTCCCACGACGTGCAATAGGGGCACTTGGCAATTCGTTGTCGGATATCGAAGGCCATCGCAGAGCGAATGGCATCTTCCGTCTTCGACTATCCTCTTGGATTCAAGTCCGTTCCTAAATACTCGTTCCAGAACTCCCACGAGACGAGATAGGGCTTCGCCGCCTTATAGGACGCGCGCACCTTGTCGCCACGCGCGCGATAGTCCTTTTTCAGATCGGACCAGCGACGCTTCAGGCCCCTCCAGCGATCCTTGTCCATATGGCGCACGCAACCGTTCTTGCCGCCCAGATCGAGCGCAACGAGCGTCTTCGCGCCCATCGTATAGGCGCCGAGCGTCGAGAGGCCGCTGTAGAACACCGCTTCGGGGCGATCGCGCAGGAAGGCATCGGGGAGGTAGTGGCGATCGTAGGGTAGCGTGCGCCACAATTTTAGCAAGCTGTCCTTGCGCACGCCGCCGTCCAAGTTGCCTGGAACGATTTTCAGCGATGCTATCGTGTCTTGGTCGAGCTCCCCCACCGGCACAAGCTTCTCGTTCTTCGCCCCGTTCGTCTTCATCAGCTTCTCGCCGCTCACATGCGCCAGATAGTCCGGCCCCTTGAGGTAGTCCTCGAAGCCGTCCAGGAACAGCTCCACCGTGTCGTAGGACATCGTGCGAAGATGCAGGCGGATGTTGCGCCCGAGGCGCGTGACGAACAGCTTTTCGGAAGCGCAGTCGTCCATCGCGATCATGATGAGGAAGTTGCGCACGTACTGGTAGCAGTCGACCGAAGGGCGGAACCGGCCCTCGAACCCTTCATGCCACACGCAGATGCCGTTCATGGTCATGTAGACGGGCTCGGCACGCATGCCGTACTCGACGTCGTCGCAGCGGACGAACAACGGCAACGGCAGACCCTTCTCGCGCACGACAGACAACGGGATGCAGCTGTACCACCAGGCGCCGTATGCCTTCGGCACCTCGACGCTGATGGCCTCGTTGTCTGCGATATCCTGCGCGCGATCGATGTGCAGGTCTTCTTTAATGCGAGCGTACGCTCCAGTGTCGCGGACGAACGACACGTCCTCGAATTGCAGGTTCGGCTCCTCGACAGCCAGCATGGCGCCGTTAATGAACGCGCTGCGGTACCTTCCCTTCGCGAGCACGAGCAGGTTGAACGTGCGCTTCAGGCTCTCCGGCGATACGATGACGTCGTCGTCCATGAGTAGCACGTGCGTGAAGCCCTCCTCGGATGCCAGCGCCTCCATCATGCCGCGCGCGAATCCGCCGGCTCCTCCGACGTTGGGGTTTGGCAGAACCGTCACGCCGTCGTCGCTGAGTTCCTCGGCATCGAGCGTGCGCCCATTATCGACGACGAACATATGGAATGCTTCGGCTATCGGATCGTCGGAACCCAGAACCTCGCGCTTGACGAGGCCGATGTTCGGAACGATATACTGCTCTTTTTTGAACGTGGTCGTGGCCAAGGCAAGCCGAACGGGATTGTTGTCCGCGTCGTCCACGTCAGCATGATAGTAGGCTTCGTGCAGCTTCGTCGCTCCACTCGATTCGAGCTCGAATGCGACGATATCCTTGTCGCTTTCGGGCAAAGACACGTCGAAGATGAAGCGATCGCCTTCCGCACAAACGCAGCACGCTTCATCCTCTTTCAAGATCAAGTCTTCCCCAAGCGATGTCGGCTCGTCATCGCCGCTCGCAATCCCGCGAAAACGCAGCATGCACCGATCGCCCGACAAGACGAGACGCAGCCGAACCGACTCGATTTCCGCATAGGTACGCCATTTTTTGACGGAGCAGGCGTTGAAGTAGGTCAGGAAGTCAACCGTTCCTGAGAACGCAAGCGCCCCCGCATCGAACGTTGCCGAGCCTTCCGCCCGATAGTACGCCTGCGGGTATGCGGACATATGGTCGTCCACCTTCAACATAACGTTCGAAAGCTTATGGCTCGTCATCGCTGCCTCCATTGGGCCGGCCGCATAATCCGTCGGCTCGCGCACGGTGTCGGAAAAGAATACCTCCACCCTACCGTATAGCGTGGAAATCGGCAGCTACCTCCAGGCCAAACCGCAAGACAGTTCCATATAATCGTTGTATGCTTTCGCTTTCGGCATCGGCAAGTAGGCTATAATTGCGGGCGATGATGTACGGGGAATCCGCTCAGCGAATCAACACGGGAAGGCCTTTGCTTTGCGCAGCATATCGAAACCTGAAATGCGCCGGAATTGGTTCATTCTCACCTCGTTGGTGTCGAAGGACTTCAAGCTGAAATATCGCCGCAGCGCTTTGGGCGTGGTGTGGTCTGTGCTCAATCCGTTCCTCATGATGTGCGTGCTTTCGGCCGTGTTCAGCACATTTTTCCGGTTCGACATCGAGAACTTCCCCTTGTATCTGATTCTGGGCAGCACGCTTTTCACGCTCATGGCCGATTCCACCACCACCGCCATGAACTCGATCATCGATTCGTCGTCGCTTATCAAGAAGATCCGCATCGAGAAGATCCTGTTTCCTCTCGAAAAGGTGCTGTTCCAACTGGTGAACTACTGCCTCTCGCTTATCGCGGTCGCCGTTGTTATGATCTACTTCCAGGTGGCGCCCACCGTCAACCTGCTGTTCCTCCCCCTGCTGCTGCTGTACGTCCTTCTGTTCAGTGCAGGGCTGGGATTCCTTCTCTCTGCGCTCGTCGTGTTCTTCCGCGACATCGGTCATTTGTGGAGCGTAGTGATAACCGCCTGGACGTACGCAACACCGCTGTTCTATCCCGTGAGCATTCTTCCGGACTGGATGGTGCCGGTCATGAACTTCAACCCCATGTACCACTACGTCACCTACTTGCGCGAGATCGCCCTATGGGGCCAGACGCCAGGGCTCACGGAGAACCTGATCTGCCTCGGAATGGGCGTGGCTGCGCTGCTCATCGGCTACTTCACATTCCGCAAGCTCGAGAAGAAATTCATCCTTTACGTATAGGTGGTCAGCATGCCCGAAGTCGTCAATACTTCGTTTCTCGGTTCGAGCATCGAGGAAGTGGAAAGTTCAAGCGAAGAAGTCATGGTAAAGGTCGATCATGTCTCGATGGTTTTCAACATGGCCAATGAGACGATGAACAACCTCAAGGAGTATGCGATCGCCCTGGCCAGGCGGGAGCTGCGCTTCAAGGAATTCCGCGCGCTCGACGACATCTCCCTCGAGGTGCGCAAAGGAGACGTATTCGGCATCCTCGGCACCAACGGATCCGGCAAATCGACTTTGCTCAAGATCATCGCCGGCGTCCTCGAGCCCTCCGAAGGCACGTGCACCATCAACGGCAACATCGCACCGCTCATCGAGCTGGGTGCCGGGTTCGACATGGAGTTGACGGCGCGTGAGAACATCTATCTGAACGGCGCCCTGCTCGGCTATTCGAAGAGCTTTATCGAAGACCATTTCGACGAAATCGTCGAATTCGCGGAAATCGAGAAATTCCTCGATATGCCCCTGAAGAATTATTCGTCCGGCATGGTAGCGCGCATTGCGTTCGCCATCGCCACCGTCATCGTTCCCGACATCCTCATTGTGGACGAGGTGCTCTCCGTCGGCGACTTCATGTTCCAGCAGAAATGCGAACGGCGAATACAGACGCTTATCAAAGAACATCAGGTGACGGTTCTTATCGTCTCTCATGACAACAACCAGGTAGAACGCTTGTGCAATAAGGCAGTATGGATTGAGAAGGGCCATGTGCGCATCGATGGCACCGCGCAGGATGTCTGCCAGGTGTATCGCGTCCTCGGGGGACATATCGGATCGGCTGAATCGGAAGAGCGCATATTCGAACTGCTGCGCGATCCCTCAATACCTTGCGACGAGCTTGTAGAAACGTTCGCCGGCGAAACCCGCTACGCTACGCCCGTGAACCTCCTCGAAAGCCTCGAAGGGGGCGAACGATCAGGCTCGATCATTCTCGCGCCTGGTGAAAACCATGCCGTCTGCATGCTTGCCAATGCCTATTCCAGCTTGAACGAAATGCCTGTTTTGCTCACGCGACCCGACCGTCTTCCAGATATTGTGGATCAGAAAATCCGCCAGATGCAGATATCCAGCATCACGGTGCTGGGAGGAAGCGACTTGATTTCGGATGCCGTTGTGAAACGGCTTGAAGTCATCTCCCCCGCTGCAACTATCACACGCATCGATCAGAATTCGGAAGAGCGCTTGGCTTACGCCCTTTTCAAGCACGGCGAGAGCGAGTGGTGGGGACGCAAAGCCATCCTTACCTATCAGGAGGGCATCGGCGACATCCTGTGCTTCATGCCATACAGCTACCGCAATCGCATGCCCTTGTTTTTCAGCGTTTCACGCGGCGTGATTGGGGAAGACGTCCTCAAATCTCTCGTCTCGGGCTCGTTCGACGAAGTGCTCCTCCTCGGAGGAGAAGACGTGTTCCCAGCGGAGTGCCTGGCGCCCTTCGAAAAGGCCGGCATCCCGATCACGCGCTTCTGCGGCAAAGACCCCTTCGATGCCAACAACATCATTACGTCATGGGTAGAAGCACGAGACAATACGACCGACCAGAGTTTCGAGGCCTTTTTCGTGTCTATCTGGAATCCGTCCGACGCCCTTGCCATGGGCCCTTTGACGAAACAGCGTAATGCCACCGTGCTGGTAGAAGATGCCCAGAACCTCGACAGCATCACCAACAACTTCAGCTACATCGAAGCAAAGAAAGACACGCTTTCAAAAGTGGTCTTTTTCGGCGACTCCACGCAGTTCAGCGATTTGGACAAGATGCTGCTGCTGAAGGATCTGCAAAGGTCTCTCAGAAGCTAGGGATCACTCTGCATCCCCACAAGACGACACGATTAAATACTAGTTCACCGGAAGAATTTCATACAAGCGCATGTCGCCTTCAGCAAGCAACGTTTTAAGTCCAGGCGTTTCATCATCGATATTGTTAAAGCCCGTCCATTTACTCGGCGTATAGTAGCCATAGAAACAACGCTCGTCGGTTATCTCGCCACCTAAGTCAAGAATCAAAATGTACCTAATATTAGCATCCTTGATCACCTTTTGCACTTCGTCATCAGAGGCGAGATCATCAATCCGATTTCTCAGGAGTTCGCTCTGGACAGACTCGCCTCCATCAAGAAGTTGGGCTGCCGATCTGCGATAGCACAGATTGAGGCCTTCGAAAGCATAGGCGAATGGGCTACCGTCATCGGCATTGTTGTAAATGCAGTATGCAGGATCAACGACATCCTTCACCTTTCCCGCAAACGCAGCTTCTTCCCGATCATACAGATTGTCGCGATCTTGCAAGTTTGCAAGAATGTTGCACGTCTCATAATCGCCGAACGCGGTTACAACATTTCCGCGCCCAGGAAGCGTGTAACTTGGATAGTAGTTCACAGCAATAAATCCGATAACGAGCGCGACCGAAAGAATAGTTATCAGACTCTTGCTCTTCTCGGGCGCCACCATCCTTGTCGAAATTTTTTTCACCGCCTGGAGCAAAATATAGAGGCCCAGGGTGGCAAGCGGAATGCCAATTAAGGCTGCCATCGCCGCGAGCCGATAAGGATCGGTATACCAGAAGCCCGTAAGAAAGCTCTTGAGCGCACCGTCAGTCGTTGCTCCAACAAAGCAGAATGCACATATGACAGCATAAGAAACCGTTAACCACAAATATCGTCTTTCGTATAGCGTATACAAGATGCCGATAAAAACCAGTATCGCGAGCGATATTTGCGCAGCAGGAACCCGAAAGCCCAGTGTGACTATATTGACCAGTTCTTGACGAATGCTTGCATACGATGCCCAGTTGTAGTGCACTGTACTCTGAAGATACGGCGTGGTATACAGCAAATACCATATCACTGCTACACCAACCAAAAATGCGAGGCATCCAGCAACGGCATACCAGGGTTTAATCGAAGATCGTAAGCCGCTATTCATGATGCGAAGGAAAATCTGATAGACGCAGAAAGGGATAAGGATAAGCGCAGTGGTAAACGCTGCATTAGCATGCAGCACGACCAAAGCCATTAGACCGAATACCAGCAGAATCGCAAGCATTGCCATTCGGCGCCGCGAGCCCCCCCTACACAACCGTATAAAGAACGTGCAGCACAGCGGCACGAGCGAGAAGCCTGCGAGGTTGGGAAATAGAGGACCAGAAACAGAGAGCACCATGCCCCATGGGAACGCAACGAATCCCAAGCATATGATGGAACCAAGACATACAAGCAACCAGCTGTGCTTCTCGAATAAAGTCCGCAAAAACAAGAACATGCTCGACGGAAATACCAGAATTATAAATAGGCAATTCACCGCATTCGCTGCAAGAGAAACAGGCACCTGCAAAGCCATCACATCGAGAGCAGCTAAAATATGCCATGCGGCTGGATAGAACGAACCAGTAACCGGAACGAGCGTCGTCAGCCCTAAACCTTCCAGATCATGGTACAGCGTGGCGTCGAGCATCGAAGCGTTTCCCGATTGACTGAAGGACTGAATAAGGGCAAGATGCCAGCTATTGTCGCTATCTTGCGCAAATGACCAGGCTCCATCAAGCGTTTGCACATAATAGAAGAACGCAAGAATAGCGGCAACGAGAACGTAGCAGAACAGACCAAACCATGCTGAGCGAGTGATTGGCCTTCTCTGCTGCCCAGCTCGGAGCGATGCGGCAAACCTTACTGTTCCGCGCGCGAGAGAGCAGCCGAATATGACAACCTCCAGCACCACGAGAGGAACGACGAGAGTCGCCATAGAAGCAGCGACACCTATCTGCGCGTACACCACACCCAGCATGCTGTAAACCGGTATTGTGAATACCGGAGCACACACGATACTCGTCAACCAATCCGAACGGAACGACTTCAAGAACAAGCAACCCGGTACATATACAATTCCGGCTAATACTATACATGCCAACAAAAATTCAACCCACATTGCTACTACTTCCGAAACTTTCGAATCATTTTGCTGGCAATCCTTCTTCTCTTACTGCCTTCGGGAAACAGCAACCTTTTTGCGGACGGCGCATCGGGCTCCAACTCCTCAGCCAACAGCACCTCATATACCGTTGTATCCCGCGCCGCAATCCAGAATGCCCCGCCGAAGCGATGACTGCCGCTTAGCAAGGGAGGTTTTCCGTACTCAGGATACACTATCGTCGGATGCCGCGCAGCCTTCCATGCCCGAGCGGTGTCTTCGTTCGCCCAAGTCATAGTATCTGGTAAGTCGATGCACGTCGACACGTTCTCAAATGGCAGCGGCATAGCTCCTATAACCGAAAGGAGTTGCGCACGGAAAGCCTGGTTACCCAAAAGGTACGCCGAAGGGACTTCGGTCCTTTTCCGCACCTCCGGCTTATACTCAGGCCTCTTGGGCTGGGTATAGCGGTATTCCCCTCTTAATTTTTGCAACTCATTAACGATCAATGCGGGATCGACCGCTTCTCGCGCTATTTTCGAATTGATCGCCATCACCGTTGTATCAAGAATCTCATCGACTCTCGTATCCAATCCATACTCGCTTAAGAAATAGCGTGTCGTCGGCTTATTCAACTCACGCTGCAAAAGAATGTTTTGCATGCAAACGAACGCCGAATCACCGTCTACGGCATTCAGCATCTGAGCCGGATCATCCTGAAAGAGTGCGAGCCCATCGATCCAGAGAACATTTTCATATCCCGAGCTCAACCAGGGCAACAACAAGGGCTGTGCAATATCAAAATCGTCAAGCGATAAGGTTGCGACCTCCTGGGGACAATCGAAAACCGACCATTGCGAATGCTTGATTATGAGATTGTCGGGGATGGCTTTGAGCGCATTGAGCACCGTGTCGAAAACGAAATCCACTTCATGAAGCACTTCCACCTCGTAACTTCGAGTCGGATCAAGGGTACGAATCAGGCTCTCCAGACATACAACGAACGCGCTTGTCGGCCGATCGCGATACCGCCAGACAATCCTCGCCAGATCGGCTCCGGTCGAATCTTCCTTCGAAGGAGCGCATGATACGGACGTGTCGAGGAAGAAAACGAGCGGGTATCGATCGATTCGCAGCTCTTCTTCTTCAATACGACGCACGAACACGCTATACAGTATCTCACCCAAATAGCCGCAAATACGTTTTCTCGTCGTCGTCAAACCCTCATAGTTGAATCGCTTGTCAAACTCAAGCAACACATCGAACTCGAATTCGCAAAACCGCTGGAACAGATCCTTTCGCATGATGTAACAACTGTAGCCAAGATATTTACTGCCACTTAGGTACGCGTCAAGATCGTTTGCGTATTCCGGCTGTCGTTCTTGAACGATCTCTCGAAGTAAAGCAATATCGTCCTCGAGAAACAGTCCGTAAGCGACCATATGCTCCTGTATGGTCCGCTTCACCCCATCCGGGGTTTCGGCCTTGGATATGTCCCAATAGGGAGGGGCCACCATATCGCACTCCGAAACACATCGCTCGATCAGATCCGCATCGTCTAGCCGGTAATCGCGCAGAGAGAACGACGACAGAGAGTCTTCTTCAATTTGAAGGTGATCGTTCGCGGAATGCTCGAGGCCATCAAAGCAGAAGTATCGCCGGTAATGGCAGAGGCCGTAGTAGTCGGCATCGAGGTTCTTCCAAGCCCAGTACTGGGCGGTTAGCTCGCAGAATGTGAAATTCCGATCTGATATGTTCTCCCCTTCGTCATCGGGCTGCATCCCCTCGAAGCGCCGGGCCGCATTTGCCGCGCCAACCTGCACAGGAAGAAACACGTCCGATTGCGGATGGGGAGCCTCTTTGTGGCATGAGATCAGTATCTTGATGTTCGGGTTTTCCGTACCGGCCACGCTACTCATCCTCCTTGACGCACGGCAGGGCGAACCGGTCTTCATGCTCGGCGTAATACTCCATCATGCCTTTGGTCTGGGGTCCATAGCCAAGGTGCCCTGCTATCACGTTTTCGCTCACGACCATAGCCCGGCCCGTGAAGCACGCGTAATGGCAGATATGCTCTTCGTCATCGCCCAAACCAAAGTCGCTTCCGACAAACGTGAGCGGGAATTTGCCGAATTCCTCCCACGCATCGCGAGTAAAAAGGATCGCCCCGATGCTGTATCTGGTCGAGCAGATGGTGTATGAAAGATCGTCCATCATAAAGCGCTTCGTCAACTCGTCGACATCACGCAGTACAGGCTGCGTCTCGCCCCAGAGGTAACGAGCGACTGCTGCGTCTTCAAGTACGCGCTTGTTATGGTGGATGCCGTCCGTTATCTTCACGTCGCTTAGCTCAGTGGATCGGAAATCATCAATGAGTCCGCATTTCTCAAGCAACCTGATATGCCCATAGCAGCTGACGTTGATAAGGGGAGAGACGAATGCGGGCTGATAATAGCTGTCGCGTTCGACCAACCCATAAGTTTCAATAAGCGGCTCGAAGAACGTCTTTGGCAGAAACATATCCTCGTCGAGCTTGAATATCCATTGAGCCGACGGATGGAGCTCGATGGCGAGGTTCTGTATGAGCGAGAGGTGATTGACCTCCGTTGACAAATACGACCAGCCGTTCTCTTCCGCAATGCGCGCGAGCTGCTCATTTTCCAAACCGCTCGTCATAATGCAGATGTCCATATCCTCGGGAACGGCATAGGCAAGGCGTGAGAACACGTTGTCCCACAGGGGTTCCTTGTACCCCGCAAGCACGATGCAAAGTCTCTCGCTGCCCGTGCTCCTATCGACGAAACGGTGCTCCGAAGAAAGCACCGTTTCTACCTTTTGCCTATGTCGGCGAATTCGCCTCGCTTCAAGCAACGCACTGCCGAAGCCGTTACTGTTAATGAATCCATACAGCGATTCTTTCAAACTCATTCGACTCTCCCAGACGGTATAGAACACACCAGAATATAGATTTCAACTTGAGGGATACATAATACTTCAAGTGGGGTAAAGCTGCAGAAAATGCATCAGCGAGCCATAAGCCTCAACTCTACCCGCCATTTAGCCTTCGCAAGGGGAAAGGGACTCTAAAGTTTCATCTGTGCAAGCTAAATCATCTAACGGCAGCTATGCTTCCAAGGAGGCTATCCTTCTCGCTCAAGATGATCTTCGAAGGATTGAATACGTCGTCCCCCTGCAAAGCAGGCCAGTCAATGCCGATTGCCGGATCATCCCACCGGATCCCGCCCTCATCGTTGGGATGGTAGACATCGTCGCACTTATAGCAAAACTCGGCCGTTTCGGAAAGCACAAGAAAGCCATGTGCGAAGCCCCTCGGAATGAAGAACTGCCGACGGTTTTCGTCCGACAGAATCGCCCCTTCCCACGTGCCGTAGGTGGGACTCCCCTTCCTCAAGTCGACCGCAACGTCGAACACCTCGCCTTTCGTGACGCGAACGAGTTTCGCCTGAGGGTGGTTGATTTGGAAATGAAGCCCTCGTAATACGCCCTTCGTCGATGAAGACTGATTGTCCTGCACGAACTCGCAGTCGATACCGCCAACGGCGAAATCGGTCCGCTTGTACGTTTCCATAAAGTAGCCGCGCTCGTCACCATAGGCTTTAACGTCGATGATCTTCACGCCTTCGATAGACGTATCCGAAAACGTGAAGTTACCTGATGTTACGGTTGTCACGCCAATCTCCCTACTTACCCTCGTACATAGCACGGTAATAATCCTGATAAGTGCCGCTCGTCACATGCTCAACCCATTCGGGGTTGTTCAGATACCAGCGAATAGTCTTGACGATGCCGACTTCGAATGCCGTTTCGGGATACCAGCCCAAATCCGCCTTTATTTTATCCGGGGCGATACCGTACCTGCGATCATGGCCCTTGCGATCTTCAACGTAGGCAATCAGCTGATCGGTTATCTCCGCATCGTCCGCCGCCTTCGAGCACTCCTCGATAATCTTTTTCACAATGAAGATGTTTGGACGCTCGTTATGGCCGCCGACATTGTACACCTCCCCGACCGTACCGTTTGAAACGACCATGTCGATGGCCTTGCAATGGTCCTCCACGTAAAGCCAGTCACGCACGTTCAGGCCGTCGCCGTACACGGGCAGGCTCTTGTGCTGCAGCGCGTTATTGATCATGAGGGGTATGAGTTTCTCAGGGAACTGGAAGGGGCCGTAGTTGTTCGAGCAGCGGGTGATGTTCACCGGGAACCCGTAGGTGTCGCCGTATGCCTTGACGAAGAGATCAGCTGCCGCCTTCGATGCAGAATACGGACTGTGGGGGTTGATCGGCGTATCCTCACGGAAGAACACTTCAGGATCGTCGAGCGGCAGCGAACCATACACCTCATCGGTGCCCACCTGAACGAACTTGTGGACGCCATAGCGGCCATCCGCCTGCCCCCAGGCCGCCCTCGCCACGTTGAGCAGGGTGACCGTGCCCATGACGTTCGTGTCGGCGAATACCTCAGGATTCCTGATCGACCGATCAACGTGAGACTCTGCGGCGAAGTTCACCACAAAGTCCGGCTGATATTCCGCAAACGCCCTTTCCATGGCACTCTTGTCGCGGATGTCAGCCTGGATAAAGACATGACGCTCGTCGCCCTCGATGGACTTCAGGTTCTCCAGGTTACCTGCGTACGTGAGCGCATCGACGTTCACCACGCGAATGTCGTCATGCTTGTTCAGCAGGTGCAATACGAAATTCGAGCCGATGAACCCGGCTCCTCCGGTCACAAGATAGGTCTTCACTCGGTGCCTCCCCGTTCGGCCAGGTTGTTCAGGTAGCTGGCAAGGGCCTTTTGCCAGGGGCGCATCTCGTCGCCCAGCGTCGCTTCGAGGCGCTTGTTGCACAGACTCGAATACTGCGGACGATCTGCCGATTGCGGGAAACGTCGCTTGTACTCCTGAGAACTCAAAGGCTCTTTCTCGCATGGCACGCCGGCCCCGTCAACGATGGCCGAAGCGAAATCGAACCAGCTGCAGGTTCCATTGTTTGTACAGTGGTATGTCCCGTACTCATCCGTAAGCGCGATCTTGAGCATCTCGTAGGCAAGGTCGTTGGCGCTAGTGGGGTTGCCCATCTGATCGGCCACTACCGATATCTTGCAGCTCTCGCGCACAAGACGAAGCATCGTTTTAACGAAGTTCTTCCCGACGTAGCCGTAAAGCCATGCGGTGCGCACGATAAATACACGATCACAGGCAGCCTGGGCAAGTACTTCTCCTGCCCACTTTGTACGGCCGTATGCCGACACGGGACAGACGGGATCGTCCTCAGTACGAGGCTCCGGCACATCTCCGGGGAACACGTAATCCGTCGACACATGGACGAGTTTGGCACCGCACGATGCCGCTGCCAATGCAAGGTTCTCCGCACCTGCCGCGTTCACGTGGTACGCGCGGGCCTCATCGGCTTCACATCCATCGACGTTCGTCGCCGCAGCGCAATTGAACACAATATCGTACGGACCGTGTTCGTCGAACCATATCTCGACTGCAGGAGCGTTTGATATATCGAGCACATCGAAGTCAACATAATCCACCTGTGCACCTTCGTATGCAGCAGGAATGGCGCCAATTTCAGCATATCCTGTTTCCAGAAGTCGCCTGAGCTCGTTTCCAAGTTGCCCACGAGCCCCTGTAATGAGGATATTCAATTAGCCACGCTCCTTGGCCGGAATGATCTTGCCCTCAGCGACCTTCAAGAGGTGCTGGCCATAGACTGATTTCCCATACTTTTGCGCCGCCTCAATAAGACGACTTTTACCTATCCAGCCATTCTGATAGGCAATTTCCTCAATAACCGAAACAGACAGCCCCTGACTACGCTCGACGGCGCGCACGAACTCGCTCGCCTCGAAGAGCGATTCCATGGTGCCCGTGTCGAGCCACGCATATCCTCGACCAAGCGTAACGACATTGAGCGACCCTTCTTGCAGATACATCTGGTTGAGCGTTGTTATCTCAAGCTCACCTCGTTCAGAAGGCTTAACCTGCTTTGCGAAATCGCATACACGGGAATCGTAGAAGTAGAGTCCTGTAACGGCATAATTTGATTTGGGATGCTGAGGCTTCTCCTCAATCGAGACAGCATTGAAATCTTCGTCGAACTCCACCACACCGAAGCGCTCAGGATCATCCACATGGTAGCCGAACACCGTGGCGCCGCCCGTGCTCTCAGCATTCTCCACCGCCTGACACAGGTGGCGCTCAAGACCATTGCCGTAGAAGATGTTATCACCCAGCACGAGCGCACAGGAATCGCCGTCGATAAACTCTTCGCCGATAATGAACGCCTGAGCAAGCCCATCCGGCGACGGCTGTTCGGCGTACGACAGCCTGATGCCGTAATCGGAGCCATCCTTAAGCAACTGCTTGAAATTGGGGAGGTCGCACGGGGTAGAAATTATGAGGATGTCCTTGATGCCCGCCATCATGAGAACCGATAGCGGGTAGTAGATCATCGGCTTGTCGTACACGGGAAGCAGTTGCTTGCTGGTCACCGTGGTGAGCGGGTACAAGCGCGTCCCCGAGCCGCCTGCTAGTATGATGCCTTTCATGAAACCTCCGATAAATCGTCCGACCGAACCGGAAACATCTTACGGTTTTCCAGCATCGTCCACATCGGTGCCGGTTGCAGACACGGCGCGTTCCCTATCGTTCTGATAGCGTTCGAACTTCTCTATTGCTAACTGCTGCGTCAGCTCCTTGAGCTTCGTATCCACCTGCGATATACGCATGTTCAACGTGAAACACTGGATGAGTAAAATGAAGATGAAAAAGAGGAACACGAAGTTGACCGTCGAATACGTGCCGGCCACATCGGACAGGAAAAAAAAGATGCCGGGAAAGATACTGACCAGAAGCAGCAGGCCCGCAATGCAGAACCAGAAGATGGAGTCTTCGAGGCGCACCTTCGCATCCCGCACCTTGCGGGTGATGAACACGAGAGTGAGCAGCGACACGACGAGCAGCGTGATCCTCAGCTCCAGCGTCATTTCGCACCACCCCCGATGCGCTTGCGGAAGAACTGGATAAATAGAATCGATATCGCCATGCGCAGCATGTACATGGCCGATGACCACGGATTCAAGTAGCTCTCCCCCGCCGCACGTTCTCCCATTTCCACCGGCACCTCGACTACTTTCGCATCGGCTCGTTTAATCAGGTAGGAAACAGTATCGGGTTCAGGCCCGAAATTCAGTCCGTGGGCCATCTGTTCGATCATGCGCGCGTTGAACGCACGCATTCCTGACGTGGGATCGGTGAGCTTCTCGCCCGTAGTGAGCCTGATGGCGAGTTGAATCAGCGTGCTGCCCACCATGCGCATGCTCATCGGTTTCTTCGAACCTAGGAACCGCGATCCTATTACGATGTCGTAGGTTTCCACGGCCTTCGCCAACGGCTCGATGTATTCAGGCAGATGCTGCCCGTCGGCATCGAATTGGATAGCGCAGTCGTACCCATGGCGGTATGCGTACTTCATTCCCGCTTGGAAGGCTCCGGCCAGTCCAAGATTCGTCGAGAGATCAAGGAAAGGGTATCTGTTCTCGCGGCACACACGTACGGTGCCGTCGCGAGAACCATCGTTCACGATAAGCAGGTCAACTTGCGAGACTGTTTTTCGCAGTGAATCGATAGTCGTTTTCAACGACTCTTCTTCATTATACGCAGGTATGATCAGTAGGGTTTTCAGCAAACTTATCTCTTTCGCTCATGAAGCACTTCCGTTAATTATATCGCTGGGCACCGGAATACGCACGGTTGATCATGCGGGCGAAAGGCGCCGGCCAGAACCTCTTCAACATCGCCAGATCCTCCTTTGTCCTTACATCATCCATTATGCAAGCCGACGTCTCCGATCCCTCGTGGACCCTGTGATACATTCCAACCCAATCGTCGAACACAAACGAACCGTCACGCTGGGAGAAACGGTACCATGCATCCCAGTCCAAATTGCTTTTAAACCCCGAGCGGAACAAAGGCTGTTCCAAGTTGTCGAGCACGTACGTTACCGCTGGACAGCATATTGGATTACCCAACGACAAGACACGGCGTTTGATGAAGGGGGAACTCTGCAACGCCCGAATTTTGCATGGATTCAGTAATAGACGCTTCATCCCCGAAAGCTCAGAAGAATCGACTTCGACGCCGTCTCGCAACTCACCATAATCTGAAAAATATATTAATGGGCGAACCGCTTCGTTCACCCTTTCCATCATTCGCTCAGCATAGCATTCGCAGTACACATCATCTTGGTGGGCTATAGTAACCAGAGGAGTCTCCGCACACGAAATGGCGAAGTTCCAATCACCGGCGATACCGGCCTCTCCCTTGTTCACCGTAACAGGAACGCCGCATCGCGCCGCCTGCTTTTCGATAAGCGCGTTAGGTGTCGAGGTGGCGAACCGTATATTCGTTGCAATCGACTGCCTCGTGAGTGAGTTTACGCATGTTTCTAGATATTCGCTTTCTTGATAAGCGCACACCACAAACGTATGGTCTTGAGGGGTATACATGCCAACACCTTAAGTTGAAAGCCAAAGCGGCACGAGCTTTGAAGTATCTATGCGTCAATGCCTTCGCATTTGAGCCGAGCATACTCCTGGAGTTTCAGTCATGCCACAGGATCCGCCATAACAATCCGCATCTTCTCCTATACTATAATGATAAATGAAAAAGCAAAGCCTATTTAATTGAAAGCAACTGCAATTAACCTCGACAGACAAACAACAGTTTTACATGGAGCGCTCGCATGGTAAAGATAAGCGTCGTGGTTCCCGTCTATAACACAGCCTCCACACTGCCCCGTTGCCTGGATAGCGTCCTTGGACAAACGTTCACGGATTTCGAAATTATCATCGTCAACGATGGTAGTACGGACGAGTCGCACGCGGTCATAGCTTCCTATGCGGCTACTCACCCCGAGATCGTTGTGGTCACTCAGGAAAACCAAGGGCTGGGTGCTGCGAGGAATGCAGGGATCCGAGCAGCACGCGGTACTTACATAGCATGTGTTGATAGCGATGACCTCATTGACTCAACTATGCTTGAAAAAATGCTGCGTGCCGTGGAAGCCCATGAAGCAGATGTAGCGATATGCCAAGCTGATAATGTCCTGTATTCCGATGGAGAAAGAATTAAATCCCTTGGCATTTACACAATACCGGGAAAGGCCGAAACCATAAATGGTAAAGAAGCGCTTACGCTTCAAATCAACTATATTGTGCCCATTCTCTTCAACAGCGTTTGCTTCAAGCTTGTTCGAAAATCCCTTTTCTTCGACCACGGAGTCTGGTTCCCTGAACAATTTCGCTACGCCGAAGATACCCCGACAAGCGTCGGCATCTTTCTTTATGCAGACACCGTCGCCCTTGTTCGTGAAACCCTATATGATTACGTGAGGGAAAACGAATCGCTCACCAGTTCATACTCGTTGAAGAAAGCACACGACATCTATCTTGACGTCGTCGATATCTGCTCCTATATTCAAAAGGTCGATCCGAGCATCTCAGTCGATAACTTTGTGCTTGGAATGCTTTTTTCAATGGAGAAGCAGATTATCTGGTCTGAAACTAAGGATAAAGAATTCAAGGATTATCTCATGATGATTGGCGCCAACCTGCGCACAATCCATACGCCACAGCTTCACTCGCTTAACATTCCATTTATTCAAAAATTAAAGATATTATGCGCCTATCATGGCTACACCCCAATGGTGTGCAAAATGATATCTTTGTTCAAATGGATTCCTTTTGTTAGATACATGCTCTGATCACAACCACCTTGATCAAGAGATTGCGACAAAATTTATATATCTAATCGAATAATCCTTTAGATAAATGAGGCTTTAAAAAGTTTAAAAGCCTCATTGGGACGGAAAAGTTCATAGCCATATCGCAAAGCAGAGCTCCTACTTTTCTTCCGGCTGAAACGCCCGGCACCGATAAAAGGGTTTTCCCTGGAAATTTTATCCATATATCCTTAATATACTTAAGTGATTCTGTATCGCCAACGATATAGCTTTGTCGTATGATTCCTGCCACGCATTGAGCTACCCTTCCTTTCGCAAGCATACTTTGATCAGGGTAATATCTGCATGTAAAATTGTATATTTTGCATCGCATGTGAAGCTCTTGGTATGATCTTGCCTTATTGAACCCGGAAGACAAGCTACCTTGTCTTTTTCGATATAGATAATACTTTTCCTGCAACAGCATCACCAATTCGCAACGCCTTGCTGTATTTATCCAAAACCATTCGTCTTCAAGAATGGAAACACTTTCATCAAATAAAATGAAAGGCGATTCGAATAATAATTCTTTACGAACAACTTTACCACATGCATATCCTTGAAATGGACTATCTAGGCTTAGAATCCCAGAAGCCATATCGGCTGAAGATCCTTCTTTCCCTTTCAAGTCAAAAGACTCGGAATCGCCACTTCCATCATAAGGCCATTCACGAAGCCCAAAAAGTATACAATCGTAACGGAGCGATTGTATTAAAGGAAATAAATTCCTGAGAGTGTTTGGCTCAAGACAATCATCACCATCGACGAACATAATATATAGTCCGTGGGAAAGCCTGATGCCCGCATTGCGAGCCGCTCCAACACCATAATTATTTTGCGATTCTACGATTACCTGATTGTAAGAGTTAGAATAGGAATTTAAAATCGACCAAGAGTTGTCTTCCGAGCCATCGTCGATGCATACAATTTCGATAGGTAAAGCATCCATTTGACTCAAAATGCTTTCGAGGCATTCGCCAATATATTCCTCAACGTTGTATATGGGAATAATGATTGACAATAGAGGATTGCTCATTTCAGAAGTTCTTCCCCGAAAAGGTCAGATACAATGTGATAGCAATTAACACATTTGCAAGCACAAATACAGCTTACCACATTGTCAATAGCCTTGGAGGTATTTCATTTATAATAAAAGGTTCTAGAAACGAAAAGGAATCGCTACAATTTATTTAAAATCTAGATGAGCGCATACTCCTCGAATTGAGTAAATATGATTAGATGGCTTTTTTTTGCAGACACCCCACTTCAACTGTACAATTCATATCTTATAGCATCAGATATTTCAAAAAATGGTGAAGTTGCCGACGTGCTTGTGTATGGTCAGTTTAGCGACGCTAAGTCATTAGCAAGTGTCTATGCTCAAACCAACCGCTTCAGTACCATATATATCTGCGAACCGCAGAGCTGCGTTGATTTTAAGGATTTATTCCTTTGGCAACTCAGCGTATGTGTGGGCAAAAATCGGCTACATCTTCAAGGTCTTCCCGAAAACTCATACGATTACTATGCAATAGCTTGCCCCACTCCTGCCACATTTGATATATTACGAACTCTTAGAAAGAAAAACCCGAACGTTAAAACTGTTTTTTATGAAGACGGTACAGGAGCCTATAACGGAAACATTTTTCGACAGCCCTTCTATTTCGATAAGCCACCTGACAAATCGCTTCGCGCGGTTACATACGTAAGAATCATTCAATCTCTATTTTCAATTTTCCCTAATAAAAAGATTCTTTACTCGCCTTCAAAACTCTGCCTTAAAAGGCCGGAATTGTTGCAATATCAATTAACTATTCCCTGTGCGAAAATCCCGATAGATCCTGAGGCAATCCAATCTCTAAAGCGCGTTCTCCCTCCTGTAAACAACGTACTTCCAAAAAAACAAAAGATAATTTTTCTTGATGTACCCAGAACTGCACGAGAGAATACGGGGGCTAACATAATAGATCATATGATCGAAATTGCTCAGCAGTTAAATACTCCTTGTCTTCTTAGGACGCATCCCCGTTCGACTTTTGCTTCAAGTTATAGTGAAAAATGTATTGATTTTTCAACAGGGAGTTGGGAGTTAATATGCCAAACCCCAAACATCGATAATGCAATTTTAATTAGCGTTGGCTCATCAGCCCAACTCGCTCCATTTATTGAAACAGGAAAGAAACCTTTTCTCGTTTTTCTGCATAGATTGGTCTTTAAACGAGGCACTCAGAACTATGAACTTGACGAACAAATCGTTCAAATGGCGGTACAAGGTTACGGGGTAGAAGCTGATCACATTGCCGTCCCATCATCCATCAATGAAGCCATTTTAGCAATAAAAAAATTTGTCAGCTAAGTATTGAACTGATTGCGTGCTTCTTAAGTTAGCCAAAGCACAACTTCGACATCAACACAGGAAAGAGCAGTTTTCCGCACCATCCAATCCTGCTTCCCGGCTTGCGCAAGCAGTGCGAAGAAAAGAGAAGACGGACATATGGAAAGCAACTACACACGGATCGCATCTGCTGAGCGAATCCGCATTGAGGAGATGATCAACGAAGGCGCCTCCCTGGCCGAGATCGCTAACACCCTCGGTAAAAGCCCCACGAGCGCCTCGCGGGAGGTGCTGCGAAACAAGGTGACCTGCGCGGCGTATCTTCGTCGTGGTTCATGAGAAACCCGTGCGTCAAGCGGGAGTCCCGTACGAGGAAGAGACTGTGCGCGGCGAAGGGCTGCAACAAATTTTACTCCAGATGCTCGATGACGTTCTGCCATGCCCGCTGCGACAAGTTCAAGGCTTGGACGTGCCATTACGATTTGTTTACATTTAAACACTTGTATACTGGATAAATTCGTGCGGCAAGAACAGGGAACTTCGCAATGAGCCGGTTAATGAAACGAATCCCCGGCGTCGTCTGATCAATATAGTACGAGTTTTTCCACCAGGTAGGAAATTCTGTATGCAAATTTTTCATTATCAGCTTCATCTCCCGCAAGGGTAAGGTTTCGAACTTAGTTAAAAAGATCGAATAGCTATTGAAAGCATACCGGAACGTGTAAATATACTCCCAAGCCGAATAATATCGCTCGAAAAAACCTCTGCTTTTCACTTCTCTCAACAGTTCATTTTCAATTACAATTCGATCAAAGTGATATGCCGCATTGAATTGATGAGTTGTTGAATTCGAATTCTGGCGATAAAAATATCGCACACAGGGCACGAATGAAACTTTATTAATATAGCATTTTAGCAGTGCTGCCCAATAGTTGTCTTCATACCTTATGTGCTCAGGAAATAAGACTTCGCTATCGAGAATAGTTGACTTTTTCCAAAGTCCGCAAACCACTCCTCCAATTGGATAGCACATCACGTCCATTCGCCCTGCGACAGACAACTCGCTCCCACTTGCATCGATAAGCTTTTCATTCCAGCGAACATACGGAGCAATGCCGCCATTCGTCAAATCGGCGACATCAGCAAGGACGCTGTCTTCGGAAATGCCGGCATACTGGATAAAAGCTACGTCAGAATCATCGTCGCAGATAGTCTGGTAAAGCAGCTCATACATATCATCAGCTACCATATCATCGGGATCCACGAATCCCACATAAGCACCTCTCGCTGCCGCGAGGCCAAGATTTCTTGCCCCACCTTGACACAAGTTCTCTTTCGAATCTATAACCTGAATTATATCAGGATGCTGCTTTTTGTTCTCGAGAAGTATCTGAAGCGAGTTATCCGGTGATGCATCATTTACAAAGATATACTCGATTTCTTGGAACGTCTGCGCAAGCAAACTGTCAATACACAGCTGCAAAAACCGCTCCACATTATAGACCGGAACGATGACGCTTATTACCGGACTCATCCGCACTCCCCTTCGAAATATATCCCAAGCAGCTTAAGCCATCTCGCGCTCAATTTCCATGTAGCAAACTACGTTTGATTTTAAGCAATATTCCTTTCACCAAAACCCGTTCGGAAGTGTTCATCGAAAGGAAATATGAAACTATGACGTATAGCAAGCAGTATAAAAATATACCTCCGATTAAGCTGGGCCAAGTAGAATAGTGAATGGAAAACACCATCAATGCCACGCCAAATAACCCCGAAAGCAACAGCAACGGCCCGATCACTCTAGCCAAATTCAACCAAAAACACTTAATGTCCAGCTCGACTTTTTTCGCATAATAATAGTTCATTATTAACCCGTTGCCAAGAAACAACGATATGCCAGTAGCTACCGCAGCGCCTATCGCACCATAAGATGGTATCAGCAAAAAGACGAGCAGGATATCCAGCAAGGACATAATAAGAAAAATCTTGCCCCGAAATGCATATCTGTCAACCACCTGCAATATTGTCAAACCTAAGCTTTGTAGCAGGTCGATGGTAAAAGGGATCATCACAATAAGAGCAATCCAGTAAGCATCGCCATAACCCGAACCAATCCACAGCCCAATAAAATCGTACCCAAACAAAGCAAAACCAAATAACACTAAAAAAATTGGATAGGCTGCTATTCTACCAACACGGGTAAAAAGATTAGAAATCTCGTCAATGCGTTTTTCTTTGAAATACAGTCCAGAAATCTTGGGCATGAAAACCGCTGAAACGGCAGTGCCGACGGGCGCATATGCATCTCTTATCTGCATGGCAACTGCATACACTGCCACAACCTCCGTCCCATACAGGTAGCCAAGAATCAGTTGATTTGTTTTCCAAAAAATCAAATCCCCTATCAAAACTAATAGAATGCCTGACGAAAACAAAAGCAATGCCTTGAACAACTTTTTGTCTTGATGATGGTACACAACGCGCGCTTTCAGTATTCGCCTCGCAAATACTCGCTGGGCAATAGCGCAAATTATATTTAGAAAGAGCTGGATTGCACACACTGTCAGAGCGGAGGGGAAAAAGAAGATTGCAGCAACGACTGCGACAGGCTGCAGAATCGCGGTGATCAATTGAGTTGCTTTCAAAAAGACGAACTTCTCGTGAGCGCTTATGATCGCAACGTTTATGGTGTTGTTCATGGTCACAATCAGGTTCGCGACCAGAACGGCAACCATAATTGAACTTTCAAACAGTTGAAAATCAGTCAAAACCGAAGCATATATTACACGCACGGCAATGGCGGCTACTATGCCGAACGGAATAGCGATAACAGACACAAACTGATAGATTTTTCGACCATAGGCAAGCACATTCTCCATCATCGTTGTGTCTTCACTGGAAAAGTACATGCAATAAAATCTTGTGATACCACCTGAAAAAACCGTATTCATGACAGCCATATAAGAGATAACGGAACCTATGAGCTGGAATAACCCGTACTCGCTCGATCCGATGCCAGCTAACAGGAGCGGCACATACAAGAGTCCAACGAGTACTTGGGCCAATGAGTACAAGTATGAAAGCAAAGTTCCTACGGCACGCTGATGCGCATTATCGCCAACAAGAACTCGAGATTGTTTCATTCTATCGGGCTCATCGCTCATATGACGTCATCGACTTCGACATCAATACAGGAAAGAGCAGTACGCAGCGACTTGTCTGCTTCGTCATACGAATCACCCACACATATGACATGACCAATACGATCATTGCTCGAATGCGGTGAAGCAACACGTTCTCCTGGTGCGCGATAAAGCTCCACCTCAACAACACCGGCGACACTGCGAGCCTCATCTACGCCCCGCGCTGAATGGATGACGCCCCCTTCCGAAGTAATAAATCCTATTGTTGCCACACGATTTATCGTTTGAACAAAATCATACGTTTTGCATAGCGCAACAAAAACTGATCCCTCTACCAGGTTAATCCCGGTCGAAAGAGGAACCAACCTTGAGGTGATATAATCGCCGCCCAGCCGAGCGGCGATTTCAATAACAACGGGCCCGGCTTCGGTAATTTTCATCTCGGTATGCGAAGGGCCATCAACAATACCAATGGCATTGATAGTTGCTCGCGCCACTTCTTTAATGGAGTTCCTAACAGATTCGGGGAGCGCAGACGGCTCAGTATGACCAAGCTCAACGCAATACGGAGGCTCCGTAATCCGCTTATCGGTTATGGCGATAATCTGCGTATTACCTGCTATCGTCATTGCCTCCACGCTAACCTCGGGACCACTGACGCGCTCCTCAACCATCAATACGGCCCTATGCGAAAAAGTTAAAAACTCATCGAACATCTCCGCGGTGAGAAGGCCCTTAAGAGACCCGTCGATCATCTTAACTCCACGACTGGCAGCACCATCGGTCGGCTTGACGACACAGTTGTAGTCGAATGATTCTATCGCCCTGATCATATCCTCGGCCGAAAGGCATACACAAAAATCCGGCATTGGGATTCCGCAGCTAGCGAGACGCGTTCTCATTTCATCTTTATAAGTGGCACATCGAGCGTTCTCATAGCTGATTCCGGTCGGAAGGCCAAGACGCTCTGAAACATAAGCCGCAGTGCGAACCGGCGCATCACTTGTTGATGTTAAAACGTAATCAACACGCTCTCTCCGCGCAAGTTCGAGCACCGACTCCTCGTCAACTGTGCTTATCAATTCAGCCTGGTCAGCAATGTCAAAACCAAGAGCTCTAGGGTCATAGTCGACACAGACCACATGACAACCAACGTTCTTCAAGACCTTAATTGCTGGCAGTTGCAACGGACCTGCACCGAGCATAAGCACCTTGCAATCAGCATCTTGCCCCATCATGACAACCCCAATTCTTCGATGATCCGTTCGCAACCTGCCCCATCGATGAGCGCGTGAGAGGCGCTTGCTAGCTGATTTCGACGCTCACTATCCTTAATCAAAGCTTCAAAAGCCAGCCCTACCGCAGCAATGCAACCATCGAAGTCGCTCTGAACGCAACCACAATATTCAACTATACCGAGTCGCCCCAATGCAGTTCCGCTTGAAACTTGCTCATCCACCATAGCAAACGAAATAGTGGGAACCGCGCACGCAGCAAGCTCGTACACTGTTGTACCGTTTGCAGAAATAGCCAAATCGCTTTGCAGCATGAGCGCACTCATAGAATCCACATGGCGATGCAAATCTACTTTTGGATTATCTCCATACCGGCTTTCAAGACTCTCGATATCATCGAACATTCGTCCTACAACCACATCGATGCCTGAAATCAAATCTGAATAGAGGGACAACACTTTGCTCAATATCGCATCAATAACATGCATTGGGTCGGAAGCCCCCGTTGTTAGAAGCACTCGTCGCACGCGCTTGCTTGCGTGCACGCAATGATCGCTGAACTCTTCTCTCAAGGGCGCATAACTAGGACCGAGTAACAATGTGGTTGAACCTTTGCCATAGGCATCGTCATACCATGCATAATCGATATCCGTGCTATAGTTTATCAATCCTGAGATTTCCCCAAAGCACTCTTTTTTGCTCCCAAGATAAACGATGCTCGCATAGGGGAGCAGCGACTCGACGTACTCTCTTGATGCCTGATACGTATCCAGTAGAAGCGTAGAACCTGGGCTGCTTGAAAGGATCTTTTTCATCTGGGGAATCTCAAAAGAAAGATCATCCCATCTGCTGTCAAGGTTTATAGCTTTGATCCCTTGCTTTTCAATCATCGGCAATGGGGCAGAATCAGCGCATATGAATGCAACTTCAGAGCCCCTCTTGCACAATTGTTTAGCGAGCGTCAAACAGCGTACAATATGGCCCGAAGCAATCTGTTCGTTACCGTCGGCTCGAAAATAGATCACTATTCCACCCCAAAGAGCGCCGAATACACACCACGCTCCTCCTCCTTTTTCCAATCACTCATCAACGCTTCAAATTCGCTATAACGGGGGGTATATCCAAAATCATTTTGCGCTTTAGCTATGTCAAAAGAGTACGCAGTTAGCCCGTTCTTCCTTGTTCGATCATTCGTAATCGTCGATACGCCGTTACTGGGCGCAAATACCTGCGCTATCACCTCCACCTGCTCCGACAGCGACGAAGCAACGCCTGATCCGATGTTATAGAGGCCCTTGGCGTTTGGACTCTCCATAGCATCGACGAAAGCCTGGGCCACATCTTTGACATACACGATATCCCGCCTTACGTTTCCATCACCATAAACGCAAATGGGTTGGCCGAGTTTCGCTCGCTCGATAAACACCTCTGTACCGGATTTCCTCCGCACGCCGTCAACTAAAAGGGAACCATGGGGACCGACGCCGTATACGGGAGGCAACCTGAAAATCACATTCTTCATCCCGTGCTGACTGTTGTAGTACGTACATATATCATTTGCTGCATTTTTCGAAATCACATAAGCAGCATGATCGCCTGTAAACTCAAAATTTCGCTCCCAGTCTTCTCGAATTGCAGAGTCGCATGACCATGAACGTTGAACGTCTGCGTAGGAAGTCGTCGTTATCAATCGATCGACTCCAGTCTTTCTGCAATACTCAAGGAGCCTCGCCGTACCAACCGCATTGACTTCCAAATATTCCCAAGCATTGTCATCGTTTTTCAAATCAGATTGGGAATTCGCAGGTAGGAGCGCCGCTAGAAGAACAACACCTTCAACACCCTCGCTGGGCAAACGCTCTATATCACGATCGCACGCAAGATCAAATGACATATAAGGCACTCCACGCCTTGCGTAATGCGATTCGAAACGAGTGCTTCGCCCAGTCGCTATCACTTCATAGCCCGCATCAAGAAACGCCTGCACGGTATACGCGCCGATAAAACTCGAACCGCCGACAACAAGAACGGACATCCCCTATTCTCCTTCCGTCGTGCTCTCAAACCCTGCAATATATTCTGGTTTCAGCGGAGTACCGCGATCAAGGGAACAGGAGAATCGGCATCCGAGTACCTCGAAAAGATGCTTGGGCAACATTCCTGAGCCAGGCCGGATCGAACGCACATTCTGCTCGGTCACAACATCGCCTTCCGCTACATCCTCGACAACAAAAAGCGATCGACGATTACGCAATCCGCGAACCTCCCCTGCGCTCGGACCATATGAAGCACGTCCAAGCATTTGCTCTACCTGCCTGACATCGGACACCATTTTTCCAAACTCGCCCTCAAGCATCGAGAACGAGGCATCGGGTCCTTTGTCATCATGCGACAGGCAAAGATGCTTTTCAATAACGACGGCGCCAAGCGATCGCGCCACGATGGGCCCCATCGAACCAGGAGAATGATCAGAGAGCCCCACCGCACAGCCAAATTCGCTTTCCATGTCGGGAATAAGCGATAAGTTCATGTTGGAGAAATCGGCCGGATACTGACTGCAACATTGAAGCAGGACTATTTCAGGAGCCCCCCCTATTCGTGCAGCTTCCACGGCATCTGATATTTCTTGCTTGCTAGCCATTCCCGTTGAGATAATCAATGGCTTCTTCTTTCCTGCGGCATACTGAATCAAAGGGATGTCGATGATTTCCGGGGAGGCAATTTTAAACGCCTCTACCCCTAGATCGTTAAGAAAGTCGACTGATGTCGGATCGAAAGGGGTTGACAAGAAATCTAGCCCCAGCTCCAAACAGCGCTTCCGTATAACATCGTGCCATTCCCAAGGAAGAGAACCCTGCTGGTAAAGATCATGCAAGTACTGACCGTCCCACAATCCTCCTTGGATTTTGAAATCGGCGGTTCGGCAGTCGAGCGTGATAGTATCCGCTGTAAAGGTCTGAACCTTCAAGCAGTCTGCACCAGCAGTTTTTGCCGCATCAACTATACGCATCGCATGTTCCAGGCTACCGCCATGGTTCGCGGACATTTCAGCGATTATATAAGCTCTATCGTTCGATATTGATGTAGCAAGCTTTGTCTCAACCACAAGCGCTCGTCCTCCAAAAATACATGCTCGCAGATACTAGTTAACCTCAGGATCAAGCGATTCGTCATCCGCCCGATTCAAGTTGAAGGTTACCAATTTTTGATGCACGTCCTTGTTTTTCAGTAACTCAGGATGATCTTCTATAAGTCTTACGACATCATGGATACCAAAATGCTGATCTTCGTCGAACAGGGCATCGAATATCGCACACGCCGTTCTATAGTCCGATTCCGTATCGACCGTCAAACGCAGACCCGAGAAATCCCTTCCAACGCATGGCGCAGACTCCCAGCGGTAAAGGTCTCCGCTTCTGTACATCGCAACGGTCACATGTTCGCGGCACTCGTCATCGAATGCGCTGTTCCAAGCTCGTTCAAGAGCCGAATAAGAGAATACCTCCACCCCTGTGCCGAGGGGAAGTCCTTCTCTGTAACGTAGATAATCGAGAGGGGCTCGTACGTCAAACTCTCGGATGGCCTCATCGATTATGGAGGGATCGATGAACGGATTGTCCGCAGTCAAACGAATGATCACCGGTGCCTTGTGCTCTGAAGCACATCGATAAAATCTATCGAGAACATCATCTGCATCGCCCCGGAAGCACGTACAGGCCAGAACTCCATTGCATGCAGATTCAACTTGATCGTCTTCATTGCGGTTTGTTGTAGCGATGGTGATCTCGTCGATCAACTCACAATGCCTCAGGCGATCGACGATATGCCACAAAAGAGGTTTTCCACACAAAGGCATTAGAATCTTGCCTGGAAGTCTTTGCGAGCCCATCCTCGCCTGGATGATGGCATGTACCTTCATTGCGCCGTCTCCCTTTCAATGTGCCACTTCGACGGATCAAGAACACTGTCGGGGATAACCGAAAATACGCGTCGATAATGCTCGATGTCCTCAGAAGAAAACAAAGATTTGGCCGGTTCAAGCGTAAGATTTTCTTTCAGCTGCTCAACGGTTTCGCACCCTACCAGAACATCTTCGACGCCTTCCATCTGACGAACGAAGCTGTAACAGAATACCGGCAAAGAAACCTTTTTCCTCTCGGCCTCTTCTCGAACGAAACGCAGAATCGGTGAGATACCAAGTTCCGTTGGAGCCCTATCGTCGGGACCCATCAGCAAAAGACCCTGAAGAAAAATGCTTCTTGCATAAAGAACAATCCCCAAAGAAAAGGCACGGGCTACAGCCTCATCCCATCGGGAAAACGAAAGAACATTCAGGGGGCATTGGACGATGTCGACCTCGCTCGAAAGCCTATTACAAATATACTCAAGCTCGTTTGGATAATAAATAGAAATGCCTATGTTTTCAATGAGCCCTTTGTCCTTCGCGGAAAGCAAAGCATCCATCACGTCAGGATCTTTACATTGCGAAAATCTGTGAAGATAGCAGCAGTACAGACGATCAACACCAAGGGAATCAAGTCGCGAGACAATCTCAGAGGAAACAGCCTCGCGCATGCTTTCTTGTCCTTGTCCGTTCAGGACGGGAGGTAGTTTTGTACAGATGCGAAAAGCTGCGGGGCTACCCTTCCCATACTCTGAGATTATTCTTTCGGATTCACCATAGCCGGCAGCAGTATCCAAGGTCCGAATTCCACCCTGAAATGCTACATCAAGAATAGAAAGGGCCTCCTTGTGGCTTGGCTGGCCGTAACGGTTTTTTATACCGTAGTCGCAACCAAGCTGAACCGTCCCGAGTATCATGGCGTAAACGCCTCCTAGATATACTGACCACAGTCTATTCTATAAACTTGTCCGGTTATCGTCTTTGCTTTATCGCTGGAAAGGAAAAGAACAAGGTTACCGACTTCCTCAGGTGTCGTCAAATGCTTTATCGCGCACTCGTCAAGCACCATTTTATGAATCAACGGACTGGTATTCTCTTGACCTTCTGTATCAATATATCCGGGAGAAATAACGTTGCACCTCACACCATAGCGCCCCAGTTCTTTGGCGATCGTTTTGCTCATTCCCTCAACAGCCGCTTTCGCCGCACAGTACGGCATACTGCCTTCGCGACCGCGCTCTCCGTTTATAGAGCCGATTGATATTATTGTTCCAGATCCTTGCTCCACGAAAAAAGGAGCTGCAGCATTTGCATAATTAAATGCTGGATAAAACGAATTGCGCATACTATAATCCACATCATCCAAACTAAGCTTTAGGAAAGCCGCATGCTTGGCTGATGCAGCATTGTTTATCACTACATCAAGTTTGCCGAACGTTTCAATAGTTTTTTTTACTACGGTTTTTGCTTTCTCATAATCCGACGCATCGGCATACATGGCGAGAACCGAACTCCCATAAAGATCTTTGAGTTTTTCCGCCTGTTCCTTGCTTCGCCTGTAGGTAAAGGCAACCATCGCGCCCTCTCGCACGAGCATTCCTAAAAGCACGCGACCCAAGCCTGAAGCACCACCTGTCAGCAGAACAACCTTTCCATGCAAAAGCATCGAAGACTCCTCGAAAACGCCATTATCGGACATCGTCATCCGCCCCCTCTCCCATAAGCCACTCAACAACCTTCCGAACCGCACCAACCACATCTCGAGCGTCCGAATCGCTCATAGAGCAGTGCAAGGGCAAGGTAATAGCCTGATCGTAAAACAAATTGGCTTCGATGCAACAATTAGGATCGTAGCCAAGCTGATCGTAGTAGGGCAAGCGAAATACGGGCAGATAGTGGACATTTACTCCGATGCCTTCGCAGCGCAAGGCATCGAAGATAAACCGGCGCGAAGTCCGCAAGGCCTCCGTATCAAACCTAAGCACATATAGGTGACGTACCGTGCTCTCAGGCGCTGGATCGAACTGGAACGAAACATGTGGAATATGAGCGAATTCTTCATTGTAGTAGGACACGATTTCTCGACGACGTCGTGCGAATTCCGGCAAGCGACCGAGCTGAGAAATACCCAATGCAGCCTGTATATCGCTGATGCGGTAGTTGTAGCCCAACTCCAGTTGTTCGTAATACCAGTCACCGTCATCTTTAGAGGTCATTAACTTCTTATCGCGAGTGATTCCATGCTTCGAAAAAAGCTCAACTCTCTGCGCAAATTCGGCATTAGAGGTAGCCACCGCGCCGCCTTCGCCTGTTGTCACGGTTTTAACAGGGTGAAAACTAAAGGTAGTCAGATCGGCGATACTGCCTACACATTCGCCTCCGTACTGCGAACCAAGCGAATGGGCCGCGTCTTCGATTAAAATAAGCCCATGTTTATCACATATAGAACGAATATCGTCAAGCGCGGCAGGACACCCCCCAAAGTCGACGGCGATAACCGCCTTGGTTTTCTCCGTAATCTTCTGCCGAATCGAATCAGGAGAAATATTCCACGTAATTGGATCGATATCGGCGAAAACCGGCACTCCTCCGCAATAGAGCACGCAATTCGCTGAAGCCGCAAACGTTATAGGAGAAACGACAACCTCATCGCCCGAACGAATACCCGCAGCAAGACATGCAATATGGAGCGCCGCCGTTCCATTTGCAACCGCCGTTACATAGGGAGCATTTACAATCTGAGCCAGCTTGTTTTCAAATTCTTTGGTTGCCGGCCCGCAAGTAAGATAATCACTTTTAAGTACTTGGACAACTGCCTCTATATCACTTTGCGCGATCACTTGATGACCATAGCCCAATAGTCCACTGCGGACAGGGTTACCGCCGTTTATAGCAAGTTTATTCATAACTATACCCGTGGTTTTCTCTAGTATTGAATATCCATTCGAGAAATGAGTTCCCGCAACTCCTCAACACTTAGCCACTCGGTGTTGAGGCCGGAATCATACACGAAGCCTGGAGCAACCTTCCGTCCGCCCGGCAAAACAGATTTCTCGAGATCGCACCACTCCATATGCGGATACACGATATAGTTCTTATCGTATTCATATGTTGTCAGGCTATCCGCCGCTGGCACCATGCACTCGTGAAGTTTTTCGCCCTCACGAATACCGATTTCAACCTGCTTAATGCCTGGCCCCATTGCGCTCGCCAGATCGACGACTTTAAATGAAGGGATTTTTGAAATGAACGTCTCCCCTCCTTTCGCCTCGGAAAGGGCTTTGACCACAAGCTCGACCCCTTCCGCAAGAGAGATCCAGAACCGCGTCATTTGAAAGTCAGTTATAGGCAGTTCCGTTGCGCCATTATTAATAAGGTTTTTAAAAAACGGAATGACCGAACCTCGCGATCCTGCGACATTTCCGTAACGTACCACCGAAAACGTCGGGCCTGACGCTCCTCGATACGCATTCGCAGCAACAAACAGCTTATCTGAAACGAGTTTCGTTCCGCCATAGAGGTTAACGGGGTTTACCGCCTTGTCGGTAGAGAGCGCAACGACCTTTTGGACGCCAGAATCAAGTGCTGCATTGATGACGTTTGTCGCACCCTCGATGTTCGTCTTTATTGCTTCAATGGGATTATACTCACAAGCAGGCACCTGCTTGAGCGCTGCTGCATGAATAATATAGTCAACGCCTTGACACGCTCGGCGCAAGCGCGCCTCATCTCGCACGTCGCCAATAAAGTAACGCATTACATCATCATATTGCTTTAGTTTATTACGCATAATGAATTGCTTGTATTCGTCACGCGAATAAATGATTATCTTTTTAGGAGAATAATTTTCAAGTACGTACTTCGTGAATGCATTACCGAAAGAGCCAGTTCCCCCAGTAACCAGAATAGCCTTATCGTCAAGCATTTATTCTCCTCTCGCGGCTCCCTCGTAATGGCCACATCACTATTGGGGGCACTTCAGCATTCTCGTCTTTTGCAGTCTCCTCTCAATATCATTCGCATATCGAGAAGAGATCCCTGCATTGCATCTAAATATAATATCCGAATCGCAGGATTGAGTGCAGTAATGGACGCAATAACAACAATCTGCAACGCAACTTTTTGTTCTCACTAATACACCACGACTTTGGTTCCCCAAGGAATGACATCATATATCCATTTGGCGTTCGCAATATCCAACCTAACGCAACCGTGAGAAGCGGCTATGCCCAGCCGTCCATCTTGGATACTTGACATGCTGCCCGGATTGTATAAAACAGAATGGAATAAATAGTTTCCATAGAACTGCGTCCAGTACCAACACGTATATCCCGATCCAAACGACTTTCCTCGATTTTGAACGATGAACGTGCCTTTGACAGTGGGGGTACGGGGCGCCCCGTTGGTGCAGGTCCAGTATTTCACTTCAGTCCAGTTGCCGCGTTCTCCTTGATAGATCGATACCTTGTGAATAGTTGTATTGACTAAAATAAGATAATTCGTATTGCTCGAATAGCCCTGCGCCGTACTTGCCATATTCGCTCGATCCCAATTTACCGATACACGACCGCCGGAACCGAAATTATAGTAAATGCCATTGATGCGTTTCGAACCGTAGCACTGAACGCCGTTGGACTCAAAATAGGAGTATTTACCGTCTGAATTCCATCTCAGCCAACCGACATGCATCGAGCAGTCGGTGTCGAAGTAGTACGACTTACCGTCGATGGTCTGCTCCCACTTGACAGCCCTCATTGTCGACGGACTTATGTAGTAGCGCTTGCCCCTCCAGCTCTGCCAGCCCGAAGCCATCACACCATTGCTGCCGAAGAACGATTTGGAGCCGTCGCGATTCCAAGTGATCAGTCCCGTGTACATTGAGCAGTCGGTGTCGAAGTAGTAGAACTTGCCGTCGATAGTGGTCTCCCACCTGGCGCCGTGGTACTGCTTCGCGGGATCGAAGTAGTAGCGCTTACCACCGATGGTCTGCCATCCGGAAAGGGCGGCGCCGTCACTGCCAAAGTAGGTCCTCGTCCCATCCTTGTTCCAGGTGACCCATCCGGTGCGCATGGAGTAATCGGTGTCGAAGTAGTAGAACTTGCCGTCGATGGTCTGCTCCCATTTGAGAGAGTAGTAGGAGTCGCCGAAGTAGTAGGTCTTGCCCGACACCGTCTTCCACCCCTTCACAGCCACACCATTGCTGTCGAAGAACGATTTGGAGCCGTCGCGATTCCAAGTGATCAGTCCCGTGTACATTGAGCAGTCGGTGTCGAAGTAGTAGAACTTGCCGTCGATAGTGGTCTCCCACCTGGCGCCGTGGTACTGCTTCGCGGGATCGAAGTAGTAGCGCTTACCACCGATGGTCTGCCATCCGGAAAGGGCGGCGCCGTCACTGCCAAAGTAGGTCCTCGTCCCATCCTTGTTCCAGGTGACCCATCCGGTGCGCATGGAGTAATCGGTGTCGAAGTAGTAGAACTTGCCGTCGATGGTCTGCTCCCATTTGAGAGAGTAGTAGGAGTCGCCGAAGTAGTAGGTCTTGCCCGACACCGTCTTCCACCCCTTCACAGCCACACCATTGCTGTCGAAGAACGATTTGGAGCCGTCGCGATTCCAAGTGATCAGTCCCGTGTACATTGAGCAGTCGGTGTCGAAGTAGTAGAACTTGCCGTCGATAGTGGTCTCCCACCTGGCGCCGTGGTACTGCTTCGCGGGATCGAAGTAGTAGCGCTTACCACCGATGGTCTGCCATCCGGAAAGGGCGGCGCCGTCACTGCCAAAGTAGGTCCTCGTCCCATCCTTGTTCCAGGTGACCCATCCGGTGCGCATGGAGTAATCGGTGTCGAAGTAGTAGAACTTGCCGTCGATGGTCTGCTCCCATTTGAGAGAGTAGTAGGAGTCGCCGAAGTAGTAGGTCTTGCCCGACACCGTCTTCCACCCCTTCACAGCCACACCATTGCTGTCGAAGAACGATTTGGAGCCGTCGCGATTCCAAGTGATCAGTCCCGTGTACATTGAGCAGTCGGTGTCGAAGTAGTAGAACTTGCCGTCGATAGTGGTCTCCCACCTGGCGCCGTGGTACTGCTTCGCGGGATCGAAGTAGTAGCGCTTACCACCGATGGTCTGCCATCCGGAAAGGGCGGCGCCGTCACTGCCAAAGTAGGTCCTCGTCCCATCCTTGTTCCAGGTGACCCATCCGGTGCGCATGGAGTAATCGGTGTCGAAGTAGTAGAACTTGCCGTCGATGGTCTGCTCCCATTTGAGAGCATATGTATCGCTTCCGAAGTAGTAGGTCTTGCCGGAAACAGTGCGCCATTCCTCACTAGCAAAAGTACCGCTATCAAGCCGATACCTGAGTCCGGTATTGTCTCGATGCAAACCCTCCTGGCATACATCTTTCTTATTAAGCGCTATTAAAGAATTGGAATGAGTAGATTCTCCCAGCGGCGTCTGCTCTTTCGGTATCGAATCAACCCGCTCTTTATTCTGCTCACGACCATCCGCAGCACATTCTGAATTTATAAGAAAATCTGAATCTTCATCTGCATAAGCAGAGCCTGAAAAAGCAAAAAGAACGATGAAAAACGCGCTTGTCACAAGCAAGGCAGCGGAAAGCCGAAAAGGGCAAAGGCTCTCAAGAATACGATTCATAATCTAGCCTTTCTATTTCAAGCGTCTTCCGGCTCCATTAAAATCTGCTTTCATTGATCAATTAATATAATACGGATGTATCCGACCATTACGCAATCACTATTTCTTTGTTCCCGTGAATGATTTCGAATTAGTCGATTAACAAGTTAGTTCATACATTTTGTCTTTGACCTGTCAAGAAGAATATTAGCCATCATTGCAGAGCGGTGCTTCAAGCCATGAGATCAGAATTGAATGCAGTAAGAAAAGGCCCCACACGCGCACAACGTCGCACTTGGTCAAACCCGTTCGACAACCTCGGTCTCGACGAAACCAAACGCAATCGTGTAGTGAGAAAAGGATTGAATAGGGACGGTAAACTGAAGAGACGTCAGAAAAAGCCCATAAGCATTCCCAGTGTAGCCTTGGCTTGTAATTGATGTGAAGAGACTTGTGCATGCAGTCGATTGTCCTCGCTCAACCTTTCGTCTTTAGGAATCCATCTGAGGCGTGTAAGACAGTGCACCAGAGGTACGACTTCGAGCATGCAGTTGTATCGACCAGTTCGGGTATAACCCGAGACCTTTTTGCTGATGCAACAGCCTAGGGGTATGTCTGCAAGTTCAGGCATACCCCTAGACAATCCTTTAATAAACAGAATACCCAGAAGCAACTTAGGCCGAAATACTACATACTGGATTCAAGACGTCCATTATTATCGAAATAATATATTACGCCATCAATGGTATAGAAACCACGGACCATAACGCCGTTGCTATCAAAATACGAACGAGAACCGTCTCTGTTCCATGTGAGCCAACCGACATGCATTGAGCAGTCGGTGTCGAAGTAGTAGAACTTGCCGTCGATAGTGGTCTCCCACCTGGCGCCGTGGTACTGCTTCGCGGGATCGAAGTAGTAGCGCTTACCACCGATGGTCTGCCATCCGGAAAGGGCGGCGCCGTCACTGCCAAAGTAGGTCCTCGTCCCATCCTTGTTCCAGGTGACCCATCCGGTGCGCATGGAGTAATCGGTGTCGAAGTAGTAGAACTTGCCGTCGATGGTCTGCTCCCATTTGAGAGAGTAGTAGGAGTCGCCGAAGTAGTAGGTCTTGCCCGACACCGTCTTCCACCCCTTCACAGCCACACCATTGCTGTCGAAGAACGATTTGGAGCCGTCGCGATTCCAAGTGATCAGTCCCGTGTACATTGAGCAGTCGGTGTCGAAGTAGTAGAACTTGCCGTCGATAGTGGTCTCCCACCTGGCGCCGTGGTACTGCTTCGCGGGATCGAAGTAGTAGCGCTTACCACCGATGGTCTGCCATCCGGAAAGGGCGGCGCCGTCACTGCCAAAGTAGGTCCTCGTCCCATCCTTGTTCCAGGTGACCCATCCGGTGCGCATGGAGTAATCGGTGTCGAAGTAGTAGAACTTGCCGTCGATGGTCTGCTCCCATTTGAGAGAGTAGTAGGAGTCGCCGAAGTAGTAGGTCTTGCCCGACACCGTCTTCCACCCCTTCACAGCCACACCATTGCTGTCGAAGAACGATTTGGAGCCGTCGCGATTCCAAGTGATCAGTCCCGTGTACATTGAGCAGTCGGTGTCGAAGTAGTAGAACTTGCCGTCGATAGTGGTCTCCCACCTGGCGCCGTGGTACTGCTTCGCGGGATCGAAGTAGTAGCGCTTACCACCGATGGTCTGCCATCCGGAAAGGGCGGCGCCGTCACTGCCAAAGTAGGTCCTCGTCCCATCCTTGTTCCAGGTGACCCATCCGGTGCGCATGGAGTAATCGGTGTCGAAGTAGTAGAACTTGCCGTCGATGGTCTGCTCCCATTTGAGAGAGTAGTAGGAGTCGCCGAAGTAGTAGGTCTTGCCCGACACCGTCTTCCACCCCTTCACAGCCACACCATTGCTGTCGAAGAACGATTTGGAGCCGTCGCGATTCCAAGTGATCAGTCCCGTGTACATTGAGCAGTCGGTGTCGAAGTAGTAGAACTTGCCGTCGATAGTGGTCTCCCACCTGGCGCCGTGGTACTGCTTCGCGGGATCGAAGTAGTAGCGCTTACCACCGATGGTCTGCCATCCGGAAAGGGCGGCGCCGTCACTGCCAAAGTAGGTCCTCGTCCCATCCTTGTTCCAGGTGACCCATCCGGTGCGCATGGAGTAATCGGTGTCGAAGTAGTAGAACTTGCCGTCGATGGTCTGCTCCCATTTGAGAGCATATGTATCGCTTCCGAAGTAGTAGGTCTTGCCGGAAACAGTGCGCCAACCAGTAGCGAAGCTTCCATCGGGATTGCGATAACGGAGGCCTTTACCATCTGAAATAAGTTTTGGAGGATACCATCGATAATCGAAATTGATGTCAACAGCCGTGTTGATTCCATTTACTTTGCCCGAAGACATGCATTGCCACATGTCGTGAGTCCCTGAATAGGAACATTTTGCATTCAGGGTGCCGCTATATGGATACTGAGCAACCCATTTCGTCCACTTATTAAAAACTGGATCAGTTAGATAATTATCGAACCAATTCTTATTGGCATATATGCCAACTGCATAGCCAGCATTAGAAATCTTATTGCAGAACGTAGACGCCATGTTTGCAAGCAAAGCCCTATTGCTCGTTTTCTCGAGGCTTTTCTCTTCAAGATCGTAATATATCGGATAGGCTACTTTCGCACGGCTCAATCCAGCCTCGCTGAGAAGCCGCAAGACATGATCGGCCTCACTTGAGGCGCGCGAAGTACTGTCAGCATAAGAGTAGAGATAAATACCGAACGGGATGTCATTATCCAAACAGCCTCGTACGTTCTGAAAAAAGTATTTATCGTCCTGATTACTCTGATTCATTCCATAACCACATCGGATAATGGCGAACTCAACTCCTGCAGCTTTCGCCTTAGCCCAGTTGATATTCCCATTATGCTCGGAAACATCAATACCGAAAGCTATTGCATTCGTGACCGTCATACGAGAGCCGCCATACATGGTACTCCATGTGGAGCCATTTTTCTCCCAAGCGCTGTCAGCACCAAACGGAAGGATATTAGTCGAACTTGACCCCGAACCCGCAATGCCCGGCAGCAACTCACCATTTTGGTAGCGCCAACTGTTCTCAGTCCCCTCCCCTGTCTTGTTAGTAGAACTCCCTTCACTGTTCTCGCCAGGACTGCCGGCGTTGGTCTCCCTATCGGATCCATTAGGCTCGTCAGCCGAATCGCCTCCGGGACCCATCACAGCATTCTCATTGGCGTTATCAGCAAGCTCCGGATCATCTTCGCCCAGCTCACTAGATTGCTCGCTGTCTTTTTGGTCAATACCTAGCACCTGAGCGATGGCTACCCGTACATCCAAAGCGCCTGCGCTGCCGCTCTCCATATGCGCATTACCCGTCACGTCAACAGCGGCACTCTTCAGGACATCGACAATCTGCGAGGCGGTCAGACTAGAGTCAACCGACCAGAGAAGTGCTGCTGAACCGGAAACAATAGGTGCAGACATCGAACTTCCCGTCGCTGCCGAATAGCCGCCATCAACGTTAGTGGAAAGAATATTTACACCTGGTGCGCTTATGTCCTTCGCCGCGTTGTAGTCGGAGAACGTGGCATTCGAGCCATCTTCGTCGAGTGCAGTTACAGAAAGACATTCATCAAAATCGGACGGATAGCAAGCTGCAGTAATAGCTTGGCCCGAAGCGTCCCCGTTGCCGCCCGCACAGACAGTGAGCACATCATGCTCATTGAGCATGTTTGCAATGGACTCATGTAGAGCCTCGTCCGTCTGGTCGCCCCTATCAGAATAGTAGCCCATGCTTATATTGATAACGCGCAGATCCGTTAGTGAACCAATCTCGATCAGGTCGTTCAAGTATGCGTAAGCAGCAATGAGGTCCGCAGATGTACAAGTATTCTCCTCATCGAACACCTTAACGGGCAAGATATTCGCATTGTATGAAGAACCAGCAATCCCCTGCCCATTGTCGGCCCGAGCAGCGATAACGCCCGAAACCAGGGTACCGTGGCCATTTGCATCACCGCCGTTGGCCACCCCGCTTTGGCTGAGCAGCAAACCCGACGTGACGTCGTAGGCATGCTCAACGTCGAGAGTTCCTTGCAGATCAACATGATTCAGGTTGCACCCGGTATCAAGCACCGCAACCGTAACTGAGCCCTCTGTCTTGGCGTAATCCCACGCATCCACGATCTTGGTGTCGAACAAGTACTGTTGATTATCGAGATTGGAGCCTTCCGCATCGGGCACACAGTACGGATCAGACGTCGTAGTTGCCAGCAATGAATAGGAGTAATTCGGCTGCACATATGCAATGCTGGGAGACTCCTCTAATTTCTGAATAGCCTCTTCCATGGACGCGTCTTCAGATAACTGCGCAAGAGAAACGGCACCACGATTATCCGTCGTTGACTCAATCTCTTCTTGATCAATGATGCCGACATCTTGGAGCGTTGTTTCGGCCGAACGAGCGTTGGGATTAATACTCTCATTAAGCTCAAGCGAATCATCCTCATAGACGATGATCACTTCATCTTCTGAATTCTGGGCAGATACCGCAGTCGAACCTGTAATGTTTGCAGCAAAGGCTTGATCATGAACCGGCACAACGGGAACTAGCCCACTTGCAAGGATGAACGACAGCGACACGCCTGCAAGACACTGATTAAATCCATGAAAGCAAAGGGCAGACGAGCGCGTATGCGTATCTCGCTGATATGATTTACAAACAAACGAAAGCACGCTATCGAACACTCGCGCTACACAGATCTTCACAATGATCTCCATTCAGCGTTTCAGGCTTCTGTTCGGATTAGATTAAGCATAACAAAGCGCGCATTGTCTATTCACTGCAAATCTGTACGCATGGCCTATTCAAACAAAAAAAATAGGACAGTTGATTGCATTCGCAACCTGGACACTGCAATAGCAAGCTGGACGTTCGGGGCATCAAAGCACATCATGAATGAGAATAGTCCTTAGGCCGTCCAGTTTGCTTTCAATTTTGCAATCGAAGGGTCGGTTCGAGGGCGCTCTGAACGGATGATTCGGGCAGGCGGTCGAACGAGGGCATGCTGGCGCAGGCCTCCGTACAAGTTTTGCAAAAGCAATCCGGACGCCCGATACAAATAGATATGCAGACCCTCGCCCCGGCCCTGATGAATCAATTAGAATGGAATCGCTAAAGCCCGAGCAGCTTGGGCGTCATGATCACGTCGTCTGGCGGGACGGCATGGACACCGAGGCTCTCGAGCAGGTTTGCAGGCAGGGTCAGGGAGGCGAGCCGAATGGGCGCCGCCCCCTGGCCGGGCCTGGGATACGAGTTCACGTGCGAGCACGCCTCGGCAACGTCGTTGAACGTGAGGGCATCGAAGTCGGTCCCCTTCGGCAGTATCTTCCTCAGCTCCACATGGTTCTTCTCGCACGCCCCCTTCTGGCCCGGCTTCACCGGATCGCAGTAGAACATCCGGGTGCGGCGCGATCCGCCCGCGCCGGTCTCGATCTTCGCGAAGTCCAGGAACTCCGAGCCGCGATCTCCCAGCATCACCGGGAAGACGTCTTCGAAAACGCCTTCGCAATAGGCCTCCACCGCGTCGAGGGCGGCCTTCACGTGGGCCTGGTCCTTGTTCTCGAGCAGGATGAAAAGCTGGAAGAACAGGCGGACGAAGTGGAGCGTGAGGATGCACTTCGAGTTGCGGCGGAGGCCTTCCACGCAGTCCACCTGGACGGTGAGCAGCTTGAGGTCGTCGGGCAGGGCGAGCCAGTCGGCGTAGGTCCTGCCGGCAAGGTCCATCTTGGGCTTGCCGTCCGCCCACTCCTTGCGAGGGGCGTACTTGACCTTCTTGGGCAGCTCGATGTTGGCTAGCCCCATCACGCCCTTGTCCATGTAGTTGTAGAAGGTGCGCTCGCACACCGGGAACTCGGATCTATGGGTGAGCCAGATGGCCTGAAGGCTCTGCCCTTGGGAAAGGAGCCCCTTCACCTTGCCCACCATGTCTTCCAACTCGCCCGGCTCGCAGGCGATGCCGGCATGGGCCGCGCTCAAGCGGGCGTCGTGGGCTGCCTGTGCCTTCGAGGCGACGTAGCGCGCTTTCTCAAAGGTGCAGTAGGCGCGTTTGCCGCACTTCGAGCAGACGAACGGCGCGCGCTCGCAGCGCGCGCAGGTGTGCGGGTCGAACTCCCTGCAGATGTCCCAGCAGCGCTTCATGCCGCAGCGCTTGCAGGCTGCGGCGCGGGAGGAGCACAAGGGGCAGAGCGCGACCTTGGTGCAGCCGCGGTACTTCGCACACCTTGCCTGGGCCTTCTGCGGCATCGCCTTGGGCTTGAAGAGCACCCTGTTGAGCCTCACCTCGTTGGATACCGTCGTGGGCGACACCTCGAGCTTCCGGGCGATCTCCCGAAAGGACGCGCCCTCTTTGAGCATGTCCTCTATCTCGCACCTGTCGTCGAAGCCCAGGTGCGCTCCCTTCTTCTTGGGCATGGCATCCTCCTTCCCTGGGCCGGGAGAAGGGCTTGTCCATGGTAGAGAAACAGCTCGAAGAAGAAAAGCGGCCCATGCTCGGGCCAGAAGGCCTTCGCACAGGGCAAGGGCTTACGCTATCCGATTGCAAGTTCAAACTGGACAGGTGTCCAGCTTGCGAATTCAATTAAGGAAAATAATAGGACCCTCCGTTGCCATCGCGAACGATGCATCGAGCAATTGGAGCGAGCCCAGATGAAACAAGAATTTCATAGAGACTTGTTTCAGATATACTCGCTATCCCACACGTTCCCATCGTCCAGTAATACTACGTTAGACCGCAAAGATGCACTGCTAGAACCCAAGCCTTGAGAGGATGGCTCTTTTGGTAGCTGGCGGCATTACAATCTCTCCGCCAAAAAAGGTTACATTCGCAATAACTTGCTTATTAAAAGATGCCCTGTGGACAGTGGGAGATGACGGATTCTTCACAAGGAGGAGAACTGACCTTGTTTTGCCTTGAAGCACCGATCCAGACAAAGCGTCATAGGGTCCTGTTCCTGTTGTAAAAGCTACGCCATCCCAAGTGAGAACGCTTGTATCCGCAGCCCACTCGGCCACTTCGGCGGATGTGTCATAGAGCGTTTGGCCCGCTATACGCAGGCAAGTCCTAGAGTAACTGCTCAAAGAAAAGTCAACGTTTTTTGACACAGCACCGGTTCCCCCGATAACAAGCGCTTGAACAAACTTCCCATCTTTCGTGGCAGAGAAAAGAGCATTCTTTTGACGTTGGGTTAAATCCTTGCTTCCATCTACAAGAAATATTGGAGCGTTTTTGACAAACGCAACTGGAGCAATGGAAAGCGCGTCCGCAAAGCCCGTCCCCGTAGCAACGATAACGGTGTCCTTTCCCCAAAGGCCCCGCTTTTCACCATAGTTGTATACTTCCATTTGAGTATCGTACGAACGCATGCCCCAAACCCGCATCGAAGAAATACCTAATCGCGCGAGCTCACTCAATACTTGATCGGAAACAACAGAAGAGCCGCCAATTACGACAACATCTTTAACGCCAAGCTCAGAAAGCAGAGCTTTTGTTGTGCCGTTCAAGGAATTCTTATCTGTAAACACAATGGGGCAGTTTAACGCGCCCGCAAGACCCGCACCCGAAAGGGCATCCTGCCAACCATTATTGCCAACTAGTATAGCCTTCGAACTCGATGAATAGGCAGCTCTGACCTGAGCAGCAGACGTATCAAAAAGCGTATTACCAGCTAAAGTACGAGAGGCTTTATGAGTGGCTTCTTTCCTCCATACGGCATATAACGAAACGATCGACCTATTAACCGATGTCAGATCTGTCACGCTCTGCCCATCCCTGTATTGGGTTACGACCGAACCTGCGCTCCGGCTCCATCCGAGAAATACAAATCCTGTTCGAGTAAACGTATTCGCTGAAAGCGCAGCGGTTTTTCCGTAGGTCATATTCTGCGGCGCCATGACGCCCACACCGCCATTGGAATCGAAACTGACCGTGTAGGTGTTTGCTGCAAAATTCGCCGTATAGGTTGCGCCAACATATGCATTGGTTTGAGCATCTTTTGCAGGGGTGAAAGTTGGTTGCGTCGATACGACCTTGCCGCTTACGTCGCTCCAGTTCACAAAGTGATAGCCGGTTGCTGCTTCGGCTGTTGCCCCGAGTGGCGATCCGGTCGTTGCATGCACCTGCTCACTCGTGGAACTTACTCTTCCCATCGAAACGTCCGACGATGCGTATGAAATAGTAACCACGGAATCCGTCGATTCCAAAGCGCTATGAACTTTCACGTATGCCTTTTTTGATCCTTCGCTACTTACCGCGCAATACACCTTGCCACCAATAACCGCAGAATCCACCGTAGCAGCTGGGGCAAACACGGTACCGCCCAGCTTATCGACTGTTGAAAGATCCGCACGAGCAACTGAATAGGTTGCGGCAATGCTATTTTGGTCGACAGTGCTCAAATACAAATCCGCATCGCCTACTGCAACGCTCGCTTTGAGCAGATACTGCGGGAGATCGTGCAATTCCTGCTCTATCGAGATCGCTCCAGATTTGTCGAGTTTAAGCAGTCGTGGCATAGGCGCGCTAGCATCAATGGTTCGACTTTGATATGAACAGATTACGTATGCACCATCATTGCTTTTTGCAGCACTCAAGGCAGCAGGGCAACCGTCGCCGAGGGCGATCGTAGTCGCCCACGCACCATCTTGGTAGCGGAAAGCTTTTAAAGCTTGCGCATCGGAATCACCGCAGACGACAACCGGAGCCCCGTTCACTTCAACCAGATTAGGGCATGAAGCGCGCCCGATCGGCAATACACCTCCAAGCGGATCGAGAGAACCGTTGTTATATGCGTAAACCTGAACCTGCGTTCCGTATCCATCGGCAAGCATATACAGCGTATTTCCAACAGAACATAGAGACAGCTCGTTCGAACTCTTATCGATACGCGCTTTTTCCTGCCAACTGCCGCCTTCCAGCTTCTTCAGTACGATTTTGTCACTAGAATAATCAGCTGCTGCCACATATAAAGCGCCGTCATGCCACGCCATGCCGGCTCCTCCAAGGCCTTGAGCAACTTGCCCGCAATCAGCCCACGCTCTTTCGGCATACTTCCATGCATTCAGAGAGCGTCGTCCGCTATCGGTACTTGACTCCGTCAAGCAATACATACCATCCTGACCCGCAACGATCTTGGTATCCATAACATCATCGCCAGCCATTAGGCCGATGCCGGCCGCATCAAGCAGGTCATTCCAAAGACTCATCGAAGCATAATCCGCATGAACAACGTTGAATGTTATTGAACCATCTGTCTGCTCGACGACACTGATTTTGAGTCCCGAATTCTGCCCATTCGAATAGCAAAGAGCTCCGGTGGTTATGTCATCGCTCATAGCTAACGAGCCGATAGTCTGACGCGGCGCGCCGTATGCACTTGTGCCTACTTGCGCCGCGACTATATCGCCTGCAGCATCACCTACCCCTGTTTCGTTTTGACGAAACACATAGACATAATCATTGCCCCTGATGTTGCCTTCTTTTGCGAAAGCGGAGTTGGCTCGATACACAATCAGCCCCGACCCACCGATGCCCCTATCTAGGGAGGATACCGATTTTCCCTTCTGTCGGAACTCGACGACGAAATACTCCGAATCGGAAAGAGGCGTTTTAATTTCTACCGCGTTTTGGCCATCGACAGGCGCAGACAAGGTATACGTTCCTTCGTTAGCCGCTTCGGGAATGGTACACCACCCCATGTCTTCACGCGTAATGGCTAACGGCCACGACTTGGAGTCAGATGCGCCCATGATATCCCAAGTATAAACGGGCTTGCCCGTGCTTCCCCCGCGATACAGATCGCGCGCGCCAAGGGTATGGAGGAATTCGTGTATTACGGTTCCTATGAAAAACGAGTCGCACAATGTACTCGTCGGCGAACCAGACACGACGCTTTCGACAACGTTATAAGAGCCGAGCACCGCGGTATTTCCCAAAGATGCGCCAACGGTTATTGCATCGGCGCTGTAAGCTGAATGATTGGTGAACGATCCACTTGTCGAAACTGCCGGCATCAAAAGAAGGTTGTCGATCGTACCGTCATGGTCGAGGTCGGCGCTTGAGACGTCGAAATCGGGGTGAGCAGCATTGAACTTCTGGATAGTATCTGTCAGAAGCCTGAGATCGCCGAGAGCATCATCTTGATAGTACGACAGCTCGTTATCGAGCGTAATGTAGGCAACATTGCCTCCCGGCTGCGTCTGAGGGAAGACGCTGCTCACGTCATAACTACCATTCGAAGCCGTCCGCACGTAGCCTCTGAACGTGTATAGACTATCATTGACAGTGTTCATACTCTTCATCAGATATTCCCACTGCGTTTTCACGCCTGCCGCAGCAGAGGGATACGATGCGTTGTAACTAGTCCGCTCATCGCCCGAAGAATCACCCTTGAATCGCACGAGCAGAACCAGATTGCCTTGCGTTGTTGCTCCTGGCAGCGCATCAGCGTCAAACACGTTTTCGGAAGACCCGGCCTTGACGGCGTTGACGGCCGCCTGCGCATCGATGGCCCCCGCGCTGCCGTTCGCAACACCGCTCGCAGCGGTTCTGGCATCCTCGATCGGCACCGCCGTGCTCGTTATCGCGCGGACGGCTTCATCGACCGTCAGATCGGGATCGGCCGCCCACAAAAGAGTGGCGATCCCGGCAACCAGCGGGGACGCCATGGAGGTGCCGTTCAAAAAAGCATAGCTGCTCGACGAATCCTTATACGTTGAGAGCAGACTCACGCCGGGAGCGCCGATATCCTTGTATTCATTGTAATCGGCCCATGGCGAATAAGTTCCATCTTGATTAAGCGACGTCACCGAGAGACAGGCATCGAAATCCGATGGGAGCGAGCGCTCGGTCTTCGGCACGCCGTTCACCCCGTTACCACCCGCGCACACGGTGAGCACATTATGCTCGGAGCGCATCTTCTCAATCGCAGACTCGAATGCAGGATCGCTCTCCCCATAGAGTCCAAGGCTCATGTTGACGACCCGAAGATCGCTCAACGCGCCGCTCTTGATAAGGCCATCCAGGTAGGTGTAGGCTTGCACGATCTTCGCGGTCGGGGCGCTGGCATTCGAAGCCTCATCGCTGAACACTTTGACGGGAAGCACTTTCGCGTTGTACGATGCCCCGGCGATTCCCACGGCATTGTTCGCCTGCGCTGAAACGATGCCGCAGACATGCGTTCCGTGACCGTTGTTGTCTCCTGCAGATACCGTCGGGCTGGCATCGAGCGCAACGTCATGGTAAGCATCCCACGCATGTGCCGCGTCGAGCGTTCCCTGCAGGTCTTCATGATCGAGCCTGCAACCGGTGTCGAGCACCGCCACCGTCGCAGATCCATCGGATTTCGCGCTATCCCATGCATCGATCACGTTGCTATTGTACAGGTAGTACTGGTTCTTCCCCTCACGAGTGTCGATGCAGTAGGGATCATTCACGGTCGCCTTCGAAGCGGCCTCTTCCGAAAGGATCGACGCGCCCCCGTCCGCAACGCTCACATCAAACCCGTCGATCAGCTGGTAGAGATAGTTTGGCTGAACATACGCCACTCCGGGCGCACCGGACAGCTGCTCGACAGCTTCGTCAACCGTCGTGTCATCGGGAATTTCAGCCACCACGGTCGGCCCCACGTCGCCATCGGCAGGCGCGATCTCCTCGACCACCTGCACGTCAAGGCCATCCGGCTGCGCCTGGTCTTCAAGGCTGAATGTCTGCGAGCCTGACGATACCGCCGAGTCATACACCACAATGATCTCGCCGGGGACGACGTCGTCGCGCGGCTCATCGACGCTTTCCAACGATGGCTCAGTCGAAGTCGCATTCGCTGCATCCGAATGTTGAGCGAGGCCCTGGGCGGAAGGCTCTTCGGATTGCAACGAGGAAGACGAGTTAGGACTTGCCGCATCGGGTCCGGCTTCCTGAGATTCGCCCGTAACCGATGCGGATGGGTCGGATCCTTCGGCCGCCGCAGCCTGGGTGGAATCCGACGTGCCTTCGTTGTCTTGGGGGTCGGATGCCCGATCCACCTGCGAGGCGAGCGATTGTCCTGCATCGTTCGACAAAGCGAGAGCAGGCGCTGGAATACTGAGAGAGAACGCGAGGATAAGTGCGAGGAATGTCCGGGATGCAACCCTGCAGAATGACGGCCGATCATCCGCGCTACGCGTTACGTCCATAGTGCAACTCCCGACCACGCATGAATTAGTACCTACGCAATAGCATTATACGGCAAATGAGGCCGGATTGGCTAGGGGGCTTGGAGGTTCGAAGACCCGATTCTGCCTTGAAGGTTGCCAAGCCCCTACCCCGGCGTCTGCTTCCAAACACCCATCCGGGCAGGCCACCTGCCACCCCTCATCCCTCATCCTGGCTATTCGCAAACGCCTTGATCAGCGCGTTGCCGTACTTCACCCTTATTCCCTGGTCGTACAGGCACGCCCGCGTGTCGAGCTCGGTCGCATCCCGCCAGCCAATGCCCTCATCGTAGCGAAAGCTCTCGCCCGCGTTCGCCCTCGCGGTCGTCTCAAGCTGGGAGAGGTTCGTCCACCGAAGCGAGCTCGCCTCGTCGGCGGGGGCGTTTTCGAAGTAGACCTGGTATACCGACTCGCCGTCCTCGCCGGGCGCCTCGATGGTCTCAACCACCGCAAAACGCTCATCGGCAGCCAAATCTACCGGCTCGTCCAGCTCCACGGTATGATAGCCCCCGTAATCGAACGTCTCGGCCGTATGCGCCACCAGTCGACCGTCGTCGGGAACCACCGCATCCTCGCCAAGCACGTACACCTCCACCTCCACGCTCGCCTCAGGTCGAAACGTCACCGCCGAGACGGCGCCAAGCTCCTCGTCACCATCCGCAACGAACACGTTCGCCGTCGACGCCTCGCCGTCGACGTACTCGGTATCCACGAGCATGGCGGACATGCCGAGATAATCGTACTGGTAGTTGCGCTCATACTCGAACCCGTCTTCCACGGCATCTCCTTGGAAGCTCATGAACTCGCAGGCGGTTTCGTCGTAATAGGAAAGGTAGAAGTACCCCGATGGCTCACCGTTCTCATCGGGCAAGCCCCACGTCCCCCTTCCCCAGCTGTTCTTGGCGATCCACGCGCCGTCACCGGCAGGCCGGCACCCCTCGGTGTAGTTGTCCTTTGAGTAGGCATCATCCCAGCCGACGATGGTCACCACGTGGTTCGGCACGATGAAATCGCGTTCGAACTCTTCGACGCCGGTCACGCACGATGCCCAGGTGTCGCGGTTGAAGTACGAGGAATTACCCTCTTCGCCAGGCACGCTCTGATCGGCATAGTACGACACCGACACGGCTCCATTCTCCATAATGGAGCGCTTGACGGCATCGACGGCCGCCTGGCTGTATACGTGCTCGCCGTCCTGCTCGATCACCGGCGTGGGCAGGAAGTCGACGTCGGTGAGATGGTTCCGCGCGTCGAACCGCAAGCTCTCGGCAACGCGCCAGCTCTCATTGCCGGCTTCCGTCGACCCCCGATCGTCAACATACGGCACCGTGGCCTGGTCCTCCGCGCCCGTCCACGACGCGAGCGTCGAGAGCGCCAGGTACGGCGATCCGGCCGCCATATGGTACACAGAGCTCCACTGCGGATCGAAGGTGCCGAGATTCGCCGGAGTCGCACCCTCCCCTTCCTGGTCGCCCGATCGCTGCACTTCATAGGCGAACCAGGCCAGATGATGCTCAGAATAGCCCGAAAAGCCCGCACGCGCCCCGTCATTTTGCATAAGCGCATTCGACTCGAGCGAGCCCAGCGCGCCGAACGCCCAGCAGGTGCTGAAGGGGCTCTGGTCCTCAACTTGCGCGACAAGCCCTTCTTCGCGCAGATCGAACTTCTCCGGAAAATCGTTCACAGCGAGCACGGCCTGCCCTGGTTCGCCATAGGTATACTCGAGCCATTCCGGCGAGATCGGCAGCAGGCCGCCGCTCTCCACCTCCGCCTCCGCCGATCGGTTGTCCCGCTCGTCCTGCAGGATCGCCCCGACGGCAAGCGCGATGCCCGCCGCCAGGACGATCAGCACGGCGAAGGCGAGCGCAAGCCGCAGCTTGCCATGCCTGCCTGTGTCCATCATGCCCATCCTCCCGCCGCACTATTTGAAGAATCGCAAACGCTTACGGCACAGCCGGAAGCGCGGCCGGAATGGCAAGGGTCGTGCAGTCGGCCTTTGAGGTTCCCGACGGGCTGGTTATGGTCATGGTTCCCTCACCGACGGTCACCTTGACTTCAGGACCCGCACCAGGAGCGACCGAATTGTACGCATCCGCGCTGGTGAGCATGTGCTCTTTAAACGCCTTCTTGCTCACTTTGCGCGCGATGCCGCCAAACAGCAGCTTGGTCAAAGCGCCGCCGAACTCGCTTGCGCTCTTGACCGGATCAGCCGAAGAGATGAGAGCCGGTACGCCCTTAAGCGACGAGATCGCATCTTCGCCGCCCATGATGACGTAGTCGCCGACCATGTTAAACACCGACGGAGCACTCGCATGCTCGACCACCTCATGCGCAGCATTGTGTGTCTTCCAGGTCAAAAGCCACCAGTCGTAGTTGGTCGTGTCGCCGAATCCCGTCGCGAAGCGCACGTTCTTCGTGCTGCTCTGAACACCCGGATCAAGCTGATCCCACATGAGAATGTCCACGGCGTCACTATCTCCGAAACGATGGGTAAGCACTACCTGCTCCATGCGCGCGCCTGTGTTGTTGACGATGGCCACGCGGGCCACCTGCGGCGTACTCATGATTGCGCCCCTTTCGCCGCAGAGGCAAGGACGTCTTCGGGCGTGAGCGCCTTGACCTCTTTCAAGGCCTTGGACATCGCATTGGCGCTCACACTCGGCGCGGCGCCGCGCACCGTTTCGATTGTCGGCGTCGGAACGGCGTCGGCCTCGAGCAGCTTCCAGCACAGCTGCAGCTCTTTGATGAAATCCATGACCTCGCCGATCGGCGGCTCATCTTCATTGTCCTTGCGCATCATGTCCACCACGCAGTGCAGCAGGTAGTCGATGCCCACTTTCTTGTGGTCCACGATGGACTTCGCCATGGTGTAGACGAACACGTTCTCCACGTCCTTTGCCAGCACGCCTTTCGTCGAAAAGGTGTATTTGTAGGCTTTCACGTCCACGCGCACGATGGAGTAGTTCTCGGGGAACACGAAGAACATATTCTCGGTGGTCTCGCCAATGGTGGTGTCGCCGATCAGACCCGACAAACCTTGCTTGACGATGGCCTTGAATCCCTGCTTTACGCCCGACTTGCCTTTGAAGAACTCGTTGACGGCCTCCATGATGGCATCGTCGCAGCCGTGCGAGATATTCACGTGCTGCGAATGGTGGTATTCGAACGCCTTGTCGCCCACGATTTCGATCGCGCCCGCCGTCTCCTTATTGCTGAGCATGACCTTGAGCTCGCTCTCGAACGTCTCGCACTTCGCCCGCGCCATCTTCTGCAGGAAGCTGAATTGCTCCTTCAGGCGCTGCTCTTCCTCGGTCTGGCCTGTCAGGCCCTTGATCATCTTGTCAATCTTTGCCATATCACAATCCTCTCCGCCCTTGTGGGCTTCCTCTGAAGAGCGCAGTTCGCCGCACGCGGGTTCAGACAGCCCGTCTGCCGCCGCGCAAGCCATCTGCGCGCGAGTCTTTCTGTGTTAATCCTCCCTTCTCATCGTTCATGGTCAATCCGTTCGCACAACGCACCTCGACCAGCTCGGTGCCGGCCAAAGGTTGCCTAATACCGCTCCTATCTGCGGTAATCGTGCGATTCTTTTTTGATCATAGATTATGAGAAGGCATAAGAAATGCCTGCGCGCATCCCAGAATGCGCGCAGGCATAAGTCAAGTCATTTTATCGTTAAACATTAAACTATATGAAAACTAATCTATAGACGGTCTTTCATTTGATAAAGGATACTCCGCGATGGCGGCGCCGATCCCCCAGGGCTCCCGCCTGAAGCTCTGCCGCCCTGCCGCCCTGCCGCCGAAGATAGCCGTTCGGCGATGCGGATGACAGCGCGCCTCCGTGCCCGAAAACGAGAAAAGGGCCCCTCTCGGGACCCTCCGGCTCGTCGGCCGCGCACGATGCGCGGCACGGAATAGCGAAAAGCGCCCTCCGCGAGCGCGACGCCCTACCCTCCCGCAGCCTGACGCTGCAGTACTCTCGGCGATGGCGGGCTTAACTTCCGGGTTCGGAATGGGACCGGGTGATCCCCGCCTCCATGGTCGCGCTCGCGGGGGGCGCTCCCCCGCGGCTCCTGTATAAGAGCCGCCCGGTGCGGCGCCTCCGCGCCACCCTGGCGGTTGCACAGCGCTCGACACGATCGATCGCGAAGCTCGATACAGCCTCGAAGAATGATGCATACTGGAAGAAGAGCTCGGGCTATTAGTACCGCTCGGCTGAGGCGCTCGCACGCCTTACACCTGCGGCCTATCGACCTCATAGTCTATAAGGGCCCTTACCGAAAAGAGAACTCATCTTGGAGACGGCTTCCCACTTAGATGCTTTCAGCGGTTATCCGTGCCGAACGTAGCTAGGCAGCTGTGCCGTTGGTCGACAACTGCTGCACCAGAGGTCCGTCCACCCCGGTCCTCTCGTACTAGGGGCAGATCTCCTCAATTCTCTTACGCCTGCGGAGGATAGGGACCGAACTGTCTCACGACGTTCTGAACCCAGCTCGCGTACCGCTTTAAATGGCGAACAGCCATACCCTTGGGACTGACTTCAGCCCCAGGATGCGATGAGCCGACATCGAGGTGCCAAACCTTGCCGTCGATGTGGACTCTTGGGCAAGATCAGCCTGTTATCCCCGGAGTACCTTTTATCCGTTGAGCGACGGCCATCCCACATTGGGCCGCCGGATCACTAGAACCTGCTTTCGCACCTGCTCGGCGTGTCTGCCTCGCAGTCAAGCCCGCTTGCACTCTTGCGCTCTCGGGACGGTTGCCGACCGTCCTGAGCGGACCTTTGCGCGCCTCCGTTACATTTTAGGAGGCGACCGCCCCAGTCAAACTACCCGCCTGGCACGGTCCCCGAGCCGGATCGCGGCCTCGGGTTAGGTCGCCGGAACGACGAGGGCAGTATTCCAAGGTCGGCTCCACGGGAACTGGCGTCCCCGCTTCAAAGCCTCCTGCCTATCCTCTACGCGCCGAGCCAACGACCAATGCCAAGCTGCAGTGAAGGTTCACGGGGTCTTTCCGTCCTTCCGCAGGTAATTCGCATCTTCACGAATAATACAATTTCACCGGGTCCATGGTTGAGACAGCGCCCAAATCGTTACGCCATTCGTGCAGGTCGGAACTTACCCGACAAGGAATTTCGCTACCTTAGGACCGTTATAGTTACGGCCGCCGTTTACTGGGGCTTAGTTTCAGAGCTTCGCTTGCGCTAACCCATCCACGTAACCTTCCAGCACCGGGCAGGCGTCAGACCCTATACGTCGTCTTGCGACTTAGCAGAGTCCTGTGTTTTTGATAAACAGTCGCTTGGGCCGTTTCGCTGCGACCCCCGCACGCTCCAGACGCGAAGTCCTTCACCCGCAGGGGCACTCCTTCTCCCGAAGTTACGGAGTCAGTATGCCGAGTTCCTTAACCATGGTTCTCCCGATCGCCTCGGTATGCTCTACCCGCCCACCTGTGTCGGTTTTGGTACGGGCGCCGATGTCCCTTCCTAGAGGTTTTTCTCGGAAGCATGGGCTCGCCGACTTCAGCTAGTGCCTTCGTCTCGCGTCTCAGGATGCATGCCGCGCTGATTTCCAT